>NZ_BJZU01000028.1 GCF_007992195.1 Methylobacterium oxalidis | reverse complement strand
GCCTCGCCAGGACCCGGCTGCACAATCCGCTACGCTGTCGGCAAACTCAGCTGACGGACGGCGTCCTGCAATAGAACGACCCGTCGTGGAGATGACCTCCGGCGAATGATGTGAAACCGGGGTCTGCGTGAGCCGCGCCTGCATCTGAGGAGTTGGCCAGGGTTAGGTCGCCCGGACCTTCGCCGCTGTCGGACTCACTGAGACGAGCGAGCCAAGCTTATGTAAATCAGACCGCCCGCCAAGGCGCGGAAACGGATCGCATCGACACGGAGAAAGCGGACGTGACCCCGCAGGGTATCTGCCGCCTCTACGAAGCCGTGGCTCTCCAGATCGGCCGCGTTCCGGGCCAGTTCGCGAGCCGCCAGTTCACTTCGAGTGGCGAACTTCAGCAGCCTGCCGGATCCGTTCTGTTGCATAGCAACAAGATGGGATGCCCATCTCTGCGGCGCAACAAACGCGCTCTGGTCGAGGAGCAAAGGTCTTGTGATCTGACGTCATAGCTGCGAACGGGCGGCCTGAGGGGCGATCACCAGCGCATCGTCCAAGCGATCGTAAGCGCGGCGTTCAACAGCCGCTGGGCCTGTGATGCAGAGCGATCAGACCAGCTGCTCCCTGGACGGGGTAGTTGCGCGCAGACACGTCTCAGGCAGCTACGGGTCAGGCGGCTTCGGCGGCGAGACGGTCCGGCTCAGTCAGACCTCGTCATTCCGATCGAAAAAAAGAGTGTGGGCTGCGATGGGGAACAGCGAGGAACACCATGGGGAACATGGGGAACACCTCGACTGCCTAGGCCGACCCGAACACCAGCTGCATCAAGGATTTAGGTGGAGCGGGCGATCGGGATCGAACCGACGACATTCAGCTTGGGAAGCTATATGGCCCAAGTGAACCCCTCCCGATATTCAGTTAACCATCTCCTCAGAAGCCATTGATGTTGCGTGGTTTTCCTCGTTTAGAGGGGTGACATCTTCGTTGCCACGGCCCGAATACCCATGTTGTATCCCCGTTGTATCCCGGGGGATGGGCCATGGCGAAGGCGGCAGGCAGGGGCAGCTACGAGCGCGAGCGCGTGAGAATGACGGCGGCGACCGTCGAGCGCGCGGCCCGCATGATCCAGGAGGGGAAGCTCGTCGGCCGCGGCGCGGAGATCGCCGACGCGGACACCCCGGGCCTCACCCTGCGGATTACGCGTGCGGCGGGCACGTGGTACCTCCGCCACCGCAAGGGGACGTTCCGCCTCGGCTCCATGGACGCCCTGACCCTGCCGGCGGCCCGGCTCGCCGCCGACCGCGCGCGCCGGGACGTCGAGGCCGGGGTCAACCCGCGCGAGGATCTGCACGTGTTCGAGGCGGTGCTGGCCAAGGGCAAGCCGGTCGAGCTCGCCGCGGACGCTGCGTTCGCGGAGACTGTCGAGGTGCAGTCCGACGAGGACCGCCGCCGGCGCGGGCCATGGCAGTGGCAGGACCTCATGGCCGAGTTCCTCGCATCGAAGCTGCCTGACCTAAAGGAGAGCTACCGGCGCAGCTACTCGGCCTACCACACCGGCCCCGAGTTCGAGCCAATCGAGAGGCTGGAGCTGGCCTCGATTGAGATCTCGGATCTGGAGGAGTTGCGCGACCGCGTGATTGAATCCCGCACCCTCTCCGCCGCGGCCCGCGTCGTCGCGCAGTGCAAGGAAGCGCTGACCTGGGGGTGGCGCAGTCATGCGACGCGCTCGGGGCTCGCGGACGAAAAGCACGCGTGGTGGCAGGAGCGCTGGCACATCGAGTACAGCTCGAAGGCTCGCGAGCACACGCCGACGATCCAGGAGCTCGTCCGAACGCTGCTCGTCATCGAGCATCACCGTACCCTCAGCTCGACTGACCAGGAGACCGAGAACGGCATGCTGGCAGCCGTCTGGGCAGTCGTCCTGACCGGGCAGAGGACGGGCAGCCTCGGACGCACCCGGCGCGACGGCATCATCCCCATGCCCGACATGCCCGGCTGGGAGGTTTGGACTTGGACCGCGAAGGAAATGAAGAGCGGCCGGAAGGGAGGCCGCCCGCACGCCCTGCCGATCCCGCCGGCCGCGATCGCGGCGATCGATCGGCTCGGGGCGGACCCGTCATCGCCGTGGCGCTTCCCCAGTCGGGTCGACGGTAAGCACGTGACCCCGGCCGGGTTCACCGGCCTCTTCCATCGGTTGGAGGGCAAGACGAAGGCCGGCAAGACGAAGAAGGGCAAGAAGGGGCCGCTGTTCAAGCGTCCCCACGGCAACCTGTTCGAGCGCTACGGCATCAGGGTCTGGACCCCGCACGATGCCCGGCGCACGCTCGGGACCTTCCTCGACGAGGAGCAGCTCGGGGGCGCTGGCTCGGCGATCCTGGCGCACGCGCGGGACAAGACCGAGAACCGCGAGGAGGCACGCATCGAGGACGTGACCCGCAAGGTGTACGCTCGGGCTCAGCGCCTGAAGCTTAAGGCGAGCGGCATGGCCCCCTGGGTCGACCACGTCCTGGAGCACTACGAGCGCGAGCGCGCCCGCTTCAAGCCCCTTCCCCTGCCATGAGCGACCCCATCACGATTACAGTCCGCCTCCACGCCGACGGCGAGCTCGTCGTCTCGTCGCCGGGGACGCCCCCGACCCGCATCGTCGCCATCCGCGAGAAGCGCGCCCGGGCCGCGGGGCAGCGGGTCGCCGAGCTCGTCGAAGAGGCCCTGCAGACCCGTGACCATGCCCGTCAGGGACCGACTTCCAGATAGGTCGTCGCCACTAGTCGGCCATTCTCGTCCAGGCGGCCGTCCGGATCCCAGATTTCCATGGAGATGACGTATTCCTCCTCCGGACCGGGTACCCGGCCGTCACCAAACCCGGCCGCGAGGAACCGCGCCCCTCTCTCGTCTGGGACTCTGTAGACGAGGCTGTCCTCGACGCTGACAGCCTGGGCCTCAGCCGTAGCTAGGCCCGACACAATGCGGTGAGCGAAGCCGCCGATGGCGCCGTCGTCCCTCCAGATTGCATAGACGACGCTTCCGCCCATCATGCTCCGCTCGATGAAGATTCTTAGCGGCTCGCCGCGGCGAAGCCGCATCGATAAACTCTTGTCGGACCAGCGGGCCTTCCCCTGGAGTTCCTTTACGAGCTCAAGCGCGGTCTGCGTGGTGTAAGGAGCCATCTGTCCTGCCTCATGCCGACGCCATCGCCGGGAGGCCTGTTGATGTAATCGCAAATACCTGTTGGAACCTGAATCAGATTTGGTTCATAATAGCTTAGCGGGCGGCCACAAATTGTCTGGATCGACAAATTTTCGGGTTTGAACATTCCCGTTTTTTTTCATGTGGTAGCCAGACCATCGTGGCCTGGACGTCCGCGATCATCGCCGGCGGACGAGAATTTTTTGAACTGGGGCGGCTAACGAGGCCTGCCGGCGGGAGCATCCCGGCATGCCCAACAACGCCTACGATCCCGCCACGATCCTGCGCGTCCTCACTGGGAGGGAGCAGTCCCGGCCCCGGCCCGCTAGGCACGTCGAGGACGTCCCGGACCCGACGTGGCTCGCCCTATCCCTAAGGGCGCGGAGGCTCGGCCATGGCGGCACTCCGGCCGTCAGTTGGTTGGGTGCTCGCCGACGGGTTTCATGACGGTATCTCCTGAGCGGCCGCGAACCTGTCCCGGCCTGGAAGCCTGCGCAAGCCCGAGGTGCCCGGATCCAAAACGGCGCCAGAGGCCGTCCCGACCGGGTGACCCCTGGGGGCCGGGAAACACAACTCGGCGGCAGGGTATCGGGTAGCGCTAACCCAATACCCTGCGCGCGAACGAACCGGGCCACTGCCAAGCCGTTATGTCACCGGCCCGGTCTGACCCCGTCGAGCGTCGATGGCCGCGAGGCGGCTTGGAAGCCGGTGCTTCGGCGGGCTAGCCTTCCGGCGACACGAACTCGGCGCCGGCCGGCGCACGCCTCGTCACCGACGTGACTTGGCCTCCACGACCTTGAGCGACCACGATGGACGGGCAGCCCGAGACGACCACGAGCCCTGACACGACCCGTCCTGCGCGGGGCGGACCGGCCAAGCCGCAGATCGGGTTCCACCATCGCGACGCGGTGCGCCTCCTGTACATCCTGGCACTCGGGAGCGAGGAGGCCGCACACGATGGGCGCATCTTCCGCGGCGAGAAGCGGGCGATGGCTATCGACTTCCTCGTCCGCTACCCGGATTACTTGGCCGACGAACTCCTGACCCGCTTCGAGACCGAGGGCGATCCTGCCGCCCTGGATGCTGCGTCCGACATCTTCGACGCCGACGAGCCGGACCTTCGCACGGTCGCGATGGTCCGCTGGCGCCGCGGGGCCTTCCAGAACATCGAGATGCCGCTCTCGATCCTCGCGGCGCATGGCCTGGTGCGTCCGCTGAAGCAGACCACCGGCCAGCGCCGGCACGACTTCATCGTCCTTCCGACCTCGTTCGCGTTCATCGAGCGGATCGAGCGCGAGCAGCCGAGCCTTGGCTGGTATAGGTCGCGGGTCGAGCTCGTGATGACGCTGGCCGGCTTCCGGAGCGGCTCTGACCTGAAGGGCGACCAGTATCTCCATCCCGAGTACCGCGACGCCCGCCACGGGACCGAAATCCCGTCCATCAAGGAGCGCGTCCTGGCCCGGCTCCGGAGCCTCAGGGGACGATGATGAGCACGCAAGCCACGGCAGCGGAGTGGATCGAGGCCATCGCCGGCAAGGCATCCCTGCCGATGCCGGTCGTGCAGGAGGTGCTCGACCGGCACGCCGTCGAGCCTCAATCCACCTTGCCCCGTAGGAAGAGCCTCCGCATCCGCTCTGTCACGCTGAAGGGTATCAAGGAGGGCACCGTCGCCGACGGCCCGTTCGGCCAGACTTTCACTTTCGGTCCCGGGCTCTGGGCCATCGTTTCGGACCAGAACTTCAGGGGCAAGTCGACCCTGCTGGGCGTGATCCAGGGGGGCATCCGCGGCGACATCCACGAACGCGTGAAGCCGGACGTGTGGCGATGGCTGAGCAAGGCGGAGGTCGTCTTCGAGGCTAACGGCATCGGCCACCGGCTCCTCGTCACGAAGGAGGCGGGCGACCCCGACAAGGGCGCGGCCGGCAGCTTCAGCCGCGAACAGGAGGGCGGGTGGTTCACCCTGTACGAGGGCACGGTCGGGAAGCCTCTCGAACGGGCCGTCGAGGACGCCATGCTGGCGGAGTTCGGCTTCGCCAGGTTCCATGCCCACAACGAGAAGGACGGCAGCCATACCCATGGCTGGCCGGTCATCGCGTCGGCGCTGTTCGTCGACGGTCCGGGCAAGGCCGTGTTCGGCGAGCTGCTGGTCGATGCCATCCCGCTGAGGCTGCTGCAGATGTTCATGGGCCTGCCGTGGGTCAGCACCTACACGGCTGCCGCAACGGCGCTGAAGCGGCTGAGGGCGACGAAGGCCGAGCGTCCCACCGCCTCCCGCGGCCTCGGGGACAGGCTCCGGACTAGGCTCGAAGCGGTCGACGCCTCCCTTTCGTCCGCGCGCGGCCGGGTCCGCCCCGGGCCCGACCGTGCCGTCCTGCGGGCCACGATGCTTGAGCAGGACCGTCGGCTGCTGGCCCTGCGCGAGGGGATCGAGGAGACGCGGCAGGAGGCGGTCAGGGTGGACCGCCAGTTGCAGGGCGCGACGACCCTGCTCCTCGAAACGCGGAGGGCCTTGCAGCAACTCAGGGACGAGCGGGCAGCCGGCGTGGTGCTCCGGACCTTGCGCCCCGTCTGCTGCCCCTCGTGCGATGCCGGCATCGACCACAACCGGCATTCGCGGGCGGACGAGGGTTCTACCTGCGCCTTATGCGGCACGCGCCAGGCACCGGACGAGGACGAGGACGCGTTGCGGCTGGAGGAGTTGCAGCGGGACGTCGACGACGTTGAGGTCAATGTCGCGGAGCTGAGCGCCCAGGCGACCAAGGCGCAGGCGTCGCAGCGGGGGGCCGAGGCGGAGCTTTCCAAGGCCATCGAGGCGTCGCGCGCCACCGAAGCCGCCTTGCGGGCCGAGGGCTCCGCCGACCTAGAGATGGAGATCCGGGGCCTTGAGGCCCAGCGCGAGCAACTCCTCGCGCTGATCGCGGCCGAGGAGGAAGAGGAGGAGAAGGAAGAGGCTGCCACCGGCGCTCATGACGAGGCAGTGCTCCAGGCCGCCGAGGAGGTGACCAAGGATCTCTACGACGGGCTCGCGCGCGAGATCCTCGCCGACGTGTCGAGGGAGATCACCACGCTGTCCCGTTCGTTCGGCGTCCAGAACATCGAGAGCATGGACTGGGGCACCGGGGGGGCGATGCGGATCGTGCAGGGCAAGGCTCCGACCAGCTTCGGGAGGCTGTCCCCGGGAGAGAACCTGCGCGTGCGCATCGCGGCGGCGCTCGCCGTGATCGAGGTGGCCCGGCAACGCATGTACGGCCGGCACCCGGGCCTGCTGGTCCTGGATAGCCCGGGCGCGCAGGAGATGGCGCCCGCCGACTTCGCCGCGTTGCTGTCGCGCGTGCACGAGGCTATCCAGAGCGCGGGGGACATCCAGATCATCGTCGGCGCCCGTGCGGACCCGACGCTCCTCGACGTTGTCCCATGCGATCACGTGACCCACGCTCATGGCGAGCGATTCCTTTTCTGAGCCTGGCTCCGTGGCGCCGTCCGACCTGATCAGACGCCTTCTCGACGACGGCGACGCGCAAGACCTCGGCGACATCCCGGTCGACGAGCTCGCCGCGGCGGCCGCCGATCATGCGGCGGAAGTCGAGGGCGCGCGCCTCTTCGTCATCCTCGCCGAACATCCGCGAGCCGAGGCAACCACGAAGGCCCTGGTCGCGGTGGCGGAGAACGCCGACGTGCTCGCCATGATGGAGATTGCGTCTTGGCTTGGGCGCGGCGGGCAGGTTCCGCCGACGCACCGCCAAGGGCTCGGCCGGGTTTTCCTGGAACGGGCCGCCGACAGGTCGGCCCACTATGGCACCCGCTCCCAGGCGCTGAAGGCGGCGATGATCATGGCCCAGTCGGAGCGGTCGCTGCTCCGGCGCCTCCAAGCCGACCTCCTCGATCTCGACCCGTCGGACGACGGCATCTATCTCCGCCATGCGGCCAGGGTTGCCGGGGCCGTGCTGGCCCACGAGCCCGCCGACGACTTGCGCCACAAGCTGACGGAACTCGCGGATGTCGAGGACGCGGAGGACGAAGCCGCGGTCGAGCTCGGCCTCGATGCGCTGAGAACGGGGCTCGGCGCCACCACGCCGAAAACGGCGCTCGACGCCTTCGGGCGGGCCCGGGGCTGGTTTGCGCGTGCCGAGGACGCGACCGAGACGCGCCTCGATGCCCGGCTTTACCGGAACTGCCTCGACATGCTGGTGGCCTTCCAGGAAGGCCGTACCGGCGAGGATCTCCCAGAGCGGATCGACACCGTCACGCGATCGGCCTTCGAGTACACCGCCTACCTCACCGTGAATGACCGCGAGCCCGAGACGTCGTCCTGGCTCACGGCGAAGGACCTCGAACGCGTCCACTGGACTTCGCTCGCGCTCCGCCTCGGGGCGGTCACGGACAAGATCTCCCGCTCGGCGTGGCTCAAAGTCGCCGCGGTCATGGAGGAGGAGCTTCTGTCCGTCTATGCCGCGAGCCGTACCATGTTCCGGCGAGGGTCCGACGGCGGGCTAGAGCAGGTCGTGCGCCCGATGATCGTGGGCGCGATGCAGCGCGAGCTTCGTTCCCTGGACATCCTGGAGCACTGGATAGAGGAGAACGCCGGGTCCGCTTACCTGCCGGAGGCGATGTCCCTCGGGGACCTCGTGGGCCAAGCCCGGGTAGACCTCGTCACCCACCGCCCTTCCGGGGCGGCGGACGGGAGCTCACCGACCGCCGCCATCATTGAGCACCTCCCGGCGCAGGTACGCGAGACCGTCTCGGCCCGCATCGAGGCCGATGCCGTCATCCTGTACGACGAGACCGTATCCAGGACCGTCGACGAGGTGCTTGGGACAGCCCTTGCCGCCCTCGCCGGGAATGTCGACTACGGGGGGCGAGAGGATGTCCGGAGCTTCGTCGATGTACTGCTCCTAGAGGTCACACGCTTCGTCGTCTCGCGGTACAACCTCAGCAAGGCAACGTATCCCGGCGTCGCCTATCTCTTCAATCGTGACGCGGACAACCCGCCGCTGGAAGCCGATCTCCAGCATGACTTCGTCAACTTCCTCATGGGTTCGCGGCTCGCGGAGATCTGCCGACCCGAGGCCCGGGACCTCGGCGGCGGGCGCGTTGATGTCCTGTTCACCTACAGATGGATGAAGACGACGTCCGAACTGAAGCGCTCCTTCCCGAAGCTGACGCTTAGCGACTTGGTCGACCGATACGGCCCGCAAGCCATCTCGTATCAGGGCACGAACATCGCGCTTTCCATGCTGATGGTCCTCGACCTGCATGACCGAGCCGGAGCCCAGCCCGACATACGCGACCAGATTGGCGTCCATCATCGAACCGTTGCGGACAGCTCGGTGGAGACCGCAGTCGTCCTTTTCCGGGTTCAAGGGAAGCGGCATACCCCGTCGGATGTCCCGGAAGCCGCCCTAACACCATCAGGGGCCAACCAAGCGAGCGACGAGTAGCCGCTCGTGCATGAGGTATTGGGTAGCGCAAACCGATATGGCGGCCCCTAATCACTCTAGGTTGCTTCAGTGCGGAGCTTCGATGCGTGGGAGCAAAACAATGGCTCCGGCTATCATCACCAACGTCTCAACCAAAGCTGACAGAGGCAAACGCCGACCGTTTACCATGCCTCCAATCGGGCCTTCCCTCGGCTGGTGCCTGGGCCTAATTTTCAGGGCGTGCACAAGACGCCCCCTGACCTAGTGCTCAGGGATGACACATCGTGAGCGATACTGCCGGTGAGATGACCTAGCCCCTGTCCTCGTGCGCAGGGATGACAGCGTGTCTTTTACAGCCTTCAAGTGATCGAGATTTACCCGCCCTAGTGGGCGAGGTGTTCAGAGGGCCCCGGGGCGATGCCGGGGCTCTTCTCGTTATACGCCTCTGCACGCGGGCTTGCCCGCGGGTGGGGCCTGCGCGACCCTCTCGGCATGCCCGACTATCACGACCACCCCGAGCCCGCGCTGTCCCGCGCGCTGCGGGAGCGCCGGCATGCCCTCGGCGATCCCGAGGCGTGGGAGCCCGCTCGCGCGGAGGCGCTCGCGGACGGGGCAGGCTACGATGCCGAGACCGCCCTGCGCGTCTTGCGGGGATGACCCCGCCACGGCGGCCGGCCTGCCACGAGGAGGACTTGGTGCTGATGGTCCGCCTGAGCGCCGACAGCGAGCTGGTCGTCGCGTCGCCTGGGATGCATCTGCACCGGGTCGTCGCCATACGGGCGAAGCGCGGGGCCGCGCCGCGGGGCAGCGGGTCGCCGAACTCGTCGAGGAAGCCCTGCAGGCACAGGGGCGCGGATGAGGGCGTACGTGGTGCTTCGGAATCCCTGGACGACGTTCTTGGTTTGGTCCAGGTTAGCTGGGCAGCATGCCGCCGGAGCGGATCGTGGAGCCCACGAAGGTTTACGTCGATGAGCGCGACCCCACGATCAATCCAAACGTTCTCGGCCGCAAGGAGGTCGTCCTCAAAGACGGGCAGAAGGATCGCTCGAAGGTTCGACGGATCGCGCGCCTGACGAGCGTCCGCGACCGGCACACCGGTGAGCACCATCACGACGCGCTGAGCATCAAGACGATCGCCCTCTCGAAGGAGGCGTGCACGGTCGACCTGACCCGCTCCGTCCAACTCGATGGTGAGGAGACCAATCGGCTCGCGGACTTCCTCGCGGCGGCGCGCAGCGGGGCCCTCCCGCCCTCCACCGGCGGCTACATCGTGATGCCGACGCGAGGCGGGCCCAAGGACGTGATGCAGGCGCTGCGCGACCTCGCCGCGCCGGATCGGCTCGACGCGCTGACCATGCTCCTGCGGGAGGCCTCGGAGAAGCCCGACGTCCTCGGCGCTCTCGTCTCCCGGCTCGCCCGGGACGATGGGTTCATCGAGAAGGCGGCCGCCGCCATGAACCTCGCCGTCTACCGTGAGGTGGTCGACCGGTTCGAGGCTATGATCGAGGCTCCCGACACGAGCGAAGGCGACTTCCAGGCGCTGCTCGAACGGCACCCCTGGCTGTTCGGGAGCGAGTACAGCTGCATCCTCGACCGGCGCCGGTGGACGCGCGACGAGATCGCCGACTTCGTGCCGCGGCGGACGACGGACGGCCGGGTCGAGCTCATCGAGATCAAGACCCCCCTGAAGGGGAAGGCACTCTTCACCTTCGACACCTCGCACAAGGTCTGGGCGCCCGGCAGCGACCTGACGCGGGTGGTGGCCCAGGCCGAAAACTATTTGGAAAAGCTCGACCGGAACCGGGACTCGATCCTCGCCAACGACGGGGAGGACGTTACCAAGATGCGGGCCCGCATCATCATCGGCAGAGACCTGAACGACGACCAGCGGTCGGCCCTGCGGCGGCACAACGGCCACCTCCATCGCATCGAGATCCTGACCTTTGACGCGCTGCTCGCGATCGCCCGGCGGGTTCTGCGGCACTTCGAGGAAGCCCAGAAAGTCTGAGGTTGCGCCCGGCACAGCACAGAGCCCAAGGGGAAGAGGAGCGGGACCAAGCGCTGACGCAGAGATCAGCGGCGCCCGGGGTGCACGGTGTCGCGCAGGTCGGCAAGCGCCCGGTCGGCCCGGGCCAGGGTCCCGAGGACTGCCGTGGCAGAGACGAACGTCGCGGTCGCGACGAGGCCCGCAGGCGCCTTAGATCAAGAGCATGTCCACAAGGCCGCTTTGCTCGCGAGGTGCCCATGGCTCTTCAGGACGACCGTGATCGCCCCGGCGAGCTGGCGGTCGTCGTGGCCGATGGCGCGCCCGCGGGCGAGGGTCTCCTGGACGAGGGCGGCCGGTTCCTGTGGGGTGAGAGCCTGCCCGAACATGGCGACCTCGATCGCCGGGCGGCCGTCCACCGGCAGTGCGACGAGCGCGGCCGCTACGTCGTCGTAGACCATGACGGGGGGCCTCATTGAGTTCGTCACCCCGACTGCCGCAAAGGCGGCGACGACGTCGGGCTCTCCGCACCTGGCGCCGACGACCCGGCCCCGGAACACCGTCTGCGCCGGTTTTGGGAGCCGATAGAAATCCCACGCCGCCCGGTGCTCTTCGCTCGCGCTCGCCATCGTTCGCCCCTCCGCTACCCCTCCGACCAAGTGTAGCATCGGCGAACGATTCGCGATGGGAAGGGGCCGGCCCCCAACGTCCAGGGATATCTTCACCACGCCCCCCGATCGCGCGTTGCCTCGGGAGTCCCCGCCTGCCAGGGTAACCGCCTCACCGCAGGGATCGCCCTCGTGTTCGCAGCTCGCTTGTTACGGAAACGGATAGCCGCCGCCTGAGCCCTGCTCGGCGCGCCTCTTCGCGCATCCTGATCCCGTACCTGCGAGCTCCTCCCGTGACCAAGCATGCTGCCTCGTCGGCCGCCGCCGTGCGCGCCGCCATCCTCGACCCGCGCCCGTTCGCCGGGCCCCGTGACGGTCAGGGCACCCGCACCCGCGTGCAGCTTCTCTACGGCGGAGGGATGCTCGGCCACGACGCCGTCACGGATCTGCGCGCCCGCCTTCAGCCGCTCCTCGGCGCGCCGGGCCTGCGCGACCGCACGCACGCCGCGCTGACCGCCGCATTCGAGGAGGCCACCGTCGGCAGGATCTCCACGCTGGAGCGCATGCTCGCGAGCGAGGCCCTCCGCAACAGCCTGCCGACGCCGACGCTCGCGCTCGTGCGGGACGTGGGCGGGGTGCTCGTGTTCCACCTCGCCGAGCTGGGCTGCGAGCTCGCCTCGGCCAGGCTGGCGGCCGAGCTCCTCTCGACTGCGGCCGCGCAAGTCCGGGCCGCCCAGCTCGACCGCGCCTTCCTTGTCGTGCGGCACGCGCTGCTGCGCGCCGAGGACGCCCAAGCCACGTTCCGGGACGTGCCATACGTGCCCGGCCCCAGCTATCCGAGGCTTGAGAGCTTCGACGTGGAGGCGGCCGCGTGGGTGCAGGCTTGGACGACGTTCGGGTCGGCGCTCCGCATGGTAGAGGACGAGGACACGATCCTGCGCGGGGGCGCCGGGCAGCGGGTCGAGCCCCCCGTCGTGCAGGACGGCGACCTCGCCCTCGATCTGCCGGATGTGCCGCCGGGGCAGCTCTCCGCGGAAGAGATCCTCGCCGTTGCTAACGCGCGCCGGATCCTCGACGAGGGCGCACGCCGTCGGGCGGCCCGGCCAGCCCTGTCGCTCGTCGTCTTCCCCGTGATGACGCACCTGCCGGAGCCGTCGAAGAGCATCCGCGACCGGGGCGACAGCCCGCGCGCGCTCGCCGAGCCGTGGGCCGGCAAGCCCATGCCGCTCGTGTCGGCGCCGGATCCGGCAGCCTTCGTCAAGCGCCTGCGCGCCCGCTTCCCGTGGGCGGTCGAGGCGGTCGAGGCCTACGCGGCCGACCTTGTCGGTGCCCCCTACGCCCGGTTTTCCCCGCGGATCCTCGTCGGCCCAGCCGGCTGCGGGAAGACGGCGTTCGCGCGGGCCGTGCTTGAGGCGGCCGGGCTCGACGTCACCGTCTACGCCGGTGCAGGCCAGATGGATGGCGGCAGCTGGGCTGGTACCAGCAGAATGTGGGGATCCTGGCGCCCGTCCGTGCCGGCCCAGGCATGCCTCCGCTTCGGGAAGGCCTCCCACGGCATCGTCGTCGACGAGGTCGAGAAGGCGGGCGACAGCCGCCGATGGGGCCGCCTCGACGAGACGCTCCTCCCGTTCCTGGAGAGGGGCAGCACGGCCCGGGCGATCCACGATCCAGCGTTCGAGTGCGCCCTCGACCTCTCGCCCGTCTCCTATGTCCTGACCGCCAACTCGCTCGACGGGCTCTCCGCCCCGCTGCGCGACCGTTGCCAGGCCCTGGAGTGGAAGGCTCCGCGCGCGGAGGACCTGCCGGTCGTCGCCGCGGCGATCCTCGACGAGCTCCGGCGCGAGCGCGGCTTCGACGAGGCGTGGTGCCCCGCCCTCGATGGGGGCGAGCTCGACGTCCTCTCGGCATGGCGCGGCGGCAGCCTGCGCCCCCTGCGCCGGATGATCGAGGCGGTGGTGGCCAGCCGCGAGCTCTTCGCGCGCCGCCTCCCGAACTGAGGGGGGCGTGCCGTGGAGAGCTCCGACACGCTCGACGTCATCGCGTCGCGGATCCGCGCCGCCTGGGAGAGCGGCCGGGTCTGCTCCCTCGTCGGCCGCGGCTGCCGCGCCCGCGTCGTCCGCATCGGCCGGCTCGTCGAGGCCGGCCGGCTCGATCCCGCCCTCGGCCTGCGGCTTGCCCGCGAGGTCGAGGCCCTGGCTTTCTGTTTCGCCCCCCTGCCGCCGGAGCCCATGCCGTGATCGCCGAGGAATTTCTGAGCATCGCCGGGCCCGCCCTGCGCCACCACCGGGGCGCCGACAGCGTCACCGTCCTCGCGGTCGAGCCTTCGCCGCACGGGCCGCTCGTCCGGTGGCAGGGGCCGCTCCTCGCCGTCGAGCGGGAGCGCAGGGCCGACGGACCCAGCACGTTCGTCGGTCCCCTTCCGAGGCCCTTCCTGCTCGACCTGCTCGCACGCGTCCTCGCGTGCCGATGGCGAGACGGCGCGCCCCGGTGCCCGCCGGACTGGCAGCAGCGCCTGGCCAGGCGGCACCGGCGCGTGTTCGGCCAGGGCTGCTTCGAGTGCGGCCCGGGATGGAAGTGGCTGTGGGAAGGCGCGGCCGAACTCCTGCGCGAGCACGGCATCGCCGACGGCTTCCACACCACGCAGATGAAGGAGAAGTTCGGCTCGGCGCGCTGGTACTACGACGCCAACGAAGACTGCGAATACACGGCGAATACTGTCGATGCCGTCGAGCATCTATCCGCCTACATCTGCGAGGAATGCGGGAAGCCCGGCCGCGTACGCCAGGGAGGCTGGCTCCGGTGCCTGTGCCCGGAGCACGCCAACGGCAGGCGGGTGGTCGGCGGTGGCTGACGTCTACCGCAACCGCACCCGCTGCCGGTGGAGCGTCCGCATTTCCGGACGCGTGGTCGGCCACCGGCTCGGGGTCGTCCTCATCGGTGTCGCCTTCCGGGCATCCGAGGTGGCCCGCCTCCGGTGCCTGCGGGCGGGCGCGCGCGACGTCCATGCGTGGGCCTCCGGCGAACTCGCCGACCTGCCCCGGCCGCCGGGCGCGCGCCGGCTCAGGTACCGGCTCACGGAGAGCGGCTTCCGGATCGAGGGGCGGGTCGTCGTACGAGCGGCGGCCGCGTGGTTCGAGGCAGACGGCACCGCCTGGTGCGAGGGGGGAGAGTGATGGTCACGGTCTGGATCCTGTCCGACCTGCACGTCGACGCGACGCCGTGGACGCCGCCGCCGGGCCCGCGCGTGGACATTGCGATCGTCGCCGGAGATGTGGCCGACGGCCTCACCCGGAGGGCGCTCCCGTGGCTGGCGGAGCACGTCGTCCCCCGGGCGCGGGAGGTCGTCTATGTGCCGGGCAATCACGACATGTGGCGCGCGCGCTACCCGGACGAGCTCGCCAGCGCCCGGGACCTCGCCGAGGCCGCAGGGATCACGCTCCTCGACAGCGGGCAGGCCTGCCTCGTCGACGGCGTCGAGATCACCGGGGCGACGCTCTGGACGGACTACGCGATCGCGGGCGAGGAGCGTCGCGAGCTCGCGATGCGCGTCGCCGGGGACCGCCAAGTCGGCATGAGGGATCACAGGCTGGTGCAGATCCGGGATCGAAACGGCACCCCCGCGCCGTTCCGGCCGCCGGCCGCGCTCGCGCTGCACCGGCAGCACCGGGCGTGCATCGAGGGGCGGCTCGCGGAGCCTTGGAACGGACCACGGATCGTCGTCACGCACCACGCTCCACACCCGCGCAGCCTCCTGCACGGCGAGGTCCGCGAGCCGATCGACGCCGCCTACGCGAGCGACCTGACGCCGCTGATGGAGGGCCCCGGCGCCCCGAACATCTGGATCCATGGGCACGTGCATCGGTCGGCCGACTACCGCATCGGGCGCACGAGGGTGATCGCCAACGCCCGCGGGCACGACACCTCGCACCGGCGCCGGGACGGCATGTGGGCCGTCGAGCTGGAGAACCCCGCCTTCGACCCCTTCCTCGTCATGGAGATCTGAGATGCGCACCTTCCTCGCCCTCGTCCTCGCCGTCGCCCCGGCGGCTGCGGAGCCCCGGCCCGCGCCGGGCCGCTACTGCGCGGTCGGCCAGGACCTCCCCGACATCTCAATCGGGCCCGGGCGCGGGGTCGGCATCGATTTGATGGACTGCGCGACCGCCACGATCGCCGACGGCCGCGTCCGGGCCCCGAGGTGTTTCGGCATGGGCGGCGCGGAGGTCCCGTACGACACCGACCTCGTCGTGTGCCCCGACGGCAGCCTGGAGCACGACGGCGCGGTCTTCCGGCGCTGCCGCTAGTCGTCGTCCCGGCCGCCGAGGGCGTCGATCTGGCGGGCCCGGCGCCGGGCCAGCTTGCGTGCCCACGAGAGCGCCCGCTCCGAGACGGCGGCTTCGCCGGAGAGCCAGCGTCGGACCTGACGGGTGTCCTTGCCGACGTCCCAGGCGAGCTCCGCGGTCCACCGGGTCCCGTAGAGCAGCTCGCCGATCGCCCGGATCTCGGCGACGGCCGCGAGCATGGGTTGGCCCCCCGTTGCCAGTACGGCCGCCTGCCCGACGAGGGCCTGCGCAGTCGGGCGCGCCTCGGCCCGGGCCCGCGCGATCCGGCGTTCGCTGTGCAGATACCCATAAAATGAGCTGGCACTCCAGATGCGATTGCCTTTTTCGAGCCCCTCTGGCCCCATAATTCGCGACGATGCAAACCCATAAAGCGGCAAGCGAAGCCCTGTCAGACCCCATAATTTGGGACACGGTTATCAAGCCCGCGAAGGATGACTTGACCGGGTGCGGCTCGATCCGGGCCGATCGCAGGATCATCCGAGACACCTTGGACTGCCGTGCGCGGTCAAGTCATCCTTCGCGGGCGGCTTGGTACGGTCTTCGGTGAAGGGCGCCGCGACGGCGCGGCGGCTAATCAGATCGCATCCGCAACGAGGTTTGTCCGGGCAGCATGCATGGCGGCGCGCAGGGGCGGAACGATAGGCATCCGGTAAGGGTGCCGACTGGTCAAGGGAAACACCCGACCGATGCGGTCAAGGTATAGCCGCGGTCGGGCGAACACAGGTCTCCGGGGCGATGAGGGAAAATCCGATCAGCTTGCCCGTGTAAGGAGCCGCTTTCGCCCCAGCTTGATCCGTTCCGGTAGATCAGGCGCCGGTCGTGGCGGCCTTTTTCACCCCCGGTCGACTGGCGCGCCCGCCTTCTCCAATGCGGTGAAGCCCCCGGCGACATGGGCGACGGACCTGAGCCCCATGTCCTTGAGGGTCTTGGCGGCCAAGGCCGATCGGTTGCCCGAGCCGCAGTAGAGAACCAGCCTCCTGCCATCCCCGAGCTCGGCCTTGTGGGTCGGGCTCTTCGGATCGGCCTGGAACTCTAGGAAGCCGCGCGGCACATGGACCGCGCCGGCGATCCTGCCGGTCTTGGCCAATTCTTCGCCTTCCCGAACGTCGACGAGCACCGTGTCGGTCTGGCCGAGGCGTGCGAGCGCCTCCTCGGCCGATAGAGTCTCCACCTCGCGGTTGGCTTCCGCCACCAAGTCCTTCGCGCTCTTCGTGGTCATGGTCATCTCCGTCACGCGCCCCAGGCCGCGCCGTCGAGGGCGTCCAGCGGGATCTTCAGGTAACGCCGGCCGTTCGCCTCGGGCTCGGGCAGGCGGCCGCCACGGATGTTTACCTGCAGGGAATGCAGGATGAGCTTGGGCATCGGCAGTTCGCGGTCGCGGGCCTCGCGCATGCGGACGAACGCCTCCTCGCTCGGGGTCTCGACGAGGTGTGGGTTCTCCGCCCGTTGCCGGGCGACCGTGCTCTCCCAGGCCGCCTCGCGCCCACCCGGGCGGTAATCGTGCCCGGTGAACAGCCGGGTCTCCTCCGGCAGAGCCAGGATGCGCTGGATGCTGCGCCAGAGTGCGTGCGCGCTGCCGCCCGGGAAGTCGGCCCGCGCCGAGCCGCTGTCGGGCATGAACAGGGTGTCGTGGATGAAGGCGGCGTCGCCCACCCGGTAGGCGATGGAGGCCAGGGTATGGCCCGGCGTGAACATCACCTCGGCGTCGAGGTTGCCGATCCGGAAGCGCTCGCCGTCGGCGAAGAGCCGGTCCCACTGCGAGCCGTCCGTCCGGAACGTGTCGGGCAGGTTGTAGAGCCCCTTCCAGAGCCGCTGCACCTCGACCACCTTCTCGCCGATGGCGGTCGGGACGCCGGTCTTGTCGTGCAGGTGGCCGGCCGCCGAGAAGTGGTCGGCGTGCGGGTGGGTGTCGAGGATCCACTCCAACTCGTAGCCCTCGCGCTCGATATGGGCGAGCAGGGCGTCGGCGGAGCGGGTGGCGGTCGCCCCGGACTTCGGGTCGAAGTCGAGCACCGGGTCGATGATGGCGCAGCGCTTCGTCTCGGGATCGGCGACGACGTACTGGATGCTGCCGGTCGTCTCGTCGTGGAAGCCGGTCACGATGGGTCGACCGCGCAACGACGGGATGGTCTGGTCGGACATGGATCTCCTCCTTCCGAGTTCAGGTTGTGGCTCCGAGGAGCGGCAGGGCTCCGCGGGCGACCACGTAGAGGCCGACCAGGATCACGAGGCCGGCGAAGGTGAGGGTCAGGGCGCGCTTGTGCTGGCTGAGCCGTCGGCCGAGGCCGGCACCGACGAGGCCGCCGAGCACGCCGCCCAGGACGAACAGGCCGGCCAACGGCCAGTCGATCAGGCCTGAGACGGCGTAGCTTGCCGCGGTGGCGGCTCCGAAGGCGCTGACCGCCACCAGCGAGGTGCCGATGGCCATCGGCAGCGGCATCGAGGTCGCCAGCATCAGGCCCGGCACGATCAGGAATCCCCCGCCGATGCCGAAGAAACCGGAGAACAGGCCCACAGCGAAGCCGATGCCGAGCAGCCAGGGCAGGAGCACCGGGGCGCTGGCCTTGGTCAGGCGCACCTCCGGGTCGCCCTCGCCGCGCCGCTTGCGCAGCATCAGCCCCCCGACCACGAGCATCACCACCCCGAACAGCGCCAGCAGGCTCTGCCCATCGACCGCCTTGGCTGCCGTCGAGCCGGCGAGCGCACCGAGGACGCCGGCCGCCGAGAACACCGCCGCGCAGCGCCACTTCACGTTCCCGGCCCGCCATTGCGGGACAAGGTTGCCGGCCGCGCTGACCGAGACCGCCAGGGCACTGGTGCCGATCGCCACATGGGGCGAGCTCACCCCGACCACGTAGGTCAGGAGCGGGACCGCCAGGATCGAGCCGCCCCCGCCGACGAGGCCGAGGATCACGCCGACGACCCCGCCCGAGCCGGTCGCGAGACCGGATGTGAGCAAGCCGGGCATCAAGCGTCGGCTCCCCGGACTGCCTTCGGGTTCGAGGTCGACGATGGCACGAGGCGGAACATCAGCATGCCCACGGCCATGGCGGCCACGAAGGTCGGGGCGGGGGCCGGCACCACCGAGAGGATGGTCAGGGCGGGTCCGGGGCAGAGGCCGACCAGACCCCAGCCGACGCCGAAGAGCGCGGCGCCGACGAGCAGGCGCGGGTCGAGGTCGCGCCGGGTCGGGATCTCCAACCGGGGCGCGAGCACCGGCCGGCCGCGCCGTCGCGCGACGCGGTAGCCGGCGGCCGAGACAGCGACGGCGCCCGCCATGACAAAGGCGAGGCTCGGATCCCAGCGTCCGGTCACGTCGAGGAAGGCCAGGACTTTCGCCGGGTTGGCCATGCCGGAAACGAGCAGCCCGATCCCGAACAACAGGCCGACGGTGAAGGCGGAGACGGTCTTGGCCATGGCTCAGGCTCCGAGCAGGTGACGGGTGACGAGGACGGTCAGGATGGCGACGGCCATGAAGGTGCCGGTCGCGATCAGCGAGCGGGGCGAGCCGCGACCGATGCCGCAGACGCCGTGACCGCTGGTACAGCCGGCCCCGAGGCGTGCACCGAAGCCGACGAGCAGACCTGCGACCACGATGAGCGGAAACGAGGCGCTGACCGTCACCGCCGGCAGGCTCCCGCCCAAGCCGGCGTAGACTAGCGGTGCCAGGACCAGCCCGGCCAGGAAGGCGGCTCGCCAGCCGGTCTCGCGCGAAGGCGAGGCGAGCAGGCCGCCGAGGATGCCGCTGATGCCGGCGATGCGTCCGTTGAGGAGCAGGAGCAGGGCTGCGGAAGCGCCGATCAGGCCGCCGCCGAGGAGGGCGCTCAATGGCGTGAAGCTGTCCATGGTCAGTCACTCCCGACGCGCGGCAAGGGGCACACCCGTGGGCGATGCATGATCCACACGCCGCCACTGGGGTTGTCATGGACGGGGTCCATCCCCGAACCGCGCTAGAATTAGATGATGCTTAATTAGTGACATCTAATGTAACGTCAAGAGGAGGCGATCGATGATCCCTGGAACAGCGGAGCGGGTTTCGCTTCACACAGGCGTGCGCGACAACCGGCGCATCGCTGCCGACCTCGATGCGAGCGTCCGCTGGCATGCCGAGCGCCCGCAAGACATCGGTCGCCGCCTGCGCGAGCTTGACGCGGAGTGGGACATCGAGCGGACGCTGGAGGCCAACGCCGCGACGCTGGCGCTCACCGGAACGGTGTTGGGCCTGACCACGGACCGACGGTGGCTTGCCCTGCCCCTGGCGGTGACCGCGTTCCTCCTCCAGCACGCAGTGCAGGGCTGGTGCCCGCCCTTGCCGGTCCTTCGGCGCCTCGGCTTCCGTACGGCTCGTGAGATCGAGGTCGAGCGCAACGCCCTGAAGGCGCTCAGAGGTGATTTCGGCCCTATCGGACCGGGTCCGGGTGACCACGACAGCCGGGCAAGCCACGCCCTCATGGCAGCTAGGCTCTGACGAGAGGGCGCCGGAACGGCTTCCCGTTCCCCGCGCTACGGGTGGATGTAGGCGAAACCCATGCCCTGCAGGCGCGCCAACTCGGCGACGCCGCTCGGCACGATGTCGTCCTCGCCCACCGCATAGAGAGCGCCGCGGTCGATCTTCCGCTCCCTCAAGGTATTGGCGCAGACCAGGAACCTGACGCCCGCGGCCTTGAGGGCGTCGATGCGTCCGGCGAGTTCCTTGTCCTCGGCGGCGGCCTGGAACAGAGCCAACCCGTCGCCGAGGCTCACCACGCGGATCTCGACGTGATCCTTGCCCACGGCGTCGACGTGGTTCCGCAGGTTGCCGAGCAGGCGCTTGAAGTAGGCGGCTCCGTCGGGGCCGCCGCCGTTATGATAGATCACCTTCTGGTTGGCGTAGTACCCGGCCGGGGCTTTCGAGCCGGCGTGGGCGGCCCCCATGCCGAGGGTTGCGAGAAGGACCGCGAGCGCCAGGCTCCTAAAGACCGTCGTCATCCGGCTCTCCGTCGTCGGTGAATGGCTCCGGCGCCTCCGAGGCGCGGGCGGACAGGCTATCGAGCCGCGCATGGTCGAGGCCGTCGTCCGGCTCCGGTCCGGCCGACGCGCCGCTCCCGAGGCTGCCGGTCGTCTCCGGCGCGACTTGCCGCGTGGCGTGGCTGGTGCCTCGTGACCCGAGCACCACGACCTTGGTGCCGGTGGGCACGCGCCGGTGCAGGTCGATCACGTCCTGGTTCAGCATGCGGATGCACCCCGAGGAGACCGCCTCGCCGATGCTCCAGGGCTCCGTGGTGCCGTGGATGCGGTAGAGCGTGTCCTTGCCGTCCTTGAACAGGTAGAGCGCACGCGCCCCGAGCGGGTTCCTGTCGCCGCCGGGCATGCCGCCGGCCCAGCGTCCGTTGCGGGCCGGGTCACGCCGGATCATGTCGGGCGTCGGCGTCCAGCGCGGCCAGGATGCCTTGCGGGCGACCGTCGCCTCGCCGGTGAACTCGAAGCCGGCCTTGCCGACCCCGACGCCGTAGCGCATCGCCTTGCCGCCCTCCATGACGAGGTAGAGGAAGCGCCTGTAGGGGTCGACCACGAGGGTGCCGGGTGGCTCCTTCGTCGGGTAATCGACGACCTGGCGGACATTTCGGGCCTTGAGGTCGCGCGGATCGATCGCCTCGACGGGGAAGAGCTCGTCCGTGATGGCCGCGTATCGGCGCAGGGCATCCGGGGCGATCTGCGGCCGGGCCTCCGCGACCGGGGCCGGCGCCCCCATCGAGGCCGTGCAGGCGCCAAGCGCCGAGGCGAGCGCCACCAGCGCCGATAGACGTGAGACCCGCCGCATCACGAGCGACCCTTGGCGCGCGCCTGGGCCACAGCCTGCTTGAAGCCGTCGTAGTCAAGCGCCGCGGCGACCTTCAGCGGGCCGATCAGGAAGACCGGCGTGCCCTGCAGGCCGAGGGCATCGGCCTGGTCGAGGTTGCGCTGGAGCAAGGCGCCGATCTCGGCTTGGTGAGCCCGCCGGTCCTCCTCCAGGCGGCCCATGTCGACGCCCGAGGCGGCCACCGCCTCCAGCATCCGCTCCTTCGGGATCTTGCGGCCGGGGATGCCCATAAGCGCCCTGTGCACGGCGTCGTAGCGGCCCTGGTATTTCGCCGCGAGGGCGAGCTGGGCGCCGTAGACGGAAGCGTCGCCGAGGATCGGCCAGTCCTTGTGGACGACGCGGATGCGCCCGTCCTCCTTCACCAGGCGGGTGAGGTCGGGCTCAGCCTTCTTGCAGAAGGGGCAGTTGTAATCGAGGAAGGCGACGATGGTCAGGTCGCCCTTCGGGTTGCCGGAGATCGGCGCTTCCGGGTCGTTGAGGATGGCGTTCGCATCGATGCCTTGAGCGAAGGCCTCCTCCGTATGCGGCGCCAGCGAGAGCAGGGCGGGCGCGAGCGCGACGGCGGGCAGAAGGGCGAGCAGGGTCCTGCGGTCCATGACGGTCTCCGTGGGGTTATCGAAGGGGGTGGCTCAGGCGCCGACCAGGGCAAGGCGGCGCGTCAGGTCCTCGACCGTGAGCTCTCCCTCGGTGCGGGCCTCCCGGACCTCGTCACCGTCGGGGCGCATCAGGATGAGGGTCGGCGGACCGACGACCCCGAACCGCTGCATCAGAGCCCGGGTGTCGGCGTCGTCGCGGGTGACGTCGGCCTTGATGACGGAGACGGCCTTCAGGCGCTCCCGGATGCCGGCGTCCGCCAGGACCGTCCGCTCGTTCGTCTTGCAGACGGTGCACCAGTCGGCGGCGAACTCGACGAGCACCGGCTTGCCCGCGGCGCGGGCGGCCTGAAGGGCGGTCTCGAAGGCAGGCAGCGAGGCCACGGCGCGGGTGTCGGCGGCGTGCACGGCTTGGGCCTGACCGAAGCCGGCGAGCGGCCGGAGCGGGTCGGTCCCACCCGCCGAGGCGCCGACGACGAGGGCGCAGCCATAGGTCACCGCGACGATGCCGACGCTCTTGCCCAGCCGGCCCACGGCACCGGCACCGGCCGGGAGGGCGTCGAAGGCCCCGACGAACACGCCGACGCCGACGGCCAACAGGCCCCAGAGCGCGAGCGTAACCTCGGGTGGCACGAGGCGGGAGACCATCGTGATGGTCAACCCGAGAAACACGACACCGAAGGCCTGCTTGGCGGAAACGAGCCAAGGGCCGGACTTCGGCAGGATCCCCGCCCCAAATGTCCCGAACGCGACCAGCGGCAAGCCCATGCCGAGGCCAAGCGCGAACAGGGCCGAGGCGCCGCGCGCCACGTCCCCGGTCTGGGCGACGTAGAGCAGGGCCGCGGCGAGCGGCGGCGTCACGCAGGGGCCGACGATCAGGGCGGAGGTGAAGCCCATGACCGCGGCGCCGCCGAGGGCGCCGAGCCTGCGCCCGCTCAGGCGGGACAGGCGGGCGGCGGCACCGGTCGGCAGCGCGAGGTCGAACGCACCGAACATCGACAGCGCCAGGGCGGCGAAGGTCGCGGCGAGCAGGCCCAGCGCCACGGGCGTCTGGAGCGCGACCTGGAGGTTGCGTCCGGACCAGGCCGCGGCCACGCCGAGCGTGCCGTAGGCCAGCGCCATCGCGAGCGCGTAGGTGCCGGACAGGACGAAACCGCGCCCGGCCGAGAGCTGCTCTCCGGAGCGGGTCAGCATGCCGGCTAGCACCGGAACCATCGGGAGCACGCACGGCGTGAAGGCCAGGAGCAGGCCGAGCCCGAGGAAGGTCGCCAGGACGCCCGCGAGATGGCCGGAGAGCAGACCGCTCCCGGTCTCGGCCTTCGTATCGACCGGGGGCGCACTCGCGGGCACCGCTGGGTTCGCCGGCACGGCCGCCGCTTGTGGACCGGGCGCAGGCACCTCGACGACCCGGGTGACCGGCGGGTAGCAGATGCCCCTCTCGGCACAGCCCTGGTAGGTGACGCGCACGTCGCGTACCCCCACAAGCGCCGCGCCCGGCACGACGGCCTCGGCCGCGCCGTGGTAGACCTCGGTCGCCCCGAAGTTCGGGTCGTCCTTGGTTTCGCCCGCAGCGGTCGTCACGGGAAGCTCCCGACCGCTACCGTCCGACGCGCCGATCTTGTCTCGGTAGAGGTAGGTGCCGGGGGCGGTGGTCCATCTCAGGCGAAGCGAGAGGTCCTCGTCGCGGGTCACGTCGAGAGTGAACGGCGCCTGCCGTGCGGCGGGCTCGCGGCAATGACCCGGCGACCACAGCGATGACCCCGCCCAGACCAGGACGGCGAGGATGACGTTGGCGAGAACGTTCGGCATGAGCGGGCGGGGTCCGGGCTCGGATCGGTCCGCCGCCGGTCGGAAACGTAGCTTAAGCCAGGCTTAAGCCTGGCCCGGAGGATGCCAGGCAGCCAACGGAGACACGCATGCGCATCCTCGTCGTCGAGGACGACCCCATCCTCTCGGACGGCCTCAGGGCCGGGCTCGGGCTGTCCGGCGCGACCGTCGAGTGCGTCGCGACCTGCGCGGACGCCGATGCCGCCCTCGCCGCAAGCGGCTTCGGCGCCGTGGTGCTCGACCTGATGCTGCCCGACGGCTCCGGGCTCGACGTGCTGCGTGGGCTACGCGAGCGGGGCGACCGCACGCCGGTGGTCCTGCTCACGGCCCGGGATGCGGTAGCGGACCGAATCGCAGGGCTCGACGGCGGAGCCGACGACTACCTCGGCAAGCCCTTCGACCTCGACGAGCTCTCGGCCCGCATCCGCGCCGTCGTCCGGCGGGCGTCAGGGCGGGCCTCGGCCTGCCTGGAGCATGCCGGCATTCGCCTCGACCCGGCCGAGCTCGCCGTCACGCTCCATGGGGAACCGGTCCCGGTGTCGCGGCGCGAGTTCATGGTGCTGACGGCGCTGATGGAACGGCCGAACGTGCTGCGCTCGAAGGCGGAGCTGGAGGAGCGCCTCTACGGCTGGCAGGAGGAGGTCGAGAGCAACACGGTCGAGGTGCACGTGCACAATCTGCGCGCCAAGATCGGCAAGCATGCCATCGAGACGGTGCGCGGCCTCGGCTACCGCATGAGGGCAACCGCATGATGTCACTACGCGTCAGGCTCTTCGCCATCCTGCTCCTCGCTACCGGCCTGATCTGGCTCAGCGCGGTCGCCTGGATCTACCTGGGGTCGAAGCGCGAGGTGGAGCAGGTCCTCGACAACCGCCTCCAGGAAGCCGCGCGCATGGTCAGCTCCCTGGTGGGTGCGGTCGGCGGCACGGCCCCGGACGGGACGCCGCGCACGTTTCCGGCGCCGACGGCCTACGAGCGGCAGCTCTCCTGCCAGATCTGGTCGCTGGACGGTCGCATGGTCGCGCGGTCGAGCGGAGCCCCGGAGCGACGCCTGACCGACGCGCCGGCGGGCTTCTCCGAGCGTGAGGTCGACGGCGAGACCTGGCGGGTTTTCACGGCGGAGGATGCCGAGAAGGGGGTGCGTGTCCTGGTCGGCGACCGTCTCAGCCTGCGCGAGCGCCTCGTCACCGACCTCATCATGGGCCTGCTCACCCCCGCGCTCCTCATTGTGCCGCTCCTCGGGATGCTGATCTGGGCGAGCCTCGGGCGCGGCCTGCGACCCTTACGGCTGATGGCCCGGAACCTCGCGGCGCGCGACGCCGACGACATGAGCGCCATCGACGCCGGCCAGGCGCCGACGGAGGTCCGCCCCTTGGCGGATGCCCTCAACGGGCTGTTCCTCAAGGTCGAGGCGGCGCGGCGGCACGAACGGGAGGTGACGGCGTTCGCCGCGCACGAGCTGCGCACCCCGCTCGCCGGTTTGAAGACGCAGGCCCAGGTCGCCATGGCCGCGACCGACCCTGACATCACGAGAGCCGCACTTCGCCAGATTCTCGCAGCCGTGGATCGTACGACACGCCTCGTCCGCCAGCTCCTCGACGCTGCCCGGCTCGACGCCGCCGAGGAGACCCGGCCTCTGACGGAGATCGACGTGGGCGCGCTGGTGGCCGAGACCGTGGCGGGCATGCGCGTGCCAGCGGAAATCCGAACCGTCGTCGATCCCGAGCTGCATGGCTACACGATGCGGGCCGACCCCGAGAGCCTGCGTCTCGCCGTCCGCAACCTGCACGAGAACGCCGTGCAGCACATGCAGGCCGGGCTCGTGGAATGGGCCGCGCGGCCGGGCGGTGGGGGCATCGTCGTGCGCGACGAAGGACCCGGCATCCCCGAGGAGGAGTTGCCGCAGGTCACGAAGCGCTTCTTCCGAGGACGCCACAAGAGCGCGACGGGAAGCGGGCTCGGACTGGCCATCGCGGAGATGGCCTCCCGTCGGAGCGGGTTGAGCCTGCACCTCCGCAATCGATCGGACCGGCGAGGGCTAGAGGCGGAGATCCTGCGAGGCTGACGCCGCCCCGGCTATCCGACCGACAAAAGGCTATTGCAGGTTCGGGCGGACCACCGTGTCGGTCACGTCCTGCCCCGTTTCCACCTCACGGACGCTGACCCGTATGCCCTGCCGAATGAGGCGCTCCAAGTCCTCCGCGGACAGATAGACCCGTCTCTCGGGGTCGAACAGCCGGCAGCCGGCATAGCGCTTCAGGTGGCGGATCGGAGAGGATTTCTTGCCGGACATCTTCACGACGGATGAAAGGAGGCCGACCGAGGGACGGAATGCATATTAGGTTTGGAATAATTAAAAGCTGTAGTGGATGGCGCACAACCCCTGACGCGCTCTCCAGCCCATTTGTTTACCCGAGAGAGGTCAAGGCTGCGGGCGTAAGGGCCCCGTGCGCTCAGCCTATGTCCGGGCAGAAGATGTCCTTCAAGGTCGCCAGCAGCCGCGCGGCCCTGGGGTCCTCCAGCCGATAGAACAGGGTCTGGCTCTCGCGCCGGAAAGTCACCAGCCCGTCCTCCCTGAGCTTGGCGAGGTGCTGCGACAGGGCCGACTGGCTGAGCTCGACCGCCTCGGCGAGGCTCGTCACGTCCATCTCTCCGCGGGCGACCAGCAGGCACAGGATGAGCAGGCGCTTCTCGTTGGCGAGGAGCCGCAACAGGCGCGCGGCGTCAGCCGCCTTGACTTGGAGGCGCAGCAGGTCGGTTGGCGTCACGACATCCATGGGTCCAAATCCCAGAACGTTAGGACTGACTTATTTAGGTGCTTCTAATGTATTTTCAGCGAGCCGTCCTCCTGGGCCTCGGTCTCGATGTGAATTTCTGCTCCGGGCCAACCAGGCCGGCATCCTCCGCCGGCCCAGGCGCTTCCGAGCCACCCTTTCAGATGCAGGTCCCCTCAAGCATCGACAGCGGGCCTGCCGCCGCGCGACCATGAAGGTCTGGTAGTGGCGCGATCTGACGCTCGGCAACCAACCTCCGAGCAGCCGCCTTTGACCTTCAGCCACCTCGCGCACGGTCGGGCTGATTGGGCTTTAAGCCATAGCCTTGGGTCCAGGATCTTCAGGGCAGTCCGATGCGCCTGATCAGGGCTTCGGCCTCCGGCCGCTCGAAGAGAAAACGCTCGAACTCCGGCGTGGAGCAGACGGGTCGGAGACCGTTCTTGAGCAGCAGATAGGTGACCGTGCGTGCGGTCCCATGCCTCTTCTCGCGACCGGCGAGGCGCCCGAGCTCGTTCGCGAACACACTCGCTTACGCTCCGCGGGCACAGCCAGACCCTCCATGGCCAGCAACTCGTCCAGGCACCCCTCCAAGACCGACTGAAAGGGTGCGAACTTGCTTGTGCCCGCCACCGCGAACATGTCCCGCAGGGCAGCCGTGTAGAGGAGGTCGAGGGCCATGGGCTGAAGACCGAGCGCCACCTGCTCGGCCCGCATCGGCTCCATGCTGAAAACCGTGCCGATGATGTCGAAGGCGACGACTTCGGGATGTGCGGCCATGATGCTCACGATCATCCTGATTGATCGCCCCGAGGCGATCTTCGCCGCGCGGCGGGAAGGGCGATGGGTCTTCCGCGGCCGTAGGTCGTGTTCCAGCGACCGTTGCCGGGCGAGAGAGGAGAACCTAACTGCGGCCAGGTGGTTCGTCTCGTACACCTTTGCGCACGCGTGTGCGGCGGACGAGGAGTACCCGGATGCCGAGTGAAGAGAACACGGCCCACTACGATGGTCCGTCCGGCGGCTGGGGCTCCGTGCGGGGCATCTCGCGCATCTTCGGCAAGGAGTGGGCAACGCCGCTCGCCACCGAGACCCTGTTCCGCCAGAACAAGCCCAAGGGCTTCATGTGCGTGTCCTGCTCGTGGGCCAAGCCCGCGAACTACCATCCCTTCGAATTCTGCGAGAACGGCGCGAAGGCCACGCTCTGGGAGCTGACGACCCGGCGCTGCACGCCCGACTTCTTTGCCAAGCACACGGTCACGGAACTTCGTGAGTGGAAGGATTACGACCTGGAGCAGCAGGGTCGCCTGACGCACCCGATGCGCTACGATCCGGCCACGGACAAGTACGTCCCCTGCGAGTGGGTGGAAGCTTTTCGGAAGATCGGGTCAGAGCTGAGGCGCCTCGATCCGAAGTCGGTTGTGTTCTACTCGTCGGGGCGCGCCAGCCTGGAGACCGCCTACCTCTACGCGCTGTTCGCCCGGCTCTATGGCTGCAACAATCTGCCCGACTCCTCGAACATGTGCCACGAGACGACGTCCGTGGCGCTCAAGAAGGTCATTGGTGCCAGCGTCGGCACGGTCGTGTTCGACGATCTCCAAAACTGCGATGCGATGTTCTTCTTCGGCCAGAACACCGGCTCGAACTCGCCCCGCTTCCTGCACCCGCTGCAAGAGGCCGCCAAGCGCGGCGTCCAGATCATCACCTTCAACCCGGTCCGCGAGAAGGGACTGGAGTTCTTCACGAACCCGCAGAGTCCGGTCGAGATGCTGACCGGCAAGGAGACGCGGATCAGCACGCAGTACCACCAGGTCCGGCCTGGCGGCGACATCGCGGTGCTCATGGGCATCTGCAAGCATGTCTTCGCGGCCGATGACGCAGCGAAGGCCCAGGGCCGGCGCGTGCTCGACGTCGCCTTCATCGAGCAGCATACGAGCGGGCTCGACGAGTTCGAGGCGAAGGTGCGAGCGAGCTCCTGGGAGGAGATCGAGCGGGAATCGGGCTTGAGCCGCCAAGCCATCGAGGCGGCCGCACAGGTCTACGTCGAGGCCGACCGCGTCATCGGCATCTACGGCATGGGCCTGACCCAGCACATGAACGGCTTCGAGAACGTCGCGCTGTTCGTCAACATGTTGCTCCTGAAGGGCAACATCGGCCGCGACGGCACCGGCATCTCGCCGGTGCGCGGCCATTCCAACGTGCAGGGACAGCGCACCGTCGGCATCTCGGAGAAACCTGAGTTGGTGCCGCTCGACAAGCTCGCCGCCCAGTTCGGCTTCGAGCCGCCGCGCGAGAAGGGCATGAACACGGTGGAGGCCTGCGAGGGCATCCTATCCGGCACGGTGCGAAGCTTCTTCGGTCTCGGCGGCAACTTCGTGCGCGCCATCCCCGAGCGGGACCGTATGGAGAAGGCCTGGACGCGGATGCGCCTCACCGTTCAAGTGGCGACGAAGCTCAACCGCTCGCACCTCGTCAACGGCGAGATTGCCTACCTCCTGCCCTGCCGGGGCAGGACCGAGGAGGACATGCAGGCGAGCGGTCCGCAGGCGGTCAGCATGGAGGACACGTTCAGCTGCATCTACGGCTCGCTTGGACGCCGGAGCCCCGCAAGCGAGCACCTCAAGTCGGAACCCGCCATCGTGGCGGGTATCGCCAAGGCGACGCTTGATCCGAACCCGAAGGTGCTCTGGGACGCCTGGGTCGGCGACTATGCCCTGATCCGGAACGCGATTGCCGAGACCTACCCGGAGGAGTTCCACGGCTTCGATGAGCGCATGTGGACACCGGGCGGCTTCTACCGCGGCAACTCGGCACGCGAGCGAATCTGGAAGACCGAAAGCAAGAAGGCGATATTCACCACCCCCAAGCAGATGACGGCAGTCGGCTTCGGCGAGGCGCCGGGCCGCTACCGCCTGATCACGATGCGCTCGAACGACCAGTTCAACACCACGATCTACGGCTACAGTGACCGCATGCGCGGGATCGAGGGCACCCGCGACGTGCTCCTCATCAACCCCGACGAGATGCAACGGGCCAACCTGCACGAGGGGCAGGTCGTCTCGCTCGTCAGCGACGCGGAGGACGGGGTCGAGCGTGAGGTGTTCGGGTTGAAGGTCGTCCCCTTCTCACTGCCGGACGGCTGCATTGGCGCCTACTACCCCGAGATGAACCCGCTGATGCCGCTGTCCCACCACGACGGACCATCGAAGACGCCAGCGGCGAAGTCGGTGCCCGTGCGGATCAGGGAAACGGACGAGAAAGGGACACCTGCCGAGCGACGCGAGCCGCCGGGACACGCGACGCAGCCGGTCTGAGGCGAGGCGCGGCTAGTCGGAGGGCCCCGGGACCGAGACTAATGAGGGACGACTGGCGCGACTATGTCGCGCGAAGGGTCCGTCTAGCCACGAGGCCGAGCGTCGAGCCCTGGACGACGATGGTGAACAGCACCACCGCGTAGGTCGCCGCGAGGATGGCCGGCTTGGCGTCGCTCTCGGGGACGGACAGGGCCAGCGCCACGGAGATGCCGCCGCGCACACCGGCCCAGGTCAGGAACGGCACGTTGCGCGCCGAGAGGTTGCCGCCCCACCGGAAGGCGAGGAGCGGCGTCGAGACCGCCGCGAGCCTCGCGCCCAGCACAATGGGGACGGCGCACGCGGCGAGGACGAGCCCGCCGGCCTGGAAGCGCAGGACTAAGACCTCCAAGCCGATAAGCAGGAACAGCACAGAGTTCAGCACCTCGTCGATCAGGGTCCAGAGCGAGGACACGTACCCTTGCGTCTCGTCGCTCATCGCGTCGCGCGGCGCCCGGTCGCCGACGAGCAGCCCCGCCGCGACCACCGCGAGCGGGCCGCTGAAGTGGAGCTTCTGCGCGAGCGCGTAGGTGCCGGCGACGAGCGCGAGGGTGATCAGCACCTCCACGGGGAAGTCGTCGATGGCCCGCATGGCCCGGTAGGCGACGTAGCCAGTGACCACGCCGAGGACGAGCCCGCCGCCGGCCTCTTGCAGGAGCAGGCGGGCGACGCCGCCGGCGCTCGTCGCCTCCCCGGCCGAGCCAGCGGCGAACGCGACGAGGACCGTGAACAGCACGATGCCGATGCCGTCGTTGAACAGGGCCTCGCCCTGCATCTCGACCTCAAGCGCCTCCGGCACCCTCACGTTCTTGAGGGTGGCCAGTACTGCGACCGGGTCGGTCGGGCTGATCAGCGCGCCGAACACGAGGGCCCAAGCGAGGGGGACGGGCTGGCCGAGGGCGTCGGCCGCGAACCAGAAGGCGCCTCCGACGATGGCGGTGGAGATCAGCGTGCCGACGAGGGCGAGCGTCGCCACCGCCCAGGCCCGGTCGCGCAGGGCGCGCAGGTCCAGGCTCATGGCGCCGGCGAACAGCAGGAAGGCCAGCATGCCGTTCATTACTACGTCGGTGAAGTCGACTTGGCGGAGGACCTGCGTAAGATCCTCGTAGAGGTGCTGAGATGGGAAGGCCAGGTCGAGGCCGACGAGGGCGAGCGAGGCGAGCAGCCCCATGACCAGCAGGCCGATGGTGTGCGGCAGCCGCAGGAAGCGGTGATTCAGCCAGCCGAACAGGGCCGACAGGGTCAGCAGCAGAGCGGCGAGGTCGAAGATGGAGATCACGAGCGTTCCCCCCTTAGGCCGCCGGCGGGTGCTCGGGGCTTCGCGGAAAGCAGGCTTAATGCGCCTGCAGTCGTTCGGTCGCGCCGACGTTCCTGGCCTCCCGCGGCGCCTCCGCCGCCGGGCCTGGTCCGGACCGGCCGCGGAGACGCAGGAGATAAGGGAAGTGGTCCGAGCCAAAGGCGCCGAGACATTCTACCGAGACCGCCGCGAAACCGCCTTCGTGGAAGCAGCCGCACCACCTGCCTCTCGGCCAAGACAAGCGAGACTAGGCTCGCGGTCGCGAGGGTCCCGGGTAGCACGGTCACCGTGACGTGCGCGAGCGCCGTCACGAGCGGGACCGGTCCGTCCCCAGCGGCGCGACGCCGTTCAGCCCGTCCCCGCGCCCAGACAGGGCCTTCAGCACGCTGATCGACCCATCGGTCTCAAGCACCACCGCGGCGGCCTGCGAAAGGTCGTCGAGACCTTCGGAGCGCAACGCCGCGAGGACGTCGTCCCAGGTCATACGCTGGCGGCGCATCGCGCCCTCGACCAAACGTCCGTCATGGGCGAGCAAGGTCGGCTCCGACTTGATCAGCGCCTTGACCCTGGGCGAGCGCACGCTTGACCACGTGATCAGGAACTGAAGCCCGATCAACGTCGCCAGGGCGAGCACGCCTTCCAGGAGCGCCACCGACTTGGTCAGCACGATGGAGGACAACGTCGAGCCGAGCGCCACGGTCACGACGAGGTCGAAGGCGTTGAGCTTGGTCAGGGTGCGCTTGCCGGAGATCCTGAGGAACAGGATGAGGGCCAGATAGGCCAGCGGCCCGACGACCAGGACCCGGATTAGGCCGTGCCAAGTGTCGAAGAACATCGACGGTGACCTCTAGGATTGTCGACCGCGGGCAGCGCCACCGCGTAGGGCAATTCGGGAGGCCGGCCCGCACGGGTGCGAGAATCGGCCGTCAGCGCATGTCTTTGGGCAGGTGCTTGACCGGGTGCGTCCCGCCTCCCTCGCCCTTGCCCTGGACCGTCCCCTCCGACTGCATCACGTCCGTCGAGGACTGGATGACGTTCGGCGGCGCGACCTGGCCGGAGGGCTGGTCGCGCGGTGCGGCACCATCGTCCTTCACCGTCGATGTCCCGGGCGGGAGCGTTCCGGCCGTCGGCTGGTCGATGGCGCTGCCGGCTGACTGCGCGGCGGCCGGCAGCGCCACGACCCCCGAGAGCATAGCGACGGCGCCGGCAAATAGGATGGCTGCGATACAACGGTAAGAGAGAAGACGACCGGCGGTCACCAAGATATCTCGCTTTGTCCGATGCGCCCGTGCGACGGGTATGCCGAGTTGCAAGTATTCCCCGCACGGGTTGGTTCCTGGCGGGATGGGAAGTGAACGACGCGCTGCATAACCTGCTCGCCGACATCCTGAACCTGCTGACGCAGCCCTTCGTCATCGGCGACCAGATCCGGGCGGGCAGCCACGAGTACACTGTCGAGGACGCCTGTGTGCGGGCCACAGTGCTTCGCACCTACGACAACCAGCGTGTGCTGCCCCGAACGCGACGCTGTTCGTGGACAAGATCACGGTCATCACCGCGCACGAGAGGCGACACCTCGCCTTCCCGCTGACTAACCGAGGGCGTGCTGGCCGACCCGCCGCCCGAGGCCCAGGTCTGGGGGCTGGGAGCGGCCAGCGTCGACATGACCGCCCGGCTGTAAATCGATCCGCCCCGGCGTCGCGACGCGGTCGATGCCCTCGACCATGCCATCGCCGAGGAAGCGCCGAACGCCGCCGGCATCGACCTGCCGTACCCGACCAGCCAAGTGCTGTTCCACGACCAGGTCGAGGAGACCTACGGAAACCGCTCTCGTCTGTGCGAGGGCTTGCCCGCCGGCCGGAATCCCCCGCTCGGCCGCTGACAGGTCACATGGGAGCGAAGAGAGGCCGACGGGTAGGAACGCGCTTGAGCGCCCGCCTTAGTAGGCGCCCTCGTCAGGGATGTTCAGGCCGGTGCCGCAGGCCTTGCAGTGCACGGCGTCCGTCTCGTGCCGCTGCAGGCCGCAGGTCGGGCAGGGGAAGCGTACCTTGTAGGGCCGGAACAGCACCTGGGCGAGGCGCAGGAACAGCGTCACCCCGCAGATCATCACCACCACCGAGACGAGGCGACCGCCGGTCCCGTGCAGGGTGACGTCGCCGTAGCCCGTCGTCGTCAGCGAGGTGACCGTAAAGTAGAGCGCGTCGACGTAGTTGCCGATGGCCGGGTTGCGCCCGTGCTGCGTGGCGAAGACGATGCCGGTCATCACGAACACGAACACCGCGAGGTTCACCGCCGCGATGATCACCTCCTCGTTGCGGCGGAAGAACGGGAAGTCGGCGCGCAGCCGGTCGAGCAGCTGGTAAGTGCGCAGCAGCCTCAAGGTCCGCAGGATGCGCAGGAAGCCCGCGCCCTCGCCGACGATGGGCGCGAGGAACGAGGCGATGGCCGCGAGGTCGGCCCAGGTGGTCGGACGCAGGAACTCGCGGCCCGGCCGCGGGCAGATGGCCAGCCGCGACAGGAAGTCCGCGGTCACCGCCGCCCCGATCAGCACGTCGACGCCCTCCACGAGCGGTTCGCGCGGCATGAAAGAGGAGACGATGATGAACAGCAGCGTGGCGAGGTCGAAGGCGAGCAGGCCGTAGCGGAAGCGGTGGGCGCGGTCGGTGTCGCCTTCGTACAGGGCTCGAAGCCTCTCTGTCAGGTGTGGCATGCGCCTGGAAATGCTCACTCGCGGGGCTCGGAGGCCGAAACCCGTACACCGGACACGGTTCCGGCCACCTGAACGGGGTGCCGCCCGTCGCACCCGCCGTGTGTAGTCACCGGGGCCGGGTTGTGCCTGCGGCACGCCGATGCGATAGCCCGCACGAGGGTGCGCGGTCCGTCGGTCGGACCGGCAGGACGAGCGCTGGTCGGGCCGCCAGCGCCGGAGACCCGTGCCCGTGTCGTCCTCCCCCCATGCCGTTGCGCGGCCTCGCCGCCGTCCCATCTCGGCCCTGCGCGACACGCTCGTCAGCGAGGCCGGCGGCGGCCTCGTCCTGATGGCCAGCGCGGCGCTTGCGCTCGTGGTGGCGAACTCCGCCCTTGCGGACACCTACTTCGCCGCGCTCAAGGCCTATCTCGGCCCGCTCTCGGTCCTGCATTGGATAAACGACGCCCTGATGGCGGTGTTCTTCCTGCACGTCGGGCTGGAGATCAAGCGCGAGATGCTGGACGGGCGCCTGCGGACCTGGCCCGACCGTGTGCTGCCGGGGCTGGCCGCGGCGGGGGGAATGGCCGCCCCGGCCCTCGTATACGCCGCCGTGAACTGGTCCTCGCCCGAGACGTTGCGGGGCTGGGCGATCCCGGCCGCCACAGACATCGCCTTCGCCCTCGGCGTCCTGGCGCTGCTGGGATCGCGGGTGCCGGTATCGCTGAAGGTGTTCCTGACGGCGCTCGCCATCATCGACGACCTCGGCGCGGTGCTCATCATCGCGGTGTTCTACACCGCCGACCTGTCGCTGCCGATGCTGGGCGGGGCCGCTCTGGTCCTCGCCGTGCTGTACGGGCTGAACAAGGCCGGCGTGGCCCGCCTCTGGCCCTACCTCCTGCTCGGCGTGGTCCTGTGGGTCCTCGTACTCAGGTCCGGGGTCCACGCCACCGTCGCCGGGGTGCTCCTGGCGATGACGGTTCCGTTGCGGCTGAGCGTGGGCAAGCCGGACGACCCGACCTCGCCGCTGCACCGCCTCGAACACGCGGTGCAGCCGTGGTCGGCCTACCTGATCCTGCCGGTCTTCGGCTTCGCCAACGCGGGCGTGTCGCTGGCCGGGTTCGCCCCGCACATGCTGCTCGACCCGGTCACGCTCGGCGTGGCGCTCGGCCTGTTCGTCGGCAAGCAGGCCGGCGTGTTCGGGCTCGTGCTGGCTGCGGTGAGGCTGGGGCTGGCGCAGCGCCCGGCCCACGCGACCTGGGCGCAGGTCTACGGCGTCTCGCTCCTCTGCGGCGTCGGCTTCACCATGAGCCTGTTCATCGGCCTGCTGGCCTTCGCGGACGCGCCAGCCTTGGAGGCCGAGGTCAAGATCGGCGTGCTCGCCGGCTCGGTCGCGTGCATGGTGGCCGGGGCGCTCGTCCTCCTGGTCGCCACCCCGAGGGAACAACGTGCGCGGCCAAGCCCGGCCTGAACCGAGCGGGCCAATCCGGGAAAGGGGGCGGCCGGCGCGTGTTGAACCCTCGACACTCGCCAAACCTCCCGGGGGGACCGGACCCGTTCATGCTTCTCGACGCCACCGCCATCTCGTTGACGGACATCCTCCTCCGGCTCGGCTCGGCCACGGTCTGCGGGCTGGCGCTCGGCTTCGAGCGGGAGCGCAAGGGCAAGGACGCCGGCATCCGTACGCACGCCCTCGTCGCCTTGAGTTCCGCGGTCATCACCACCTCGGCCCTGAGCCTCTACGCCGAGGTGCAGGCCCGCGGCGGTGACGCCGATCCCCTGCGCGTCATTCAAGGGCTTGCGCAGGCCATCGGCTTCATCGCGGCCGGTATGATCTTCGTCGCCCGGGGCGACGCGGAGCGAACCGTCCGCAACCTCACGACGGCCGCCAGCGTGTGGCTCGCGGCCTCGGCCGGCATCGTGGCCGGCGCCGCGCAGTTCACGCTGCTCGCGGCGGCGATGGGCTTCGGGCTGGCCATCCTGGTGCTGATCACCGCGCTCAAGCGGGTCGGTCTCGCCCGGGAGGAAGCGGAGGATTGAGCCGATGTCGATGAGCGGGAAAGTGGCACCCGCCCGGGTTCGGGCGGCGGAACGGGAGGGGCGCCGGTGAGGGCGAGGATACGGGCCTGGATCGAGTTCCTGGGCGACCAATTCTGGCTGCGGCCGGCCCTCGTCGTGCTCGCCTGCATCGGTCTGGCGCAGGTCGCCGTGGGGCTGGAGACCGCGCACATCGCCGGTTACGACCCGTCCTCCCCGGACGCGGACTGGGGCTGGACCGGCGGCGCCGAGGGCGCGCGGGCGCTGCTCAGCGCGGTGGCTTCCTCCACCATCGGGGTGGCGGGCACCACCTTCTCCATCACCATCGCGGCGCTGACGCTGGCCTCGAACCAGATGGGACCGCGGCTGCTGCGCAACTTCGTGCGCGACGCCCGCAACCAACTCGTGCTCGGCATCTTCCTCGGCACCTTCGCCTACGCGCTGATGGTGCTGCGCACGGTGCGCACCGTCGAGGAGGAGACCTTCGTCCCGCACCTCGCCATCTCGGGTGCCGTGCTGCTGGCGCTGGTCTCTCTCGGGACGCTGGTGTGGTTCGTCCACCACGTCGCCACCAGCATCAACGTCGAGACGGTGGTCGACGCCGTCCACCGCGACCTCTGCGCGGCCGTCGAGGCTCGGACGCGCGACGAGGCCGATGTCCAGCCACCGACGGAAGCCCTGCGCGGCGGCCCGGTCGCGCCGGCGGACGGCGGCTACCTGCAGGCGGTCGACACGGATGGCCTCGCCGACTGGGCGCACGAGCGGCGCGTCGTCCTTGCCCTGAGGGTTCGTCCGGGCGATTTCGTGCCACGGGGATTCCCGGTCGCCTTCCTTTCCGCGGGCGTCGAGGACGCCGCCGAGGCCGTCGGCCGCGCGCTCACTTTCGGACGCCGCCCCGCGGCGTTGCAGGATCTCGAATACTCGGTGCGGCAACTCGTCGAAATCGCGGTGCGGGCGCTCTCGCCCGGCATCAACGACCCGATGACGGCGGGCAGCGTGCTGGACCACCTGGGCGACGCCCTGTGCCGGATCGCGCCGCGCCACCTGCCGACCGGGGCCGTCGCGCGCGAGGGTCGCATCGTGCTCGTCCATCCGGTGACGGACTACGACGGCCTGTGCGACGCGATGTTCCACATGATCCGCCAGAACGCCGCCGGCTCGGTCCACGTGCTCGCGCGGATGCTGGACGTCCTGACACGCGCCGCAGAGGTCGAGCGGCTGACCTCGCGCCTGACCAAGCTCGGGCGCCATGCCGACCTCGTCCTGGCCGCCGCGCGGCGCGACGTCGCCGACCCGAGCGACCTCGCCGACCTTGAGGAGCGGCACGCTCGCTTCGTCCGGGTGAGGACCGGAGCGGATCGATCCGTCGGGTGAATGAGCAATGCACGCTCGGTCGATGAAGGGCGTGGCGCCTGCGGGGTCGACCCGTCGGGATCAAGCGGCGGCTGTACAAGTTGAGCGAAGGACCGCGCCTGACGAGGATCCGATGATCGACAAGCCGAGATATGGTTCGACCCTGGCACGCTCGCTCGTGATCATCCCGTTGATGGCCTTCGCAGGAGGCTTGGTGCCGCAACCGGCCGCCGCGCAGGACGGGGGGCCGGTGGATCGCGCGCGGGCACTCACGAAGGACCGCACCCTACCTAAGGCAAAGCCCGGCGCGGTCGGGACTCCTCCGATCATCACGAGGAGGGGGTCGTCGGTCCGGGGTACGCCCGCCCCATCGAAGGCGCGCGACGCAAGGAGCCGATGATCGTCGGGAAACACTCTGCGGCAGGCCCGTTCGGGCCGTGGCGTGCGCGGCGGAGTGAAAGGTATGGCGCTACCGCAAGGCCAAGGCGTCGAACCAGCCGTTCGCGGCGCCGTAGCGGATGATCTCGGCGCGGGTCCGCAACCCGAGCTTCTCGGCGGCCCGAGCCTTGTAGGTCTCGACCGACTTCACGCTGACGTCGATGCGCCGGGCGATCTCCTTGTTGCTGAAGCCTTGCGCGATCAACCGCAAGGTCTCGGCTTCGCGCGGGCTCAGCGGCTCGCGGCCTTCCGCCGTGCCCGGGCGCCCGTCCGAGCCGGAAGTTTCCGCCAGGGCGTGGCCGGCAATGGAGGGGTCGAGATAGACGCCGCCGGAGGCCACGGCCCGGACCGCCCGGAGCAGGTCGTCCGCGGCCGAGCGTTTGAGGAGGTAGCCGCGCGCGCCGGCTCTCATCAGCGGCTGCACGTAGGCCGCGTCCTCGTGGACGGTCAGCACCAGCACCCGGGTGCCGGGGCATTCACCCTTCACCCGCTCCGTCAATTCGAGGCCGTTCAGTCCGGGCATCGAGACGTCGACCACGGCGACGTCGGGCGCGACGGCGCGGATCATCGGCAGCGCCTCTCCGCCGTCGGTGGCCTCGCCGACGAGCTCGACCTCCGGGTCGGCGTTGAGTAGCGCCCGGATGCCCGCGAGGACGACCGGATGGTCGTCGGCCAGGATGACGCGAATACGGTCCATGCTGTTCCCCCTCGTGGGTCAGGCGGCTGGCGTCACCGGGATGCGGACGAACAGCGTGGTGCCGACGCCCGGGGATGCCTCCAGTGCGAGCGTGCCGTTCAGGAGGGTCAAACGCTCGCGGATGCCCGAGAGACCCAGCCGCGGCTCGGTCGGCGTGCGCGCCTCGGACGGGGAGGTGCCGGAGCCGGGCTCGAAGCCGACGCCGTCGTCCTCGATGATCACCTGGACCTCGTCCGGGCGACGGTCGACACAGACGCTGACGGTCGCCGCGCGGGCGTGCTTGAGCACGTTGGTGAGCGCCTCCTGCACGATTCGGTAGACCGCGCTCTCGACGGCCGCTGGAAGGCGCGACGCATCCCCGACGAACTCCAGGTCGGATCGGACGCCGTGGCGCTGTCCCCACTCGCGCAGCAGCGTCGCCAGCGCCTCGCGCAGCCCGAGGTCGTCCAGGGCGGTCGGGCGCAGGTCGATGGCGGCGCGGTGGATGTCGCGCCCGATCTCGCCGGCGAGGCGCTGCAGCCACTGGATCTGCCGTCCGGCTTCGGCCGAGGTTTCCTGCGCGTCGAGCAGACGTTCCAACCCCTTGAGGCCGAGCGACAGGCCGGTCACCGTCTGGCCGACCTGGTCGTGCAGCTCGCGGGCGATCCGGCGCTGTTCGTTCTCCTGCGCCTCGCCGAGGCGGCGCAGCAGGTCGAGCCGCTCCGCCTCGGCCCGCTTGCGCGGCTCGATGTCCGAGACCACGCCGTAGACGAGGCCCGAGGGGTCCCCCTGCCGAAGCCGAGGCGCTCGCCCGGTCAGGCGCACCCAGCGCGACACCGAACCAGCCTGAAAGACCCGGAACTCCACATCGAGGGGCTTGCCCTCGGCGAGGCTTCGCCGCATCTCCGCCGCCATCCGCTCCCGGTCGCCGGCGTCGACCGCCCGGAAGGCGATGTCGGCATCCGCGGTCATTTCGCGCCCCTCCGGCACCTCCGCTTCCCAACCCAAGAGCTCGGCGGCGCGTCGGGAGGCCGTCACGGTCTCCTCGGCCGTATCCCACCGTAGGGTGCCGAGCTCCGCGGCCTCGGCGGCGACGGCGCCCTGCTCCTCGCTCGACCGCAGGGCGAGGGCGAAGCGCGCCTGCTCGCCCGCCCTCCGCTGGGCCATGTCGCGCCCGACCAGCCCGACCAATGCGAGGCCGAGGCCGATGCTCAGCACGCTGCCGCCGGCCAGCAGGAGGTAGGAACGCGAAACCGGCGCGTTCAGCGTGGCGACCGGCATACCGAAATGCACCGACCAGCCACCGGTGTCCTTCAGGGTGCGGTAGACGACCTCGACGTCCGGCCCTTCCAGCGTCGATCCGGTGTAGAAGCCCTGCGGCTCCCGCCGGATCGCCGCCAGCAGGGCGGCGCCGGCGGGGTGGCCGAGTTCCTCCGCCTCGGCCCGGGTGCGTGCGATGGTGTTGCCCGCCGCATCGACGATGGTTCCGACCCAGCCCTCCGGCGCGCCCGCGTCGCGAAGGATCGCGCTGACCGCGCTCGTGGCGAGACCGACCGAGAGGACGTGGCGGAGCGTTCCGTCCCGGACGACCGGCACCCGCAGCGCGACGAGGCGCTTGCCCGAGATCGGCCCGAGCGGCCCGATCCCGCCGACCACCGGCCGCCCCGTCCGTACCACCGCATCGAAGCTCGCGCGGTCGGCGGTGGGTCCGAGCTCGTCGTCAAGGGAGCGGAGCAGGTTGACGACCTGGACGCCGTCGGGACCGGCGAGCTCGACGGTCTCCCAGAGCGGGTGCTCCCGCCTCAGCCGCTCGGCCTCGGCATAGAAGGCGGTGAGGTCCGGCCGGTCGAGGCTCGCCGAGGCGGCCTCGGCTCGGAGGACCGCGATCTGCGTGGCGATGTCGGAGGCGACGCGCTCGGCCACCCGGGCCGCGCTCGCCACGGCGGCGCTGCGGGTCAGTCCACGTTCCTGTTGCGCCATGAGCGTCGCCACCCAGCCGCTGAGCAGCAGCACGGGAATGGCGGCCGCCACCGCGAGCGCGACAAAGGTCCTGCCGTTGCCGCGATGGATCTCGGGGCGGCCGGCATCGCCGTTCTCACGTCCGGCGGACATGCGGGGGCAACCGATCAGGCGGGGCCGTAGCGGACGTTCCCGCCGGTGAGACCGGCAGAGCCATGCTCTCCACCACAGGGTCGGCCGAGACCGCGCTGCCCTCGACAGGCATGCCGGCCATGCCGTCATCCGTCAGCACGCGCTGGTCGGTCACCGTCTGCTCGTCGCCGAGGAGGCGACGTCCCGACGCGATCACCTGCAGGACCTGGCGGTCGCCCCCGGTGGCGGCGTTCCGTTCCAGGTCCCGCTGCCGTTCGACGAGGTTCGGCGGCGCGGCCGCACAGTCCTGCAAGCCCGCCTCGACCAGGGCGGTGACCACCCGTTCGAGGCTCCCGAAGGTCCGGCCCTCGAACGAGCGGGGTCGCTTCCGTCCCATCGCCTCTCCGCCGCCTTCCCGACGGTCCTCAAATTTCTGCCTAAGGGCCAGGGAAACCAGGGGTCGAGAGAAAGGTCCGCGACCTAGACCAAGTTCGGGTCAACCGCCCCGTTCCTGGTCGCGGGGCCGCGAGCCGTCACGGCCGGATGGGGAACTCGCTCTGCGAAGTCCCAGGTCGATCCATCGTAACCCTCGTACCAGGCCCGGCGCTCGCGGGAGTCGGCCGGATGGGGGCATGCATCCCGCGGTCGCCCGAGAGCCCGGGCGCGGGATCCCTGCATGATGACGTCCATGAGCATCGCCACTCCCTCCACCGCCTCGACGTTTACGAAGTGGCTTCGAGTAGCGCCCGTATCCTAGCCGGCGACAAGCGGTTTCGCCGGGCGCCGCCGTTCTCACCGACGCCTGTCAGGTTCATCCCGACACCGCCCGGGCGCTGGAATGCTTGGGCGTGGCCCCGCGGACACGGGACCACGCATCGGGGGTCAGGAGTTCTTGTTGTACTTGAACTCGGGCGCGTTCTTCAGTGCGTCCTTGTCGGTGTCGACCATCGCCTTGAGCTTGCCGTCCGCCTTGTGCAGGAAGATCGACGAGGGGTCGACCAGCACGTAGCGCTCGCCCATGCCGAGGAAGCCGCCGACGCTGACGACGACGCCGGTGACCGTCTTGCCGTTGTCGATGACGAGATCCTCGACCTCGCCGATGGTCTCGTTCTTGTTGTTGTAGAGGTTCTTGCCGACGAGCTTCGACGAGGTCACCTCGGCCGGCTTGGCGGTGACGAACTTGATCTTGGCGGTCGCGGTGTCGGCCATGGTCATGCCGCCCATGCCGCCAGCCGAGGTCGGCATCGCGGTGCCGGCCGGCGGCGTTTTCATCTGGTTGGTCTGAGCGTCGGCGGGCGGCTGGGCCGCCTTGTCCTGGGCGAGCGCGGGGCTGGCGAGCACGGAACTCGCGAGGAAGACGCCGAGTGCGAGGTTCTTCATCGGTTTCACCTTTCTATGCTGACGTGGGCTCGACCCGTCCCGAGGTCGGACCGGCGCACGCCGAGGGAGTCGGGAATGGGTGGAGACCCGGCGGGAATGCCGGGTCTCCTCGACGGAGGTCAGTAGCCGCAGGTGCAGTAGGAGCCGCGGGCGCCGTATCCGTATCCGACCGGGGCATAACCGTAGCCGCCGTATCCCCCGTAGTAGGCCGGCCGGACCGCCGTTGCGGCGAGGCCGAGCCCGAGGCCGGCAGCCAGGCCGAGACCGGGATAGCCGCGGCGGTAGCCGTAGCGTCGCCCGTAGCCGTAGCGCGAACCTCCGAAACCGACGCGACGGTACCCGCCGAAGCCGCGGCGATAGCCACGGAAGCCGACCGAACGGTGTCCACGGAAGCCGTGGCGGACGCCTCGGAAGCCGCCGTGGTGGCCGGCGAAACCGCCATGGTGGAAGCCATGGCCCCTGCCGAAGGGCCGCGCCTCGCTCGACGGCGAGAACAGTATCAGGCTCGATACGGCCGCGAGGGCCAGTGCGAGACGTTTCATCGGGTATCAGCTCCGTGATGGTGGTGACTGACCCTTGCGGGCCACGACCGTGACGGGTTCGACGGGGTGGCCTATGCCTTAGCCCGCGGGCCGGACGTTGCTGCGCCGGACCGCCGGGGACGCTCGGGCTCGGCGTCCCTCTCCCCGCCCATAGGGTGATTTGTGGCGCCGGGGATGGGCGCGCAGTCGGAGAAGACCGTATTCCTGTCAGGACAAACCTGACACGCCTCTGGGCGCGTCCTCGGGGTCGGCTTGCGCGGCCGGTTTGGTTCACGAAAGCTTAAACCGGAGCCGCCGACCCTGCCGCCATCGTGCGGGCGGCGGTGCCCGTCCGATCCGGTCACAGGGACGAGGGAGAGACATGAGGGCAACCATCGTTCGGAAGGCTCGGCTCGCTTGGGGAAGACGGGCGGAGACCGGAAGCGCGGTCGGCACGGGCGACGCCCAGGTGCCGACGATCCCGGCGGACGTGTCCATCGAGGACTGGGCACGCCTCGGCGGTGGCCTGGCATCGGCCGAAGCCGACCTCCGATGCGTCCTTGGCGGCACTGCCACTGGCGGCCGCGGCATCCGATATCCAGGTCATGTCGTGTCGCCATCGCCCTGACGCCGGATCGGGCCCGTCGGTCCTGCAGGCCCCGTCGACCTGCCGACGGTGGCGGCGCTGGCCGAGCGAGCTGCCGGGTCCGGCCAACGACAACGGCGACGGCTCCACCCCGTGGCCGCTGTCGGCTGCGTGCGGGATGGCGGTGGGTCTGCTCCTGCTCGTCGGCCTGGCCGGTATCCTCGTGTCCTGATGCCGGTCGTTCGCGAACGCCGACGGTCTAGCCCGATTCGCACGCCCCGGAGCGAACCGGGCGAAGGAGACCCATCATGTCCCGTTCCATGCTTCGCAAAGGCCACTGGCGGAAGCTCGCCTTCGGACCATGCCCTGCGGCGCCGCGCGCCTCCGATGTGGTCCTGGCCGTAGTCGCGACGTCCTTGCTCGCGGGTCTCTGCCTGCTGGCGGTGGCCAACGTTGCCGGCGATTTGGCAGGCTGACCGTCACCGGTTTCGGCGGGCCTCCGGGCGGAGCCGGCAGACGCATCATTGCCGCCCGTGCCCGATCCGACGGTTCGCGGGTTGTCCCTCGAACAGGACCGCCGGCAACGAGGAGCCGATCCATGCTCGACACCACCCGCAGGGCCATCGTCTATCGCATGGTCATGGAGAAGCACGTCTGCCCGTTCGGCCTGAAGACCAAGGACCTGCTCGAACGCGAGGGCTTCACGGTCGACGACCACTGGCTGACGACGCGCGAGGAGACCGACGCCTTCAAGGCCGAGCACGGCGTGAAGACCACCCCGCAGACCTTCATCAGCGGGCGGCGCATCGGTGGCTACGACGACCTGCGCCGCCACCTCGACAGGGAGGTTCAGGACCCGAACGCGACGAGCTACACGCCCGTCGTCGCCGTGTTCGCGATGACCGCCTTGATGGCGTTGGCGGCGAGCTACGCCGCCTACGGCACGCCGCTGACGATGCGGGCGGGCGAGTGGTTCATCGCCTTCAGCATGTGCGTGCTGGCCATCCTCAAGCTGCAAGACGTCGAGACCTTCTCCTCGATGTTCCTGGGCTACGACCTGCTGGCGCAGCGCTGGGTGCGCTACGCCTACGCCTACCCCTTCCTGGAGGGCATCGCCGGCGTCCTGATGGTGGCGGGCGCCCTGAACTGGCTCTCCATCCCGGTGGCGCTGTTCATCGGCACGATCGGGGCGGCCTCGGTGTTCAAGGCGGTCTACCTCGACAAGCGCGAGATCAAGTGCGCCTGCGTCGGCGGGGCGAGCAAGGTGCCGCTCGGCTTCGTCTCGCTGACCGAGAACCTGATGATGGTCGCCATGGCCGTCTGGATGCTGGTGGCGCACCATTGAGCGCCGCCTTCGCCGCCCCGGGCTGGCTCCATGCCGTCTCGATTGCCGCGCTGCTGCTGGGGGCCGCCTGCGCGCTGCTGCTGTCGGTGGAGGTGGTCCGGCACCCACAGCACATGACCGTGATGAACGTGGTCTGGCCAGTCAGCGCCCTATTCGGGTCGGTGGCCGTGGTCTGGGCCTACTTCCGCTACGGCCGCCTCGCGACGATGGAGGCGCACCACCACGCGAAGGAGCGGGGCGAGGAGCCGCCGAACATGACCGGCACGCCGTTCCCGGTGATGGTGGGCAAGGGCGCGCTCCACTGCGGCAGCGGCTGCATGCTGGGCGACGTCGCCGCCGAGTGGCTGGCCTTCCTGGTTCCGGCGGTGGCGGTCTGGTTCGGCTGGCAGTGGGCCTTCGAGGAGAAGATGTACGCCGTGTGGGCGCTGGACTTCGTCTTCGCCTACGCGCTCGGGATCGTGTTCCAGTATTACGCCATCGTGCCGATGCGGGGCCTTTCGCCAGGCGAGGGCCTGGTGGCTGCCCTCAAGGCCGACACCCTGTCGCTGATCGCCTGGCAGGTGGGGATGTACGGCCTGATGGCGCTGGTGCAGTTCTGGCTCTTCCCGCGCCTGGCCGGGCAGCGGGCGCCGGTTCACTCGGTCGAGTTCTGGTTCGCCATGCAGCTCGCCATGGTCGCGGGGTTCCTGACCAGCTACCCGGTGAACTGGTGGCTCGTCGGCTCCGGTATCAAGGAGCGGATGTGAGGGGCACCCCCTCCGGTGTCCCATTCAAGCGAGGAGTAAAGACCATGAAGCAAATCGCACTGGCTTCGGCCGCCCTGCTGCTGCTGGCGGCGTCCCCGGCGATGGCGATGTCCTGCTGCGGCGGCGGCAAGGGCAAGGGCGCCATGATGTGCGGCAAGCCCGGCATGAAGGGCGGCATGGCCATGAACCAAGGCGCCACGAAGGGGAAGAAGGGCGGCTGCTGCTGCGAGGGCATGTCCATGAACATGACCCGGCGCGGCTAGGGCGGCCCGACGGAGCGTTCACGTCCTCGGCGCGGCAACGGACGAGGACGGGATATCGAGGTCCCGCGCCGGGGAAGGCGCGGGATGTTGCCGCCTTGCCTGCCAGCGGTCGAAGACCTCCCGCAGGGGGCCGGGGAGCGCGCCCGCGAAGCCCTCGTGCAGGGGAAAGCCAGGCATTCCCGCCGCCAGCGCTTCGAGCAGTGTCGCGCCATCACGGGCGTCGCGCTCGCGATCCGCCGGGTCACGGCCGGTCCGCCGGGCCAGCCAGAGCTTGCGCAGGGCGAAGGTCCGCGGTTCCGGCGCGACGATCTGGGCGGGGATCCCCTCGACGGAGACCACGACGCGGGCGACGGTCTGGCCGCCGAGAAGCCATTCCGCTCCCTCGGGCTCCGCCCCCAGGTCGGGCCGGTGCAGGCGCACCTCGTGGCCGGCCGGGTTTCTGACCGGGCCGGCCCTGCCGCGGGATGCCCGGTACGGACTCCCGCAAAAGGTCATGAGGACGTCGAACGCCGCCGTGTCGGCGTCCTCCGGTCCGGCGACCAATTCGAGCGGCGCGCCGGCAGGAAAGGCCTGTCCGATCCGCGAGCCGGCGGCCAGCCCGTAGGTGATCGGCGCCTCGGGCCCGATCACGAGGAGCGGGTCGCCGAGGAAGCCCTGGCGGGCGGCTTAGCGCAGCACGGCGGCCGTGTTCGACCCGACGGTGGGCAGCCCGAGGTAGAGGCACTCGCGTCCGGCGGCGAGAAGCTCCCCCCGGCTGTGGGCCAGCTCCGCGTCGCGGCCCCGCGTCGGGTCGGAGGAGAGGAGGGCGAGGTGCGTCTCGTAGCGGTCGCCGAGCAAGGCGGCGCCATGGACCTCCTCGGGGGTGAGAGCGCCCACCCTCACCGGACGCCGACCGGCATCAGGACGGGGGCGCCGATACCATCGCGGGACCGGTCGGCCATGCCGGCGCGACGAGGGAAGGACGGGATGATCTTCACCTCGCGAAGCCACGTTTAATGTAGCACAACCTCCTGATGTCGTGGCCGCCGCTGCTAGGTCCGCTTCCTCCTACTGAGCAGACCTCTGGGCCGGCACGCTTGAATGTCCGCAAGGGGTCAGGAGTTCGCACGCTGATGGTTCTGCTGTGCGCCATGAGCGGACATCAACTCGATACCCGGAACCGGACATTCAGCTTCGCGCCCACCCCGGTCTTAAAACCGCATCCTCACAATGCCTGAAAGCAGACATACGAGCTTGCAATCGATTGTTCAGCAACAGCAACGCTCCGAGTAGAGCTGCAGAGGTGTAAGGCCTCCCGACATCCACAACCATCGACGACCGTTGCGACTCTGTGTGGACATGCATCGATGTGCTATGGAGTGCGGGGAGGATGACACATCAGGATGCGGTCCATCGGTGAGCACCTCGTCGAAGCGTGGCCGCGCCTGTTCCGCTACGCGCTGACGCTGACGCGGGAGCCCGACGCCGCGCGCGACCTGATGCAGCAGAGCGCCCTCAAGGCGCTCTCGACGGGGACGACGCCGAGCGAACCGCGGGCGGCCCGCGCCTACCTGTTCCGGATCGTGCGCCACGCCTGGATCGATCGGCTCCGCCGGAACCGGACCCGCCGCGAGGACGATCTCGTGGATTGGCCCGACGAAGGGTTCGACGACCGCCTGATTGAGGCCATCGCCGTGCGCCAGGCTTTCGCCACCCTCGATGCACCCTGCCGAAAGGTCGTGACCTGCGTGGACGTCGAAGGCCTGAGCTACCGGGAGACCGCCAAACGGCTCGGCATTCCCGTCGGCACGGTCATGAGCCGTCTGCACAGGGCGAGGCGGATCATGCTGCACCGGATCGCCGAGCCGTCCGATGGGAGCGAGGGGCCGTGATGCGCTGGGAGACCCTCAATGCCTACGTCGATGGGGAACTTGATGCGAAGGACCGGCGCGCGGTCGCGGAGACGCTGGCCCGCGATCCGGTCCTGGCCGCGCGGGTCGCGACCCTGACCCGGCTGAAGCAGGGGGTGAAACGGGAGGTGAAGGCTGCGGTCGTGCCGCCCCCGCGCGCGCCGATGGCCCGCGCCTCCCTCGGATGGGCGTGCGCCGCGGCCCTGGTCGTCCTCGTCGGCACCGGCTGGCTGGCCCCGTCGTCTCGCCCGCCGGCCGACGCCGCGCGCGCGGCCTTCATGGCCTGGAGTGCGGCGGGCGCACCCGCGAACGCCATGCAGCCCGCGGGCGGCCTGAACGGCTTCCCCCTCGATCTCGGGGCGGCGGGCTTCCGCTTGGTCTACCTGTCCGAGGGTGACGGTTCGGCTGGCCGGCTTGCCGGTTACGAGGGGCGTCACGGCTGCCGGCTCGCCGTCTGGAGCAGGCCGTCGCGCGGGCAGGCCGGACTCGAGATCGCGCAAGGGGACCGCGACCTGCGTGTGGCGCGCTGGGACAGCAAGGGGCGCCGCTACGTCCTCCTGTCCGAGACGGTGCCGGCCGAGCGCTTCGCCCTGCTGGCCGAGGCGGCCGTGCTCCTCACCGAACCGACCAAGACGGACCGCCTGCGGCTCGCCCTGGACCGGGCCACCGGCCTCTCTGAACGCCCCTGCACCGGCTGACCGGCGCGGGCCGCGGAATTTATTTCGACCCGCCGCGAATAGACCGGGGGCGACGTGCGTCTCCTCCTCCGCACGTCGCGGGCCCGGTCGCCGGAGTCACGCGCGAAACCGGGGAGGAATCGGATGCTCGACAGACGCGATCTCATCAGGCGGGCGGGTCTCACCGCCCTGGCGGGCCTCGGCGGCGGCAGCTTCGCGTCGTTGCGGGCACTCGCGGGCGACACCACCACGCTGCCCTTCGGCAACGGCGAGCGGCCCCTGGTGGCCTATCCGGGCAAGCGCCCGCTGCTCCAGATGACCGCGCGCCCGCCGCAACTGGAGACCCCGTTCTCGGTGTTCGACGAGGGCGCCATCACGCCCAACGACGCGTTCTTCGTGCGCTACCACCTCGCCGACATCCCGACCGAGATCGACCCCGAGACCTACCGGGTTGCGATCAAGGGCCATGTCGAGAAGGAGGTCTCGCTCTCGCTCGCCGACCTGAAGGCGATGCCGACGACCGAGATCGTCGCGGTCAATCAGTGCTCGGGCAACTCTCGCGGCTTCTTCGAACCGCGCATGGCCGGCGGGCAGCTCGCCAACGGGGCGATGGGCTGCGCCCGATGGACCGGCGTGCCGCTGAAGGCGGTGCTCGACAAGGCCGGGGTGAAGGCGGGCGCCGTCGAGGTCGCCTTCACCGGCCTTGACGGCCCGGTGATCCCGGAGACGCCGGACTTCGCCAAGTCGCTCAAGCTCGACCACGCCCGCGACGGGCAGGTGATGCTCGCCTGGGGCATGAACGGGCAGGATCTGCCCTGGCTCAACGGCTATCCCCTGCGCCTCGTCGTGCCAGGATTCTACGGCACCTACTGGGTCAAGCACCTGGAGAGCATCAGCGTGCTCGACAAATCCTTCGACGGCTTCTGGATGCAGAAGGCCTATCGCATCCCCGACAACGACTGCGCCTGCACGCAACCCGGCAAGGCGGCGGACAAGACCGTGCCGATCAACCGCTTCACCGTGCGCTCCTTTCTCACCAACCTGACCGACGGGGCGGACGTGAAGGCCGGGCGCACGCCCTTGCGCGGCATCGCCTTCGATGGTGGCTCGGGAATCAAGTCGGTGGCGGTCTCGACCGACGACGGCAAGACCTGGGCGGAAGCGCGGCTCGGGCAGGATCTCGGCCCCTACGCCTTCCGGCCCTGGACCCTCGACGCGGAGCTGTCGCAGGGGGCGCACGCGATCCGGGTGCGGGCAACCGCCAACGACGGGGCGAGCCAGCCGATGGAGCCGCGCTGGAACCCGGCCGGGTACCTGCGCAACGTGGTCGAGACCACCCGCGTGCGCGCGGCCTGAGGGAGTGACGACGATGACCCGCACCACCCTCGCCCTGACGGCGGCGCTTGCCCTCGCCACCGGCGCGGCCCTCGCCGCCCCGAAATCCTACGCGGTGCCGGAGCCGACCGCGGAGCTGCGGGCGCCGAAGGCCGGCACGCACGCGGAGGGCTTCGAGGCGGCCCAGGCGAACTGCCTCGTCTGCCATTCGGTGGACTACATCGCGATGCAGCCGCCCGGCAAAGGCGCGGCCTTCTGGGAGTCCGAGGTGACCAAGATGGTCAAGGTCTACCACGCGCCGATCGACGCGGCGCAGGCCAAGGCCATCGCCGCCTACCTCGCCGACACCTACTGAGGCGCGGCTGGAAACAGGGGGCGGTCCGGCGACCGCCCCCCTCGTCCCGTCAGCGCGGTGCCTGCGTCTGGACCGTCGCGCCGGTCTCGCCGGGCTTGCCCTCGACGATGACGAGGCTTCGCCGCGCGGCCTCGTTCGCGTTCTGCGTCACCTGCCGGATCGGGCCCACGGCGTTGACGATGGCCGCGCCCGCCGGGTTCGTCATGAAGGCGGCCAGCGGCTCCAGCGGCCCGGCGCCCTTCGGATCGGCCGAGAGGGCCAGCACGTAGGGCTTCTTCGGCGTGAGGCCCGTCACCGCCGCCTGCAGGGTCTGCAACACGCCCTGGTCGAACAGCGTGACCTGCGTGGCCGCCTTGCCATCCGGCCCGGCCAGCGTCAGCGTGCTCGACTGGCCCGCCGCGCCCAGCGGCTGGAGGTTCGGCGCACCCGCTCCCTCCGACACCGCGTCCGGGACGTAGGCCACCCCCTGCGGCCCCTGGCCGATCGGGATGGTGGCGATCACCGCGTTGCTGCCGGTGTCGATCACCGCGACCGCGTCGGCATTCTCCAGGCCGACATAGATCCGCGAACCATCGCCCGAGGGCCAGAGGCCGTGCGGGAGCGCGCCGGTGGGAATCGTCGCGACCTGCGAGAAGTCGTCGGTGCGGAACACCTTCACTTGGTTCAGGCCGCCGATCGTCACGTAGGCGAACTGCCCGGCCTTCGTGCGCGCGATGTTGACGTGGTTGGTGATCGGTCCGGTCTCGATGGTCTTGAGCGCCTTGAACGGCGGCGTGGCCTCGAACACCTGGACGCGGCCGACGTCCTTGAGGGTGAACCACACCTGCTTGCCGTCGGGCGTCGCCGCGATGTCGGGGCAGAACGGGCTCTCCTGCTTGATCCGCCCGACGATCTCGCGGCTCTTCACGTCGATGGCGACCGTCTCGGGGCTGAAGCTGGAGCAGACGTAGCCGTAACGCCCGTCGGGCGAGAAGATCGTCATGCCGGGCCCGTTTGGCACCGTGATCCGGCCCGTCTCCTTGCCGGTCCCCGCGTCGAGGATCGCGACGTAGTCCTCGCCGCGCACGCTGACCCAGACCTCGCGCCCATCCGGCGTGAAGAACGCCTCGTGCGGCGAGCGGCCGACATAGGTTGTGCGGCGCACAGTGTTGGTGGCGGTGTCGATGAAGCTGACCGAGTTCGAGCCGATCGAGACGGCGAGCAGGGTCTTGCGGTCGGGCGAGAAGCCCATGCCGTGGACCAGGAGCTGGCCGCGATAGAGCGGGCTCAGGTTCGCGGGCGTCGTGTCGCCGAGACGGATCACGCCTAGGAGCGTATTGGCGGCTGGGTCGATCACCGAGACCGTGTTGGAGAACTGGTCCGAGGTGTAGAACCGGTCGCGGGGGCCGACCGGCACGTCCGGCGCCGAGGCGGGCCCCGGCGCCTGGCCCGCAAGCGCGGTCCCGCCGAGGAGGGCGAGCAGCAGGGTCGCCGGAATGAGGTGTCGCATCATGAAGGTCTCTTCGCGCTGATGGTCGGGACGGGGGACGGCGATCCGCTCAGTGGTGGTGGCGGGCCGGCGGCTGCGTCGGTGGGGTCTGCGCGACCGGTCGCTCGGCGAGGGCGCGGCGCATGACCTCGATCTCCTGCGCCTGCTCGACGACGATGCCCTGCGCGAGCCGACGCAGGACCGGGTCGCGGCCGTATGCGAGTTCGGCCTTCGCCATCTCGATCGCGCCCTGATGGTGCGGGATCATCATGGCGGCGAAATCCCGGTCGGGGTCGCCGGACGGCGACACCGCCATGTCCGCGTGCATCCGCGCCATCGATTGGGCCATCATCGCATCGAAGCCGCCGGGGGCGGTCTCCGCATGCCCGGCGCGCATCATCATGCCGCCGCCCAGGACACCCCCGGCCATGAACAAGGTGATGAGGATCGCCGTCGGTGCTCCGCGCATGGTCTCTCCCGCAGTGTCGAGGTCACGCGGGGAGAGATGCCGGCCGGGCCGGGATATTCCCCGGCGCTCCCGGTCAAGCGGTCACGGATGCGTGATCGGCTCGCCGGGGCCAAGCTTGGAATAGTTCGGGCAATTCCGGCATCTCTGTTCCGAACAGCGGCACGGGCATCGCCGTAGCCGCGATCCGGAGACCACCCTTGGACGACCTCGCCGTCCTGATCGAACCGCAGATTCCGGCCCTGCGGCGCTACGCGACCGCGCTGCTGCGGCAGCGCGAAGCAGCCGACGACCTCGTCCAGGACACGCTGGAACGGGCGATCCGCGCCTGGCCGCAGCGCCGCGAGGGCGATCTGCGGGCGTGGCTGTTCGCGATCCTGCGCAACCGCTACCTCGAAGGCGTGCGCCGCCGCCGGGGCATCGAGGTCGGCCCGGAGGCGCTGATGGAGATCGCGGAGGTCGGGGTCGATCCCGAGGCGGCCGTGGGCGCGCGGGACGTGCTCGACGGGATCGCCGCGCTTCCCGAGGAGCAGCGGTCCGTCCTGCTCCTCGTCGCGGTCGAGGACATGTCCTATGCCGAGGTCGCCGCCGTGCTCGCGATCCCCGTCGGCACGGTGATGTCGCGCCTCAGCCGGGCGCGCGGCCGGTTGCGCGCCTTCCTCGACCGGGCTCCCACGATCGTCACCGGGCATCTGCGGAGGGTGAAATGACCGCGTCCGACCCGCGTCCCGTCGGCGAGGACGACCTGCACGCCTTTGTGGACGGACGGCTCGATCCGGGCCGCCGCGCCCGCGTCGAGGCGTGGCTCGCCGCGCATCCGGAGGCAGCCGCCCGGGTCGCCGCCGACCGGGAGGTGCGGGAACGCCTGCGGGCGCGCCTCGCGCCCGTGGCGGACGAGCCGATCCCCGCCCGCCTGCGCATCGCGAACCTCGCAGGCTCGCGCCGGATGCGCCTCCCGCGTCGGTGGCCGAGCGCGGCGGCGGCGGCGCTCCTGCTCGCCCTCGGCGGCGCGGCCGGGTGGGCCGGGCGCGGCGCCGTGCCGGGCCCGGGCGCCCACGCCGAACCGATGACGCAGGCGGCCGTCTCCGCCTTCCGCACCTACGTGGTCGAGGCCGCCCATCCGGTCGAGGTCCGCGCCGACGGCTCGACCGACCTCGTGCGATGGCTCAGCGCGCGCCTGGGCCGGCCCGTCACCGTGCCGGACCTGCGGGCGCAGGGATTCCGGCTCATGGGCGGGCGCCTGCTCCCCGCCGGAGACGAGCCGGCGGCGATGCTGATGTACGACGACGACCGGGGCACCCGCCTGACCCTGTACAGCCGGGCCGGGCCGACCGGCGGGCGCGGCGTGTTCCGCTACGCCCGCGCCGACGACGTGGCCGCCTTCTCGTGGATCGATGCCGGGATGTCCTACGTGGTGACGGCCCGCACGGACGAGGCGCGGCTGCTCCGGGTCGCCGAGGCGGTCGATGCGCAGGTCTCGGGCAAGCGCGAAGTCGCGCGGTGATGCTCGTATCCGAACCCTGCCGGACCACGCCGGCCAAGGCCCCCGCCGAGCACGAGACGCCATGACCCTCGACCAGTTGCGCATCTTCGTGGCGGTTGCCGAGCGCCAGCACGTCACGCGGGCGGCCGAGGCGCTGAACCTCGTCCAGTCGGCGGTCAGCGCCGCCATCAGCGCACTGGAGACTCGGCACGCCGTCAAGTTGTTCCACCGGGTCGGCCGGGGCATCGAACTGACCGAAGCGGGCGGCGTCTTTCTCAGCGAGGCTCGCGCGGTGCTCGCCCGCGCCCAGGCGGCCGAACAGGTGCTCGCGGACCTCAGCGGCTTGCGGCGCGGCACGCTGTCCATCCAGGCGAGCCAGACCATCGCCAGCCACTGGCTCCCCCGGCACCTCGTCGCCTTTCGGGCGGCCTATCCCGACATCGTCCTGCGGCTCGGCATCGGCAACACCGCCGAAGCCGCCGAGGCGGTCCGAGCCGGGACGGCGGAACTCGCCTTCGTGGAGGGCCCGATCGAGGACGGCAGCCTCGCGAGCACTCCGGTCGCCGAGGACCGGCTGATCCTCGTCATCGCGCCTGATCACCCGTTGGCCGCACGCGCGCGGTCGGGACGATCCGACCTCGCTTCAGTCTCCTGGGTGCTGCGCGAACCCGGATCGGGCACGCGCTCCGCCTTCGAGGCGGCGATCGTCGCGCTGGGCATCGCACCGGACGCACTCACGGTTGCCCTCGAACTGCCGTCGAACGAGGCTGTCCTCGCCGCCGTCGTGGCGGGGGCCGGGGCGAGCGTTCTATCCGAAGCGGTGGTCGGACCCTCTCTGCGAACCGGAGCGCTCGTCGCCGTGCCCTTCGCTCTGCCGACGCGAACCTTCCGGGTCCTGCGCCACAAGGAGCGCTACCGCAGTCGCGCCGCCGACGCCTTGCTCGACCTGATCCGTGCCGCCCCCTGACGGGGGGCGGCCCTTCAGGCGACCTCGACCCACACACGGTGCCAGGAGGCGCTGAGGTAGCCCTTGAAGTTCCACGTCTCGTCCGGCCGCGCCGGCTGGGTCTGCCCGGTGCTGTCCCAGGCGCGCACCACGAGGTCGCGCTCGCCGGACGGAAGGTCCAGCACGATCTCCCAGAACGTCCAGGCGAAGGGAGCGCCGGCCTCGTGTTCCAGCGTAGCTTGATGCCAGGACCGACCGCCATCGCCCGAGACATCGACGCGCACGATCGCCCGATCTCCCGCGATGGCGTACCCGCGAATGGTGGTCTCGCCCGCCTTGAGCCGGGCTCCGCGCGCGGGCTCGCAGATCGCGGCGTTAAGCGGCATCGTTTCGATGGTGTGGCCTTTCGCGGGATTGGCGGTCTCGGCCGTCACGTCCGGCGGGAACAGCTTGTAGTCGTCGGCTTGCATCGGGTTGGTCGAGGGATGGTCCTGCACCGTGATGCGCTTCAGCCATTTCGGGCTGCGCACGCCCGCGAAGCCCGGCACGACGGCCCGCACGGGGAAGCCGTGCTCGGGCAACAGCGATGCCCCGTTCATCGCGAAGGCCAGCAGTGTCTCGCCGGCGACCGCCTTGGCGAGCGGGATCGAGACGCCGTAGGGCCGTCCCTCCACCACATCTTGGCTCTCGAAGGCCACATGGAGGTCCGAGTGGAGGTTCGCTCCTGGCGCTACGCCCGCCGCACGCAGGACGTCGCCGAGGCGGACGCCGGTCCAGTCCGCCGTCCCGATGGCGCCGCCGTCCCAAGGATCGCCCGAGACTGGGGCGACCGCCCGCATATCGGCGCGGCGGTTGCCGGCGCACTGCATCGTGGCCGTGACGGTCGCCTCGGGAAAACGCGCGCGCAGATCCGCCAGCGACAGATCGAGGGGACCGACATGCGCGCCATCGACGGACAGGCGCCATGCGGCGGCGTCGATCTCCGGCAGGTCGCCGTGGGAGCGGACGTAGAAGTCTTCCGCAGGGGTCCGGTAACGGGCCCGCAGGCGGGTCAGCGGTGGCTCGGCATTGTAGGGGCGCTCCCCATGAACGATCAGGCGCGCCATACGCTCGGTCAAGCTCGACATGGGTGTCTCTATCGCAGAAGGTCGGACTCCAACGCGCTCATACGCGCCGGGTGGCAGGCCTATTTCAGGCGATGCCGAGCAGGCGGATCAGCCCGAGGCTCACGGCCGTCAGGGCGGCGAGCGAAGCGACTACCGCCAGGGTGACGCGTGGTCCCGCCTTGGCGACGCTGCGCACGTCGACGCCGAGGCCGAGGGCCGCCATCGACACGATGGTCAGCGCGTTCGCCGCCGCGGCCATGGGGTGCAAAGCCGCTTCGGGAACGAGCTCCGCGGAGCGAAGACCCGTCAAGGCCAGGAAGGCGAGGATGAACCACGGCACCAGCCGGTGCAGCGGCATCCGGCCCGAGGCGGGGCGCTCGCCGGCCGTGCGGTGCGGTACGGTCACGCCCGTCCCCGCGCGCAGCCAGCTAATCCCGAGCGAGAGAGCCAGGACCACTGGCCCAAGCATCAGCACGCGGACCAGCTTGACCAGGGTGCCGACTTGGACGCTGAGGGCGGCCACCGGGGCGGTTGCGGCGAGAACCTGCGGCACGGCGTAGACCGTGAGCCCCGCGAGCACACCGTACTGCATCGGTGAGAGTCCGAGCAGCGGCACGAGCAGCGGCAACCCGAGAACGACGAGAACGCCGAGCACGGCGGTGAAGGCGATGGAAGAGGCGACGTCCTCGCCGTCCGCGTCGATCACCGGGGCCGCCGCCGCGATCGCCGAGTTTCCACAGATCGAGTTGCCGCAGGCGACGAGGATGGCCAGGCGCGGGGTCAACCCGAGAACTCGGCCGATGCCGTAGCTCGCCGCAATGGCGAGGGCCACCACCACCGCGATGCCGACGAGGAGCCCCGGCCCGGCCGCGAGCAGCGTCCCGAGGCTGAGCGAGGCGCCGAGCAGGACGACGGCGATTTCCAGGACGGTCTTGGCGCCGAACGCGATACCGCGAGCGAAGCGCCGACCAGGGTTCCAGGCCGTGCGGACGGCCGTGCCCAGCACGATGGAGAGGACCAGAGCCTCCAGCCACGCACGGCCGAAGATATGCTTCTCGACCATCTCCAGCCCGAGGGCGGCGCCCGTCACCGCGAGGCAAAGGCTCAGGCCGGGCAGGATGGAAGACAGAGCAAGCGCGCGTGATCGGAGAAAGGCTGCTGCGGGCATGGTGCGTGCACCTCGCGGACTGGATCTGCCACGACCATGACCGCGTCCATTCGTTCGATCCAATGGAACGTATCGATCATTTTGATCACGCGATGCGATGATTTGGCTGGGGACGACGAACGTCGTGCTTTGGCTTGAAGCCAGTCTTGTCGATTGGGCAACCCGAGTTTGCGGCTTCGCTGATATCAGGGAACGTTGTAGATTACCGCTGACTAGGTTTCTTGAGACAGAAACCGTTGAGGTCAGAGGCGGGCCGTCAGGTTGGTGAACGGGCGGATCAATCGGATGCCTGAGTGACGGCACGGTCGATGTTCACCCTCTCCGCCCAGTCCTTGGCCTCGGACTGACCTTGGAGGTCGATGAGACGAGCGCCGCTGACATCGACGTTCTTGAAGTCCGCGCCCGTGACCGTAGCACCGGTCAAATTGGCCCCGGACAAGTCTGAGCCCATCAGCACCACGCCAGTGAGATCGGCATCCTTAAGATTCGCATACTCCAGGCGTGACCGGCCGAGGTTGGCTCCCTTGAGGTTCGCGCCCGACAGGTTCACCGAGGTGAACACCGCCCGCATCAGACCCATGGACTGATTCTTGATGTTGGCTCCGCCCTTGAGATCGACCAGCGTGGCGCTGCTCATGTTGGCGCCCTTGAAATCGCCGATGGGCATGGACCGGCTGAGGTCGGCCCCGCTGAGGTTGGCCTCCCGCGCCGTGATGCCGAACATTTTCGCGTCCGCGAGCTTGGCCCCGGAAAGGTCTGCCTTCAGGAGCCATGCCTGTTCGAGGTTTGCGCCGCTGAGGTCGGCGCCGCGTAGATTGGCCTTGTTCAGGCGCGCAGTTCGTAAGTTGACGCCCCGGAGATTCAACCCGGAGAGATCGAGGCCCGACAGCGCCTTGTCGTGCAGGTCGATGGGCTTACCGTCCGCGGCCTGGATCATCGCCTCTACGTCGGCGCGGCTCATCTCGGCCTTCGTCATGGCAGGCGAGGACATGTCGGCTCCGAGCAGCAGATCTTGTTCGGCCGCGGCGGGGCCGGCAGCGAAGACGGCGAGCATGAAGCTGAGGGCTAAGCGGCGCATCGGTTTACTCCCGGCGGGCGCCACGCATGGCGGGCACCCTTATCGTGTTCGTTGTGTCGCGATGCTATGCCGGGCCGCTGCACCCGGTCGGTGACCCAGGTCACACAAATCCGGCGCGGCGGGAGGAAAACGCAACGCGCGCCGGACGATCAACCCGTCGTCATGGCCGGGGGACCACGCCAGCCATGACGGATGCCCAAAAGGTCGAGCGGTGGATCGACCGGTTTCCGCTTCTTCAAGCTCTCAGCCCGGCGCATCTTCAGATCGCTCGGGGAACCGTGCATTTCCCGGTGCTGGATGCAGGCGCCATCGCCTACGAACTAAATGGCGAGTGTGCCAACTACCTGATGTGCCTGGAGGGACGCACGCGGATCTTCCGGATGTCGGAGGGCGGACGCGAGGTGCTGATCTACAAGGTTGGCCCGGGCGGCACCTGCCCCCTCACCACTCAGTGTCTCCTGTCCGGCGGCACCTTTCCGGCGCAGAGCGTGGCCGAGGAGCGGACCGAACTCGCGGCCCTGCCGGTCGGCACGTTCCAGCACCTGATCGGCGACAGCGCGGCGTTCCGCAGATTCGTCATGGATGACTACACGCGATTGATGTCCGGCCTGTTCACGCTGATCGACGAGGTCGCGTTCGCACCGCTAAAGCAGCGCCTCGCGCAACGCCTCCTCGCTGAAGCCGATCCGCGGGGCGTCGCCGCGGTGACCCATCAAAAGCTCGCGGACGATGTCGGAAGCGTGCGCGAGGTGGTGAGCCGCATTCTGGCACAATGGGCCGAGGCGGGCCTGATCGAACTTCGTCGAGGCGCGGTCGAGATTGTTGACCGGACCCGCTTGGAGGCCGCCGGGCGGCGGTGACTGGCGGCGTGCTGGTGTCCATTTTTGAGGCCGACGCCAATCGAGCTTTACGACTGGGTTGGTTCGGTAGGGCCTTGTCTGCTCTTTTTGGCAAGCCCTCCCCAGAGCAGACAGGCCACTACTGGCCAGAAGTTGCCGAACCGGGTCCATTGAACTGCCTGGAAGCGGACATTCCGACCGTCTGCAATGGGTCACTTTGAGGCATTCACCTGAGCGGCGTAGGACGTCCGCTTGCCCTTAGCTTGAGCCCCTAAGAGGACAGGCCGCTTGCGGCCAGGATCGGTCGTTCTGGGCCAATCAGATGGCCGATAAGCAGACAATCCGAAGGCCCGAGAAGGGTCGGGAGCGGCGGTCCAAGTCCGACTAGCCCGAAGTCGGCTCTCGGCGCTTCGTTGCTCATCGACGATGCTTAGGCGAACGGGAGCGAACCACCCTGCGCCTACCTAGAGAATGCGCCTTAGGGTGTGAAGCCGCCTATGGCGCCCGAGATGCGTCCGCCCCTACCCGCACCCGGCCGCTACTGCGCGCCGGGCATGCCCGACATTACCATCGGCCCAGGCCCTGACGTCGGCATCGACCTGATGGATTGCCGGCACGCGACAATCCCCGGCGGCCGCGTCCGAGCCGCGCGCTGCTACGGCATGGGTGGGGCGGAGGTCCCGTATGATGTGGATCTCGTCGTGCGCTCGGACGGCGCCCTGGAGCACGACGGCACGGTCTACAGCCGGCCTTGCGGTGCAAAGCGGTGACTTCGTCGCGCCGGTGCGGGGCCGGTCGCTCGCCCCGTCTCACGTCCGGACGGCCCGAATGCGATCCGCGGCGCAGTCGCGCGGATCTCTATGTGTTGTCTCGACGGCCCTGAGGTCGGAAATCCACGTAGAAGTCGTCGCCGATGGGGGCGGCCAGGAAGTCCCGCTCCGGCTTCCGGTTCGCCTGATCGCCCTTTTCGCCCGCGCAGGCGGCCGGGCGCCCAGCAAGGCTGGAGCGCCTGACGTATCGGCTCGGGTCGTTCTTGATCTTGGCCATCAGTAGGAACCTAGCAGCCGCTCCACGTCCCGCTCGGAGATTTTGGTCTGGCATGCGGCGGTCACGCGCTGCCGCCGTCCGCCGTCCTTCGTCTTGTAGCACTCGGAGCTCCCGTCCCCGTTTACGGTGAACTCGTACGACGTTCCGTTTTCGTTCTTCCTCCAAACTCTCTTATCAGCTGTTGCCTCCAGGCGCCAGTCCAGCAGGCAGCCGTCGATGTCGGCCAGTGCGTTGGCCACGTCTAGGGCGGAACCGTATCGATCGGAGGGCTCTGTCTCCAGGCAGGCGCGGACGACCTTGCGGAGCTTCGACGGGATGTGCGGCGCGAACGCCCGGCGGTCAGGGAACCGCCCGTTCCGGACGTCATACCGGAAGCCGGCCCGGTCGAAACCGGGTCCCGGCGGACCGTACTTCGCCAGCTGCGCGTGGAAGGCCTCGTTCCCGTTGCACATCCGGTAGAGGGTCAGCCCGAACTGGTAGATGTCGAAGGTGAGGTCGAACCGATCCTCCGCCAGGGCCTCGGGCGGGATCATGGGGGTGTAGTGCCGGTCCTGCTCGGCCTTCCCGACGAAGTTCATCTGCTTGGCCTGCCCGAAATCCGACACCAGCGCCTCGCCCCGGTCCGACAGCAGGATGTTGTCGGGCTTCACGTCGAAGTGGACGAGCTTCTTCGAGTGGATGTGGTGAAGCCCGCTCAGGACTTGGCAGGCGACCGTGACGATCTCGCGGACGGTCATGTAGCGGCCCGTGATGAGGCCCTTCACCGAGCCGCGGCGGTAGAACGGCATCGCTAGGTAGATATGGTCTTCGTCGTAGCAGGCGTAGTGGATCTGAACGACGTTCTGATGAGCGCTCGCGTAGAGGGCCTGCGACTCCGCGAAGAACTCGGCCGGCGAGGCCAGGCTCGCCTTCGCGATCCGCTTCGTTACGATCTCCGCGTTGAGCTGGTGATCGCGCGAGAGGAAGGTCTCCGAGTTGCGGCCGTCCGCGCCGATGTCCCGCACCCGCTCAAAGGTCAGCTCGGCCTTGTTGTACGGCTTAAGCATTTTCGGCCCCCATGGCGTACAGGATCGCCTCCCGCTCCTCCTTCGACATCTTTCCCCAGTTCTCGATGCCGTACCCGTCCTCGCCGTCGGCGAGTGGCTTGAACCGCGTCCGCTCGATGCCAAGGCGGGCCGCCCCGGTGGCGATCGGGCCCGCGAAATAGGCCGAGAGCTCGCTGCTGGCGAAGGCCTCTTGAATGACGCCCTCGATCTGGACGCGGTCGATGCTGAGGGACTGCGCGCTGGGCTCGGTGAGCCGCACGCCGGCCCTCTCGACCCGGAACTCGCGCAGGACGTCCAGGAGGTTGCTGCGCAGGTACTTCAGCCCGTCGGGGGTCCCAAAGGCCGCCGGGATCCTGATCTCCTCGACGTTGATGACCGTCTTGGCGTCCGTGTCGTAGACCGCGAAGGTGACCACGCGTGGCGCCGCCCTGATCCCGATCGTGATCACCGCATCCCCCCAGTTGCCGCCCTGTCGAGCTTGGTGCCGGGCTTTTCGCACGGACGCGCGTGCGAAGGCCAGGAGCGGGGCGCGGGACGGGCGCAAGCGCCGCGGCGCGTCCGATGGGGCCCGCAGGCCGAAGCCCCGTCCGGTGCGGGATAACCAGACGCCCGATCGCGGGATGCCAGTTGCCGAGCGTGGTCGCGACGGCTACATTCCAAACCGGAGCCGATGCCCGGGCTGCAAGCGACCCAAAAGGCGGCGAACTCGATCTCGGATCGATACCTGAACGGCAACCATCTCTGCCGGCGCAGGGTGATCATCAAGCGCTTGTGACCACCCACTCAAGACGCCGGTGTGAAATGGATGTGCCATGTCCCTTCCCAAGGACTGCGCGGACCACCTGCGCGCGCGCTATCGCCTCCTGACCGGCAACAAGCTGGGCTCCTCTCACGCGCACGAACTCGTGGCCGCATTCTTCGGATACAAGACGGCCGCGGCGCTCCGAGCGGAAACCAGGTTTCCCCTGAGCGACATCGGCAAGGCCGAAATCCTCATCCCGGACCTGCGCCTAATGGACGAGCGAGTCGGAACGCTCCGGGGGCTTCCCGCCGACCTGCCCGGCGTCGAGGATCTCACGTCCGAGCTGTGCGACTTCCTCGCGAGCCAGGGCCACTTCGACGGCCGGTTCTGGAGGTCCAGGCATCTGAGCGACGATGTCAACGCGTTCGTCCAGGACGACCCGATGATGATCGAGGGGGCCCTGGACGGCGAGATCGCCTCGACGAACGCCTACTTCGATGAGCTCTACATCGAGGAATACGATTTCAAGCCGAGTGACGACGCGCTGGTCGCGACCCTGACCGGATCGCTGAACGGCGAGAACGACCAGGATCGGGCGTTCCATGGCGACAAGATCGTCTTCACGACTGTGATGACGTTCGAGCGCGTCGCAGGGCGGATCGCCTACATGGAACCGGAGCTTGAGACCGACGGCAAGGTGGACGACTCGATGTATTACGACGAGGACTTCGCCTGATGCCTTAGCCCGCTCCCGGTCGAGGAACAGGCGCGGCATAGCACGCGCCTGCTCCGTCGCGCCTACCGCGCCCACTCGTGAGGGCCGGAGTCCAGCGAACGATCATCGTCGACGACGCAAGCCTAGGGCTTGGCGAAACCGATGTCGGAAGCGATGGCCTTGAGCCGTTCCGGCTCGCGCTCCTTGCGCTCGCTGTAGCGGTCGACGAGGTAGTCGGCCCTCCCGCGGGTCAGGAGCGTGAACTTCATCAGCTCCTCGCATACGTCGACCACGCGCTCGTACAGGGGGCCCGGCTTCATGCGGCCGGCGTCGTCGAACTCCTTGTAGGCCATTGGCACGGACGACTGGTTCGGGATGGTGATCATCCGCATCCAGCGCCCGAGCACCCGCAGAGAGTTCACGGCGTTAAAGCTCTGCGAGCCGCCCGAGACCTGCATCACCGCGAGCGTCCGCCCCTGGGTCGGCCGGACCGAGCCCTCGCTCAAGGGCAGCCAGTCGATCTGGCTCTTCATCACGCCAGTCAGGTTGCCGTGGCGCTCCGGCGAGACCCAGACCTGGCCCTCGGACCAGATCGAGAGCTGCCGCAGCTCCTGCACCTTCGGGTGGTCGGCGGTGGCGTCGTCGGGCAGCGGCAGCCCGTGGGCGTCGTAGATCCGCACCTCGCCACCCATCGCTTCCAGCAGGCGCGCCGCCTCGTAGGCCAGGAAGCGGCTGAACGAGCGCGCGCGCAGCGAGCCGTAGAGGATCAGGAAGCGCGGCGCGTGGGCGAGCGGCATCGACGCCTCCACGCGCTCGGCGGTCGGCACCTCGAAATGCGCCTCGGAGAGGTTGGGCATCCCGTCGGCGAACGGCTGCTGGGGCTTGTCCAAGGCGCTTGATTCCTCTACGTTTCAACAGGAGTTGATATGTAGGTCATTCGATGGACGAACGGCAAGCCCTCGCCGCCTTCGCGGCGCTCGGACAGGAGCATCGCCTGCGGGTCGTGCGCGCCCTGGTCACGGCCGGTCCCGACGGCCTCGCGGCCGGAGTGCTCGCGGAGACCGTGGGCGTCGCCGGCAACAACCTGTCCTTCCACCTGAAGGAGCTCTCGCATGCCGGGCTGATCACGTCCCGCCGCGAGGGCAAGTCGGTCATCTACAGCGCCGCCTATGCCGGCCTGTCCGACCTCGTCCAGTTCCTCATGCGCGACTGCTGCCAGGGCCACCCGGAGGTGTGCAACCCGGCCGTCGCCGCGCTCGCCGCCTGCGACTGCACCACCGGGGACACCCTCCATGCCTGAGCCCGCCTACAACGTCCTGTTCCTCTGCACCGGCAACTCGGCCCGCTCGATCCTGGCCGAGGCCATGCTCAACAAGGAGGGCGGCGGGCGCTTCCGCGCCTTCTCGGCCGGCAGCCAACCGAAGGGCGAGCCGCACCCGCTGGCGCTGCAGGTCCTGCGGGAGAGCGACTACCCGACCGAGGGCCTGCGCTCGAAGTCGTGGGACGAGTTCGCCGGGCCCGACGCCCCCGTCATGGATTTCGTCTTCACCGTCTGTGACAACGCCGCCGGCGAGGCGTGCCCGTACTGGCCCGGCCAGCCGGTGACGGCCCACTGGGGCATCGAGGACCCCGCGGCGGCGGAGGGCTCGGAGATGGAGCGCAAGCGCGCATTCGTCACCGCCCAGCGCTACCTAAAGAATCGGATCGCGGCCTTCGTTGCCCTGCCGCTCGGCAGCCTCGACCAGGTCGCCCTGTCGTCGAAGGTCCGGGAGATCGGCCAGCTCGCCGGCGCCACCTCGGCCCGCCCGGAGGTCGCGTGATGGACGTCGTCATCTACCACAACCCCGCCTGCGGCACGTCGCGCAACACCCTGGCGATGATCCGCAACGCCGGCGTCGAGCCGCACGTGGTCGAGTACCTGAAGACGCCTCCGAGCCGGGCGCTCATCAAGCAACTGCTCGCCCGTGCCGGCCTCTCGGTCCGGGACGTGCTGCGCGAGAAAGGCACGCCCTACGCGGAACTCGGCCTCGCCAATCGGTCGCTGACCGACGAGCAGCTCCTCGACGCGATCGAGGCCCATCCGGTCCTGCTGAACCGCCCGCTCGTGGTCAGCCCGAAGGGCGTGCGCCTGTGCCGGCCGTCCGAGGCTGTGCTGGATCTGCTTCCCGCCCAGCAGGGCGAACTCGTGAAGGAGGACGGCGAGCGCGTCGTCGACGAGCACGGCCGCCGCGTCGCCACCGCCTGAGGAAGCCCGATGTCCCTGTTCGAACGCTACCTGACCGTCTGGGTTGCCCTCTGCATCGTGGCCGGCATCGCGCTCGGCCACGTCATGCCAGGCTTCTTCCACGCCGTCGGCGCGGCCGAGGTCGCCAAGGTGAACCTGCCGGTCGCCGCCCTGATCTGGCTCATGGTCATCCCCATGCTGCTCAAGATCGACTTCGCCTCGCTGCGGCAGGTCGGGCGGCACTGGCGCGGCATCGGCGTGACGTTGTTCATCAACTGGGCCGTTAAGCCCTTCTCGATGGCCGCGCTCGGCTGGCTGTTCATCGGCTACCTGTTCCGGCCCTACCTGCCGGCCGACCAGATCGACAGCTACATCGCCGGGCTCATCATCCTGGCGGCGGCGCCCTGCACCGCGATGGTGTTCGTGTGGTCGAACCTGACCCGGGGCGAGCCGCACTTCACCTTGAGCCAGGTGGCGCTGAACGACACGATCATGGTGGTGGCCTTCGCGCCGATCGTCGGCCTGCTGCTCGGGCTCTCCGCCATCACGGTGCCCTGGGGCACGCTGGTTCTGTCGGTGGTGCTCTACATCGTCATCCCGGTGATCATCGCCCAGGTCGTGCGCCGCGCCCTCCTCGCCTCGGGCGGGCAGGCGGCGCTGGACCGACTCCTCGCCAAGCTCGGGCCGGCCTCGCTCATGGCGCTCCTGGCCACCCTGGTGCTGCTGTTCGGCTTCCAGGGCGAGCAGATCCTGGCGCAGCCAGCGGTGATCGGCCTGCTCGCGGTCCCCATCCTCATCCAGGTCTACCTGAACTCCGGACTGGCCTACCTCCTGAACCGCGCCGCGGGCGAGCAGCACTGCGTGGCCGGCCCGTCGGCGCTGATCGGCGCCTCGAACTTCTTCGAGTTGGCGGTGGCCGCCGCGATCAGCCTGTTCGGCTTCAACTCGGGCGCAGCGCTGGCCACCGTGGTCGGCGTCCTCATCGAGGTGCCGGTCATGCTCTCGGTGGTGTGGATCGTGAACCGGAGCCAAGGCTGGTACGAGCGCGGGGCCGTCCGGCTGCCAGCGTCACGGAGCAGCCGGACGGAAGCGGCGGAGTAAATCAGTACGGATTATGGACGAAGCCGAGCACCCGCCCCTCTACGATGCTGAAGATGGGCAAGCCGGGAAAGTCCTTGCGGACGTCATCCATCGTCAGGTTTCTGAAGTTGGTGGGGTACTTGGCATCCGGTCCAAGCGGCCCCGTCCGCTCGGCCACTTGAGCATACCTGCCGGGCGCGAAGTAGATGCCGACGCAGTCGGCATCCGCGACCGTCCATTCGTTGTGCTCGCCGGTGGGTGTGAAGGCAGAGGGCAGGTTCTGCATGGTGAGCGGCACCGTTCTTCCCTTGGAGCGCTCGCCCGTAGCATCATCGTAAGTGGTGCCGCCATCTCCGGTGACGACACCCTTCACGGACGCAAACGTACGAGGCTTGATGACGATGCCGACCGAGCCATACGTGGCCTGATGAGCGGGCCAGATGAGGGAACACGGCAGTGTTCCAATGCCACGGTCGAGCACTTGGATCGCGTTCTGCAGGTCGTCTGGATAGACCCGCTCCTTCGGATCCTGACCCTTACCAGGACGAGAGCAATGGACGAGGAGAGCGTCATGGCTGCGGAGGGCAGCGAGAAGGTTTGCGTGGGTCATGTCCGTGCATAGGCTACGAGGCGACCGGCGGCGGCCCCGTTATTCGATGGATGCCGAATAAGGCATTGCACGCCGACGCGTTCCATGGCCATGTATTTCCATGAACGTCGAACAAGCGGCCAAGCAGCTTGAGGCCCTGGGCAGTCCCGCCCGGCTCCGGATCTACCGGGCGCTCGTGCGGGCCGGGCATGCCGGGCTGCCGGTGCGCCGGCTGCAGGACCGCGTCGGCATCCCCGCCGCCTCGACGCTGTCGCACCACCTCCACCGGCTCATCCTGACCGGCCTAGTCTCGCAGGAGCGGCAGGCCACCACCTTGATCTGCCGCGCCGTCTACCCCGCCATGGACGACCTCGTCGGGTTCCTCGCGGACGAGTGCTGCGCCGACGAGACCTGCTCCGGGACGGGCGAGGCGGCCTGACGACGTGCCCGTTATTTCGATAATTCCGGAACCTGCGGAGCAGCGCATGCCAGAGACGACGCCGCTACCGGGCGCAGTCGTCGGCGCCGGCCGGGTCGGTCTGGCGGCGGCCGCTCGCCTCCCTGCGCGGGGCTACGAGGCGGGCCCGTGGACGAGCCGGGCCCCGCCCGGGGACGGCTTCCCGACCGGCCAAGAGATCATGGGCCGCTGCCTGGCGGCGCTGGCCGCCACGCCCTGGTCGGCCGGTTCGGATGGATGCCGCGGCGCCGAACCCGAGGCGAAGGCGGCGACCGGCCCGCGGTGCGGTCGCGGGGTGCCGACATGAGCGGGCGAGGCAGGCTGGCCGTCATCTCGGCCCTGGGGGTGGTGGAGATCCTCGCCTGGGGTTCGTCGTTCTACCTGCCGGCGGTGCTCGCCGGTCCCATCGCCGCCGACACGGGCTGGCCACTCGCCTGGGTGGTCGGCGGCCTGTCCGTCGGGCTCCTGGTGGCGGCAATCGCCTCGCCCCGCGTGGGAATCGCCATCCACCGGCACGGGGGACGCCCGGTCCTGGCATCGGCCGCCCTGCTGCTGGCGGCGGGCCACGTCGTGATCGGCTTGGCGCCGAACCTGCCCGTGTTCCTGTCCGGTTGGCTCGTCATCGGGCTCGGCATGGGCTGCGGCCTCTACGACCCGGCCTTCGCGACCCTGGGCCGCCTCTACGGCGCGGAGGCGCGCCCGGCCATCACGAAGCTGACCCTCTGGGGCGGGTTCGCCAGCACCGTCTGCTGGCCGCTCTCGGCCTTCCTCGTCGACCATGTCGGCTGGCGCGGCGCCTGCCTCGCCTATGCCGGGCTGCACCTCGCCGTGACCCTGCCGCTGGTGCTCGGGCTGATCCCGCCGGCGCCCGTGGCGGCACCCGGTGCGGAGGTGACGCGCGGGCATGGCGAGCCGCTGACGCCGCGCGAGCGGCGGGCCTTCCTGCTGATGGCCGGCGTGCTGGTGCTAGGCGGCACGGTGATGACGCTAATCTCGGTGCACCTGATCACCCTGCTCCAGGCCCGCGGCGTCGCGCTCGCCGCGGCCGTGTCCTACGGCGCCTTGATCGGCCCAGCCCAGGTCGGCGCCCGCATCGTCGAGATGGCTGCGAAGGGGCGGCACCACCCGCTCTGGACGCTGACCGCGGCCATGGTGCTGGTGGCAGCCGGCCTGGCGGTCCTCGCGGCCGGCGTGCCGGCGGTCGGCGTCGCCCTGGCGCTCTACGGGGCCGGCAACGGGATCTACTCCATCGCCCGGGGCACGGTGCCGCTCGCCCTGTTTGGCCCGGTCCGCTACCCGGTGCTCGTTGGACGCTTGGCGCGGCCGGGCTTGATCGCGCAGGCCGTGGCACCCTCCCTCGGCGCGGTGGCGCTCACCTACGGCGGCGCCGACGCGGCCTACGGCGTGCTGGTGGCGCTCGCGCTGGCGAATCTCGGCATGGCGATAGCCTTGTGGGGGGCGCGGCCGGACGTCGTCGAGGGAAGCGACGCCGTTTGCTGAACGGAGGCTGCGCGCAGGCTTCAGAACCGGTTCAACGCGACTTGCCCAGTCTGGAGACATCTAAACCGAGGAGGGTCCTTCCATGAAGCTTCGCATCGCAGGCCTGGTCGCCGCCGCCCTCGTGCTCCTCCCTGGCGCCGCATCCGCGCAGTGGTACGATCACGGTCCGGGCCATCGCCACCACCATCATTGGGACCACCATCATCACCATGGCCACGGCCACCGCCATGGCTACGAGCGGCATCACCATCACGGCTACGACCGCCCCGTTCACTTCGACCGAGGCCATCACCATCACCATCACGGCTACTGACGCCGGGGCGCCGACTTGTGGCGCGCCATTTCGCTCGGCCGGTCGCAAGCCCTGACGCGTCCGGGAGGCGAGGCTTGACCCTCCCATCGTGGGAAGCCGTATCGTGCCCTCGATAATGGGAGCGTGGGTGCGAACGATGAAGGCCGACACGAGGACGACGCGCCGGGCGCTGCTCGCGGGACTGGCGGCGGGCATGGCCGTGGGGCCGCGGGCCCTCGCCGCGGGCCTGCCCGAGGTCGCGGTGACGAAGGACCCGACCTGCGGCTGCTGCGAAAAGTGGGTCACCCACCTGCGGGAGGCCGGCTTCGTGGTGACGGTGACCGTGGGGCCCGTGAACCCGGTGAAGGCCCGCCTCGGTGTGCCGCGGGACCTCGCCTCCTGCCACACCGCCCAGGTCGGCGGCTACGCAATCGAGGGGCACGTGCCGGCCGGCGCGATCAAGCGCCTGCTCGCCGAGAAGCCGAAGGGAACGGGTCTGGCCGTACCGGGCATGCCGGTCGGCTCGCCCGGCATGGAGGTCGACGGCATGGAGCCGGCCACTTACGATGTGGTCCTGTTCGGTCCGGAAGGCCGGTACACCTTTGCCCGATACCGGGGTGAGGAGCTTGTCTGAACGTGCCGCGTGAGCACGGTGCCGGTGAGGACCGACTCCGGCGCGCAAAGTCCCTCAAAACGACAAGCCGGTCCGTTATGTGGCTTTAAACGACGATTCCCATGGCCGGGCTGCCGTTATGTGGTGCTCGCCGCGGCGGCGACCGGCCTGAAGGTAGGGGCCTTGACCTTCCCACTATGGGAAGCCCCATCTGGGTGTGACGTCATCCAAGGGAGTGCGTCATGCATAGCTTCAAGGTCGAGAAGATGGGCTGCGGCGGCTGCGCCAAGTCGGTGACCCGCGCGGTCCAGGGCATCGAGCCGAACGCCCGGGTCGAGGTCGACCTCAGGACCAAGCTCGTCACGGTGTCGGGAGCGTCCGTCCCGGCAGACCGGATCGCTCAGGTCATCGCCGCCGCCGGCTACCCGGCCGAGCCGCTGCTCGCCGCCGCTTGAAACGCCGCGACGGCAACCAAACCTTCATCCCGGCATTCACGTCTCAACGGCGGACATAGTCCCGCCACCGGAATCGGTGTAAGCCAGAACTCATGAGCCTCGACCGGCAAATCGTGCGCCTGATGGCGGCGATGATCCTCGCGATCATCGCCTACGTCGCGCCGTCCGCCGTCCAGGCCCACGAGGGGCACGCGCACCACGGCCACCACGCCGCGGCGCAGCCGAAGGTCGCCCCTTCTCCGACGCCCAAGGCTGTTGCGCCCGCGGTCTCCGTGGCTCCCAAGGTCGCCGTCCGGGCCGTCCTGCCGGCATGGGCCAGGGTCGCGCTCGCCCCGGCCACGGTCGACGGCGCGCGCATCGAGCCGAGCCAGGACAAGTGCTGCCCGGTCGGCTGCAAGACCCGCTGCTGCGGGACGATGGCCTGCTGCGCCACCGGCGTCCTGTCCGGGCCCTATGCCCTGTCGCCGGCCCTGTTCCGAACCGTCACGCTGATCCCGCGCGACGTCGCCGGCCGTTCGGGCCCCGTCCCCGAGGCCCTGCCCAAGCCCCCACGAACCCTCGCGTGAAGTAGGGCGCGCCTGAGGCGCGCGACGCCCGGATTGCGCCCGAGAACGGCGCCGTCCGGACTTCCCGACGCGAGGATTCCTGTTCATGTCGACCCGTTTTGCCGCCGCCCTGCGCGCGGTGGCGCTGCTTGCCGCCGTCCTGGCGGGGCCGGCGCTCGCCCACGAGGGCCACGACCACGGCGCCGCCCAGCCCCCTGTCTCGAAGACCATCGCCCCGCGCGGCGAGGCGCTCTCGGACGCCTTCGAGCTCGTCGCCATCCCGCGCGACGGGACCCTGACGCTGTTCCTCGACCGCTTCCGGACGAACGAGCCGGTGCCCGGCGCGACCATCGAGGTCGAGACGCCGGACGGTCCCAAGGTCGCGACCGCCACGACCGACGGCGGCTACGCGCTGCCGGCCCCGTGGCTGTCGAAGCCCGGCCGGCACGAGCTCCTCGCGACCGTCACGGCCGGCGACGCGGTCGATGTGCTGACCGTGGCGGTCACCGTGCCCGACCCGAAGGTCGCCGCGGCCGCGGCGCCTGCCAAGCCGGCCCCGGCTCAGGCTGCCCTGGCGCGCCTGTCCGAGGTCGCCCACGACGTCCGGGAGCGGCTCACGGCCAAGGACCCGGCCCTGGTGGCCGCGGTCGCCGTCGCCTTCCTGCTCGGCGTGCTCGTGACGGCGCTCGCACGCGGGCGCCGTGGCGCGCCGGCGGTGGCGCTGGTCGCCATCGGCATCACCATCGTCCTCGGCACCGCCGCCTTCGCGCACGGCGACGAGGATCACGGCGCGCCCGTGCAGGGCGCCGCCCTGATCGAGCCGCGCCAGACCACGCCGGCCTCGTCGGACCTCGCGCAGCGCCTGCCCGACGGCTCCGTCTTCGTGCCGAAACCGACCCAGCGCCTGCTGGTCCTGCGCACTACCATGACCGAGCAGGGCAGCTTCCACCGCTCGGTCGAGCTGCCCGGCCGCATCATCCCGGACCCGAACGCCAGCGGGGTCGTGCAGTCCTCGGTCGGCGGCCGTCTCTCGCCGCCGCCGTCCGGCCTGTTCCCGCGCCTCGGCACGAAGGTGCGCAAGGGCGACGTGCTCGCGACCGTGACACCGCCGGTCCAGGCCGTCGACGTCTCCGACATGCGCCAGCGCCAGGGCGAACTCGACCAGCAGATCGCCATCGTCGAGCGTCGGGTCGAGCGTTTCAGGAAACTCGCCACGACCGGCGCCGTCGCCCAGACCCAGCTCGACGACGCGGTCGCCGAGCTCAACGGGCTGCACGACCGCCGCGCGGCTCTCGACAAGATCAGGCAACAGCCCGAGACCCTGGTCGCCCCCGTCGACGGCGTGGTGGCGCAGGCGACCGCGGTGGCCGGCCAGATGGCGGCACCCGGCGCCATGGTCTTCCAGATCGTCGACCCGAACCGCCTCTGGGTCGAGGCCCTCAGCTTCGACGCCCTGACGGCGGCCCAGAACGCCACGGCGCGGCTCGCCGACGGACGCGCCCTGAAGCTCGCCTACCAGGGCACGGGCCTCGCGGACCGCAACCAGGCCATCCCGGTGCAGTTCGCGGTGCAGGGCGACGCCTCCGGCCTGCGCGTCGGCCAGTTCGTCACCGTGCTGGCCGGGACCGACACCGAGCAGTCCGGCCTGGCGCTGCCGCGCGCGGCGGTCGTGCGCACCGGCAACGGGCAGGACGTCGTCTACGAGCACACCACCGCCGAGCGCTTCGAGGCCCGGCCCGTGCGGGTCGAGCCGCTCGACGGCGGCCGCGTGCTGGTCGCCGAGGGGATCGGACCCGGCAAGCGGGTCGTGACCCAGGGCGCCGAGCTCCTCGACCAGGTGCGCTGAGGAGGCAGGCCAGATGTTCACGTTCCTCGTCAGCCAGTCGGTCCGCAACCGCCTGCTCGTCCTCGCCATGGCCACGGTGCTGGTGCTCTTCGGCGCCTTCACCGCGACCAAGCTGCCGGTGGACGTCTTCCCCGACCTCAACAAGCCCACCGTCACCATCATGACGGAGGCCGAGGGCTACGCCCCCCAGGAGGTCGAGCAGCTCGTCACCTACCCCATCGAGACCCGGATGAACGGGCTGCCGGGGGTGACCCGGGTGCGCTCGGTCTCGGGCGTGGGGCTGTCCATCACCTACGTCGAGTTCGACTGGGGCACGGACATCTACCGCAACCGCCAGCAGGTCGCGGAGCGGCTGTCCCTGGTGCAGGACCAGCTGCCCCGGGGCGTGACCCCGGTCATGGGGCCGATCTCCTCGATCATGGGCCAGATCCTGCTGGTGGCGGTGACCGGCGAGACCGCGACCCCGATGCAGGTGCGCGAGGTCGCCGACTTCACCATCCGGCCGCGGCTCCTGACCATTCCGGGCGTGGCGCAGGTCATCCCCATCGGCGGCGAGGTGCGCCAGTTCCGGGTCAGCCCGAACCCGGCCGCCATGCGCTCGCTCGGGGTGACGAACGCCCAGCTCGAAACGGCGCTGGCGCAGTTCGGCACCAACGCCGGCGGCGGCTTCACCGACCAGCATTCCCGCGAGTACCTCATCCGGAACATCGGCCGGACCATGAGCCTCGACGACCTGCGCAACCTCGTGGTCGCGACGGTCGCCGAGACGCCGGTCCACTTGCGCCAGGTGGCCGAGGTCTCCTTCGCCGCCCGGACGAAGCGGGGCGACGCCGGCTACATGGCCAAGCCCTCGGTCATCGTCTCGGTCGAGAAGCAGCCCGACGTCGACACCGTGCGGCTGACCCGCAGCATCGAGACCGCCCTGAAGGAGATGTCGCCGACCCTGCCGGCCGGCATCCGTGCCGACCAGGTCCTGTTCCGGCAGGCCGACTTCATCGAGACCTCGATCCGCAACGTCGAGCGCGTCCTGTTGGAGGCGGTGCTGGTGGTGGCGGTGGTGCTGTTCGCCTTCCTGCTGAACGTGCGCACCACGGCCATCTCGCTGCTCGCCATCCCGGTCTCGGTGCTGACGACCGCCGTGGTGTTCCACCTGTTCGGGCTGTCCATCAACACCATGACGCTCGGGGGCTTGGCCATCGCCATCGGCGAGCTCGTCGACGACGCGGTGGTCGACGTCGAGAACATCTACCGGCGGCTCGGCGAGAACCGGCGGGCGGGCAACCCGAAAAGCGTGTTCCAGGTGGTGGTGGAGGCCTCGAACGAGGTGCGCTCTGGCATCGTCTACGCGACGCTCATCATCATCCTGGTGTTCGTGCCGCTCTTCGCGCTGTCGGGCATCGAGGGCCGGCTCTTCGCCCCGCTGGGGCAGGCCTACATCATCTCGATCCTGGCGAGCCTGCTGACATCCATCACCCTGACGCCGGTGCTGGCGTCCCTGCTGCTGCCGGGCTTGAAGAACCTGGAGGAGCACGACAGCCGCTTCCTGAAGCTGCTCAAGCGCGGCAACGCCGGCCTGCTGCGGGTCGCCTTCCGCCACAAGGGCCTGCTGGTCGGCACCGTCGCGGCGGCGGTGGTGGCCGCGGGCGTGGCCGCCTGGAACCTGCCGCGGGCCTTCCTGCCGCCGTTCAACGAGGGCTCGTTCACGGTCAACATGACCTTCAACCCGGGGATCTCGCTCGCCGAGAGCAACCGGGTCGGGCTGATCGCCGAACGGCTGCTGCTGGACATCCCGGGCGTGAAGGCGGTCGGCCGCCGCACCGGCCGTGCCGAGCTCGACGAGCACGCCGAGGGCGTCCACTCGTCCGAGATCGAGGTGGCGCTCGACGAAGGCGCCAAGCGTCCGAAGGAGGCGCTCGTCGCCGACATCCGCGGGCGCCTCGCGGCCCTACCGGTGGCCGTCAACGTCGGCCAGCCGATCTCGCACCGGCTCGACCACATGCTCTCGGGCGTGCGGGCCGAGATCGCGCTCAAGGTGTTCGGCGAGGACCTCGACGCCCTGCGCCGGGTCGCCAACTCCCTGCGCGACCGGATGGCCGCGATCCCGGGGCTCGTCGACCTGCAGGTCGAGCGGCAGGTGCGCATCCCGCAGCTTGAGGTGCGGGTCGATTACACCCGGGCGGCCCTCTACGGCGTCCAGCCGGCCGCGGTCGTCGAGCAGATCAGCCGCCTCTCGAACGGGCGGGTGGTCTCGACGGTCGTCGACGGCGTGCGCCGCTTCGACGTGGTCCTGCGCCTTTCGGAGAATCGCCGGACCACGACCGGGCTGGGCGACCTGCTGCTGGAGACGCCCTCGGGCTGGGTGCCGGCGCGGCAGGTGGCCGACATCCGCGAGACCGACGGGCCGAACCAGATCCTGCGCGAGAACGCCCGGCGCCGCATCGTCGTCCAGGCCAACACCAACGGCGAGAGCGACATGGCCACCATCGTGGCGGCCATCCGCGAGGCCGTGGCGAAGGAGCCGCTGCCGCCCGGCTTCTTCACCAGCCTGGAGGGCACCTTCCAGGCGCAGGAGGAGGCGAGCCGGACCATCGCGGCGCTGTCGGCGCTGTCCCTCGCCCTGGTCTTCGCCATCCTCTACAGCCGATACCGCTCGGCCGCGCTGGCGCTCATCATCATGGGCAACGTGCCGCTCGCCCTGATCGGCTCGGTGGCGGCGCTGTGGCTGGTCGGGCAGCCGCTGTCGGTGGCGTCGATGATCGGCTTCATCACGCTAACCGGCATCGCCGCGCGCAACGGCATCCTGAAGATCAGCCACTACCTGAACCTGTCGCTGCACGAGGGCGTGCCGTTCGGCCCCGACCTCGTCGTGCGCGGCAGCCTGGAGCGGCTGACCCCGGTGCTGATGACGGCGCTCTCGGCCGGCGTCGCCCTGGTGCCGCTGCTCTACGATGCCGCGAGCCCGGGCAAGGAGATCCTGCACCCGGTCGCGGTGACGATCTTCGGCGGCCTCGTCAGCGCGACGCTGCTCGACACCTTCCTGACCCCCGTCCTGTTCCTGCGCTTCGGACGCAAGCCGCTGGAGCGGCTGCGCGCCCTCCACGCCGAAGCACCGGTCCACCCATCCCCGGACGGCGCGCGCCCGCGCCAGGCCGAGGCCTACTGAACCCCGAGAGGAGACCTGAGCATGATCCTACCGCGAGTGACCCTGGTCGCCGGCCTGCTCGCCGCCACGACCGTGTATGCCCACGAGACCTCCGGCCAGCACGGCGGCCGGGTAGCGGACGCCGGCAAGTTCCACGTCGAGCTCGTCGCCAAGGGCGAGACCGTAGACGTGTTCGTGTCCGACGAGGGCCAGAAGCCTGTCCCGGCCGCGGGCTTCAAGGGCACGGCCATCCTCGTCGTCGGCGGCAAGCCGACCCGCGTGCCCCTGGAGCCCGCCGACGGCAACCGCCTCACCGGCAAGGCCGCCGCGGCGCTCGGCGACAGCCCGAAGGGCGCCGTGCAGCTCACCGGCCCGGACGGCGCAACCGCCAGCGGCAAGTTCAACTGATCCCACGCACCAGGAAGACCCCTTCGATGAAGACCCTGACCTCGACCCTCGCCGCGGCGGCCCTGACCCTCGGCCTCTCGGGCATCGCCCTGGCGCACGAGGCCCACGACCATGCCGGGCACGACCACGCCGCGATGACGGCGACGGACAAGTCGGACACGCCGGCCACGAAGGCGTTCCGGGACGTCGGCGCCGAAATGCACCGGGACATGGACATCCGCTACACGAACGACGTCGACGTCGACTTCGTGCGCGGCATGATCCCCCACCACAAGGGGGCCGTCGCCATGGCCAAGGTCGCGCTGGAGCACTCGAAGAACCCCGAAATCCGGAAGCTGGCCGAGGAGATCATCAAGGCTCAGGACGTCGAGATCGCCCAGATGGAGGCCTTCCTCAAAAAGAAGGGCACCCAGTGAGGTCGCCCTCGCGCAGGTAGGCGAAGCTCCCAAATCCGTGATCGTACAGAGTATTTATTTCTGAACGCTTCGCGGATTGAGGAGTTTGATATCCAGGTTGTAGCTAGCTGGTTGAGTTAATACTTTATCAGATCTCTAGCTGTGCCCTCATTCGCAAATACAAGCGAGAAGGATATCTGAATGAGCCACGTGTCGAGCGAGATGCAATCCTGCATCGACGAGTGCCTGCGCTGCTACCAGACCTGCCTGGGCATGGCTTCGAACCACTGCCTGCCGGCCGGGGGCAAGCACGTCGAGCCGGGGCATTTCCGGCTGATGCTGGCCTGCGCGGAGATCTGCCGGACCTCGGCGCACTTCATGCTGATCGGCCTGCCGGAGCACAAGCACACCTGCCGGGCCTGCGCCGAGATCTGCGAGGCCTGCGCCAGGAGCTGCGAGCAGGTCGGCGACATGCAGGACTGCGTCGCGCAGTGCCGGGCCTGCGCCGAGACCTGCCGGAAGATGGCCGCCTGAACCCGACGCGGCGGCTCGACCGGCCGCCCCCGCCAACCGACCTGAGGAGGCAATCTTGTTCGTTCGCACCCTGACCCTCGCCGCGACTTTGGCGCTCGCCGGCACCGGGGCGGCCTTCGCCGCCGACCACGACCACGGCTCCATGCAGGGGCCCTCGTTCGAGCTGCCCGCGGCCTGCAAGGCGGCGTCGGCTGCCAAGGAGGATTCGATGAAGGACATGCAGGGTCACATGTCCCAGGCCATGCAGGGCATGGGCGGCCAGATGACCGAGGCCCAGAAGGGCCTGCAGCAGGCCATGATGTCGATGAACGGCCCCATGATGCAGGGCATGATGGCCAAGGACGCCGACGTCGCCTGGATCTGCGCGATGATCCCGCACCACCAGGGCGCCATCGCGATGGCCCAGGTCGGCCTGAGAAACGGCGACAATCCCGAGGCGAAGAAGATCGCCGAGAAGACCATCCAGGAGCAGGAGAAGAGCATCGCCGAGCTCAAGTCCTGGCTCGACAAGAACGCCCAGAAGGAAGGCCGCCAGTAAGGCGCCGGCTGCCGTCGGGTCGCTCGTGGGCCGGCGGTGCCTCCTCGGCCATGCGGAAGGAGCGGTCATGAGCGACGCGCCACAGGGACATCACCCCGCCCCGGGAGGCCATGCCTGCGCGGGCGGCCACGGCCATGCCGGTCACGGGCACGGGCACGCCCACGGCCATGCGCACGGCGACCAGGCCGGCATCGCGGCGAACGACGCGGGTGCCAACCGTGTAAAGGACCCGGTCTGTGGGATGATGGTCGACCCGCACGCCACGAAGCACCGGGCTGAGCACGGCGGCCACCCCTACTACTTCTGCTCGAACGGCTGCCGGACCAAGTTCGAGGCCGACCCGGTCCGCTATGTCGACCCCGGCCAAGCCGCGACGAAGGCCGACCCGGTACCCGAGGGCACGATCTACACCTGCCCGATGCATCCGGAAGTTCGGCAGGTCGGCCCCGGGGCATGCCCGATCTGCGGCATGGCCCTGGAGCCGGCGATGGTCGGCGCCGACGAAGGCCCGAGCGAGGAGCTCGTCGACATGACCCGGCGGTTCTGGGTCGGGCTCGTCCTGACCCTGCCGGTTTTCGTCCTGGAGATGGGCGGCCACCTGTTCGGCCTGACGGAGCGCCTCGGGCAGCAGACGTCCAACTGGATCCAGTTCGCGCTGGCGACCCCGGTCGTGCTCTGGGCCGGCTGGCCGTTCTTCGTTCGCGGTTGGGCATCCGTCCGCAGCCGCAACCTCAACATGTTCACCCTGATCGCCCTCGGGACGGGGGTCGCCTGGCTCTACAGCGTGGTCGCGACCGTGGCGCCCGGGCTTTTCCCGGAGGCGCTGCGTGGGCATGGCGGGGCGGTGCCGGCCTATTTCGAGGCGGCCGCCGTCATCACGGTGCTGGTGCTGCTCGGGCAGGTCTTGGAGCTGCGGGCCCGCGAGAGCACGGGCGGGGCCCTCCGCGCGCTGCTCGACCTCGCGCCGAAGACGGCCCGGCGCATCCGGGCGGATGGCACCGACGAGGAGGTGCAGCTCGACACCATCGGCGTTGGCGACCGCCTGCGCGTGCGGCCCGGCGAGAAGGTGCCGGTCGACGGCGCTGTCGTGGAGGGTCGCAGCTCCGTCGACGAGAGCCTTGTGACGGGAGAATCGATGCCCGTCACCAAAGAGGCCGGCGCCTCTGTCATCGGCGGCAGCCTCAACCAGTCCGGCTCGCTCGTCGTCGAGGCGACCAAGGTCGGGCGCGACACCATGCTGGCCCGCATCGTCCAGATGGTGGCCGAAGCCCAGCGGTCGCGCGCCCCCATCCAACGCCTCGCCGACCAAGTCGCCGGCTGGTTCGTGCCGGCGGTCATCGGAGTGGCGGCGCTCGCCTTCGTCGCCTGGATGGCCTTCGGGCCGGAACCGCGCTTCACCTTCGCACTGCTGGCGGCGGTCGCGGTGCTCATCATCGCCTGCCCCTGCGCGCTCGGGCTCGCCACGCCGATGTCGATCATGGTCGGCGTCGGCCGCGGCGCCCAGGCCGGCGTGCTGGTCAAGAACGCCGAAGCCCTGGAGCGCATGGAGAAGGTCACGACGCTGGTGGTCGACAAGACCGGTACGCTGACCGAGGGCAAGCCGGCCGTGACGCGGGTGGTGCCGGCGGGCGGCTTCGACGAGGCCACCGTGCTGCGCCTCTCGGCGAGCGTGGAGCGCGCGAGCGAGCACCCGCTGGCCGTGGCGATCGTGAAGGCGGCCGAGGATCGCGGCATCGGCCTGGCCCCCGTGGCCGACTTCGACAGCCCGACTGGCAAGGGCGCGCTCGGCACGGTCGAGGGCCGCCGGGTGGCGCTCGGCAATGCCGCCTTCCTGCGCGAGCAGGGGGTGGACGTGGTGGCCCAGGCTGCCGAGGCCGATGATCTGAGGCGCGACGGGGCCACCGCGATCTTCGCCGGGGTCGACGGGCAGGTTGCGGGCGTCATCGCGATCGCCGATCCGGTCAAGGCGACGACGCCCGAGGCGCTCGCCGCGCTCCGGGCCGAGGGGATCCGGGTGGTGATGCTGACCGGCGACAACCGCACCACGGCAGAAGCGGTGGCGCGCCGGCTCGGCATCGAGGAGGTCGAGGCGGAGGTGCTGCCCGACCAGAAGGCCGCCGTGGTCGAGCGCCACAAGGCGGCGGGTCAGGTGGTCGCCATGGCGGGCGACGGCGTCAACGACGCCCCCGCGCTCGCGGCGGCGGACGTCGGTATCGCGATGGGCACCGGCACGGACGTGGCCATCGAGAGCGCGGGCCTGACGCTGCTCAAGGGCGACCTCCTCGGCATCGTGCGGGCGCGCCGCCTATCGCGGGCGGTGATGGGCAACATCCGCCAGAACCTGTTCTTCGCCTTCATCTACAACGCGGCTGGCGTGCCGGTCGCGGCGGGGGTGCTCTACCCGTTCCTCGGCATCCTGCTCTCACCGGTCATCGCAGCCGCCGCCATGGCGCTCTCCTCGGTCAGCGTGATCGGCAACGCCCTGCGCCTGCGGACGGCGCGGCTTGGTTGACGGAGACGGTGCGGGAAGCTCGGGCGGCTTGCGCTACGCCTTGACCTTCCCATCGCGGGAAGCCCTACGGAGCAGCTGAGGGGAGCACCGCTATGATGGGCCCGCGGGAAACGGAGGAAAGACCATGAAGCGGATCGTCCTGGCCTCGGCCGCCCTGCTGCTGATGGCGCCGTCCCCGGTAATGGCGATGTCCTGCTGCGGCGGCGGCAAGGACAAGGGCGCCATGATGTGCGGCAAGCCCGGCATGAAGACCGGGATGGCCATGAACCACGGCGCCATAAAGGGGAAGAAGGGCGGGTGCTGCTGCGAGGGCATGCCCATGAACATGACCAAGCGCGGCTAGCGGGAACCGCGGGCGCGTTGCGGGCCTCGCCCGGTCGATCTGGCCGCACTGCATCGGGGGGAGCGCGCCGCAGGGCCCCGCGCGCTGGCGACCAACAGGGCCGGTCTTTGCCCACGGAGAGGAAAGCCTCCGAAGGCGCGAGGGATGAGCGCCGTCTAATGTAGCACAACCTCCTGACGTTGTATCACATTAAAGGGAGGGGCCGGGCTCGCCCGGCTAGGCCGCCGCGACGACCGGCAACTCGTCGAGCCGGGTGGTGTAGCGGGGGGAGCGCATTTCGAACTTCGTCGACCAGTCGCGCTTCTCGGCGAGCCCGGCCGTCGCCGGCACCACGGCGCCGCGCCCGAACCGGCGATTGCAGGCGTCGAGCGCCGCCATCAACGCGACCCCGTGCTCCCGGTCGAGCTGGCCGAAGCCGGGCAGGGCCCGCTGCGAGGCCGCCAGCGGCACCAGGTCGGTCGTGACCACGCCCGCCTTCGCGTAGCGGTAGCCGTCGCGCCAGACCTTGCGCACGCCGTGCGTCGCCGCCTTCAGCAGCACCAGGGTGTCGTTCGTGGCCTCGGGCAGGGTCACCACCGTCGAGACCGAGCGCTGCGGCCGGTCGCGGTCGTGCTCGGAGGTGTGGAAGAAGACCGTGACGTGGTCGGTCCCGAGCCCCTCGCGCCGCAGCTTCTCCCCGAGCCGGGTCGCGTGCGCGGCGACCGCCTGCTCCATGGTGGCGCGGTCCTCGACCCGGTCGGAGAAGCTGCGGGTGACGGCGCAGCCCTTCCGGGTCGGGGCGAGCTCCTCCAGGTTGAGGCAGGGCACCCCGCGCAGCTCCTGCACTAGGCGCTCGCCCACCACCGTCATCGCCTTGCGCACCGCCCGGGTGTCGAGATCGCGCACGTCCGCCGCGCTGACGCAGCCGAGCGCCTCCAGCTTGCGCGCGTTGGCCGGGCCGACGCCCCAGATCTCGTCGGGCGCGATGCGGGCCATCCAGTGGTCGTACTGCACCGGGTCGGTCAGGTCGCAGACCCCGCCGAGCTCGGGCACCGTCTTGGCGACGTGGTTGGCGAGCTTGGCCAGCGTCTTCGTCGCCCCGATCCCGACGCAGGTCGGGATCCCCGTCCAGGCCCGCACCGTCTCGCGCATGTCGCGCGCGAGCGGCACACGGTCGCGCTCGCGCACGTCCGAGAGGTCCAAAAAGCTCTCGTCGATCGAGTAGACCTCGATGCGCGGGGAGAACCCCCGGTAGACCGCGTTCACCCGGGCCGACATGTCGCCGTAGAGCGCGTAGTTCGACGAGTAGACCCGCACGCCTTGCGCCCGGCACAGCGCGCGGATCTTGAAGTACGGCTCGCCCATGCGAATGCCGAGCGCCTTGGCCTCGCTGGTGCGGGCGACGGCGCAGCCGTCGTTGTTCGAGAGCACGATGACCGGCACCCGCGCGAGCCTCGCGTCGAAGACGCGCTCGCACGAGCAGTAGAAGCTGTTCCCGTCCGAGAGCGCGTAGGCCCGGGCGCTCATTCGCCGCTCCGGCGCCTCGGGTTGACCGAGCCCGAGACCACGCCCCAGACCTCGACCACGGCGTCCGGGGAGAGCCGGAACTCGGGGAAGCGCGGGTTGGCGAAGGAGAGCGTGACCCGGGGCCCCTGGCGGCGCCAGACCTTGAAGGAGCGCTCGCCGTCGATGTCGACGACCACGACGTCGCCGTTGCGCGGGGTCAGGGAGCGGTCGACCACCGCGAGGTCGCCGTCGAAGAGGCGGGCGAGCATCATGCTGTCGCCGGCGACCCGCACCAGGAAGGTGGCCGGCCGGTTGGCGACGAGCAGCCGCTGCAGGTCGATCTCCTCCTCGATGAAGTCGTCGGCCGGGCTCGGGAAGCCGGCACGCACGGGTTTCGCCAGGATGGGGATCGGTGTCGGCAACCCGATCGTGACGCCCGAGACCTGCATGCGCGTGCTCCGAATCCAACGGAACAAAAGTGGAACATGGCGGCCGGGTTCCGCCAAGCGGCCGAGCTTGGCCTCCGGCATGCGCGGTGGAGGGCTGTGGATAACGGGGATAGGGCGCTGGCGCTCGTCGCCGGGCCCGCCCAGGAACGCATCAGGAACGTCGCCGGTCCGTGAGCGTTGAGCTGCGCCTGGGCCGGTCCGGACCGCCTCACGTCGCCGTCCCGCGATACCGGGGGGTATCCGCCATGAAGCGTCTCGCCATCTTCCTCGACGGCACCTGGAACACGCTCAACAACAACACGAACGTCTGGCGCCTGAAGTCGCTGTGCGACCCGACGGCCCCCGGGCAGCTCGTCTACTACAGCCAGGGCGTCGGCACCCGCATCGGTGAGAAGGTGCGCGGCGGGATCGTAGGCTACGGCCTCGATAACGAGATCGTCGACGCCTACACCTGGCTCGTCCAGGCCTACGAGGAGGGAGACGAGATCTTCATCTTCGGCTTCAGCCGTGGCGCCTACGCGGCGCGCAGCCTGTCCGGCCTGATCTCGAAGTGCGGCGTGCTCCGGCCGGGCGCCCCGCTCTCGATCGAGCAGCTCTACGCCCGCTACCGCCGCCGCACCGAGCCCACGATCCGCACGCTGCTCGTCACCGACCCGGCGCGGCTCGCCGGCATCGAGGAGCGCTGGCTCGTCGCCCACTGCGTGCCCGCCGACGTCAAGTTCATGGGGATATGGGACACGGTCGGATCGGTCGGCAACCCGCTGTCGAGCCTGCGCACCCGGGTCGCGAAGTACCGCTTCCTCGACACCCACCTCTACCGCTCAAACACCTACGCCTTCCACGCGCTCGCCCTCGACGAGCAGCGTCGGGCCTTCGAGCCGACCTTCTGGACGCAGACCGCCGACAACGACAAGGTCGCGACCTGCCCGCGCCGGAGCCTCGATGCGATCGAGCAGCGCTGGTTCGTCGGGGCCCACGCCAACGTCGGCGGCGGCTACCCGAGTGACATCCTCGCCCAGGCCCCCTTGAAGTGGATCCTGGACAAGGCGGCCCAGCACGGCCTCGCCTTTCGGCCGGGCTTCTCCCTGGACGCGCCCGCCCCGAACGCGGAGATCGCGGATTCCTACGCCGCCTTCGGCCCGAGGCTCCTGCGCCTGTTCACGCCGCGCTTCCACCGGCCGGTAGGGGCGCCGCCCGCGGTCGGCTCCGAGCGCACGACCTGGCGGATCAACGAGACCATCGACGGCAGCGTCTTCGCGCGCTGGCGTGACAATCCCGGGTACCGGCCGCCCAACCTCGCGGACTGGATCGAGAGGCTGCGCGTCGACCCGGCCCGCGTGACGGGCGCGCTCAAGGCCGAGGATGCGACCCCGGTGTAGTCGGCGACGCCGGCCGCTACCGCTCGCGCACGACCGTCACGCTCTGCATCCCGCCCTCGGGCGTGAAGACGTAGGCTCCCACGTCGAGGCGGCGGAAGAGCCGGAGCCGCACGATCAACAGGCATGCGAAGGTCGCGCTGATCCGGCCCTGCGCGAGAAGCTCATGCATGGTGGTGAGGTCATCGCGGCTGGGCGCCGTCGGAAACGACGGGTGCGAGTGCTATTCGCCGAGGTAGTTGAACCGCGTTTAGTCGTGGCCCGTCCTTCGATAGGGCGCGCGGATCGCGTCGCCATGATGCCCGAGGTCGCGTACGAAGCTGGTCGCGGTCCCGCCGGCGCGCTGCACGCTGGCCTCGACGCCACGGAACGTGTCCGGGGCGACAGCCTCGCCCATCAGGACCCCGCCAATCTCCCGGCGTCCGGCGCGCCGCAGTTCGCCCTTCCAGAGGGCGACGACCGGTCTAGGTGTTTGGTCCCGGGATTTGGTGGTGCGGGTTCTGGGTGAATCTAGAGGGCTCCTCCGTCCAGGCTTTGCAGATAGCTTCGTAGGGCGTGAGGCCGCGTAGGGTCTTCAGGCGCCGCGCGAAGTTGTAGGCGGCCACGAAGTCAGCGAGATGCTGCCGAAGCTGATCGTGGCTGTCGTAGTGGAAGCGTTTGACGGTGGCGTCCTTGATCGTGCGGTTCATCCGCTCAACTTGACCATTCGTCCAGGGATGACGCGGTTTCGTGAGACGGTGCTCGATGTCGAGGTCGGCGCAGGCGCCCTCGAAGGAGTGGCAGCGGAACAGCACCTTCTCGGCGCGCATCGCTTTGATCTCCTCCGGCGTCCAAGTGTTGCCGGACGGCTCGGTAAAATGCGTGCCGTTGTCGGTGAGCACGGTGTGGATCTTGTAGGGAACGGCGGCAGCAAGGGCCCGCAGGAAGTTGCCGGCGACCCGGCGCGTGGCCTTCTCGTGCAACTCGGCGAAGGCGAACTTGGAGGTCCGGTCGATCGCCACAAGCAGGTAGAGCCGGCCTTCTTCGGTGTGCACCTCGGCGATATCGATGTGGAAGTAGCCGAGCGGGTAGTGCTTGAACTTTGCACGTTGCGGCTTGTCGCCATCCACTTCGGGGAGCCGCGAGATGCCATGGCGCTGCAGGCAACGGTGCAGGCTTGAGCGTGTAAGGTGCGGGATCGTCGGCTGCAGCGCGTAGAGGCAGTCGTCGAGTGGCAGCAGGGTGTGTCGGCGAAAGGCGACGATCACCGCCTCGTTCTCGGCCGTCAGCACCGGGGACCGGGGATCCGTTGGCCCCGTCTTCCGGTCAGTCACCGAGGACCGCTTCTTCCACTTCGCGACGGTCTTCGGGTTGACGCCGTAACGGGCCGCCAGCGCCCTCAGGCTCGCTTGACTATGCTGTATCGCTCGACGGACTGCCGCTGTCGTCGTGGCGCTCCCGTGCTGAACCTGGCCCATAGCGCGTCCTTCCACTCTCGTGAGAAAACTGCACCATCAAACCCTGGGATCAAACATCTAGGGAGCAGGATCTTCATCACCGCGCTTCGCGAGCAACTCGTCGAGAAACTCGATCGCGGCGTTCAGGGCCTCCGCGGTCAGGGCGGCGCCCTCATCCGTGTCGCCGAGCGGACCTTGTTGATAGCCGCCCGACGGCCTGGCCTTTCCTCGGAGACTAGGCACCACCGTTCTTGCTGCGCTGCATCATAACGGCGGAATGGCCACTCCCGGCTCGGCCGGGACATCGATAGCGGGGGCGCCACGGAAAACCGTACTTTGGCTGTGGATAAGAACAGCGGTCTGCAGCCGCGATAGCGCCTCGCTCGGCGATCAGGCGGCGGTTTGGCACTTTCTGCCAAGGCGTCCAACTTCGGGCGCGTAAGACCGCTTCTGACCCGCGCTAGGGCCACAGAGATGTCGCCCCCTGCCGCGTGGCAACTCTCTGAGCCGCACGCGATATAGCGCCGAACAATTACAACCCTGTTAGCTGGACATCTCGATAATCTGGCAACAACATCGTGCATGAAATCTATGTATTCGATGGATGCGTCAGAATGTCAAAGAGCACTCGATACGATCTCGGCGCGATCATGCGCCAGGCCTGGAACTTGGCCAGAGAGGCTGCCTCGATTGCTGGTGAACGCGCACGGGCTCACATTGCTGGAGCGATGCGCCGCGCCTGGGCTCAGGCCAAGTCGGCACTCGCGCCGACGAAGAAGGAGCAGGTTCGTCTCTCTCCAAGCGACCTCATTGGAAATGAAGATGACTACCAAGGCCGGGTTCTAAAGTATATCGGCATCAAGTCGTGGTCATCAAAAGATGGATACGACAAACGCGATTACATCATTTGCGAAGTTGATGGTTGTCTCAAAGACAAAAATCTGATGTACTTCCACAGGTCTGGTCAGGTTGATCTTTTTCACATTGAGGTTGATACTCCTTTTGGAAAGATTTGGTGCCACGACAACATTGAGGTTGAGCTTCTTACCTAAGGTGACGAGCTCAACGTGTTGTCACCCCAGTTCCCTCGAGGCGGGGGCGGCCTCAGCCCCGAGCGACCTGCCTGTGCGCCACAACCGTGGTGACCTGGCCCCGTGTAGTCGAAGTCGACCCCGACCTCACGGGTACACTGGAGGATGGCGGGGTTACTTGCCGTGCCGCGACCTGGCGGCTACCGTAGAGGCCGCGGGCATCCAGGAGGATGCGGGGGCTAGGCTCCTTGGCGAGCCAGGCGCCGGCCGCGGGCGGTTTTGTAGGCTGGGGCGTCTGCAGCTCGCGTGAGGCTGCCGCCACCCACGGTCTCTGGTAGGCACATCCTCGCTCGACGGGAGACTTGAGGCGTCGCCGGCGCCGAGTGGTGGCGTCCGGCTAGCAGACAGCCCAACCGTGCGACGGACAACACACCGGGGGTTAGGGGACCTGGGCGGCCGAGGCTGGCGAGGGAGCGGCTATGTTGGGAAGGTGTGGAGTCTCGACCCCGAAGGCGACCTTCCTCAGGGCGCTCGCCTCGGCGATCTGGTAGGCTCGCTACAGGGGAAGTGCGCAATCGTAGTGGCCGCCGAGGAGGCGGCCAGTGCTCGCCCTTGCGCCAGGCCGCCTGGGACCGGTGGATGTTCTCGGCGAGGGTGTCCATCCGGCAGATCCGGACCCGGCACATTTCGACGACGGTGAGCTTGTCGGCGTGCTAGCTGAGGACGCAGTGGGTTTGGACCGCGCGCTTCAAGATGATGACGCCTGGATTGTCCGAGCCGTAGAGGGGATGTCCTCGGTGAACGAGGAGACACTGAACATGTGGCAGCCCCCCGGCGCGAAGGACCGAATCGCCTATTGCGCGCCGCGCCTTAGAGAGGGTGCACCGATTGTGATAGTGTCTAGACCAGTCTAGGCCCAAGGGACCAAACGCGGCAACACGGCCAAGGTTCCGAAGGGCGCTCCTACTCGGCCTTCGCCGGGGGCTTGGCCTCGGGCTGGGGTGGAGGGGCCGGCGGTGGCGGGGCCGCGCGGTTGAACCCGTCGCGATCCTTGACCGTCGCCACGAACAACGGCGCGCCGCCGTAGATCTCGCGCTGGACCTGCTCGAACGTCCGCGGCTTTCCGCGCACGTACGCATCGCCCCGGCGCGCGGCCCGCTCCTGCCACTCGGCCCGGGCCTTCACCACCCGCTCTCGGACGAAGGCTCGGTCGCGAAGGAGCGTGCTCTTCGGGTCGGCGGTGACACCGTTCTGCACCGGCACCGTCAACGTGCGGCCGAGGAAGGTGACGAGCGTCTCAGCAAGGTCCGCGTCGATGAAGTCGGGCACTCGCGTCGCGACGCGATCCTCGTGCAGCTGCCGGGGCAGGTCGAAGGTCGAGACAAGCTTCGCGAGGTTCGCCCGGTACTCGCCCCCCATGGCCTCGTCCGCCCTGGCGAAGATCGGGAACTGCCCGTCGAGATCCTCGTCGAGCAGCAGCTTGGCCGTCGCGGCCGCGTGCAGGCGCGGGAACTCGGATGCGGGCTGCCAATACCACCACAGCTTCTTGGCCTCGGCTCGCGCCTCTTCGGTCGAGAGCAGCGCCACAAGGGCGGCATCGGTCTCAGGCACGGCGGGCTCGGGCGCTGAGGCTACAGGGGGGGCGACGGGGACGGGAGCGGTCATCGGCTGCAAATCGGTCATTTTCGATTTCGGGGTCGAGGGCGGGAGCGTGCCCTCGGCCCGCGCATGCCTCAACGCGCGGCGGCGGTCGGCGCGCGCGTTCCGGAAGCGCAGGATCCGGGCCCGCTCGGCTGCCGCGAGAATGCGGATGGGCTCGATGCCGGCCCCGGTGTCGAGGCGCGCCTGCAGGTCGGGGCTCTCCACCTCGGCCATGACGAAGGCCCAGAACGCCTGGTCGGCGCCGTCCCTCGTGATCGCTTCGAGCAGGCGCTGCCCCCGGTACGGCGACGTCTCATGGCCCGGCGTGAGCGCGGAGCCGGTGAGCGCCTCGTCCAGGGCGGCGAGCCAGATCCGCCGCCAGGCATGCATCTCCGATCCCAGGGCAGCCACGGGCCGACGGCGCGATCCCGCCTTCGGCTGGGTCACCCGGCGAGAGGGGAGCGCGCTTCCGAGCTTCACCAGGGTTGACGCCCGGAGCTGGAAGGCCGGCGCGTCCGGGTGCGCCTGCAGGAACGAGAGGTCCTCCGCGGGTAGTAGCCGTGCGGCTGACGTCCGCATTTCCGGTGGGCGCAGGCGAACGGAGAACGCTACGGCGAGGTTGCGGCCCCGCTCGTCCTTGGCCTCCTCGGCCTCGACCGTGAAGGCCGTCACGTGGTCGGCGATGTCGTCGAGCGCAGGCTGCAGATAGCGGATCCGGAGCGGCCCCATACGGTGCGGGGCCGGCATGCCGAGGATCTCGCCGAGCTCTGCTACGGGCACCGTGACGACATGAGAAGGCGCGTCCGGCAGGTAGCGGACACGGTCGGCGGCGAGGCGCCCAACGAGGTGGCGGTAGAGCAGCGGCGCGCCTTTGGTGGAGAAGCGCGCGAGCGCGGCCAGGTCGAGGTAGCCGTAGAGGTCCCGGCGGAGGAGCGGCGTGATCCATTCCGGGAGTGACGCGCGGAACGCACCGTCGATGCTCAGCTCCTGGCGCTCGCCCCCGAGGAGACGCACGAGGCTGTCCGCGAGCTCGCGCGGCTGCACGAGCCGAGTGCGCCCGCTCATCGCAACGAGGGCGGGGCGAACGGGGATCGCCGGCTCGTGGATCCGCTCCGGCAGGCCGTCGGGATGCTGCGCGATCGCGTAGGAGACGACCCACTCCCAGAGCGCCACGTCCCGCGCGCCGAGCCGGGGGATCGCGCAGAGCCGGCGGTCGAGGAGGTAGGCGACCGGGCGCGGCACGGACGGAGCAACCTTGGCGAAGGCCTCCGGCGAGGCGACCGCCGCCTCCATGTCGCCGCGCACGCCCGGGACGAAGGGCGCTCGCCGGGAGCGGGCGGACGGGACGGAGGGCTCGGGCGAGGCGGGCATGAGCTCACGCTTGCAGATTTGCACCACCGGAAGGTACTACTCGGCGTGGCAGGAACAAGCCCATTCCCCTCTGCGGAGGCGGCTACGAACGGGCTCGGGACAGAGGCTCCGGCGGTCCCCTAATACTAAAATATAGAACCCGGCGGGCGGTAGAGAGGGCGGGGAGGCCGGCTGGGACGGGTGAGAATGGTCAGCCCAATTAGTATTGTATCGCGAGACCGCATCCGCCCCAGGCTGGAGCCTAGAGGGAAACTGGGGTGAAGCCGAGGCGGTAAGGTGGTGCAAATCTTCACGCCATGGAGCTGGTCCGGTGGTGGGGATCTGCACGGCGGGCGACCTAGATCCTTGCGTCCCGGGCGAGCATCATTCGGGCATGTCCGAGGCCGCTCTCTCCCCCGCGCGCAAGCGCACCCCTGGCCATCGCGCGATCATCGAGCAGATGGCAGCCGATGAGCGCCGGCGCGAGGATGCCGAGCGGAAACGGAAGGAGCGTGCCGATCGCAAGGCCGCTGGCCTGCCGGATCCGCGCGAGCTCGACCGCGCCATCGTCGACGCGATCCGCGACGCGCCGCTGACCGGCTCCCAAGGGGCCCGGGGGCGGACGCATCCCAACGCCGTCCATGTCGAGGGCCTAGTACGCCGGGCCGCTCGCGCCCTGCAGCTCCGGGGCTACCTGCCCGCCGCGACCGTTCCGGCCCTCTTCGCCCGGATCTCGCGTGACACCGTGGCCTAGCGCCAGGCCCTTCCCGGGGACCGGACCCACCCTCGTCGCGATGAGTGGTGTGTTGTCCGTCGCACGGCGGGCCGAGAGCCTGACCCTCGCTGGAACGACTTGGCGCCTGGGGCAAGCCCCACCGTCCGGGCGCCCCTTCCGGCAGGCGATGGTGCAACCCCGTGGGCTACCCGCACACACGCGTCATCGTGCGACCGAGCGAACTGAGGGGTGAGCACGTCCCGCACGCGATCACTCGGGCCGTGAGGCACGGCACGGCGCTGCTCGTCGGCTTCGCGCCGGGCGGGCGGCACGCTCACCGACACCGCGATCGTGCAAATCTCGTTCGACGGTGGCGTTAGCTGGCGTCAGGCGACCGCATTCCGGAGCCAGTTGAACGGCGGGCAGCCGACGATCCGGGGCGCGCCCTACGCTGACGTGCAGAGCGCCATCCCCCTCCTTATCGTCTGAGGCCGTCATAGAAGGGGAGCCTCGGCTCGTAGGTCGCGACGTCTTCCGCCGCCGCGATGATCCGGGGGGTGGTCCCGCCCCGGCAGGATCAGGATCTCGGCGTTGCCCTGCGTCGGGACCCACCGGGCCCCCTCCGCCTCGGCCTGGGAGATCTGCGACCGGGGCAGGTTGCCGAAGCGGTCGAGGACGGCATCGCGGCCAGGGACGAGGATGCCGCGGGACACCGTCCTCGGATCGCCGGGACGTCGCTCGCCCTCGAATACCACCAGGGCAAGGTAGCGCGCGGCGGTGGGCAGGACGTAGACGAGCGCGGCCGGCGCCTCGCCCTGTAGCTTCCGGTACCGGAAGGCATCGAGGGTGAAGGCGGTCGGCCGGTCGAAGACCTCGGCGGCGACCTCGCGCAGGCGCTTCCGGGCGCAGGCCGCCAGGTAGAGGACCGCCTCGTCGAGCGCCGACCGGAGTTCCTTCGCCTTCGTGATCCCGGCCCGGCGAAGGGCAGAGACGTCGAGCCTGATGCGGGTGCTGGCCATGCCCGGGAGGCTCGCCCTAGCCGGTGAGACGGCCAACACACCAGGCCCCCAAAAACAGTGACCCCTCGGGAGTGGTTTGCGAGGCGAGGACTAATCCCCCCGTTACTCCTAGATCCAGAATCGAGGCTGCGGATTTAAGAATCGAGTTTCCAATTCGGATGCCGTCCGGACGATGGCCCCTCGGCGCCCGTGCGGGGCGCGCCCCGGGACGGCGCCGACACCCCATGCCCGGAGGCCTCCGGGAGCGGCAGGCACATCTGGTCCGACGTCGGCCCGACGTGCGCTCGATTCGGGCGCACAGGGCAAGGCACAAGGGGCCAGGGGTTCGTTTACCGTCGATTGTGGACGGCTTCCCCAGATTCTTGACCCGGGACTCCGGCCAGGCCCACCTTGGGAGCACGAGATCGCCCCGCACTGGAGACGTCCCCATGCCGCACCACGCCGCCCACATCACCGCGGACGTCTCGGGGCGGATGGCTCAAGGCCTGATGATGGGGCATTTCGCGGTCCAGGACCTCTTCCGCGCTGTCGAAACCGACCGCCGCCGGGGCGTCGATGCGGTCTCGGAACTCATCCACGAACTCGCCCTCGCGCGCCAGCAGGCCACCGCGGCGCAGGTCGAGACCGCCCGCCTCCGCCGTGAGCTCGCCTCATGCGCGAGGGCGATCGGTGCCGAGCGAGAGCGCGCCGATCGAGCGGAGCACGCCCTCTCGCACGTCCTCGCGGCAGTCAGGGACCGCGCATGAAAAAGCCCGCCGGGGTGACCGGCGGGCTCGGGGTAAATGGGGTGGCCCGCGTCTAGCGGCTCGGGCCGTAGCTGTATGCGGGCGTTGTCCCGAGCTCTGCCAGCAGCTCGGCCACGTCGACCGAGCGGCTCGGCCCCCCGGTCCCGCCCTTGGCGCCCTTGCCGGCGATCCCCGCCGGCACAGCGTCCGCGACGACCGGCGGTAGGCGGAACGGGCCAAGTGCCGTAGACCCGCCAAGGCCGGCGTTGATATGGCGCTGCAGCCGGCTCGCGGGGCAGCCGAGAACTTCGCCGAGCTGCGTCGCGTCGAGCCCGGCGACCCATGCCGCGAGGGGGCTCGGGAGCGGATCGACTGGGGCGTGCTGCTCGTGCGTGAAGAGCCGCGCTCGGGCGTGCCGTTGCACGAGCTCCGCCATCGGGCATGGCTTGCGCACGACCGGCGCGAGGGGCTCGCCCGGCTCGTCGCGGCGGACGGCGTCGAGGGCGGCCGCCGCAACGCTCGACGCTGTCGGCTTGGGCTGCCAGCCAAGCAGCGTCAGCGGTAGCAGCAAGATCTCCAGCATCATGTGCAGGATCGTCGCGAGCAACCGTCCCAGAAACCGCATCGTGTCCTCCTCTCTCGCGGGGTGATCGTCCGCCTCAGACTAGCAAGGCGCCAGCCGGCGCGTCGGGTTTGGCCCGCCGGCGCCGCTTCGGGGCCTCGCCGAACAGGCGGACGTTGAGCTCGTCGGCGAGTTGCAGCCGGTGTCCCTGCAGCAGCGCGAGGGCGTGCGCGGCTTCGCCCTGGTCGAGGGCCTCGCGCTCCGAGAGGACGTGCCCGGTCCAGCACGTCGCCTGCGACCAGCCGATCGAGTTGCGATCGGCTGCCCAATCAGTGTCGAGCGAGCTCAGGTGCTGGCAGGCCTCCAGGGCGGCCACCCGGACGGCCGGATCCGCGGCCCGGGCGAACCACAGCGCCGGGGCCGGCCGTCCGAGGCGCTCCTCGGCCCGGCGGATGTTGCCCGCGGCGTTGTCGAGGTAGCGCTCGGCGCTGCGGAGCCCCCACGACGTCCAGCTCTCCGCCGCGGCGAGATCGCGGGCCTCGGTGAGCGCGCGCCCAAGGGTCCACGGCCGCTCCGCGAGGAGGGTGCGCAGAGCCGAACGAATCGGGGGAGCCGCGATCTCGGTTTGGGCGACGTCGAGTACGTGGCGCTCTTCCTCGCGGCGGGCCTTCGCCTCGCGCTCGGAGGCCGCCTCGGCGACCACGCGGTCGACCTCCGCGCGCAGGGCGGCGACGTCGACGGTGACGCCGATGTCCCACCAGCACGCCACGAGGCGGGGCTGGTCGTGCCCGCGATCGGTCCAGCTGTAGCCGACGCCGACGAGCATGCCGCGGGCCCGCTTGTAGGCGTCGCGGAACGCGGTGGTCGGCTCGTCGCAGAGCCAGAGCGGGAGCTCGTTGCCGTAACGACGGTGGATGCCGACGCAGCGCCAGACGGTGCCGAACTCGATCGGCGGGGCCATGAGAGGGTCTCCAGAAACCGGGGTGGCCGGCTCTATCGGCCGGGTCAGCGAATACGCTGACATGCGTAGCGTCCCACTCAGGCAAGCATCTCGCAAGTGGTCGTACTCGGAAATATGCGCTTCAGGCCAAATTAATCTGCCGAACCTCCCAACCGCCGCGGGTTTCTTGTAACTTGCAAAATACAAATAAGTGGATTCACTGAAAAACCCGATCCATCACTCTGGACAACTGCCGGCGAATTGCCGACCTTCACATCAGCGGGTCAGCGCATGAGCGGATCCGAGGCTTGGTTTTCAGGAGGCGGTGGTGTCTGGCGGGGTGAGGCAAATGCAGGGCGAGGACGTCCTGCTGCGGTTGGAGGAGGCGATCCGGGAGGCCGGCTCGCAGCAGGCGTGGGCCGCATCGGCGGGCGTGTCGGCGCAATACGTCGGAGACGTGCGGAAGGGGCGCCGCGCCCCCGGCGACGCGGTTCTGGACGCGCTCGGCTTGCAGCGCGTCGTCAGCTACGTGCCCGCCGGGGAGACGCGCCCGTGATCGACCTGACCGGCTATCACTACGGGCCCGACATCGACTTCGAGCCGGATCCGCCGGAGCCCACGTTCGCCGACGGCGGCGTCTGGCGCGACGCGGTCGCCCGCAAGGCGCACGTCTGCGACAGCTGCAGCTGCGGCCGCGGGATCCGGGCCGGCGAGCGCTACCGCATCCACGTCGGCCTCGACGAAGACCGCCAGTTCTTCGTCTCGCGGCACTGCACCGTGATGCCCGAGGGCTGCGCGCGCGATCACGCCCGAGAGGTCGAGCGCGAGCGGCGCCTGGAGCACGAGCCGGAACTGCCTTTCCCGCCGCTGCCCCCGCGCGCGCTGCAGCTCGCCCTGACCGACGACGACATCCCGTTCTGAAGGAGGCCGCGATGAGCCGACCCGACGAGTGGCACGTCAACATCCGCGACCGCCTCGTGGCCGAGCGCGGGGGCGAGCGCTTCGGCCCGCGCGAGCTGTACCTCACGATGTACGGCCCCCGGCGGATCCTGCCGCTGGACTGGCACGAGCGGTCCCGAAACTTCATGGACGTCCTCGCGAGCTACGGGTGGACTGAGTACGCCCCGGGCCCCCGCGGAGGCCTGGGCTGGCGCCTCCGCCGAGGTCACCTCGCCGATCTGCAGGCTAGGGAGGAGGCGGCCGACCGCCTGCAGAGCCCGCACCGGGAGGCGGCCGCGGCGATCGTGAGCCCCTACGCGACCACGACCCTCTGCGACGCGGACCGCACGGTCACTCTCTACTAGGGTTGGCTGCCGGGCGGCCTCGATGCCGGCAACGTCGTCAAGCGCGCGCCGCTCCGCGACCTCCGCCGCCCGAGCAGCCGGACGCTGGTGGCGCAGTGGCGGCACCACGCCAAGCTCGCCGCGGCGGCCGCCTCAATCGACGCGCGGCTGTCCCGGCTCTGCGCGCAGCGGGCCGATTCGTATCGAAGTCAGGCCGCCGAACTCGAAAGATACGCAGGGAGAGTAAGCCAGTGACCCGAGCCGTCCGCTCCACCGAGATCCGCCTCAGGGACAACGTCTACATCTCCGTCTCGAAGGACCCGGGTTCGGATACGGTGATGTTCTACGCCCCGCCGAGGCACCGAGACCCCAAGATCGACACGAGCGGCCTCGGCCCTCACCAGTCCTGGTTCGAGCCGGGCGACGGGAGCGCCGAGTACAAGGGCATGCCCGTCGAGGCGGTCCGCGCCTACTGCCGGCTCCACGGCGGCGTTGCGGAGGCCGGCGAGATGGCACTCGCCCTGCTGAAGAAGCTGCCCTCCGGCGCGGCCGAGCCCGCTCCCGCTCCCGAGCAGCCCACTGCCCCGGCGGTCGAGGAGGCCGCTGCGCCGCGCCCTTTTCCGCTCCGGGGGGAGCCCTGGTGGGAGGGCGGCCCGCGGCCCCGGCTGACCCCCGGCCATCGGATCAACCTGAGCTGGAAGGGTCTCCTCCGCGCCTAGACCTCGACGACTTGACCCCGGCCGTCATCGAGGCGCGCCGGGCGATCGCCGAGCTCGACGCCGGCTTCCTCTACAAGGGACGCGAGCCAGCCCATCCGGGCGAAGAGCTCGCGGTCTGGGGGAAGCGCGCCTCGATCGGGGCCGGCCTGGGCAGCCGCCTCATCATCGTGACGCACCCCCGATTCGCGCGGCACCCGCTTTTGGAGGAGGCGATCGATCTCCGCGCGCGGCTGCTCGCCTACTACGAGGAGGCCCGAGCCGAGATGCCCAGAGCGATGCGGCGGGCGAACGGGATCTACTCGTACTGAAAAGCTTGGCCGCCCTTGCGCCCGGCAGGGGTGGTCCATAGATTGATGGACATAGAGCAGTTCTTCAGAGCAGCTCCCTCACTCGCTGGGACACCGCGAACATGACGAAGTCCTCCATCCTCTCGGCCGTCTCCCGCATCGAGCGCGCCCCCAACATGAGCGCGGTCGTCCGCGCCTACGACGCCGCCCTCGGCGGCAGCGACGTCTCGGTCCACCGGCACCAGGGCGCCTGGCAGATCTGGCACGGCGAGGCGTCCGGCTTCTGCGGCGACTTCACCGAGATCCGCACCCACCTCGCCCGCGACGCCGAGGAGATCCTGGAGCGCACGGCCGAGGAGGCGGCACCGGCGATAGCCCAGCCCGCGCAGTTGCAGCAGGCCTGCGCCGCCCCGGCCGCCTCGGCCGCGCCGCAGCGCCTCTCGCGCGACGAGATCCTCTCCCGCATCCGGGCTCACGACCGGGAGCGCGATGAGGCCGTCGCCGAGATCGAGCGCAGGGCTGTCAACGGCAAGCCGAGCAGGCTCGACACCTGGCTGCTCGACGGTATCCGCGCGACCGGCGCAATCCTCGGCGAGCAGCTCTCCGAGCACGACCGCGTCGCGATGGAGAACCCGCCCGCCGCCGGCTTCCGCGTCGTCAAGGCGTGGGTCGACGACGCCGACGTCTTCCAGACCGTCACGTTCCCGATGATCTTCAAGCGGGCGCAGGACGCGACCGCCGAGATCGTCTCGCTGCTCGGCGGCCGGGACCCTGCGAAGTTCAGCGCGGCCGAGCGGGAGGCGGGTGCGGTCCTCACCATGGAAGAAGTCGGGCCCGAGCCGGGGCCGGCCCCAGTCCCCCTCCCGGCCCAGCAGCAGCAGGCACGCGCGACCCGCACCCCCACCCCGAAGCCGGTCCGGATCGGCGGCGGCAAGATCGTCCCGCTCGCCGTCGTGCCGACGCACGCCATGGCCAACTTTCAGGTCGCGGAGCTCGTCCGTGCCGCGCTCGACGCGAGCACCCCGCCCGCCGACGCGCCGCAGGCGTGGCTCACGTCGGTCAGCGCGATCGAGCACGCGGCGCTCGACGCGTACGGAGCCGCCCTCGTCTGGATAGGCGCATACGAGGAGGGGCGACATGCCCCCTGCGACCGAGCCTACGGCCTGCTTTTCGACGCCCGCGTGCGGCTGCAGGACGCCGCCCGGCACCACGCCGACCTCGTCGCCATCGAGGCGATCGGCTCCTTGGGCGGGGGCTGGGAGCTCCGCCCCTGCGTGAAGCCGGGCCACTACGATCTCGTGCAGGAAGCGAGCGTGAGGCCGGAGCTGCAGGTGCCGCAGGGACTCCCGACCGCGGCCTACCGCGCCCTCGTCCGCGCCTACCGCCGGGGCCTGGAGGTCGGCCGGCGCCGGGTCAAGGCGGCCGTCCGCCGGACGCTCAACGGCCCGACGCTGAACCTGGAGAACCTGTGATGGCCCTGCCCCTGCACCCGGACGCCCTGGAATTCGCGGCCCGCCTCCTGCTCGGCGAGGAGTTCAAGCGGCCGCTCGCCCGCCTGCTCGGGCCGCATCACCCGGACGGGTCGCGCGCGACGCTCGATCCGCGGCTGCCCTTCCGGTGGCTCGCGCCCGAGCGCCTCCCGAACGGAGACCGCAACCCGGCGTGGCGCCCCATCCCGCCGTGGGTCGCCCCGGTCCTCGGCAGGCTCCTCGCCGAGCGCGCCGAGGAGCTCGAAGGTCAGGCCGGGATGGCTCGCCGGCACTCCGCCGTGCTCCTCAACTGGAACGAGGGGGAGTAGCCATGACCTGGACCCGCCGCACCGTCACGCCGCATCACCTCCCGTTCGGGCCGGACGGCAGGACGTACGACCCCGGCCTCGTCGTCGAGACGAGCCGGATCGACGATGCCCAAGAGCTCGCCGAGGACCGCATCTGGAAAGCCGCGCCCCTCACGCGCGCAGGACGCTTCGCCGTCCTTCGGCCCTCCTACGGCGACGCCGGGCCGGCCCTTCTCCACGGGTGGCGGGTCCGCCGCGTGGGAAGCGCGGAGCACGCCGCGCTCGTCCTCCGTCTCGACCAGCACTTCCTCAACGGCCGGGTCGCCTCCGCGGCGCCCGAGCGCGTCGCGCTCCGGCACACGGACCGCCTGCTCGTCGTGACGCCCGACCTGGTCGTCGGCGTCAACGGCGCCGACGAGGACCGCGCGTTCGGTCACCTCGCCGACGTCATGCTCGGCACGCGACAGCTCCGCCGTCGCCGCCCCCGCGTCACCCGGGCCCCGGCAGACGACGTCGCCGCGCTCGTCAGCATCGACCTCGCCAGGCAAGGAGAGTAGCCATGGCCCGCCCGCCCTTGCCCGCCGGCGACGTCGCCGCCCACCGCGCGTGGGTCGCCGAGACCGTCGCGGCGCCCTTCCACCGGCCGCGCGAGCTCGCCCGGTTGGTGCACCCGAAGCCGGCGCCCGCCCCGCCCGCAGAGAAGGCGCCCGACCTCGTCGACATGATGGAGGCGCCGGCCCCGGCCGACGAGAAGCCCTGGTACGTGAAGCAGGGGCTCCCGATCGACGAAGTCCTGCGGCACCACTTCGGCGGCGCGATCTCGCCGCCGACACCTCTCGCACTGAAGCGAGCCAAGCTCCGACGCGAGCGGGCCGAGGCCGCGATCGCGGCGCGGGCCGCCAAGCCGAAGATCCCGGCGCCGAAGCCGATGACGCCTCTCGCGGAGAAGCGGCTCCGGCTTCGTCGAGAGCGGGGCGCGGCCGTGGTCGCGACCATGGATGCCGAGGGCGTGGAGGAGGATGAGGCGGAGGTCCCGGCCCCTGAGCCGACGCCCGAGCCCGAGGCGCCGCCCTCCGCGGGCGAGGTCGCGCCCGCGCCGGCCGGGGCACCCGCCCTCGCGCTGACCTTCGACATGGGCTTCTGGACGAAGGCCCACGCCGAGGACCGCATCGAGTTCGAGCCGGCCCTCGGCAAGCCGCACCGGGTGGCGTGCCCGCCCTTCCATCTGCACGACGAGGAGCGCGCCGAGCCGATCGACGAGTTTCTCGGGCAGGTGGTCGGCGTCGAGCACGGCCGAGCGCTTCTGTTCCGGCGCCGGGATCCCGACGTCATGGACGGGTGCGAGGTCGGGCAGCGCTACATTCTGATGCGGTTCTGGCGCGACGATACGGGCGAGGTCTGGTCGATGCCCGTACGGGGCGACGACGCGGACGCCGTGCGGGTGGCGATCTGGCGGACGGTGAACCTCTACCGCCGGAACCGGGGCGGCTCGGGCTAGCCGCCCTCGTCCAGGCGCTCGCACAGGACCGACGAGTACGTCGCACCGTCCGGGCAATCCCCGAGCCTGGCCAGCCTGTACCGGGGGCGCATGCAGCAGCTGAAATAAGCCACCGTGATCGGAGGTCGGGCATCCCCCGGCCGCCGGTTCGCGTTCGCCGCCTCGACGCGGCGCTCCGCCTCCGCGCGGGAGATCCCGATAGCCATCCGCCCGCAAGTCATGCACGTGACCGCGCCCTCGGGGGGCTCGCTGTAGGTGTAGCCGCCCCTCATGTCAGGCTGCCTCGGCCAGGGCGGCCGCCGCGGCCGGGCCGCCCTCGCGCCGGGCGACATCGGCGAGCAGCTCCATGACCTCGGGCATGGTCACGGGTCGGAAGCCCCATGCGTCGACGCCGACGTCGCAGGACCGGGCCGTCGGCGGGATCGAGCCGTGGCTGTGCCCGTAGAGGTGGATCCGGCCGCGGTGGGCGTCCGGCCACGTGATATGCGCATAGTGGCTCAGCCAGAGGTCGACGGGTGCTGGCATGCCCCGGTCCTGGATCGAGAGCCGCAGGACGTCGTGGATCCCGCCCTCCCACGGCAGGCGCTCTCCCCTCTGCTCGTGGTTCCCGCGGATCAGCGTCTTGTGCCCGGCGAGGCGATCGAACACGGATCTGGCGTGCGCGAGGCTGCAGCCATAGGCGAAATCGCCGAGGTGGAAGACGCGGTCGCCGGGGCGGATCCTGTTGTTCCACATGCTGACGAGGAACTCGTCGTGCTCCTCGATCGAGGCGAACGGGCGGGGCCGGGCCATCCGGTCGGACATCATGCCGGCATGCCCCACGTGGGTGTCTGAGGTCAGGTAGGTCGTCACGGGCAGGGCCCCTCGAACGGAACGCATGGCCGTCCGGATTTCCGGACGGGGTGGCTAGCCTTCAGGCCGGCAAGCGTTTCGAGGGGGCGTGCGTCATGGGGCGATCCTCGGGGATCGGGGGCCGCCCGGCAAGAGCCGACGCGGGGCACGGTTAGCCCTTCCCTGGCCTTCGGAGAGGGGCCGTGATTCGAGGGGGCGTTGTATCCCCGTTGTATCCCGCCGTTTCAGGGGCAGCGCGAAGCGCGTGAAGAACGCCTCGCAAGGGCCTGTCAGCTATAGGGAAAGGGATTGGAGCGGGCGATCGGGATCGAACCGACGACATTCAGCTTGGGAAGCTGACGTTCTACCACTGAACTACGCCCGCGCGCGCGGCGCATTCGCGCTCACGCGGCCGCCTCGCGGCGGCACGGCTGGACCATATCAGAGCCGGACGCGTTGTCCACGCCCCTCTGCCGCCCCGGTGCGGGCAGCCCGCGTTCACATCGGGAAGGCTTTCCATTAGTGGTCGCCGGAGCCGGGCGCCCCGCGTTCGGGCGCCGCGCACCGCGTTGGAGAGACATGGACACCATTCCTGCGCCCGAGGCTCCCGCCGCGCCGGGCGAGACCGGGCCGGCGAGGACGGCACGCCTCATCCTGGCCTCGGCCTCGCCGCGCCGCCTGGCGCTGCTCCAGCAGATCGGGATCGAGCCGGACGCGCTCCTGCCGGCCGACATCGACGAGACGCCGCGCAAGTCGGAATCACCGCGGGAGCTCGTGCGGCGCCTCGCGCGGGAGAAGCTCGCGGCCGCACACGAGGCCGCGCGCCGCCGCGAGGACATGCGGCACGCTTGGGTCCTCGCCGCCGACACGGTGGTGGCCGTGGGCCGCCGGATCCTGCCGAAGGCCGAGATTCCGGACGAGGCGGCCGACTGCCTTCGCCTGCTCTCCGGCCGCCAGCACCGGGTCTACACCGCCGTGGCGCTGGTCTCGCCGAAGGAATCGCGCCGCGAGCGGCTGGTCGAGAGCCGGGTGCGCTTCAAGAGGCTCTCGGGGCGCGAGTTGCAGGCGTACCTCGCCTCCGGCGAGTGGCGGGGCAAGGCAGGGGGCTACGCGATCCAGGGGCTCGCTGGCGCCTTCGTGGTGAAGCTCGTCGGCTCGCACAGCGCCGTGGTCGGCCTGCCGCTCGCCGAGACGAGCGCGCTCCTCGAGGGCGAGGGGTTCCCCGTGCGCGAGCGTTGGGGAGCGATGGCATGAGCGCCGCGTCGGAGAAGGCCGCGCCCTGTCCGATCTGCGGCCGCCCATCCGAGCCCGCGGTCGCGCCCTTCTGCTCCGCGCGCTGCGCCGACATCGACCTCGGCCGCTGGCTGAGCGACCGCTACGTCATCCCGACCGACGACGAGGAGGAGTCCGAACCGCCCCAGAAGCGCTCCGAGTAGGAGCGGCGCCGGCCTTCGGAAAAACCCGCGCCGACGGTGCAAGACGAGGCTGGACAGGAACGGCGGCACTCACTATACCCCCGCTCCAGCCGACGCCGCACAGCGGATCGGCGGTCGCCCAGGTAGCTCAGTTGGTAGAGCATGCGACTGAAAATCGCAGTGTCGGTGGTTCGATTCCGCCCCTGGGCACCATTTCTTCCTAAGCTTCTGAGTCATTGAGATCATTGGGTTTCTGGCGCTGAACCGGTACACAAAACCGGGACACAGCCTTCGATGATCCTGAGCATGAAGCGTCACGCCTCCCGCGCCGATTCCGAGCTGCCGCAGTTCAAGCGGCGGGTGCCGACCGATGTCGCCGAGCGCCTGAAGGGGAGGGTGGTCAGCTTCACCCTGCCGGCGGTCGGTCGCGAGGATGAGATCCCGGTCTCCTTCCGCCTCGGCGAGTTCGCCAAAGTCTCCCTGCGGACCCGGCATTCAGACGTGGCGAAGGTTCGGGCTCTCGCTCTCGCGGCACATCTCCAGGGCGTGTACGAGGCGGTGCGGCAGGGTCCAGCCGTCCTAAGCCAGATGCAGATGGACGCTCTCGCGGGCGAGGTCTACCGCCAGCTCGTCGCAGAGCACGATGAGAATCCCGGCACGGTGGAGCAATGGGAGCGTTTCAAGGCGCTGACCCGTGCGGCCGTGGAGGGCCGCATTCCGGGAGCGCCCCCAATTCCCGCGGACGGGCGAAGCGATGATGCCGTGATGGCCGATCTCCTGTTCGGAGACGCGACCGGCGAGGAACTGACGGCACGGGTTGATGCGCTACCGCCAGAGCACGACGGGCAGGCTCTTGTGCAGCGGGTGGGGCGTCTCGCCTTCTGGGCGCTCGATCGGCGCGGTGTGGTGATGAGCACCGACCAGGAGCTGGATCTTCTGCGCCGGGTCGCACGGGCAGCTCTCGACGCGGCGGCCACGTTGAAGAAGCGCGCCGGAGGCGACTGGCGGCCCGACCCGGTGGCCGAGCGGTTCCCGTCCTACGAGGCGCGGCAGAAAGGGGCGGGTGTCACCCTGTCGGAGCTGTTCGAGAAGTGGCGAGCTGAGCGGAAGCCGGCGCCGTCATCCGTGTCGACGTGGCGGGGCGTGATCAACTCTTTGGCCAGGCATCTGAAGCATGAGGATGCAGCTCGGATCACCCGGCGCGATATCCTCGCGTGGAAGGATGCCGAGATCGCCCGCGGCCTCGATGCGACCGCCTTTGGGGACGGCCCGCTCGCCGCAGTGAAGGCCATCCTGAACTTCGCCGTGCGCAACGACCTCCTGAAGGAGAACCCCGCGCAAGGCATCGTGGTCTCGGGGAAGAAGAAACCCGGCACGAGCATGCTGCCTTACGAGGATGAGGAGGTTGCCCGGCTTCTCGCGATCACGGCACATCAGAAGGCGCCGGCCAGGAGATGGCTGCCGCTGCTTGCGGCTCTGACCGGCGCCCGAATCGGCGAATTGGCTGCGCTATGGGGCTCATCGGTGATCGAGCGGGAGGGCGTGATCGGCATCATGATCACGCCTTCGCCGGATGGAGCGACTCTGAAGAACGTGGGTTCGGAGCGGTTCGTGCCGCTGCACCCGGCCATCATTGAGGCCGGCTTCGTCACCTTCGCCCGAGAGCGTGGGCATCGGCCGTTGTTCTACCTGCGGCCCGCGAAACGGGTCGGAGAGGGCAAGCACCCGTCGAAGGGCGTCACGAACCACCTTGCGACGTGGATTGGAGCACAGGGCTTCAAGCGCGAACGGGTCGCTCCCCTGCACGGACTCCGGCACTGGTGGAAGTCCGCCGCATCGCGAGTTGGAGCGCCCGACTCCATCGCCGACGCAATTCAGGGGCACACCGACAAGGGCGCTGCGGCTCGGTACCGGCACATCAGCATCGCGCAGATGGCCGAGGCGGTCGCCATGGTGCCTCTGCCTGCAACACCGCACACTCACGGCAGCGAGCACGAGCTAATACCGATCGTGCGGGCGGAGCCGGGGTAACCGAGGCGATGGTTCCTGCTACGTTTTTCGGCGCCTCAATATTGAGGAGGTGAAAATCGTCCGAGCAGGGATGTGAAGCCATGTCGACGAATCGTCATGAGCGAAGTGGTACCGGTCCCGTTTTAACGAAGCAAAATTGCTTTGCCGAAAATCCGCAGCGCGGTGTCTGATTGGGCAGCGCCTGATCCATCCGGTTGAACTCGGCGATGTAGGATTCGCGGAAAGCTCCGGCATCCTCTCCGTCAAACCCAAGCACCAAGAACGTGAAGCCGTCACGCCGCATCATCACATGCGAGGTCGTTCCGGCTCCGTTTTTCACCAAATCAAAATTGATTGCACGAAAATCGTCGGAGCAGTGCAGGTTGCGGATGTCGCGTAGCACGTGGAAGTGAGTCTTTCCGAAGAACGCCGCTACGTCCCGGCTGTCCGCCGTCAGCTCGCCGTCGATGATCTGCACCTTCGGCACGAGGCCGCGCTGGGTGATCTCCGGTTCAACGTGCACTGCGTCGTCCATGTTGAAGGTCTGACCGCTCACCTCCGGCTCGGCTGGATCGGCAGGGCCTCGGCAAAGGCGAGGATGCGGTCGGAGAGGTCGCGCCGCTCGATCCAGGTGGTGGTGCAGCTCACAACGTCTGTCGCGAGCCACGTCAAAGATCCGCGCTCGGATGGGCGGCCTGGCATGATGTGCGATCGAGCCAAGCTGTTCGGGTCGAAGACGTATTGGGCTGGCGCGTCGCCGTGATTGGGCGAGCGCATCATTGGGATCGGCGCCTTGAAGCGCTTGCTGTCCGTGTAGGCGACGACGTGCTTGTCGATCGGCATCCGCACCAGGGCCAGTTCGTGCCGCAGACGCCGAAATGGCCCGTTGTCCTTCTCGATCTTGCGCTGGTAAACGAGCCGCACCGTCTCGTATGCACCACTGACCCAGAGATGCGAGAGCAGGATCACATCATCGTCTCGTGAGCCTTCATCAGTATGACCCGCGCGGATTCGCTCAGCCACCTCATCCTCTGGGGCGCGAACCAGCAGATCGAGCTTGCCGTGGCTCTGGATCGTGCCGGTGAGCGCGGAGTCCGGAAGCGCCGGGCCCCATCGCCAGGAAAGGTCTCTCCAGCGCTTCGCGGTCTCGGGCTGTCGCTGACGGGCTTGTAAAAACGCCTGCTCCACCATGTTGCCGATCACGATGCACCTCTTGCGGCTAGCCCATCGCCGAGCAGCTTTTGGCAGCGCAATTTTGCGCTGGCTCAAAACTGAGCCGCTAAAATCAGAACGGCGGATACCATTACGGATCATCGCCCCATTACGGGCTTTAAGAACGGCGCATCGAAGTCCGCAACAAGCTCGTCAGGCCCGTCAAACAGAATCCGAGCGAGAGCAATGCTGAGAAGGTCGCGGACGACCTGTGACCGGCTTGGGATCACGGGGTCGGTGCTGATGCGGCGCAGGTACTCGATCGCGTCGAGGAGATCGTCGCTGAGCACGAGGCTCACGGTGGGAGCAGTGTCGGTGGGTCGGTGGGTCAGCATGTTCGTGGAACGTGGTTGAGGCGGGAAGCGGGTTGCCGCCGGCCAAGAGGTGAGGAGCGGCCTCGCGTATGGGCGAGAGCCGTTGCGGTGGGTGGCTCATAGGAAGCCCGTAGGCGGCAGCCGCAATCCGAGGACGCCGAGTGACGGAAACAGGCCCACGGCCGTCTGGAGGCTCCTGAGCCGCAGGAAACGGCATCCGGTGAGGGAACCTTGGCCATGCTGGCGGGTTGAGTGAGCGCTGACCTGGACGTGCGCACTTCCGGGAGCGTTGAACCGTGGCCGAAGTCGCGAATCTTTCGGGGGGTCCCACCGAATCATTGCGGCTCGGTCAGGAAGCGAGCGAGCGGGCGGTTCACGAGGCGGCCCAGCGCGTCGGCAAGGTCGCGGTCCACCAGATCGATGATCTCCAAGGCGTCGTCGCGCAGCGGCACCTCGACGGCGGTGATCACCGGCCGGGGCAGGGTGGTGTGCTGGCGAGATCGGAAGGCGAGGGCAGCCTTCAGGTAGGCAACGGCCCTTTCCTGCGCGATTGGGTCTTCAGGCAAGCCGATCATGGTGTCGGTGACTTCAGCGGTCGTGGTGGCGACAAGCGTGACCGGCGCCGGCACGTAGACGGGCCGATCGACGTAGCCAGACTCCGCGGCGGCCCGCATCTCGGCGGGGACGACCCGAGCGGCCTTGCGGGGACGCGGCATCAGGCAGCCCTCGCAGTGTCGGCGGCCAGGAACTCGACAGCCTCAAGGAGGAACCGGACTCCGCAACGGCTATCCATCTGGTACGGATGAAGCGTGCCGCTCACCCGGACGGTATCGCCTCGCAGGATGCCGATCGCGCGTCGCTCTCTCGGGATGAGGATGTTCGGCCTCTCGCGAGTGCGAGCCTGCACGAACTCTCGACCCGCGGGTTCGGCGCGGATGGGAAACGAGAGGTCGCTGCCGGGATGGCCGTAGGCGCGGGCGAACAGGTCGGCGCAGGCCGCCTTCAAGGCGCGCAGGTCGGCACGGGCCGCCACGATACCGAGTTGGTAGTAACCGGAGGAGAGGAAGCGACGGTCCGGCACGTCGAGGGACGGATAGCGGGCAAATCCCGCGATGGTGTACAGGCGATGGTGCATCAATCTCGATCCGTGAAGTTAAGGTGTTGTGGTATGAGCCGCGCGCATCATGGGTGTCGTTCGTAGTCGAACATAACACGAAAACGGTACGAGCACTGCGACGCGCTCTTCCGGAGCGCTCAAGAGGCCGTCCATGAAGTAAGGATGTGCTTGGCCGTCCGCCCGAGACAGCGGAAGATCTCGTCGCGTGGCTAGACGCCAGCCAGGAGGCGAGGCGAGACCGCCGTGCAGGCCGATGAAGAGGAACCGAGACTGGCGGACACGATCACGGCTGCCGTCTCAATCCCATGCTGGTCGGCAGGCGAGCGATGCGAGCCGATATCGGAGGGCTCGGGCGGCAGCGTGGGGCGCTCACCGCCAAGAAGTCCCGCTTCCCCTTGGATGGCGTCGGAGGCGAGTTGGCGAGCCGTGGGCTCGGAAGTGCGTGTGGGGCGGAGTGAGGCCGCCTGCCCCTCTCCACCCGTTGGCTGGGGGTTGGGACCGTCAGGCCGCGAGAGCCAGGCGAGTTGCTAGCGCGGCATCCTCGGCCTCGGCCCGATCGATCCCGCGGTAGAAGGGATCGTCCGAGATGAAGTCGGCCCAGGCCGCATCGGCTCCGGCCTTAAGATCAGCCAAGACCTCCCTAAAGGTGCGGATCTCTACGGCGGATGCTGCGGTCTGACCGTGGGTCTCGCTCTCGGCTGATGTCGCCTCGATCGAGGTGGCGGTGCTCGCCGAAACGGGTGTCCCCATTTCGTCGTTCACCTTACACGCACTACGTGCTGTTGCCGACGAAAAGTGGACATCGCCGCTGTCGAGCACACGAGCTTCAGGCTGGCCCTGAGGCTCCGGATCGATCAGGCCAGCTTTGATCTTGCGCCTCACGGTCTTCAGGCTGTCGCTACCGAACTCTCCGCGGCGGTGCCGGGCGGCCAAGCTGTTCTCGCGTGCGGTATAGCCGGGCTCCTGTGCTCGCTTGCTCCGCTGATAGAGCGCATCGACCTTCATGCGGTCAGCCTTTCGCACCGCCTTGGGCCGATCCTGCGCCACGAGCGACACCAGACAGGCACCAAGCACTTCGTCCTGGCTGATGCCATGCCGCTTCGCGATCTCATCCACGGTGCGGAACGAGCCGTGGCGCTCTGCCTCGACCTCACGGCAGCGGTCCGCCACCCACTCTTCCCCCCATCCCTCGATCACCTCGGGCAAGTGACGGCGCGCCCAGGCGACCAGCTCACGCTCGGCCAGCTTCCGGGATGCACGAGCCCCGGCCACGATGCGGGGCGCAGCGTCGTCGAACACTGCATCGGCGCGAGCATCGTCCCAGGGACCTAAGCCGCGACGGAGATGGGCGAGCTTGGCGAGATCGGAGAGGATCAGCGTGTTGAGGCCGACTCCGCGCTTGCAGCCTGCCTCCGGGCTCTTCTCGAACCGGGCGATCTTGGCGAGAGGACCCGCGAAGCTCACACGGCCAGAGGCTTGCAAATGTTCATGGTTTGTGCTGGTTTTATCAGTGTTCAATATCGTCTTCGGCACCCCCTGCCTGCTTCCCCCTTCGACCGAGTCGGCGGGCAGCGGGGCGTCCCCTTCCTTGTTTCTGTGGATGGCTACCGATTTTTCGGTTGCTTCGCTTTCGTCGAAACGCTAGACATCCTTTCGTGCCGCATTTGCGTCCTGCGCTGATTCGCCGGAGCAATCTTTCCAATAGCAGCGGTCGCGCACGTTGTCGAATCGGCTGCGCATTCGTGCGCGTGCCGTTCACGGAACAGGCGGTGCAGTGCCGGTCAGCGCCGGAATCGGTCCGAAGGTTCGGTCGAGGGTGAGGGCACCCGCAGGCGGCAGCACCTGACCCATCACTTGCCCGGCACCCGGCACGATAAAGGCGGGATCATTGCAGGTGCTTGACCCGAACTCGGCCGCAAGACCGTCGATGCCTGCGGTGCCCGAGAAGCTAGTGCGAAGGGCGCCCTGCTTCGTGAATTCGTGGCGGACCATGTCGAGAACGTAGCTGCCATCGATGCCGTCGCGGATTCCGGAGATGACGACGCGCTGGCCGTCGCGCAACCACGGGTCGCCCTCAGCCAACGTGCCATGGATTCGCCCGGTCGACCGATCGAGCGTGGCTTGGACGGACTTGGCCGCCGCCTCGGCCTCCGCTTGCGAGTTGAAGATGTTTCCGATCGTGTGAGAGGCCTCCGTGTCCAGATCCGGAATGTTCGACTTCGTCTCTACAGTCTTCGTGTTGCCGTCGCCGTCCTTATACTGGGCAATTGTCCTGGCGGTCTCTCCGCGGGAGTCGGTCAGAATCTCCAAATCGGCAAAACTGTACTCGCGCAGGACAAGCGTCGGCATCGCGATATCGGACACAGACCGGCCGCCGGCTCGCGGTGTCAGGATCACGCGTCCGTCGGTAATCTTGGCTACCGCGCCGTAGTGCGACTCAAGGCGTTCGACTAGTGATCCCATCGAAGTGACCGAGTTCAGGAAGGGAATCTTCTGATCTGCAATGCTCGGGTGAACATCGACCTTCATCCCGATCTTCGATCCAGCCTCAGCCAAGATTTCCTCAGCGGTCTTGTCTTTGAACTCTTGTATTGTGTGCGTCTTCAGATCGTTGAGCGACGAGGCAGAGGTGCCACGAACGGCGATGGACTTCGGCGGAAAGCTGAAGCGGACCGAGTTCACCTCGAAACTGCCCATCCAACTTGTGCCGATACCTTCATAGCCCAAGTAGACGACGATCCGGTCCTTCACCCGTGGCGTGGCAACGAGCCAATCACGGTCGTCCACGGTGATCTCGATCGAGTCCTGAGAGCCGCCGCCGGCCGCTAGCTCGACAGCAATGTGAACGGCCCGATCCTGAAATCTTGCCGTGATGTTCTCGCCGCCCTTCCAGATCTCGAAGATCGGCTTGTAGCCCGTTGGCATGTTGCGTCCGTGTTATGTGAGAGGCTGTGACAGCCGGGCTCCTCCCCTGAACGAGGAATGAGCCCGGCCAATGTTGAGATGATTAGGCGAAGGACGGCGAGATGTCGTGCGTTCGCCGATTCATCGCTTCCTGCAACTTGCGCTGCACGGCATTGGCGATGGCTTGCGGGTCCTGGCCGGCGCCGTTGATCGTGATCGGAGCCGAGACGGAGTGCGTGGAGGAGCTGGCGCCTGCACCGGCACCGCCACCGATCGGCTGCGTGTTCTGAGGCCGGATCGGGGTTTCGGCTCCGAGCGGTGCATTTCCGCCGAAGCCCGGTTTGAAGCCGGCCGCCGCGTTGCCACCGAGGCCCTTGGTCCAGCCAGAGGATCTGAGGGCTTCGGCCTTTGCCAGATCGGCACCGGGAGTCGGGATGGACGGACCAGCGCCGCCGGTCACGCCGCTCATCATCCGCCGGTAGGAGGAGGCTGAGGTGCCGTTGGCGTCGAAGTTGTCCCGGCCTCGGGCCAGAGCGGCGGCCCCACCGGGACCTTTGAGGTGCGCGGCAGCGAGCCAGCCGGCCAGTTCGTTCGCCTGCATGCCGGGCCGGATCACGCCCATGCGCTGTAACGCCCGGAGATTGCGGCTCGTGTATTCGATGAATTGCTTGTCCTGGACGCCGTTTCGGTTGGCCAGGAAGTCGGCCATGTTGCCGACCCCCATGGCCCTGGCTTTCTCGGTCCAGATCCCTGGATTGTTCAGCTCGCGGTTGCGCTTCGTGTTGACGTAGCCGGTGTCGAACAGTGCGGCGGCACCCATCTGCCAGCGGCCGGAGAAGCCGTAGGAATTCCGGATGCCGTAGCGGTTGCCCGACTCGCGCTTGCCGAGGATGTTGGCGTACTGCGCGGTGCCAGCCTCGCCGAGCCCGACGATCGTCTTGCCGTCCGTAACGATCGGCACGTCCGCCCCGGAACCGGAGCCTGTGCCAGAGCCTGCCCCCCTGCCGATCCGCGGGTTGAGACCGCCGCTGAGGATACCGCGACGGGAGAGTCCGGAGCCGCCGCCGAGCGCTGCGCCCGGAGTCGAGCCGGAGAGCGGACCCGAGGTGAAGCCGCCCGAGCCGAGGCCCGAGCTGCCGCCGATCGCGCCGGACATCACCGAGTTGCGGAGAACTGACGCGCTGTCAGAGAGAGACGCCTTGACGGCCTGCGCTGGCTGGCCGGCGGTAAGGGCGCCCTTGTGGATCAGCCCCGCCAGTCGCCTTCCGCGTTCTGCCTCAACAGCTTGGCGTTCTCGTCGACCGACTCCTTCAGACTGTCGAGGCTCTTCTTCAGAGGTGGATCGCTCCAGGCCCGAGAGGGAGCGCCACCCTTGGCCTTCTCCTGTTCCTCCGCCCACTGGTAGAGCCGGCCAGCGAGAGCATTCTGTTCGCCCTTCGATAGAGACGATGAACTGGCGAACGCGGCAGCACCGCCGATCCCGAACCGGCCAAGGAGTCGGCCGAAGAGCCCGCCGGTAGCCGCACCAGGACCCTTCGGCATGTTCGGAGCCGCGCCAGGACCAGCCGCACCGATGAGACCGGCCGCTTTCAGAATGCGCCATGCGCCGAGAATCGCGATGCCCAAGGCAGTGATGCCGGAGGCGAGACCGCCGAGTACCGCCACCGCAGGCGCCGCAATCACACAGGCCGCAGCGAAAGTGATGAGCCTTCCCGTCCAGCGGGCGATGGCTTCCGAGCTGGTATCGCCGCCTGTGAAGACGGAGAAGAGCCGCTTCAGGGTGTTGATCGTGTCGGTGATGCCCTCGGCAAAGGCCAGAGCGGTGCTGCGCCACTGCGAGATGGCGCCCGCATTGCCCTCACCGGGAGCCCCGAACACGCCGCGGAGCATGTCAGGCAGATCCTTGAACCCAAAGCCCTGGATCAAACCATCGATCGCAGCCCGGAAGCGAGCCTGAAGACCGCCGCCCTGGAGCTTGCGCGACCAATCGAGGAAGAAATCTCCCACTTGGCGGGCCAGTGGCGAGAGCACCTTGCCGAACTCGCCCATGATGTTGAGGAAACCAGCCTTGATCTGCTTGAAGACGAAGGCGAGCTTGAGGCTGTGGAGCTTCCACACCTCGCCGATCGCATCCAGTCCCTTCGCTTCCTTCGCAAGGTTTGCGGCCTCGCGGTACGTGGCGATGCCCTTGACCATGCGGCCGAACTCGCCCAACCATTCCTGCCCAGCGAAGAACTGTATTAACTGTTCTTGCTTCTTCTGATCCTTGATCTTGGCGAAGCGCTCCATGAAGTCGGGCAGGAACTCGTCCGGGCTTGCACGGCGGCGGCGGTCCATCTCCCCAACACTGCCGTAACCGAGATACCGGACCAGCTCCTTTGCGCGCTTGCCTTCGAGCCCGTGCTTCTTCACCATGTCCGGCATCTTCACGAGCCGGCCCGCGATGTAGTCGAACAGCCGTCCGCTCTGCCCGGCTTGGTTGCCGAGCGATGTCGATGCCGAGCCGAACGCCAACCCGGCCTCTTGCGACATGCCGAGCACCTGCGAGGCACCCGCGCCGCGCTGCAAGAACGAGATCAGCTTCTCGGGCGTGGTCGACTGCTTCGCCGCGAGATATTGCAGGGAGTTGGCAACGCTCTTGAGGCGGTCAAACGAGAACGCCTCGCCCGTGCTGGTCAGGATCGAGTTCACCGTACCTAGGGTGTCGGTGACGGTCTCGAACGGGACGGACCACGCCTCACTGGTCTGCGTCGCGAGGGAGGAGAACTGCTTGGCCCCTTCCGCCGGAATGCCGACCTTGAGCGCATCGGTGTAGCTCGTCAGAAGCTTTGCCGTTGAGACGCCGAGTTGTTCCGCGAGCGGGGAGGCCCACTGATCGCGGAGCTGGCGAGCTGCATCCTTGCTCAGCCCACCATAGATGCGCGCATTGATCTCCGCGCTGTCGATATCGGCCTCGGCTGTCAGGGCCCGGCGAGCCAGCGCGGCAGAGGCTGCGGTTCCGGCGAGAGCTGCACCGGCACCTGTGCGGGTCAGGCGCTGGTAGGTGTCCCGGCCATGGGAGGCGGCCGAGCGGGCGTTATCGAGGGCTGAGCTGCGCAGGTTCGCCCGTTCTCGATCCTGCCGGATACCTTCACGGTGGAGTCGACGCTCCTCCCGCTCGCGCAAGCCGTAGCGGTACGAGTCGAGGCGGATCGTCTCCCGAGCGGAGCGCTGGCGGTCTCGATCAAGGGCGGCTTCCTCTCGGGCTTGCTGCCGGATCATGCGGGAAGCGAACGACATGCGGTCCCGGAAGGATTGGGCCTGCTCCTGCGTCTGCACACGGACCGCCCGAAGGGATTCTGTCTCGGCCCGGCGCTGCTCCTTCATCCGTGCGATGCACTCGCGGGTCTCGGCCCGCTGCTCACGGACTCGCTGTGCCGCCATCCGACTCTCGAAGGTGAACCGGCTCTTGAGGTCCCGCATCGCCTCGCGCGTCTGCCGGGCGGGATCGGGAGTCCGCTTCGAACTGGCTGATCCCCTACCAAGAGGGTCGGCAGACCGAGCGGCCGAGCGCAGATTGGCGTTGATGGAGCGGACGGCAGAGTCGAGGGCCCTGAGCTTGGCTCGAAGCTGGTCGACCATATCGGCGCCGCGAGCTGCAACGTCGAGTTCGATGCCGAGCTTTAAATTGTCATCGGACATAGTGTTTCCATGAGGAAAGAGGCCGGCCAGGATGATCTCGACTGGCTGGCGCAAGTGATCGACCGGCGAGAGGCCGCAATGTGGCCAGTCATCACCAGTTAGAGGGGGGTGGTATTCCGGAAGAATTTTAATATACAACATATGGGGGTCTGCTGACCCACCCCCCTACCTGTCACAAAAAAGACCCCACCCCTCTCGTCTGGCCGCGGCAGAGATCATCTTTCACGACAACTGCGGGGAAGTGTCAGGTGCGGCAGGCAGCCTCGGCCAAGTGCCGGAGCAGCGGCACGAGGGAGGCATGACTGGCATCGAGTGGCCCTGTGGGCGGTCGGTGCCGGTCAGCGCCGCAGCAAGCGCCCGGTGGGCCTGTGTTCAAGGGCTTCCGTGAACGGCAGCTCGAACAGGACGCGTCCCACCTTGTCAGTAATCTCGAACTCAAACTGACGTGGGTCATGGGCCTGCTGCACGTAGTCAGCGCTCATGGTCGGTATCGCTTCATAGGCGCAGAGGTACGCGGTCTCCGCGTCGGCCAGTTCCAAGCCGATGTCGTCGGCGTCCAGCCCTTGAAGCGTACGGAGATGGAAGAAGAACTGCGGCATGGGACGACTCGCGGGGCTATCCTCGGGCAACCACGCTCCCGGCAGATGGATCAAACCTCCGCTGGTAAACTGGCCATCTTAGGAATGCCGTCCGGTTCAGTTTGGGTGTGCCGATCTTGAACTGGAGCTAGGCTGGTTCACCAAATGTCGGTTGACCGTTCAAAGTGAACCGAGTATCAGTGAACCATCCTAATTGAACCGTCGGGGTTCGCCATGTTCGTCCGGGCCTATCTGAGAGCCAGCACCACGGAACAGGATGCGCAGCGTGCGCGGGCCCAGCTCGACGCCTTCGCGGCCGACCGCGGCCTGAGCATAGCCGCATGGTACGTGGAGAACGAGTCTGGATCGAAGCTCGCTCGGCCCGAGCTGTTTCGCCTTCTGCGCGACGCTCGCCCCGGCGACATGATCCTGGTTGAGCAGGTTGACCGCTTGTCCCGTCTCACCAGCGAGGATTGGGAGACGTTGAAGGGCGAGATCGCCTCTCGGAAGCTGCGCGTGGTGGCACTCGATCTGCCTACCTCGTGGATCATGGCGACGAAGGAAGCCGACCCGTTCACGGCTCGCATGTTCGAGGCCGTCAATGCGATGATGCTCGACACCCTCGCTGCCGTCGCGCGCAAGGACTATGAGGATCGTCGTCGTCGGCAGGAACAGGGACAGGCCAAGGCCAAGCTAGAGGGCCGTTACCGGGGCCGCCCCGAGGATACCAAGCGCAACGCCTCAATCGCTGGCATGCTCGACAAGGGCATGAGTTGGTCGCAGATCCAGGACGCCACCGGATGCAGCCGGGCGACCATCGCGAAGATTGCCAAGCGCGCGGCTTGACCGCTTCCGGCGCCGGAACATCTCCCGAGCTTGCAGGGCGAGGAAGCGATGGAGCAAGACGACCTACGGCCGCCGCCGTACCAAGTGACGACCGACCGAGACGGAGAGCCGGTCATCGTGGGGACCGTCGCCACCGAACTCGCGGCGCGAGCACGCTTCGAGTCGGCAGTCGAACTGTGCAAGACGCGGGACGATGCTCACTCACACCGAGTCGTGCCGCAACACGGTCCGGGTCAGCTCAGGGCATAGTCTTCAACGGATTCAGACGCTTCCGCACAGAAGGGTTGATCATCGGATATTGCCGATCCAAGTCCCGCGCGGGCGTTCCTGGTGGCAGGTACTGAAGCTCCCCCTACCCGACGCCTGCTGTCGGGAACGCTCAACACCTTCCTCATCTTCTTGAAAGCCTCGTCTCACTCGCGGAGGCGGGGCTTCTTCATATTGTCTAGAATAATTCTAAAGATCCTTTTTGGGGACCGGCTCGTGAGTGCTGGCAGAGTTTCAGGCCGAGACGCAAGCTGCAGGTCCGGCTGGGCGTGATCCGGAGGCTCGCCCTATCCAGGGACGAGAGCAGACACACTGCCCGGGTGATGGGTTTCTGTTCCCCCTGTACCAGTCCATGAAGGGGATGGTGATCGGCGGCTTCTCAGCATCGGCGAGAGGGGAGCGGCCGAGTCGCGTGGCATGGCAACTCGGCCGCCTTCGCGGGAGGCTCGGCGCGGCGATCATGGCCTAATCCCGGGTGCGCCTTCGACCGCGATTCTATGGTTCGATCAGCGCGCCGTCTGCGGTGAACTCGAGTTCAGGCGAGGGCTTCACCTTGCCCTTCGTGGCTGGCGCGGGGCCCGTCACATGCGTGATGGGATCGGCCGTTTCCGCTCTTGCAGCGGCCTGTTCGACTGTTCGGGGACGCGACACTTGCACGGTTAGATATGGCCGGCGTGACGCAGCGGGCGGGGTGACACCCTGCGCGATGGCGAACAGGTGCTCCAGCACGGCCGGGTCGGGCTTGGAATGGGAGGGCAGCCGTTCAAGCGCGCGGTAGATGCGCTCAGCGAAATCAACCGTGACATGTCCCGCATCACAGCAAGGGCAACTCACCCGTGCGACAGCGCGGGCAGCCTCGGCCTCGGCCATCTGCCGCTCGGAGAGAGCGCGGTGCTCCTCAGCCATACGGGCGCGCTCGGCGCGGATCTCAGCGGCTTGATCCCGACGCTCCTGCGCCTCGCGGACCTTCTTCGCACGATCACGCCAGCCGCCCGGAATACTTGTGAAACTCATCGGAAAATCCTTGCTAATTCCGGCCGATCTTGAAGCCGGCTTCTGCCGCAAGATGTTCAGCCCGCTCCGGATCGGCTCGCCAGAGCAGCATCTGGTTTGTGACGCTGTAGGCTGGCCCCTGAGCGAACGGATTGGTCGTTGAGGTGGTGCCCGCAGCCTTCCCACCTGCCTCGAACAACTCGGGACGATCGGCCTGAACCTTCGCCAGAACGTCATCTAGGCCCTGGCCGGCCAGTGGATTGCCTGCGGCATCAACCGCGATGAAGGCGCCCTCGGCATCGAGCCGAAGTAGCGGGGCGACAGCCTTTTCGACGGCCTCCACATCCCTGGCGCGGCGGGCGGCGATCTCAGCCTTCAAGAGCCGGCCGGCGAGCGCCCGAAGGGTAGCCTCGGCCATCAGAGCACCCCATCCCTCTGGCTGGCCTTCACCCTGATAAGATGCGTCGCCAGGAGCGATCTCACGTACGCCGAGGCGTCCAGACCGTAAGTGAGCGCAAGCTCACGAAGCTGTATGCGCATGTCCTCTGAGATGACTAGCTTAATCTCGACTGTCCTCTGATCTTTGTATAAGCGTGACCTACCGGCCATCTGCCAGTTTCCTGTTGCTCGATACTACGTGAATGTTCACAGGCGCTCCGATGTTGGCGGCCAGCTGTGAACGGATGAAGGTACTAAGCGGCAATCCGCGTTGTGCAGCCTGCCGCGCAAGCTCTGCCCAAAGTTGCTCGGACAGGCGGAGAGCGGTGTAACGGATGTTGAACCTCCTGATGTCGAAACGACAGAAGCCGCCACAGGCTTCCCCCGTAGCGGCTCCAGACGCAAAACTTTGATGATGCCCGCAATATCTCACAGAACGGGCGAATTGTCAACTTAGGCCGAGTACACAGGGTGCCGTTGTGTTCTCTGAGGGATATGAATGCCCCTCACAACTCCGAAGACGCGCGAGCATGACCCTAAGAGATCTGCGCTATCCAACGGGTCGACCCGAGCGGTACGGCTGGAGTAGGTCGGCTCTCCTGATCCGTGGCTGGGCGCGCGGATCGGACATGGCGCTACAGGTCAGTTCGAACCCATTCGTCAAAGTCATCAGCTTATCGCTACTATTCGCCAAACTTCTATGAATGCAAATCACATCACATCTTGAGAATTGTTTGTGCTAAGACTTGACGTGATCATGCGCATTCCCTACCTGCTGGCGGAGCACTGATCACGAGGACCGGGCTGATGTGCTCGCGAGCCCTATTCCGTCTTGTGCTGGTCCGGGAGACACAACCATGAGCGACATGCCGAACCCATCCGATCCAATGAGTTGGCTCAAGCCGCACGACGGTGAGGAGGCGAAGACGGTCCGGGCCTGGGTGCAGAAGAGCAAGCCGGAGGAGCCGAAGACGATCCAGGTGGTCGTGAGATTGCATGAGGCCGTTGAGGCGCCTGTGCGCCCTGCCGTGCCGAGCGGCACCCCCACCGCCTATCGAGCGGCGACGGCTTCGACCCGGCCTTCGCACAAGATTGTGGCGCCTAAGGGCTGCACCGTGCGTCCCGAACGGATCGAGCGCTCGTACTAGGTGTATGGTCCCGGGATGTGGTGTGACGGGTTGAGCCTGAAGCGTTCGGGCTCTTTCGTCCAGACCTGCAGGACATGCTCGTAGGGTGTGAGGCCCCGCAGGGTCTTCAGCCGGCGGGCATGGTTGTAGGCATCCACGAACAGCTGCAGGTGGGCCCGGATCTGCTCGTGGGTCTCGTAGTGGTAGCGCTTGACCGTGGCGTCCTTGATGGTGCGGTTCATCCGCTCGACTTGCCCGTTCGTCCACGGGTGGTTGGGCTTGGTCAGGCGGTGCTCGATGCCGTGCTCGTGGCAGACGCGATAGAACATGTGCCGGCTGTAGAGGGCGGTCGGGCCTGAACGGTTGCGCGGGGCATGGCAGAACTGAACGCCATTGTCGGTGAGAACCGTATGGATCTGGTACGGCACGAACGCGACCAGCGCACGTAAGAAGTCCGATGCGGTGTAGCGGTTGGCCTCTGCCTCCAGCTTGACGAAGGCGAGCTTCGAGGTTCGGTCGATGGCGACGAAGAGGTAGAGCTTGCCTTCCTCAGTTCTGACCTCGGCGATGTCGATGTGCACGTAGCCGATGGCGTAATCGGCAAAGCGCTTCTTCTTGGGCTTGTCGCCTTCCATCTCGGGTAGGCGGCTGATGCCGTGTCGCTCCAGGCAGCGGTGCAGGCTGGAGCGGGTCAGGTGCGGGATGCTCGGCTGCAGGCCGTAGAGGCAATCATCCAGTGGCAGCAGAGTATGCCGCCGGAAGGCGACGATGATGGCCTCCTCCTCTTGCGTGAGGATCGTGGAGCGCGGCTTCTTCGGCCCCATGGCGGCGTCCGCTGTCGTCTGCCGGGCGCGCCATTTCTGCACCGTCGTGGGGCTGACGCCGTAGCGCCTGGCGGCCGCCCTCACACTCTCTTGACGTAGCTGTATTGCGCGACGGACCGCCTCCGTCGTGCGGGCGCTGCCGTGGAGAACCTGGCCCATAGCGCATCCCTCGCAGCATGGTGGTCGACCGTACCACCACACCGCGGGATCAAACATCTAGGCTCACAGCTGCTTCGCGCAGGGCCAGATCTCTCTCAAAGCGGAACCCACCAGCGGACCAGCCGCCTCATGCCGATGTCGCGGGTTCAGCTTCAGCCACCGGCATACCGTTCGATGAGCCTGCTCCACCTTCATGCCGTAGGCTCGGCAGTACGAGCGGCGGGCACTGCCCGAAGCGTCTGCAGCGCTCATCTCGCCTAATGTGTATCGAAGGCCAAGAGCGTACCGTTGCGAGGTCGATGGCGCCTTGCAGAGTTCGTGAAGCTCGTTCCCACTCATGGCCTCGACATGCACGGAGCTGACGAGAAGCAAGGGGACAGCCCAGACCAAAGGTCGTCTCATCCTGCTCTCCGAACAGCCATATTCATGGCGGGTCACCGCATACGGTGCAAGGCCGCGGCACCAAGGCTGCGCTGATCAGCATGAGCCGAAGCTGCCCCGCCGCCCGATCTGATCACGGGCTGGCGGGGCGTGTCCGCGGACGTCAGCCATCCAGAGCGTGGAACAGATAGTAGCCGATCTGCCGTGTGACGCGGGTTGCAGCCTCTAAGCGGAAGCCGAGCAGTGGTGCCTCCCCCTATCCTGACAGGACCACTCCGATCGCATCCTGAGGGCCTCAGGATCGCTTCAGAAAGACCGCCAGCGGCTCTCTAATGCAAGGCTCTCTCGACGGCGTACACGTGTGCGATCTCCATCTGTCGCACAATGCTGTCGAACAGCACCGCCTCTGCCCTGAAGGTCACGAGATCGGCTTCCTCGAAGGTGGCGAACGCCTCGGAGTCGAGCACGCGCCCGTCTGGGCCGATGCAGACGCTCAGCCAGGGCGCGCCCGGCACTGGCGGCGGATACACGATGAATTGGTAGCGGGCTAACTCGGCTTCGGCGTTCTGGAGCATGGGCGCCTCCGATTGCCTATCCCGGCCAACGTCCGGCCTAGCTCATTGTTCGCAAGTAGATGGTCGACCACGAGCCTCACGGTATTGAGCGCCGTCGCGAGGCCCGACGACGCTGGTCGGGCCGGTACGCAACGTGGCCTGAAGTCAGGATGCAGCAGTGCGG
>NZ_BJZU01000027.1 GCF_007992195.1 Methylobacterium oxalidis | reverse complement strand
CCAGCTGATCGCCTACCATGTGGCGGTGTTCATGGGCAAAGACGTGGACCAGCCGAGGAACCTCGCCAAGTCCGTCACCGTCGAGTAGCCCGTCACCGTGGAGTAGCCCGTCACCGTGGAGTAGCTCGTCACCGTGGAGCGAGGCCGCCCGCACCCGCGCGGCGCGGAAGGCCGCCCGCGCCGATCGGTCTTGAGCCGCTGGCGCGCAGCCGCTACCTCTCTGCCCCGGGGCGGTCCCGGCGGAGGCCGCGGCCTTCGGAACCCGGGCCCGCCGGCCCGCTCGCGAAAGTGAACCCGTGGCGCCACCCGTCCCGCCGATCCAGCCGCCGCTGCCCGACATGGACCCCGTGAGCCCGCGCCGCCGGGTCAGCGTGCGGGGCCGCCTGCGCACCTACTTCCTCACCGGCATCATCGTGGCGGGACCGCTCGCCATCACCATCTACATCACGTGGTGGTTCATCACCCTGATCGACGGCTGGGTGAAGCCGCTCGTGCCGGCGAGCTACCTGCCGGACCATTACCTGCCCTTCTCGATTCCAGGCCTCGGCCTCGTCATCGCCTTCGTGGCGGTGACTCTGCTCGGCTTCCTGACCGCCAACCTGGTCGGACGCAGCGTGATCGAGTTCGGCGAGGTGCTGCTCGCCCGCACGCCCGTGATCTCGGGGCTCTACAAGGGCCTGCGGCAGATCTTCGAGACCCTGTTCTCCGCGAACGGCACCTCGTTCCGCACGGTCGGGCTCGTCGAGTTCCCCGTGAAGGGGACGTGGTCTGTGGTGTTCCTGTCCGCGCCCGCCGCAGCCGACATCCAGGGCGCGCTGCCGCAAGGGAGCGAGACCGGGAGCGGGACGGGGCACGAGTATGTCGGGGTGTTCCTGCCCTGCGCCCCGAACCCCACGACCGGGTTCTTCTTCTACCTGCCGCGCAGCGAGATCATCGAGGTGGGGATCAGCGTGGACGACGCGGCCAAGCTCGTGATGTCGGCGGGCGTGATCCAGCCGGAGGATCCGCAGACGCGGCTGCAGGCGATGGCGGCGGGGTTGCGGGCCGCGCAGGTCGGGGCAGCCACGGGCGCGGCCGCCGCTCCCGAGCGGCAGGACGCGTGAGAAGACCTTACGAGGCGCTGGCGGTGGCGACGACCGGCGCCTTGACGGCGGTCGGCTGCGGGGCGCCGGGGCTCATCCAGCCGGTGGCTGTCTCGACGGCGAGCAGGAGGCCGAGGGCGAGGCAGAGGCCGTGGGCCGCGATCCAGAGGGGGCGGGAGGCCTGACGAACGGCCTGGGCGATCGCGTCGGCGCCCGTATCGGCCGGCACCTCGTCCGTGTCGGAGATCGGCAGGAGCCACGGCTCGCTGGCGCAGGGGTTCCAGCCCTCGGCGGAGCCCGGCAGGCGCAGGAACGGTCCGTTCATCGGCTTTGCCTCCACGTTTCCGTTGTTCGGGCCGATTGGATCAACCCTTCGTTCATGTTCAGTTAAGAATGCGACACGAACGCGGCAAGGGATGATGCCGTTCCTGTGAACGGGCCGCAACCCCGAATCTGTATGGCAGATGAACGGACGCGGCGCACGCGCCCGGAAGCCACAGACGGCGCCGGATTCCCGACCGGGCCTCAGCCGGCCCCGAGCAGGCGGATCGCGGCCTCCCGCTCGAACAGGTAGAGCAGTGCCCGCAGCGCCCGGCCGCGCTCGCTTCGCAGACCGGGGTCGCGCTCGACCACGAGGCGGGCGTCGTCGCGGGCGGCCTCCAGCAGGCTCCTGTCGCACTCGAGGCTGGCGAGACGGAAGGCGGCGAGGCCGGACTGCCGGGTGCCCAGCACCTCGCCCTCGCCGCGCAGGCGCAGGTCCTCCTCCGCGATGCGGAAGCCGTCCTCGCTCTCGCGCATCATCTCGAGCCGCGCGCGCGCCACCTGCCCGAGGGGCCCCCGGTAGAGGAGGAGGCAGGAGGAGGCGGCCGAGCCGCGCCCGACCCGCCCGCGCAGCTGGTGGAGCTGCGCGAGGCCGAAGCGCTCGGCGTGCTCGATGACCATGATGGTCGCCTCCGGCACGTCGACGCCGACCTCGACCACGGTGGTCGAAACGAGGATCCGGGTCTCGCCGGCGGCGAAGCGCTCCATCGCCGCGTCCTTGTCCGGTCCCGGCATCTTGCCGTGGATCAGGCCGACATCCGCCCCGAAATGCTTCTGCAGGTCCTCGAACCGCTCCTGGGCGGCGGCGAGGTCGACGAACTCCGATTCCGCCACCAGCGGGCAGATCCAGTAGACGCGCTCACCCCGGGCGAGCGCCCGCTCCAGGCCCGCCACCACCTCGTCGATGCGCTCGACGGGGATCGTCAGGGTCTTGATGGGCTGGCGCCCGGCGGGCTTCTCGTCGAGGACGGAGACGTCCATGTCGCCGAAAAAGGTCAGCGCCAGGGTGCGCGGGATCGGCGTCGCGGTCATGACGAGGAAGTCGACCGCCTCGCCCTTGGCGCCGAGGGCGAGGCGCTGGTGCACGCCGAAGCGGTGCTGCTCGTCCACCACCGCGAGGCCGAGATCGCGGAACACCACGCTCTCCTGGAACAGGGCGTGGGTGCCGACCAGGATGTCGATATTGCCCTCGGAGAGGTCGAGGAGGGTCGCGCGCCGCTCCGCCGTGCGGTCGCGGCCCGTCATCAGGCGCAGGCGTAAGGGGCCGGCGAGCGGCTGCAGCCGCTCGAAGTGCTGGCGGGCGAGGATCTCGGTCGGCGCCATCAGGGCGGCCTGGCGGCCCGCCTCGACGGCATGGGCCATGGCCAGCAGCGCCACCGCGGTCTTGCCCGAGCCGACGTCGCCCTGGAGGAGGCGCAGCATGCGCCGGTCGCTGGCGAGGTCCCCGCGGATCTCGGCGATCGCGCGCACCTGCGCGCCGGTGAGCCCGAAGGGCAGCCCGGCCTCGATCCGGGCGGCGAGGTGCCCGTCGCCGGCATTGACCCGGCCGGGCTTGCGCCGCTGGCGGGCGCGCAGCAGCGCGAGCGCGAGCTGCGAGGCCAGCAATTCGTCGTAGGCGAGGCGCTGGCGGGCCGGCGTCCGGGGCGGGGCCTCCGCGCCCTCGCGCCGGGGCGGGGGCGCCTCGTCGGGCCGGTGCTCGGCCCGCAGGGCGTCGGCGAAGGCGGGCCAGCCCTGGCGGGCGAGCCAGGCCGGGTCCTGCCACTCGGGCAGGACGGGCAGGCGGTCGAGGGCGGCGTGGGCGAGCTTCGAGATCGCCCGCGAGGTCAGCCCCTCGGTCGCCCCGTAGATCGGCTCGACGGCGGGCAGGCTCGCGAGCCCGGCCTCGTCGGTGACGCGGGAGGGGTGCACCATCTGCCGGTGCCCGTCCCACAGGTCGATCCGGCCCGAGACGTAGCGGTGGCTGCCGAGCGGCAGCATCTTCTCGACGCGCGCCCGCGGCATCCCGAAGAACACGAGGGAGATGTCGCCGGTCGCGTCCTCCACGAGGACGCGGTGGGGGCGCCGCCCGGCCCCCGGCTGCGGCGGCCGGTGGGCCACCACCGTGACGCCGAGGGTGACGGGCTCCCCCGGCGGCGCCTCGGCGATCGAGCCCTTGAGCTGGCGCGCCACGCCCCCCTGCGGCAGGTGGAACAGCAGGTCGACGATGCGGGCCTCCTGCTCCGGCGTGCCGAGCAGCCGCTCGATCAGGGGCGCGACCTTGGGGCCGACGCCGGGCAGCGTCCGGGCGGGGGCGAAGAGCGGGTCGAGGATGCTCGGCCGGAGGAGGGTCGGGGCGGGCGTATCGGTCATGCGGACAGGCGAGGGCGGGGACGCTGCGGCGAGGATGGTGCCGCGGGCGGGCGCACTTATATACCGAATCCGGCCCCGGCCTGGCTGCGGCACAGCTTCCCGCAGCGGAGCCGCAGGATCCCCGCCGATGCCCGGAGCGTTCCAAACCCGGCCTTGCAATCCGCCGCTGCGGGGGTCAGGGAATTCCGGGATCAGTGGAAGCCGGGATCAGGGGATCTCCGGATCACGGCATCACAGGTTTGGCTCCGCAGGTTCGCTTCATGTCCGGCACCACCCGCACCAGCGCGGATCTCGACCCGCGCCGCCGCCGCACCTTGTACCGGGCGTGGCATCGCGGCATCCGCGAGATGGACCTGATCATGGGCCGCTTCGCCGACGCCGAGATCGGCAGCCTCAGCGAGACGGATCTGTCCGCGTTCGAGGGACTGATCGAGGTGCCGGACCGCGACCTGTTCCGCTGGCTGACCGGCGAGGCGCCGGTGCCGGAGAACTACGACACCCCCGTCTACCGCCGCCTCAAGGCCTTCCACAAGCACGACGCGCCGATCCACTCGTGAGGCGCGCGCGGAACCCGATCCGCCGTCGCGGAGCTTCGTAGCGGAGCCCCGGCTCCGCGAGCGCCGCGCCCCTTTGATCCTGCACCGGTGGTGCCCCCTCGAGACGGCGGGGCGGTCGCCGGCCGCATCCCCTTCGACCGCCGCACCGACACCGACCCATGTCCAAGCCCGCACCGAAACCCTCCGCTCCCGGCCAGAAGTCGCAGGCCGCCCGATTCGCCCTGCCGAAATCCGGGCCCCTCGCGCGCGCGCTCGATGCGCTGAGGCGCGGCGACAGCCCGACCCTCGCCCGGGTGCCGGAGGGCTTCGACGCCCTCGTGGTGGCCGATCTCGCCCGCGCGCTGAGCCAGGGCTTCGAGGGCCCGGCGGTGCTGGTGCACGTGGCGCGCGATTCCGGCCGCTCGAACGCCTTCCAGAACGCGCTCCGCTTCGTCGCGCCCGAGCTCGAGATCATGAGCGTGCCGGCCTGGGACTGCCAGCCCTACGACCGGGTCTCTCCGAACGCCGCCATCGCGGCGAGCCGCATGACCGCGCTCTCGCGGCTCACCCGCTCGCGCTCGTCGGAGGAGGCGCCGCGCGTCCTCTGCACCACCGTCAACGCCCTGGTGCAGCGGGTGCCGCCGCGCGACCGGATCGCGGTCGAGACCTTCTCGGCGGCGATCGGCAACGTCGTGTCGATGGACAAGGTCACCGCCTGGGTCGAGGCGAACGGCTTCCTGCGCACGGGCACGGTGCGCGACACCGGCGAGTACGCCGTGCGCGGCGGCATCCTCGACCTGTCGCCGCCCGGCCTGCCGAACCCGATCCGCCTCGACTTCTTCGGCGACACGCTCGAATCGATCCGCGCCTTCGATCCCGAGACCCAGCGCACGGTCGGGCAGCTCCGCTCCCTCGACCTCGTGCCGATGAGCGAGGTGCAGCTCACCACCGAGACGATCCGGCGCTTCCGCCAGGGTTACATCCAGAATTTCGGCGCCGCGACCCGGGACGACCGCCTCTACGAGACCGTGAGCGAGGGCCGCCGCTACGCCGGGCTCGAGCACTGGATGCCGCTCTTCTACGACCGTCTCGACACCCTGTTCGACTATGTCGGGGGCGTGCCGATGGTGTTCGACGCGCAGGTCGAGGAGGCGGTGGCCGAGCGCCTCGCCCTCGTCCAGGACTATTTCCAGGCCCGCGAGGCCGCCCTGAAGACGCCGCAGGCGGGCGTCGCCCCCTACAAGCCGCTGCCGCCGCGCGCCCTCTACCTCACCCCGAACGAGTGGAAGGAGCGCGTGGCGCAGGCGAGCGTCGCCCGGCTCACGCCCTTCGCCGTGCCCGAGAGCGAGGCCCGCGCCGTCATCGACTGCGAGGGCGGTCCGGGGCGCAACTTCGCGCCCGAGCGGGCCGAGGAATCGGCGAGCGTGTTCGACGCGGCCGTGGCGCACGTGCGCGACCTGCAGGGATCCGGTCATCACGTGATCCTCGGATCCTGGTCCGACGGCTCGCGCGACCGGCTCTGCGGCGTGCTGACCGACCACGGCCTGAGGAAGCCCGTCGCGATCACCCGCCTGTCCGACGTCTACGCGCTGAAGCGGGGCACCGACGTCGCGGTCGCGGTCTGGGGCCTGGAGGCCGGCTTCACGGCGGGCCAGCTCGCCGTGGTGGCCGAGGGCGACATCCTCGGCGACCGGCTGGTGCGCCCGAAGCGCAAGGCCAAGCGCCCCCAGGACGTGATCCTCGAGGTGCAGGCGCTCCAGCCCGGCGACCTCGTGGTCCACGCCGACCACGGCATCGGCCGGTTCGTCGGCCTCAAGACCATCACGGCGGCGGGCGCGCCCCACGACTGCCTGGAGCTGCAGTACACCGGCGGCCTCCTGCTGCTGCCGGTGGAGAACATCGAGCTCCTGACCCGCTACGGCTCCGAGGACGCCGAGGTGCCGCTCGACCGGCTCGGCGGCGGCGCCTGGCAGGCCCGCAAGGCCAAGATGAAGCGCCGCATCCTCGAGATGGCGGGCGAGCTCATCAAGATCGCGGCCGAGCGCTTCGTGAAGCCCGCGCCCCGGCTCGCGCCGCCGGAGGGGCTCTACGGGGAGTTCGCCGCCCGCTTCCCCTTCGAGGAGACGGAGGACCAGGACAACGCCATCGACGCGGTCCTCTCCGACCTCAACGCGGGCCGGCCGATGGACCGCCTCGTCTGCGGCGACGTCGGCTTCGGCAAGACCGAGGTGGCGCTGCGCGCCGCCTTCGCGGCGGCGATCTCGGGGCGCCAGGTGGCGGTGGTGGTGCCGACGACCCTGCTCGCCCGCCAGCACTACCGGACCTTCGCCGAGCGCTTCAAGGGACTGCCCGTCCAGGTCGCCCAGGCCTCCCGCTTCGTGCCGAGCGGCGAGATGAAGAAGGTGCGGGAAGGGCTCGCCAACGGCACCCTCGACATCGTGGTCGGCACTCATGCCCTGCTCGCCAAGGCCATCACCTTCAAGGATCTCGGCCTCATCATCGTGGACGAGGAGCAGCATTTCGGCGTCTCGCACAAGGAGCGGCTGAAGGCGCTGAAGAGCGACATCCACGTGCTGACGCTCTCCGCGACCCCGATCCCGCGCACCCTCCAGCTCGCCATGACGGGCGTGCGCGAGCTCTCGATCATCGCGACGCCCCCGGTCGACCGCCTCGCGGTGCGCACGTTCGTGACGCCCTTCGACCCGCTGCTGATCCGCGAGGCGCTGCTGCGCGAGCGCTACCGGGGAGGCCAAGCCTTCTACGTGGTGCCGCGCATCGAGGACCTCGCCGAGGTGAAGCGCTTCCTCGACGCCGAGATGCCCGAGATCAAGGTCGCGGTCGCCCACGGGCAGATGGCGGCGGGCCAGCTCGAGGACGTGATGACGGCCTTCTACGAGGGCAAGTTCGACGTGCTGCTCTCGACCACGATCGTGGAATCGGGCCTCGACATCCCCACCGCCAACACGCTCATCGTGCACCGGGCCGACATGTTCGGCCTCGCCCAGCTCTACCAGCTCAGGGGCCGCGTCGGGCGCTCGAAGGCGCGGGCCTACGCGCTCTTCACGACGCCGGCGAACCGGCAGCTCACGGTCCAGGCAGAGAAGCGCCTGCAGGTGCTCCAGAGCCTCGACACGCTGGGCGCGGGCTTCCAGCTCGCGAGCCACGACCTCGACATCCGCGGCGCCGGCAACCTGCTCGGCGACGAGCAGTCCGGCCACATCAAGGAGGTGGGCTACGAGCTCTACCAGCAGATGCTGGAGGACGCGGTCACCGCGCTCAAGGCCGGCATCTCGGAGCCCGTCGAGGAGGCGTGGTCGCCCACCATCGCGCTCGGCGCCCCCGTCACCATCCCCGAGGACTACGTCGAGGACCTCACGGTTCGCCTCGGCCTCTACCGGCGCCTCTCGACACTCGAGAACGACGCCGAGATGGAGAGCTTCGGGGCGGAGCTGATCGACCGCTTCGGCCCCCTGCCGCCGGAGGTGGAGCAGCTCCTCAAGATCGTGACGATCAAGATCCTGTGCCGCGAGACCAACGTCGAGAAGGTCGAGGCCGGCCCGAAGGGCGTGGTGATCCACTTCCGCGACCGCGCCTTCGCCAACCCGCCGGGGCTCGTGGCCCTCGTCGCCGAGCAGGGCTCCTTCGCCAAGGTGCGGCCCGACATGAGCATCGTCTTCATCCGCGAGCTCGACACGGTGCCCGAGCGGCTGAAGGTGACGACGCAGATCCTGCGCAGCCTCGCCAAGATCGCGGGCCGCGGCGGCAAGGGCCAGGGGAAGAGCGAAGGGAAGGGCGAGGGCAAGCGGGAGGGGAAGACGAAGGCGGCCTGAGGGCCGCCGCCCGGGCGCGGGCGCGCGGGAATCCGGGTTTTCCTAAAGAGGCGAGGAGCTTGGGACCGGATCCTCGCGAAACGCCTTCAGAGCTCCGGCTCGTTGAGGACGTAGGGGCCGATGCGGCTCTTGAGATCGATCGGCGCGCCGGTGCGGCGGCCGGTCTCCTCGTCCACGATGATGACGGGGATGCCGGCGTCGCGCATCTGGGCGCGCAGCGCGTCGGCGCGCTCGGCGAAGGCGGAGCCGCCGCGGGCCGAGGCCTGGAGCAGGATGGCGGCGGGGCGGGCGATCACCGCGAGCACGTCCTCGGCCGCCTCGAGCGAGGCCGTGACGCTGGCGTAACCGAGTTCGGCGAGCTCGGCGGCGAGCGAATGATCGACGGCGCGGTGGCCGTCGTCGACAACAAGGACTTGTTGCAGCGCACCCATAAGCTTCAGCGTTATCCCATCGCGCGTCCCTTGGGAAGGGACCCTAGCAACAACCCGCAGGGCAGGGATTGGTTCGCCGGCGAGATTGCAGTGCGAAAATGCAGTGCCCGCATGAGCGAGAGATGAACCGGACCTTGACTCCGGCGCGCGATGGCGGCGCAGAACATCACGTGTTGCCTGAACGAACCCGTTCAAAGCTCTGCAGTGGAACGATATTAAGGCTGTTCCCGCGTTTCCCTTCGCATCGGCGGGCGCCCGCAGGATCCGATTCGGAGAGCCGCGCCCGGCATGGCGGCGCAACGTCGGGGAGGAGTCTCCTCGTCGGGCGGCGGCAGGGCGCCTGGCGTCACGCCTCGGTCAGCCCGGTCGCGGTGCCGGCAAACAGGGTGGGGCGGTAGCGTGTCGGGCGCCAGGCTGTGCCGTCGTCGGGCCCCGCCTCGCCGCGGCGATAGGGCGCCGCCTTGGCGGCCTGCCCGCGGCAGGCGATGCGCCCGTCCTCGTCCCGGCGCAGGGAGAGGAGGCTCGCCGGCAGGCCGAAGCGCTCCGGCTCGGCGAGGCCGAAGGCGAGGTCGTCGCGGCCGCGCGTGCCGGAGAGGACGAGGTCCTCGTCGAGCGCCACGACGTCGACGACGGCGGCACGCCCCCCCGCGAAGGCGGTCCGGAGGCTCCGGCCGGTGAGCCGGGCCGGGGCGCGGTGGGCGAAGCCGATGGTGCGCAGCGTGTCGGGCAGGGCGGCGCGGGCCAGCGCCGGCTCCAGGAAGGCCGGCGCCACGAGGTGGGTCGGGACCGGCCGCAGCAGGGCGGCGCCGAGGGCGGCCCCGTCGAAGACCGGCAGGGTCTCCAGGCTCGCGCCGGCGACGAGCGCCGCCCCGAGGCCGGTGACGACGCCGCGCAGGTCGCCCGGCGCCACCAGGGTGAGGATGCGCTCGCCCGGCTCGACCCGGGCGGCGATGAGGTGGACGGCCACCGCCGCCAGCAGGGCGTCGCCCGGGCGGTGGACGGGACGGTGCGGGTCGCCCCCGACGAAGCTGATAAGGCCGCCCCCGGTCTCGGCGGCGACGGGTCCGCCGCGCCGGTCGAGCACCATCTCGTCGAGGTTGATCACCCCGTCCGGCACGTCGGGCCCGAAGGCGGCGAGATAGCGCAGGCCGAAGTAGCGCACGGCCGCCCGGCAGAGGCGCTCGGCCGGGCGCGCGGTCCCGAGCCGCGCCTGCGTCAGGACGGCGCTGATGCCCGCCGCCTCGATGCCGGCGGCGAACTGGTCCTCGTCCCAGGTCGCGGGCAGGAGGCATGGGATATGGCCCGCCGCCTCCACGGCGAGGTGGGCGACGAGGCCCTCGGTGCTGCCGGGAAGGGCCAGCCCGATGCGGCTGCCGGGCGCGAGGCGCCACGCGCGCAGGCCGCCCGCGAGCCGGGCGACGATCTCGGCCGCCGCGCCGTAGGTCCAGGTCATGGCGGGCCGGCCGCTCCAGGCCGCCTTGTCCGCCGCGTCGACGAGGGCGACGCGGGCCGGGTGGCGCCGGGCCGTGGCCGCCATGAGGGCGCAGAGGCCGGTGCGCCGCAGCGGCACCTCGGCCGGCGCCGCGCCGGGTGCCTCGGGCGAGGCGTGGGGCAGGGAGGACGGATCGGAGCGCGCCGGCCACCCGGGCAGGGCCCGCGAATCGGAGGCTCTCGGTAAGACAGCAGCCTGCGCCGACACCTCGCGCCCCACTTCCCAAAGCCGTCGGCGAAGGACCGTCGCCGGCCCTCCCGCGACCTTCCGGTGATGGGACTATAAGGTTAACCGATCCCTAATTTCTCACGCAGCCGCGATACGGTCCGAGCCGAGCCCCCGCCACTCTCCCCGCGAACCGCCTCCCGTGCGGCCGCAGCGCTTCCGACCGGTGCGAGAACGGCTGCGGTGTCATGTCTTCGCCGTATTCCGGAGGAAAGCAGGCCGCCCTGTCGTTCGAGCGGAGCCGAGAGGTGCCCGCGCCCGCGCGGCGCCGCCCGGGCCGGCCGACGGCGCTCCCGGGCCGAGGCCTCCGGCGCGCGGCTCGAACGCGATACGGTTCCCGATCGTCCCGATCCGGTCTCAACAAGACGCACTCCAAGGGGTCAGAGCTGATGTTCTTCGCCAACAGCCAGGGGCGCCGCACGCGCGCCGTCGCGTTCCTCGCGCTCGCGGGCGGCCTCGCCGCCGGGCCGGCTCTCGCCCAGGCGCAGCCGAAGGGCAAGCCGGCCGCCCCGGCGCCCGCCGCGCCGGCCCAGGCCCCGCAGACCCCCGCCGCCCAGCAGCAGCAGCAGCAGACCGGCCCGCAGATCATCAACGTCAAGTCCGAGCCGAGCCAGGCCGACTGGACCAAGGTCTGCGGCAAGGACCAGGGCTCGGGCACCGACGTCTGCTACACCACCCGCGACTTCGTCTCCGACCAGGGCCAGCCCGTGCTCGCGGTCGCCGTCTACGAGATGAAGAACGCCCAGACGAAGCAGGAGGTGCGCGTGGTGCGCTACCTGCTGCCGCTCGGCCTGCTGCTGCAGCCCGGCATCCGCTTCACCGTCGACGGCCAGCAGCCCACCGCCGGCCGCTTCGCGGTCTGCTTCCCGAACGGCTGCTTCGCCGAGGCGCCCCAGCTCGACGCCGGCGTCGTCGCGGCGATGAAGAAGGGCACCACGCTCAACGTCTCGGTCCAGAACCAGACCCAGCGCGAGGTCACCTTCGCGGTGCCGCTCGCGGGCTTCGGCAAGGCCTTCGACGGCCCGGCCATGGACCCGAAGGTGCTGGAGGAGCAGCAGAAGAAGCTCCAGTCCGAGCTCGAGAAGCGCAGCGACGAGATGCGCAAGAAGCTCGAGGCGGAGAAGGGCGGCGCGGCCGCCACCGCCGCGCCGAAGCCGTAAGGGCGGCTCCGGATACATTCAGGACGACGCGGGAGGCCGGGCAGCGATGCCCGGCCTCCTCGCTGTCCGGAGGGAGGCTGTGCCCGTGCTCCGACGCCGGGCGGCGGGCCCGGATCAGTTCGGATGGCGGTCGCGGATGCGGTAGATGCCGGTGGCGTCCCGCTCGAAGACCTCGGCGATGCCCGCGTGCCGCAGGGCCTCGCCGGAGGTGTCGGGCACGAGATTCTGCTCGGAGACGTAGGCCACGTACTCGGTCTCGGCGTTCTCGGCGAGCAGGTGGTAGAAGGGCTGGTCCTTGCGCGGCCGCACCTCCTCGGGAATCGCGAGCCACCACTCCTCGGTGTTGTCGAAGATCGGGTCCACGTCGAACACGATGCCCCGGAACGGGTAGATCCGGTGGCGGACCACGTCGCCGAGGCCGAACTTCGCGGTTCTCATCCTGGGGTCGGTCATGGTCGTCTAGATAGGCTCCGGCCGGGCGCCTGTCAGCGCCGGCCGGCCCGCCTGCGCGGGTGATCAGGAAAGCTTGTAGGCCGCGGCGAGTTCCGGGTCCTTCTGGGCCACGAGACGCGCGAGGTCGACGATGACCTTGGCCTGCTTCCAGGTGGCATCGTCCTGCATCTTGCCGTCGAGCATCACGGCGCCGGTCCCGTCGGGCATCGCCTCGACGATGCGCACGGCGAAGGCGACCTCGGCGGGGTCCGGGGCGAACACGGTCTTGGCGAGCGTCACCTGGCTCGGGTGCAGCGTCCAGGCGCCGGCGCAGCCCATCAGGAAGGCGTTGCGGAACTGAGCCTCGCAGGCGGCGGAATCCGAGAAGTCGCCGAAGGGGCCGTAGAAGGGCTTGATCCCGTTGGCCATGCAGGCGTCGACCATCTTGGCGATCGTGTAGTGCCAGAGGTCCTGCTGCGCGGAGGCGCGCGGCGCGTCGCCCGCCGGGTCGGCGATGACGCGGTAATCCGGGTGGCCGCCGCCGACGCGGGTCGTCTTCATGCCGCGGGAGGCCGCGAGGTCGGCCGGGCCGAGGCTCATGCCGTGCATGCGGGGCGAGGCGCTGGCGATCGCCTCGACGTTGGCCACGCCCTCCGCCGTCTCCAGGATGGCGTGGACGAGGATCGGCTTGCCGACGCCGTGGCGCGCCTCGAGCTGGGCGAGCAGCTGGTCGATGTAGTGGATGTCCCAAGGCCCCTCGACCTTGGGCACCATCACCACGTCGAGCCTGTCGCCGACCTGCGAGACGATCTCGAACAGGTCGTCGAGAATCCAGGGCGAGTTGAGGGCGTTGATGCGGGTCCACAGGCCGGTGCCGGAGGCCGCGAAGTCGGTGTCGCGGGCCATCGCCACGAAGCCCTTGCGGGCAGCCTCCTTCTGGTCGGCCGGAACCGCGTCCTCGAGGTTGCCGAGCACCACGTCGACCGTCCTGGCGAGTTCCGGCACCCGGGCGCGGACCTTGTCGTTGTGGGGCGGCACGAAGTGGATCATCCGCTCGAGCCGGACCGGCAGCTCGCGGAAGGGGTTCGGCGCGCCGGTGGCGAGCGGCTGGAAGAAGCGGCGCGGCAGTTTCATGACAGACCTCGGCAGTTGCGGACCTCGGCAGGTCGCGGCGGGTGCGCGTCGGCGGGAGCGCGGACGGTTCGCCCCCGCGTAGTGCAAGCGTGGCCCCGGCGTAAAGCCGCCGCGCGCGCGCCGCACCGGATGGCGTTCCGGCGGACGGGCCGCATTCGGCCGGCGCGGCAGGTGTTGCAGCGCACGCACTGTCAAGCTCCGGACCGGAACTGCCCCGTGCGGAGGGGCGTTCTGGCAATCGAGGCGGGTCTCACCAGGGCCCCCGCGAGAAGCCCGTGCGCCCGGCGCGAACCGCCTGGCATCCCGGGCACCCGTCGGCGAGGCCGGCCGAGAGGCCGGCGAAGGGAGAGCCCGGCGGGATTCTCGAGAGGGCTCGCATCCGAGGACCAAGCAGATGTCCGGACTGACCAAGCGGCACATGCTTCTGTGCACCGCGCTGGCGATGCTCGGCACGGGCGCCCCCCAGATGGCGCTGTCCGCGCAATCCTCGAAGCCCCAGGCCACCGCCCAGACGCGCCCGGATTCACGCGCCGAGACGCCGCGCGGGCCGGGCAGCGACCAGCGGGTCTCCTTCACGGCGGGCGAGGCCGCCGCCGCCCGGCCGGCCGGGCTGTCCGTTCCCGTGCGGATCGCGGGCGACGACGCCGCCGCCTTCCAGAGGCTCGTCGACGGGGCCTCCGAGGCCCGCGAGCCCTGGCTCGTCCTCTCGGGCGGGGGCGAAAACGGGGCCTTCGCGGCCGGCCTGCTCTCGGGCTGGACCGCGACGGGCGGGCGGCCGGCCTTCGGCGTGGTCACGGGCGTCAGCACCGGCGCGCTGATCGCCCCCTTCGCCTTCGTGGGCGCGGCCGGCGACCGGCCCCTGCAGGAGGCCTACACCACCATCACGGCGGCCGACGTGTTCGAGTTCGGCGGCACCAACGAGGCCCTGACGGACACGTGGCCGCTCAAGCGCCGCATCGACCGCACGGTGACGCCCGCGCTCCTCAAGGCGGTGGCGGCCGAGCACGCCAAGGGCAGGCGGCTCCTCGTGGCGACCACCGAGGTCGACACCGAGCGCCCGGTCCTGTGGGACATGGGCGCCATCGCCACCGCGGGCGGCCCGAAGGCGCTGGACCTGTTCCGCGCCATCGTGCTCGCCTCGGCGGCGGTGCCCGGCATCTTCCCGCCGGTGATGATCGACGCGGTCGCCCCCGACGGGAAGGCGTTCCAGGAAATGCACGCCGACGGCGGCACCACAGCCCCGTTCTACCTCGCGCCGGGCGCAGCCATCACGGGCGCGGCGCCGGTGCGGTTCCCGGCCAAGGCCGTCTACGTGGTCGTCAACAACAAGCTGACGCCGGACTTCCAGGTGGCGAGCCGCACGACGCTGAGCGTGCTCGGCCGCTCGCTCTCGGCGGCCATCAAGGCCCAGACCCGGGCGGCGCTCGCGCTGACCCGCGGCTTCGCCGAGGCGAACGGCATCGACGTGCAGGTCGCCGAGATCGACGGCCGCTTCGCGCAGACCTCGTCGGCCCCCTTCGACCAGGGCTACATGAAGGCCCTGTACGCCCACGGCGAGCGCCTGGGCCGGGCCGGCACCGCCTTCGCGACGCCCGAGGCGCTCGCCAAGGCGAACGGGGCGCCGAGCGACGACGCGGCGCTCGCCACCGGCTCGCTGAACCCGGCCCGGCCGGAGGCGCCGCCGGCACCCCGCGCGCAAGCCGGCTCGGCGAGCCTCGCCCGGCGCTGAGGCGGGCCGGAGAGCACCGTCCGCGGAAGCGGTCTCCGATTCCGCGCGAGAGAACGCCGCGTATTCAATCGGATAGAGCCCGTCCGGTGATCACAGGATCACCGGACCGGTCCTAGCGCTGCGCGTCCCGCCGCGCCCGCATCAGCTCCGGCGCGTTGAGCCGGGGCAGGACCCCCTCGCGCATCACCGCGCGGCGCAAGGGGCCGATCGTCGTCATGGCGAGGAGCCCCGCGCCGCGCAGCGCGTCGACGGGCAGGAAGGCCGTGAGCAGGCTCCGGTTGAGGGCGTCGACCGCGGCGGTGCGCAGGCCCGCGTCGAGGCGGCGCGCCCGCGCGAAGCCGGCGAGCGCCCCCCGCGCGCCGGGATCGCGCCCGTCCCGGGCCGCCGCCAGGACCGCGTCGCGCAGGGCAGCCGCGTCCCGGAGGCCGAGATTGAGGCCCTGCGCGCCGATCGGCGGGAAGACGTGGGCGGCCTCGCCGATGAGGGCGAGGCGGTGGGCGACGGGCGTCGCCACCGAGAGGCCCCGCATCGGCACGAGGCCGCGCGGCCCGTCGATCCGCATCGCGCCGAGCAGGCCCTGTGCCTGCCGCTCGACGGCGAGGGCGAGGCTCGCGTCGTCGAGGTCCGACAGCCGGCGCGCGGCCATCTCGCCCGTGACCCAGACGAGGCTGGAGCGCTGGCCGCCCGGCAGCGGCACCAGGGTGAAGGGCCCCTGCCGGGTGTGGAACTCCGTCGAGACGTCCCGGTGCGGCCGGGCATGGGCCAGCAGCGTCGTCACCGCGCCCTGCGGGTAGGACCAGTCGCGCACGCGCAGGCCGGAGGCCGCCCGCAGGCGCGAGCGCCCGCCGTCGGCTGCGACCACGAGGCGGGCGTCGAGGCGGCCGCCGTCCTCGAGGCTCAGGCGGGCGGTGGCCTCGCCGGCCTCGAAGCCGGCCGCGTCGCGCTCGATCAGGGTGAGGTTCGGGGCCCGGCGGGCCTCGGCGCGCAGGCCCTCCACGAGCCGGGCGCTCTCGACGTTCCAGCCGAAGGCGGGCAGGCCGATCTCGTCGGCCCGGAACCGGGCCGGCGGCGGCCGGAACAGGCTGCCGGTGTCGTCGACGATGTGCAGCTCGGCGAGGGGCGCCGCGTGCGCGCGCAGCGCGTCCCAGGCCCCGAGCGCGTCGAGGAAGCGCACCGAACCGTCGAGGAGGGCGACCGTGCGCCCGTCCGCCACCGGCGCGTGGCGCCCGACGAGGGCGGTGTCGATGCCCGCCCGCGCCAGCGCCAGGGCGGCCGAGAGGCCGGCCGCGCCCGCGCCCACCACGGCCACCGCGAAGGTCCGGGCCTCGGGCGGGGGCGGGGAGGCGGGCTGGGAATCGGGCACGGGCAAACATCCTCGCGCGGGCGGGTTTCGGGATGGACCGGGGGAGATCTAGGGGCGCAGGGAGCGTCTGTCACACGGGCGAGCCGGCTCGGGCCGGGGCGCGCGAGTCTGCACCCGCCGGTCAGCTGAGGGGTTCCGAGACCGGCGGGCGCAGACGACCGCTTCGCGGGGAGGCGGTCCGGGGCACTCTGACGCAGAACTGTCTAGAAATATACTGTCTTGGTCGACCGTACACAGAATCTGCTCTTTTCAGGGCGCTTGCCCGGAGGCCCTGCGGCAGGGCAGGGAGACGGCATTGCTGCGGCCCGCCCCGCCCTTATGTCGGGAGGGGCAAAGCGCCCAACGTCAGGAGCTCACGATGAAGGCGATCCGGGTTCACGAGTACGGCGGCCCCGAGGTGATGCGGTTCGAGGACGTGCCGCTGCCCGAGCCGGGACCGGGCCAGATCCGGGTGCGCCAGCGCGCGGTCGGCGTGAACTTCATCGACATCTACTTCCGCACCGGGGCCTACAAGGCGGCGCAGCTTCCCTTCACGCCCGGCAAGGAGGGCGCCGGCGAGGTGACGGCGGTCGGCGCGGGCGTGTCGGGCTTCAAGATCGGCGACCGCGTCGCCTACGGCTCGGCCGAGGGTACCTACGCGGAGGAGCCGGTGATCGCCGCCGCCGCCGCGGTGCACGTGCCGGAAGGGGTGGACGACGCCACCGCCGCCGCGATGATGCTGAAGGGCCTGACCGCCGAGTACCTGCTGCACCGGGTCTACCGGGTGAAGCCGGGCGACACGATCCTGTTCCACGCGGCGGCCGGCGGCGTCGGCCTGATCGCCTGCCAGTGGGCGAAGCATCTCGGCGCCACGGTGATCGGCACCGCGGGCACGCCCGAGAAGGCGGAGCTCGCCAAGGCGCACGGCTGCGACCACGTCATCCTCTACCGCGAGGAGGACTTCGCCAAGCGGGTGCGCGAGATCACGCAGGGCAAGGGCGTGCCGGTCGTCTACGACGGCGTCGGCAAGGCGACCTTCCCCGCCTCCCTGGACTGCCTGTCGCCGCTCGGCACCTTCGTGAGCTTCGGCTCGGCGTCGGGCGCGATCGAGGCCTTCGACATCGGCCTCCTCGCCCAGAAGGGCTCGCTCTACGCGATCCGCCCGACGCTCTTCACCTTCTCCAGCCAGCGCCCCGTCCTCGACGCGATGGCCGAGAACCTGTTCGGCGCGGTCCGGAGCGGGGCGGTGCGGATCCCGGTCAACGCCCGCTACCCGCTCGCCGAGGCGCAGCAGGTGCACCGCGACCTCGCCGGCCGCGAGACGACGGGCTCCACCGTGATGGAGCCCTGAGCCTCACGCGGTGAGACCGGCCATCGGCCGAGCCTCACCGGCGCAGGTCCGGGATCGGGCGCGGGGGGCGGGGCCGCCCCTCAGGCCGCCGGCACCGGCGGGACACCGAGCCGGCCCGCCACGAAGCGGCGCTCCTGCGTCAGGCCCCCGAAGCCGTAGGCGTCCGCGCTCACCTCCGCGACGTGCACGTAGCTCTCCGGGTGCAGGTCGCCGAGGAGGTGGCCCATCCCGTCGTGGATCGCGGCGAGGAAGGCTTCCTTCTCCTCCTTGGTGTTGGTGCCGTCGACGACCCGGATCTCCAGCCAGTAGCTCGACCGGCCCTGGTCGGCGAGGCTCGCGCCGCCGGCGAACCAGGCGGCGGGGTCGGCCCGCTCGACGAGCACGGCGGTGAGGTCGGCGCGCTTGCGCAGGATCTCGGTGGAGGCGCGCGCGGCGAGCGCGGCGACCGCCCGCTCCAGGTCCGGCACGGGATCGTGGGGGGCGACCTTGACGGTGATGATCGGCATGGGATGGCTCCTCTGTCGGTGGACATCCAGACCCTGCGCCCCGCCGCATCATTTGAGAAACGCGTTGTTGCACTCTCAGAGATTTGTGCTTGAAATGAAAGGATGCGCACCCTCGACCTCGACCAACTCCGCGCCTTCCTCGTCGCGGCGGACCTGAGGAGCTTCACGGCCGCCGGCACCTGCCTCGGCGCGACCCAGTCGGCGATCTCGCTGCGCATCGCGCGGCTGGAGGAGCAGGTCGGCCGTCGCCTTCTCGCCCGCACGCCGCGGGCGGTGGGGCTGACGCCGGACGGGGCCCGCCTGCTGCCGCACGCCCGCGCGATCCTCGCCGCCCACGACCGTGCCTGGACGGAGCTTTCGGGCGGGGAGGAGCGGGCGAGCCTGCGTCTGGCGGTGAGCGACCACGCGGTGGGCGGCCATCTGGCCCCGGCCCTGGCCTCCCTGCGGGCGGCACTGCCCCGGCTCGTTCCCGACGTGAGCGTCGGTCTCTCCACCGCGATGCGCGAGGCCTACGACCGCGGCGAGGCCGAGGCGGCGGTGGTCCGCCAGGAGGGGGAGCGGCGCGACGGCACGCCCCTGTTCGCGGACCCGCTCGTCTGGGCCGGCTCGCCCGCCCTCGACTGGAGCCCGGGCGAGCCGGTGCCGCTCGTGGCCCTGAGCGGTCCCTGCGGCGTCAAGGCCGCGGCGGTCCAGGCCCTCGACGCGGCGGGCCTGCCCTGGCGCCACGCCTTCTCCGGCGGCTCGGTCACGGCGCTCCAGGCCGCGGTGCGGGCCGGGCTCGGCCTCGGCCCCTTCGGCGCGCGCCACCTGCCGGAGGGGTGCGCGGCGCGCACGGAGGGTCTGCCGCCACTGCCGACGAGCCGCGTCGAGCTGCTGACGCGCCAGGACGCCCGCACCCGCGCCATCCTGGCGGCCGCCTTCCAGGCGGCGGGCGCGCCGCGCGAGCGCGGGGCGGGCACCTGAGCCGCGCAGGGCAGGGCGAGGATCCGGGCATCCCCCGATCCCGTGATCCCGTGTTCCGGGGATCGCAGGAGACGGGGATCGGAGGATCCGGGTATCCTGGGCAGACAACGAGCGGAGCCGGCGCCCGCCGAACAGGGGAGATCCCGGTGATCCTCGGGCAGAGCGACGCGCTCCTCGTCATCGACGTCCAGAACGACTTCCTGCCGGGGGGCGCCCTGCCCGTGCCGGAGGGCGACCGGGTGATCGCGCCGATCAACCGGCTGATCGGCCTGTTTCCCCACGTGGTCGTGACGCAGGACTGGCACACGCCCGGCCACGCCTCCTTCGCGGCCCGGCACCCGGGCAAGGCTCCCTTCGACACCGCGGCGATGCCCTACGGGACGCAGGTCCTGTGGCCGGACCACTGCGTGCAGGGGACGCCGGGGGCGGAGCTCGCCCCCGGCCTCGACGCGCGCCGCGCCGGGCTCCTGATCCGCAAGGGCCACGCGCCCGAGGTCGACAGCTACTCGGCCTTCCTCGAGGCGGACCGGACGACGCGCACCGGGCTCGCGGGCTACCTGCGCGAGCGCGGCCTCGACCGCCTGTTCCTGTGCGGCCTCGCCACCGATTTCTGCGTGCTCTGGAGCGCCCTCGACGCGCGGGCCGAGGGATTCGCGGTCGTCCTCGTCGAGGACGCGGTCGCGGGGCTCGACCGCGACGGCTCGGTGGCGCGCGCTCGCCGAGATGGAGGCGGCGGGCGTGGGCCGCGTCGCCAGCGGGGAGATCACCGGATCACGGCAGGACAGGATCCCGGCATGACGTGATCCCGGGATCAGGGGAGGCGAAGCGCCGCATCGCTCCGGGGAAAGGCGGCCGGAGACCCGCGTTGGTCCGGCAGGCCAACCCAGGAGACCGCATGTCGACGAAGCACCCCAAGACGGACCATCCGACCGACGCCGACCTCAAGGGCAACCCCGGCATCGGCACCTCGAAGGGCATGACCATGTCCGGCGGCGACCCGGAGGATCTGGAGGCGGATTCGACCTTCGAAGGCGACGTCGAGAACGAGACCACGCCCGAAGGCGGCGTCGACCCGAACCATCGGCCGCGCAAGAACGCCTGAGCCGGGCGCCGCCTGCCGGCCCTCACGGCTCCATGACGGCGCGGAACCGGCGGAGGGCGGCCGGCAGGCGGTCGCGGATCAGGGCGGCCGCGGCGAGCGCCCGGCCAGCCTCCTCAACGCGAAAATTGTTGTAATTCTTTCGGGCAACGTGCCGGAAGCGACGCGTCTCATCGACGGCCCGCGCCAGTTCCGGGTCGAGGAGAGCCGGGCGCTCACCGGGCAGGTCCCGGCTCACGCGCCGGACAAGATCCGCGTGGTAGGCGGCGCCCACCGGCTTCTCCTCCCCCAGGATCTCGAGAATGCGCTCCAGGCTGCCCTCGAGCGAGGTGTAGCCGGACTGCATGGCCTGCAGCAGGGCCATCCGAGCCTTGTACGCCTCGAGACCGTCACCCTCGAACCCGCCGACCCTGTCGATCTCGACGGCACGTGCGAAGTGCGTCACGGCCCAGTCGGCGTCGTCGAGCACCTCGATCCAGCGCGCGTCGCTCATCCGAGCACCATCGCCTGCGGGAGGATCCTCTCGGCGAACGCCGGCGTGCACCAGGCGAGGGGCAGGATATCGGACTCGATGCCGCTCGCAGTGCAGAGATCTTCCGCGAAGCGCCAGGCGTCGGCCTCGACCTCGGGCGGGAAGTCGAGGAGGAGGTCGACGTCGCTGTCGTGGCGCATGGTGCCGCGGGCGGCCGAGCCGTAGAGGAGGAAGCGGCCCCCTCGCTCCCGGGCGAAGGCATGCAGGCGCGCCGACAGGGCAACGACGGCCGCCTGACGGCTCTCAGCCGCGTCCGCCTTCCTGCGCGCGAGGGTTCGATACACGGGCCGGCTCCCTGGCGCCCGCCGCGGCGGGCCGGCGGATGCTACCAGAACCGCGGTCTGCCCTAAACCACGCTCCCGCGCAGGTCGTAGGCGTCCGCCGCCTCGATCCTCACCGTGACGATGTCGCCCGGGCGCACCGGGCGGCGGGAGGCGACGTGGACGGCGCCGTCGATCTCCGGCGCGTCGTACTTCGTGCGGCCCCGGGCCAGCCCCGCGCCCGCCTCGTCGATGATGACGGGCAGCCGCTTGCCGATCCGGGCCTTCTGCAGGCGCAGCGACACCGCCTGCTGCGCCTCCATGAAGCGGCGCTTGCGCTCGGCCTTGACCTCGGGGGGCACCAGCGCCGCCACGTCGTTGGCGACCGCCCCCTTGACCGGCTCGTACGCGAAGCAGCCGACCCGCTCGAGCCTCGCCTCCCGGATCCAGGCCAGAAGCTCCTCGAACTCCGCCTCGGTCTCGCCGGGGAAGCCCACGATGAAGGTCGAGCGGATGGCGAGGTCCGGGCACGTCTCCCGCCAGCGGCGGATGCGCTCCAGCTGCTTCTCCTGGTTGCCGGGCCGGCGCATGCGCTTGAGCACGCTCGGGCTCGCGTGCTGGAGCGGCATGTCGAGGTAGGGCAGGACACGCCCCTCGGCCATCAGGGGGATGACCTCGTCCACGTGCGGGTAGGGGTAGACGTAGTGCAGCCGCACCCAGGCCCCGAGCTCGCCGAGCGCGCCCGCCAGATCCGCGAAGCGCGCGCGCACCTCGCGGTCGCGCCAGGGGCTCGCCGCGTAGCGGGTGTCGACCCCGTAGGCGCTGGTGTCCTGCGAGACGACGAGGAGTTCCTTGACGCCGGCCTTCACCAGCTTCTCGGCCTCGCGCAGCACGTCGCCCGCCGGCCGGCTGACGAGGTCGCCCCGCAAGGACGGGATGATGCAGAACGTGCAGCGGTTGTTGCAGCCCTCCGAGATCTTCAGGTACGCGTAGTGCCGCGGCGTCAGCTTCACGCCCTGCGGCGGGATCAGGTCGAGGAAGGGGTCGTGGGCGGGCGGCACCGCCTCGTGCACCGCCGCCACCACCGACTCGTAGGCCTGCGGGCCCGTGACGGCGAGGAGGTTCGGGTACCGGTCGCGGATCTCGTCGGGCTGCGCGCCCATGCAGCCCGTGACGATGACGCGCCCGTTCTCGGCCATGGCCTGGCCGATCGCGTCGAGGGATTCGGCCTTGGCCGAATCGAGGAAGCCGCAGGTGTTGACGATGACGACGTCCGCCCCGTCGTGGCGGCGCGACAGCTCGTAGCCCTCGGCCCGCAGATGCGTGAGGATGCGCTCGGAATCGACGAGCGCTTTCGGGCAGCCGAGGGAGACGAAGGAGATCCGCGGCGCGGCGGCCTTGCTCGTCGGGTCGGGCGTCTCGGGCGACGGGGAGGCGGTCATCGGGAGCCGGGAAACGGCGCGGCGCGCAAGTGCCGGCCGGGAGCCGGACCGGCCGCGCCGGGCCTCGGGAGGTGGGATTCGCGCCCTCCTATAGCGGCATCGGCGCCTCGGCGCGAGCCTGCCCGAGGCGGGGGCGGCCTGCCGGCGGCGCGGGGCTCGACCGAAGCTTTGCCGTTCGGCATCAGGGCTTTGCGCGCCGTCGCGCAAGCACCACCTGAAGGGGAGGGCGGCCCCAGCGATGCGCTGGCGGCGGATCCTCCCCGCGCGGGGCGTCACCGCGCCCGGCTTCCCCCGCGGCATCGCCTGTGCGACGCGTGTCGCGAGGCGGGCCCCGGACGAGGCGCCGCAGACAGGCCAACGACCGTATTCGCCCCATGTGGACCGTCGAGATCCCGTTCATCGATCCCGTCGCGGCGGCCGAGCGCCTCGCCCCCCTGGGCGCGCTCGCCTTCCTCGACAGCGCGATGCACCACGACACGCTGGGGCGGACCTCGACCGTGGCGGCCTCGCCCTTCGGGCGGTTCCGCTACCGGGACGGGCGCGCGAGCCTCGACGGGCGACCCCTCGCGGGCGGGCCGATCGCGGCGCTCCGGGCCTGCCTCGCCCCCTGCCGCCTGCCGGCGGGCGCGTCCTTCCCCGGCGGCGCCATCGGCTACTTCGCCTACGATCTCGGCCAGGCGCTGGAGCGGGTCGACCGTCCGGCCCGCCGGGCCGGGCTCACCGACGACATCGCCCTCAACCTCTACGACACGGTGCTGGCGATCGACCACGAGGCCGGCACCTGCCGGCTCGTCGCGACGGGCCTGCCCGAGACGGATCCCGGCCGGCGGGAGGCCCGCGCCCGGGCGCGCCTCTCGGCCTTCGCGGACGCGCTCGCGACCCCGCCGCCACCGCGGCCGGCGCAGCCCCGCGACAAGCTCGCGTGGCACTCGAATTTCACCCGGCAAACTTATGAACAGGCTGTCGAAAAGGTCCGCGACTACATCCGCGCCGGCGACATCTACCAGGCGAACATCGCCCAGCGCTTCACCGCCGCCCTGCCGCCGGGCTTCGATCCCTTCGCCCTCTACCAGCGGCTGCGCGAGACGAACCCGGCGACCTTCGGGGCCTATCTCGCCTTCGAGGGCCTGTCGGTGGCCTCGAGCTCGCCGGAGCGCTTCCTGAAGCTCGACGGGCGCCACGTCGAGACCCGCCCGATCAAGGGCACGGTCCGGCGCGTGCCCGACCCGGAGGCCGACCGGGCGCTCGGCGAGGCGCTCCAGGCCAACGCCAAGGAGCGGGCCGAGAACATCATGATCGTCGACCTCCTGAGGAACGACCTGTCGCGGATCTGCGAGCCGCACAGCGTGCGGGTGCCGACCCTCTGCGGCCTGGAATCCTACGCCTCGGTCCACCATCTGGTATCGGTGGTGACCGGCACCCTGCGGGAGGGGCTCGACGCCCTCGACCTCGTCGCCGCGACCTTCCCCGGCGGCTCGATCACCGGCGCGCCGAAGCTCAGGGCCATGGACATCATCACCGAGATCGAGGGGGACGCCCGCGAGATCTACTGCGGGGCGATCGGCCGGATCGGCTTCGACGGCTCGCTCGACACCTCGATCGCGATCCGCACCGTCTTCATGGACGAGGCGACCGCCGTGCTGCAGGCGGGCGGGGGCGTCACCCTCCTGTCCGAGCCCGGCCCCGAATACGAGGAGACGCTGACCAAGGCCGCCCGCGTCTTCCAGGCCTTCGAGCCCGTCGATCCCCCGCAATGATCCTCGTCATCGACAACTACGATTCCTTCGTCTTCAACGTGGTGCGCTACCTCGAGGAGCTCGGCGCCGAGGTCAGGGTCGCGCGCAACGACGCCCTCGACGTGGCCGGCATCCGGGCCCTCGACCCCGAGGCGGTCGTGGTCTCGCCGGGGCCCTGCACCCCGGCCGAGGCCGGGATCTCGCTGCCGGCGATCCGGGACCTGTCCGGCTCGGTGCCGATCCTCGGGGTCTGCCTCGGCCATCAGGCGATCGGGGCGGCTTTCGGCGGCCGGGTCGAGCGGGCGCAGCGCCCGCTCCACGGCCAGGCGACCCCCGTCTCGCACGAGGGCAGGGCGCTGTTCCGGGGCCTGCCCGCCCCCATGCAGGTCGGGCGCTACCACTCCCTCATCGTGACGCCGCAGCCCGGGATGGAGGAGCACCTGAGCGTCGACGCGGTCTCGGCCGAGGGCGAGGTGATGGCGCTCTCGCACCGGACGCACCCGACCTGGGGCATCCAGTTCCACCCGGAATCGGTGCTGACCGAGAACGGCCACGCCCTGTTCGGCAACTTCCTCGGCCTCGCCCGCGACTGGCGGCAGGGCGGGCGAGGGGGCGCTCCCCTCGGACACGCGCGGGCGCCCGGCGATGCTGTGGCTTGACGGGCGCCTCAGCGAGGGGCCCGTCCCCTTCGATCTCGCCGACCGCGGCCTCACCCTCGGCGACGGGGTGTTCGACACCGCGCTCGCCCTGAACGGGCGCGTCGCCTTCGCCGAGGCGCACCGGGACCGGCTCGCCGCCTCGGCCGAGGCGCTGGGCTTCCGCCTCGACCCGGCCCGGATCGAGCAGGCCATGCGGGCGCTCGCCGAGGCGCTCGGCGGCGGCCCAGTCGCGATCCGCACGACCGCCACCCGCGGCTCCGGCCCGCGGGGCCTGCGCCCGCCGGCCGAGCCCCGCCCGACCCTGTTCGCGAGCGCGGCCCGGACGAGCCCGGACCTCGCCTTCGCGCCCCTGCGGCTGCGCCCGACCGGGATCGCCCGCAACGAGACCTCGCCGGCCTCCCGCCTGAAGACCCTCGGCTACCTCGACGCGGTGCTGGCGGCGGGCGAGGCCGCGGCGCAGGGCTTCGACGAGGCCCTGTTCCTCAACACGCGCGGGCGGGTCGCCTGCGCCGGCACCGGCAACCTGTTCGCCCTGTTCGGGGACCGCCTCGTGACGCCGCCCCTGTCGGACGGGGTGCTCGCCGGCATCGTCCGGGCGGAGCTGCTGCGGCTCGCGCCCGGCCTCGGCCTCGTGCCGGAGGAGCGCTCCCTGACGCTGCCGGAGCTCGTGGGCGCCGAGGCGGTCCTCCTCACGAACTCGCTGCGGCTCGCCGCGCCCGTCTCGGCCATCGGGGAGGCGGCCCTCGCGAGCGCCGCCCACCCGGCCGTCGCCCGCCTCGCCGACGCCCTGCGGCGGCGGGTCTCCGAGGCGTGCGGGACGGCGCCGTGACGGGGCAGGGGACTTCGGAGGAGATCCCGCGGCGCCTCCGCCCGGCCCTGCGCGCCGCCCTCGTCCTGCTCTACGGGCTCGTCGGCGCCGTGCACCTCGCCGCGCCCGAGCGCCTGATGCCGATCGTGCCGGACTGGGTGCCCGCGCCCCGCCTCGTCATCCTGCTCACGGGCCTGTGCGAGATCGCGGGGGCGCTGGCGCTCCTGACACCTCGGCTCAGGCGGGCAGGGGGCGCCGGGCTCGCCCTCTACGCCGTCTGCGTGGTGCCGGCCAACATCAAGCACGCGGTCGAGGGCATCCCGGTCGAGGGACTGCCGGGGAGCTGGTGGTACCACGGCCCGCGCCTCGCCTTTCAGCCGGTGCTGGTCTGGGCGGCGCTCTACGCCTCGGGGCTCCTCGACTGGCCGTTCCGCGGGCCCGCCGCCGGCGGGTAGGGCGCCCCGGCCTCGCCGGATTCCCGGAGGAGAGGATCCTGTGAGGCCGGGATCCCGGGATCATCGGATCCGGGGATCCCGTGAGGACGACGTCCCGGAAAGGACTTTTCCGGATTCGCGAGAGGCCGCCTTAACCGCGGGCGGCGCCCGCCGTCGCCCTGCCACGCGGAGTCTGGTACGGTTCCGCGCATGCCGAAGACCCGCGCGCCGGATCGGACGAACCTTGATCCCGCCGCGGCGCCGCCCGCGCAGGCGGATGTCGAGCGCGCCATCGAGGCCGCGCTACAGCGCCTGCGCCCGCGCTGCCCGGCCGAGGCGGGGAGGGCGCCCACCAAGGATGTACCCGCCAAGAATATACCCGCCAAGGACCTGGCCGACAGGGCCGCGACGGGGAGCGCGAGCCGGGCCGTGAAGCCGGCGGGCCGCGCGCGGAAGAAGGGCGGCTGAAGCCAGGCGGCGCGACCTCAGCCCGCCGTCCCGCCGCCCAGGCCGCCCTCCTCCCGCTTCACCGCCGCCCAGGCCGCCTCCATCGTGGCGAGGTCGCAGTCCGGCAGGCTGCGTCCCTCCCGGCCGAGCCGCTCGGCCATGGCGCCGAAGCGGCGCTCGAACTTGGCGTTGCCCCGGCGCAGGGCCTCCTCCGGGTCGACGCCCGCGTGGCGGGCGAGGTTCGCCACGGCGAAGAGCAGGTCGCCGATCTCCTCGGCGACCGCCTCGGGGGCGCCGGCGGCGAGCGCCTCGGCCACCTCGTCGGTCTCCTCGCGCACCTTGGCGACGACCGAGGCCGCGTCCGGCCAGTCGAAGCCGTAGCCGGCCGCCCGGCGCGAGATCTTCTCCGCCCGGGCGAGGGCGGGCAGCGCCCGGGCGATGCCGGCGAGCGGCGCCTGCGCCCGCGCGCCCTCCCCGCGGGCCGCGCGCTCCTGCGCCTTGATGGCGCTCCAGAGCCGCTCGATCTCGGCCGGGTCGCGCGGGCGCTCGGCGTCGGGCAGGAGCCGGCCCCGCCCGTCGAAGACGTGGGGATGGCGGCGCACGAGCTTGTCCGCGATCGTGCCCGCCACGTCGTCGAAGCCGAACGCGCCCGCCTCCTCCGCCATCCGCGCGTGGAAGACGACCTGCAGCAGCAGGTCGCCGAGTTCCTCGCGCAGGTCCTCGAGGTCGCCGCGCTCGATCGCGTCGGCCACCTCGTAGGCCTCCTCCAGCGTGTAGGGAACGATGCTCGCGAAGGTCTGGGCGACGTCCCAGGCGCAGCCGCACGCGGGGTCCCGCAGCTCGGCCATCAGGCGCAGGAGCCGGCCGAGCGGGGCCTCGCCGGGCGCCGGCTGCGATGTCGGAGGCGGACCGGGCTGGGACGTCGGCTGCGGCATGGGGGCAGGGCTCCTCGGCGCGCGGGCGGAAGGGAGGGCTCGGAGGCGGCGTGCCGGGGCGCGAGGCCGGCCGTGCCCGGACGCTCTTACGGCAGCGGACCCGCCCATGCACCCGTGCGGGGCGCCGCGCGAATGGGGGAGAACGGGCCGGATCGCTCCCGCTCTGTGGAGAAGGGCGGTATATTCCCTTCATTCCCATTGGAAAAGGCGACGCTCGTCGGGTGTTCGCTGAAACGAACGAGGGCAGACCCCCTTAGGAAACCTATCAGGAAGGATTCTCAGAGAGTCAGTTCAGCAGACTATATGGTGTCCGGGAAATCCCTTTCATGACAGCGGGTTGAGCCATGCTCGCGCATCGGACTCTGCGTGGATGCGCATACGGGTCTGCGTGGACCCGCATCGGATTCTGCGCGCCGATCCAGGCCCGGCGCATCGGATTCTGCGCGGCCGCGCATGCGATTCGGCGTGAATTCCGTGGGCGGGCGGTGGAGAACGGGGACAAGCCCGGGCCCGGCCGGCGTATCGAACTCTGCGTGGGCGGAAGCCGGATGCGCGGGCCCGTATCGAACTCTGCGCAGGGCCCGGCCGCCGCCCGGTCAATCCCCCTGCCTCCCGCGATCCCCTCGCCCGGGGAAGCGTGAATATCCGGGATAAACCCACCGATCCGCCGCGGCCCGGGCCACCGGGCGGACTCCGGGTCTGCGAATCGTGCCAAGGATCGCCTCGCAGGGTCGCCCTGGAGGATCGCCTCGGGGATCGCGGAGCGGATCCCGTCCGGGGCCGCCAGGCGCCGGGGCCATGAGAAGCGAGGGACGTTCGGGACGGGCATGGGGATCGAGGACAGACTGGCCGGCATCCGCGACGCCGACCTCCTGGCGGAGGTCGAGGCGGCGCGCGGCGGCTTCCTGTTCGGCCAGATCGTCGAGCACATCCTGCACCGCCAGCGCGAGCGCGACGCCGCCGCCTCCCAGCGCGACGCTGTCGAGAACCGGCGCGCCCGCATGGGCCGCGACCAGCGCCGCCGGGACGCCGTCCGCGAGGTCATCGAGAACGAGCCCGCGGGCCCGGAGAACCTCCAGCACATCCACTCGGTGCTGGCGCTCTGCGGCCTGCCCTACCGCGATCCGGGGCCGGTGCGGGAGTTCTTCCGCGAATACGGCCGCAACACGCTGAGCCTCGTGGCGGGCCGCCTCAAGAGCCCGCTCACGGGCGAGATGGAGCCCCAGGGCCTGCCCTACGGCCCCAAGGCCCGCCTCGTGCTCCTGCACCTCTGCACGGAGGCCGTGCGCCAGCGCAGCCCCTCGATCGAGGTGGCCCAGTCGCTCTCCGGCTTCATGCGCGAGATGGGCTTCGCCGTCACCGGCGGCGAGCGGGGCACGATCCGCCAGTTCAAGGAGCAGCTCAACCGGCTGGCCGCCTGCACCATGCAGATCGGCCTCTGGGACGGGGAGGCGCGGGCCCGCACCCTCAACGTGCCGCCCTTCCGCAGCCTCGACCTCTGGCGCGGGGCGGGCGGGGAGGGCCTCGCCTGGTCGAAGACGGTGGAGTTCCACCAGGACTTCTACGACAACCTGATCCGCCACGCCCTGCCCGTCGACATCCGGGCGGCGCGGGCCTTCTCGGGCTCGGCGCGCAAGCTCGACCTCCTGTTCTGGGTCGGCTACCGCCTGCGCGCCCTGCAACGGCCCCTGCGGCTGACCTGGGACAACCTGCACGGCCAGTTCGGGGCCGAGAACGCCAGCATCCGCAGCTTCCGCCAAGCCTTCAAGGCCGACCTCGCGCATCTCTGCGAGGTGTTCCCGCGCCTGCCGCTCGCGCTCGACGACAACGGCATGACCCTCCAGCCCGCCGACCCGAGCGCGCTCCTCGTGCCACCGCGCGCGGCCAGGCCGCAGCCGAAGCGAGCCTGAAAGAATACAGGGAATATCTCCGCCCGGAAGAGGCTTATCCGGTTCGTCCCGGGACGAACCGGGCCGGGGCGATCCCGCATCGTCGCGCGTCCATCGTTCGGAACTCAGAGAATAACCGGCTTGCCGATCCTCATCCCCAGGTCTATTCCCTATGCTGCACGGAATAGGAGCGGCGGATGTTCCCTTCGGAGGCCGAGATCGAGGAGCGGCTCGCGGCCCTGCGGCGGCGGCGGGAGGCCCTCGACCGGCTGATCGCCGACCACGCCCTCTATCTCGAACTCGGCCGTCGCCTGCGCGGCCCCGGCCCGCGCGAGGGTAACCCCTTATCGCCCGAGCACGATCCCCCGCCCGAGAACGGCCCCGAGGCCGCGGCCGGGCCGCTGGCCGCACCGGCCCCGCGCCCGTCCCCGGAGCCTGACCCGGGAACGGACCCTGCGGCCGAACCCGCCCGGCCGGCGGAGCGCTCGCCCGCGGAGGGATCGGCCCCGCTCGCGGAGACGCCGGCCCCGCCCGAGCCGGCCGGGGACGAGGCGGTCGGGCCCGAGGAAGGCGGGTTCGAGAACGGCGGGCCGGAGGAACCCGGGTTCGGCGGGGGCGTGGCGGAGGCCGGGCCCGCGGCGCCCCTCGCAATCCCGTTCGAGGAGGATCCGGTCGCGGCCCGCCGCTACGGGCGCGCGCTCGTCGCGGCGGCGGTGGCGGCGCTCGAGGAGGCGGGCCGGCCCCTCCACGCGGGTGAGATCCTGGAGCGGATCGGGCGGCGGGGTTTCACGCTGCCCGGACAGGATCCGGTCGCGGCCCTCAACACCCGCCTGTGGAAGCGCTCCGGTCCCGGCGGGCCGGTCCGGCGCCTCGGCGAGGCGGTCTACGCCCTGCCCGAGGCGTGAGGCCCGGCGCGCGCCCGGGGTTCAGCGCCCCTTGCGGCCCTTCAGGAACAGGGCGAGGCGGTAGGTGCGCAGGCCCGCGATGGTCGAGGCGACGAGGAAGCCGTAGAGGCCGCCGGTGATGTGCCGCCGCACGAGGTAGTATTTCAGGAAGATCGTGAGCGGCTCGACGCAGATCCGCAGCAGCGTCGGCAGGCGCGGCTTGCTGATCTCCCGCGCCTGCATCCGGAAGTAGGCCGCGTTCTTCTCGATCAGATGGCCGAGCGAGCGGATCGACTGGTGGTAGATCGGCGCCCGGATCCGCCCGCGATGGGGCGGCGCGAGCTTGATCTCGTCGAACACGCTGCTCTCGGGGAAGCGGCAGCGGGTCCTGTCGTAGAGCCGCACGTAGGTGTGGTAGTCGGCGAGCGGGCGGGGCCGCTCGCGCTCCGGGTAGACGTGCTTGATCGTGAAGGCGAAGCCGTGGATCTCCGGCGGGATCGGCCGCGACAGCAGGTCGATCAGCTCGGCGCGCACGGGCTCCGGCAGCCACTCGTCGGCGTCGAGGTTGAGCACCCAGTCGTGGGCGGCCGCGTCCTCGGCGAAGCGCTTCTGCTGGCCGTAGCCGGTCCAGGGGTTGAAGCGGCAGACGGCGCCGAGCCGCCCGGCCAGCGCCACGGTGTCGTCGGTGCTGCCCGAATCGATCACGACGACCTCGCGCGCGATGCCCCGCACGCTCTCGATGCAGCGCCCGATCCGGTCGGCCTCGTTCTTGGCGATGATCGTGCAGGAGACGGCGACGGGAAGTTCGCGGTCCGGCCGCGTGGGCGCGTGCATGGGCTGTCCGAGGGCCTCCGCGGGCTCGCGCCGCCGCCGCCGCCGCTCCGCCGGGGGAAGCGCCCGGGGGCAGGGCATGGCGGGCAGAGGCTTATAGAGGCTCGGCCCGCCCCGGCCTAGGGGCGGGCTCAGGGGGAGCGGGCGCGGCGATGGCGGGGTGAGGATGGCCGGGGCCGCGGGAAGTCCGGCGGTGCGGGAAGTCCGGCGGTGCGGGAAGTCCGGCGGTGCGGGCGTGCGGGTTCGCCCCGCCCGCACTGCCGGGCCCGAAAACCGCGCCGGCCGGCGACTCCCGCGCGGGTCTCGAAGGTCAGGAAACACCCGCGCCCGTGCCCCGGCCAGGGGAATAAAGGCTTAGACCCGGATGCGCCGGCCCCGCGCTGCCGGCGCCCGGGGGGTGGGCCCGTCTCAGTGCAGCCGCGCGGGCGTCTCGGCCGGCGGCGCACCGCCCGCGGCCCCGAAGCCCAGCGCCTCGGCGGCCTGGCAGATGCGCAGCTCCGCCTCGACCGCGCGGGCCTCGGCCGCCTGGCAGGCGCGCGCCTGCGCGGCGAGCTCCTCCCGCAGCCGGCGCGCGCTCGCCTCGGCCGCGCGCGCCTCGGCCTCGGCCCGCTCGGCGCGGGTGTTGGCGGCGCGGACGTGGTCGACCACGCGGGAGAGGAGGGCGAGCAGCGTGTGTGTGCGGGCGCTCATCGGGCGTCTCGGACCTCTCTCGATCGCGGGCCGCGGGCCCTCGGGAACGGCCGAGCTTGTGCCACGCCGGAGCGGCCGATGTCACCACCTGCGGTCGCATCCGGGATCGGCGCGCCGCCGCCGTCCGGCGGCCCGGCGCCCGGGCGCCACGCCTGCGCGAACGTATTCGGCCGGGCGGATCCGGCGCGGCCTCAGAAACGCATCAGTCCTGCCCGCTCGGCCGAGCCAAGAGCCTCAGCCGATGCACGTGGAGCATTGCCTTGTGCTTCCGCTTCGTACCCTATGAACGTTCCGATTCTTGAGCGCTGCTCTTCACCGACAGGGGGGTCTCGTGATCGAGTTCCTGCGCAAGCTCTGGGAGGTGGACAGCCTCGCGCCGCACGGCATCTGCCTGCTCTGGCGCCCGGAGCTGATCTGGACACACGTCGTCTCCGACACGCTGATCGCGCTCGCCTATTTCTCGATTCCCGGCGCGCTCGCCACCTTCGTCTCCCGCCGCCCCGACGTGGTGTTCGGCTGGATGTTCTGGTCCTTCGCGGTCTTCATCACGGCCTGCGGGGCGACGCACCTGCTCGCGATCTGGACCCTGTGGGTGCCCGATTACGGGGTCGAGGCCCTGGTCAAGGCGGTGACGGCGCTGGCCTCCGTCGCCACCGCCATCGCCCTGTGGAAGCTCCTGCCGCAGGCTTTGGCGCTGCCCTCGCCGACGCAGCTGCGCCGCGCCAACGAGGAGCTGCAGGCCCGCATCCTGGAGCGCGACCGGGCGCTCGCCGCCCTGGAGCAGGCCACCGCCGAGCAGCAGCGCACGGAGGCGCTGCTGCGCCAGTCGCAGAAGATGGAGGCGATCGGCCAGCTCACGGGGGGCGTCGCGCACGACTTCAACAACCTGCTCAACGTGGTCCTGGCCAATCTCGAGCGGGTGGAGCGCCGCCTGGCCCCGGACCACCCGCTGCTCGCCCCCGTTCGCGACGCGATGACGGGCGCCGAGCGCGCCGCGGCCGTGACCCACAAGCTCCTGGCGTTTGCCCGCAAGCAGCCGCTCTCGCCCGTGAACAGCGACGTGAACGGCCTGATCGGCGCCTTCGCCGAGCTCCTGCGCGGCACGATCGGCCGGCAGATCCGCCTGGAGACGGACCTCGCCCCCGGCCTGCCGCCGGTCCACATCGACCCGAACCAGTTCGAGAACGCGATCCTCAACCTCGCCGTCAACGCCCGCGACGCGATGCCCAAGGGCGGCGTCCTCACCCTGGCGACGCGGGCCCTGCGGCCGGAGGAGGGGGCGGGCCTCGCGGGGGGGCCGGCGGCGGAGGGGCTCGTCGTCGAGGTGCGGGACACCGGCGCCGGCATGTCGCCGGAGGTCGCCGCCCGCGCCTTCGAGCCGTTCTTCACCACGAAGCCCCTCGGCCAGGGCACCGGGCTCGGCCTCAGCCAGGTCTTCGGCTTCACCCAGCAATCGGGCGGCAGCGCCGTCATCGTGATCGGGCCGCAGGGCGGCACCACCGTGCGGCTCCTGTTCCCCGCGCGGCCCGCGCCCGCTCCGGTGCAGGCCGGGAAGCCGGCCGAGACGCCGGCCGCGCTCCCGGGCGGCCTGTCCTGGGCGGCAACCTGAGGTGGGGGCGCGCATGACGGAGCGGCCGAGGATCCTCGTCGTCGAGGACGAGACCATGCTGATCGAGGTCGTCGCCGCCGAATTGGAGGAGGCGGGCTACGAGGTCGTGACCGCGCTCACCGGCGAGGCGGCCGCGGCGATCCTGGCCGCGCGCCTGCCGATCGACCTCCTGTTCACCGACATCCGCCTGCCCGGCGACCTCGACGGCTGGGCCGTGGCCGAGCACGCCCGCGCCCTGCAGCCCGGCCTTCCGGTGATCTACGTGACGGGCTACAGCGCCGAGGAGCCCCGGCAGGTGCCCGACAGCCTCCTCGTCATGAAGCCCTACCGCCCCTCCGCCATCGTCCAGGCCGCCCGCCGCCTCGGGGTGGGCTGAAGGCCGGGGGCGCCGGCGCTCAGCCCTCCTTCGCCCGCTCGCGCAGGATGTACTTCTGCACCTTGCCGGTGGAGGTCTTGGGCAATTCGCCGAACACGATCTGGCGGGGCAGCTTGTAGGGGGCGAGGCGCTCGCGGCACCACGCGACGAGGGCGTCGGGCTCCACCGACCGGCCCTCCTTCAGCTCCACGAAGGCGACCGGGGTCTCGCCCCACTTCTCGTCCGGCTTGGCGACGACGGCGGCCGCGGCCACCGCCGGGTGCTTGAAGAGCGCGTCCTCCACCTCGATCGACGAGATGTTCTCGCCGCCCGAGATGATGATGTCCTTCGAGCGGTCCTTCAGCTGGATGTAGCCGTCCGGGTGCTTCACCCCGAGATCGCCCGAGCGGAACCAGCCGCCCGCGAAGGCGGCCTGCGTCGCCTTCGGGTTCTTCAGGTAGCCGCGCATCACGACGTTGCCGCGGAACATGGCCTCGCCCATCGTCTCCCCGTCGGCCGGCACGGATTGCATCGTGTCGGGGTCGCGCACGTCGAAGCCCTCGAGGACGGGGTAGCGCACGCCCTGGCGGGCCATCCGGGCGGCGCGCGCGTCCGGGTCGAGCGCGTCCCACTCCTCGTGCCACGCGTTCACGACGGCCGGGCCGTAGGTCTCGGTCAGCCCGTAGAGGTGGGTCACGTCGAAGCCCGCCTCGCCCATCGCGGCCAGCACCGCCTGGGGCGGGGGCGCGGCCGCCGTCATGAAGGAGACCCGCCGGGGCAGGGGGCGCCGCTCGGATTCGGGCGCGTTGAGGAGGAGCTGCATCACGATCGGCGCGCCGCACAGGTGCGTGACGCGATGCTCGGCCAGCGCCTGGTACATGGCCCCGGCGCGCACCTGCCGCAGGCAGACATGGGTGCCCGCCACCACCGAGAGGGTCCAGGGGAAGCACCAACCGTTGCAGTGGAACATCGGCAGCGTCCAGAGATAGACGGGGTGCCCGTACATCGCCCCCGTGATGACGTTGCCGAGCGACAGCAGCGCCGCGCCGCGGTGGTGGTAGACCACGCCCTTCGGGTCGCCCGTGGTGCCCGAGGTGTAGTTGAGCGAGATCGCGTCCCACTCGTCGCCGGGCATGGTCCAGTCGTGCTCGGGGTCGCCCCCGCTCAGGAAATCCTCGTAGCCGAGGCTGCCGAGCGCCGTGCCCTCGCCCCGGTACTCCGGGTCGTCGACGTCGATGACGAGGGGCTTCACCCCCGCCCGCTCCAGCGCCGGCCCGGCGGTCTTCGAGAACTCGCGGTCGGTGATCAGGATCCTGGCCTCGCCGTGGTCGAGGCAGAAGGCCAGCGCGCCCGCGTCGAGGCGTGTGTTGAGGGTGTTGAGCACCGCCCCCGTCATCGGCACGCCGTAGTGGCACTCGATCATCTCGGGCGTGTTCGAGAGCAGCGCCGCCACGGTGTCGCCGCGCCCGATGCCGCGCGCCTTCAGCGCCGAGGCGAGGCGGCGGCTGCGGGCGTAGAGCTCGGCGTAGCTGCGCCGGAGCGGCCCGTGGATCACCGCCACGCGGTCGGGGAAGACGCGGGCGGCCCGGTCGAGGTAGCTCAGCGGCGTCAGGGGCTGGAAGTTGGCCGGGTTCCGGTCGAGGTCCCGGTCGTAGATCGTGCCGGCGGCCGGCTCGGTGGTCGTCGTTTGGGTGGTCATGGCGTCTCTCTCTCCCGCCCTCACGATACCGTGCGGGCGGGCCCGATCTCAATCGGGCGTGCGGTCGAGGCGCGGTCGGGGCCCCGGCCCCTCACCACTCCGCCCGCGGCACCGGGGCGCCGGTGATCTCGGCCACGATCCGCTCGCGCTCGCGCCGGCTCGCCCCGAGGCGGCCGCGCGCCGCCGCGAGCGCCTCGGCCGGCGCCTCGTCCGGGTGCCCCGCCGCGAAGGGCGGGGCGGGCGCGTATTCGAGGGCGAGCTGCACGCCCTGCGCCGTCCCGGTGCCGGCGATCTCCGCCGCGAGCGCCAGGGCGAAGTCGATGCCCGCGGTGACGCCGCCGCCGGTGAGGAGCGCGCCGTCGCGCACCACGCGCTCGCGCACGGGGATCGCCCCGAAGGCCGGCAGCAGGTCGTGCGCCGCCCAGTGCGTCGTCGCCCGCCGGCCCCGCAGCAGTCCCGCCGCCCCGAGCACCAGCGCGCCGGTGCAGACGGAGGTGAGATGGCGCGCGGTCTCCGCCTGCCGGCGCAGGAAGGCGAGGGTGGCCTCGTCGCGCATCAGGGCGTTGACCCCGGCGCCTCCGGGCACGCAGACCACGTCGAGGGCCGGGCACGCGTCGAGCCGCGTCGTCGGCGTCAGGACGAGGCCGGTGGTGCTGCGCACGGGCGCGAGATCGGCCGCGACGAGGTGCATCTCCGCCCCGGGCAGCGAGGCGAACACCTCGTAGGGGCCGGTCAGGTCGAGCTGCTGGACGCCCGGGAAGACGAGGAGGCCGATCCGCAGCGTCATGTCCCGAGATCCTCCGGCAAGCGCACCCCGCCCCGCCTTCGCCGGCGAAGTCTCGGGCGGGGCGGCGCGCGGGGCAAGCCCGTTCGCGCGCGCATTTGACATTCCGGGCCGGATCACCGACACGGCCGCCGGTCCGGGGCCGCTCCCGCGATCGCCCCTGGCCGACGGGGTTTGCGGCCCGCGGGGAGCCCCGACGGGCCGCCCGCGAAGGGCGCCCTCACGAGACGCGCAGGGCGAGACGCGCATGACGAGCCTCTCATGACGAGCCTCTCCGCCGGCCGCGTCGCCCGAGGCGCGCTCCCCGCCTCGCTGCCCGACCGGATCCTCGCCGTCGCCGAGCGCGGCCACGGCCACGCCTGCGCCCTGCTCCTCGCCCTCTGCCTCGTCTGCTTCCTGCCGGGCCTGACCTCCCTGCAGCCGATGGACCGGGACGAGCCGCGCTTCGCCCAGGCCTCGAAGCAGATGCTGGAGACGGGCGACCTCGTCGACATCCGCTTCCAGGCCGAGGCGCGCCACAAGAAGCCGGTGGGGATCTACTGGCTGCAAGCGGCTTGCGTGGCCGCGGGCGAGGCCCTGGGCGTGCCCGGCGCCCGCACCGCCATCGGCCTCTACCGGCTGCCCTCGCTCTTCGGCGCCGCGGCCTCCGTGCTGCTCGCCTACTGGGCGGCGCTCGCCTTCCTGGCGCGCCGCGGCGCCTTCCTCGCCGCCGCCCTCTACGGCGCCTGCCTGATGCTCGCGGCCGAGGCGCACCTCGCCAAGACCGACGCGGTGCTCGCCGCCTGCGCCACCGCGTCCTTCGGGGCGCTCGCCCGCGCCTGGCTGCGGCGGGACGGGGCGGGGCTCGGGCGCGGCGCCTTCCTGGCCTTCTGGCTCGGCCTCGCCCTCGGCATCCTGGTCAAGGGGCCGATGGTGCCGATGTTCGTCGGGTTCGCCGCCCTGGTCCTCGGGTGGCGGGCGCGCTCCGGGCGCTGGCTCCTCGCGCTGCGGCCGGGCCCCGGCCTCCTCCTCGCCCTGCTCATCGTGGCGCCCTGGTTCCTGGCGATCGCCTGGAAGAGCGGCGGCGCCTTCTTCGGCGCCTCGGTCGGCCAGGACATGCTCGGCAAGGTCGGGGGCGCCAAGGAGAAGCACTGGGGCCCGCCGGGCGCCTACGCGGTCGCCTTCTTCGCGACCTTCTGGCCGGGCGCCCCCTTCGCGGCGCTGAGCCTGCCCTTCGCGTGGCGGGAGCGCGGCAGCGACGCCGTGGCCTTCCTCCTCGCCTGGATCGTGCCCTCCTGGCTCGCCTTCGAGGCCGTGCCGACGAAGCTGCCGCACTACGTGCTGCCCCTGATGCCGGCGGTGGCGATCCTGACCGCGCTGGCGCTGGAGCGGGGCGCCCTCGACGCGACCCGGCGCGGGGCCCGGATCACCGCGTCCGTGCTCCTCGTCCTGATCCCGGCGGGCCTGACCCTCGGCCTCCTCGCCGCCGGCTGGAAGCTCGGCCGGACGCTCCCGCTCGCGGCCCTACCGCCGCTGCTGGGCGCCTGCGCGCTCGCCGCTCTCGCGGCCGCGACGCTCCTGCGGCGGGAGCCCGCGCGCCAGGACCCGACGCGCGGGGAGACGGCGCGGCACGGCCTGCCTCCCGGCGCGGCGGCGCGCGCCTGCGTCGGCGCGATCCTCGCCGCCTGCCTGCTCACGCCCGCCGTGCTCGGCCTCGCCCAGCGCGCCCTGCCGGCCCTCAAGGTCTCGGGCCGGCTCGCCGCGATCCGCGACGGCCTGCCCTGCCCGGACCCGCGGGTGGCGAGCCTCGGCTACCGCGAGCCGAGCCTCGTCTTCCTGATCGGGACCGACCTCGCCATGCTGGATTCCGGCGCGCAGGCCCTCGACTTCCTGCGCGCCGGCGGCTGCCGCCTCGTCTTCGTCGAGGCGCGCTTCGCGGCCGACCTCGCCGCCGCCGCGCCCGTCGCGGCGCCGCTGCCCGCCCCGGCGGGGCAGGTCTCCGGCTTCAACATCAACGGCGGCAAGCGGCTCGACCTGACGGCCTACGCGGTGGTGCCGTGACGCAGCCGATGCCCGAACACCCGGTCCGGAACCCGGTCATGAGCGCCGACACGCACCCCGCCGCCGATCCCCGCCTCACGGTCGTGGTGCCGGTGCGCAACGAGGCCGGCAACATCGCGGCGCTCATCGCCGAGATCGAGGCCGCCTGCGCGGGGCTCGCCCCCTTCGAGGTGGTCTACGTCGACGACGGCTCCACCGACGCGACGCCCGAGCGCCTCGCCGAGGCCCGCGCCGGGAGGCCCTGGCTGCGCGTGCTGCGGCACGCGGCGAGCGCCGGCCAGAGCGCCGCGGTGCGGAGCGGCGTCGCTGCCGCCCGCGGCGGCCTCGTCGCGACCCTCGACGGCGACGGCCAGAACGATCCCGCCTTCATCCCGGCGCTCGTGGCGGCGCTGGAGCAGGCGGGGCCCGGCGCCGGCCTCGCGCAGGGGCAGCGCACCGGCCGCAAGGACGGGCCCTTCAAGATGCTGCAGTCGCGCATCGCCAACGGGGTCCGGGGCCGCATCCTGCGCGACGCCACCCGCGACACCGGCTGCGGCCTCAAGGTGTTCCGCCGCGCCGTCTACCTGCGGCTGCCGTATTTCGACGCGCTCCACCGCTTCATGCCGGCCCTCGTCGCCCGCGAGGGCTACGCCGTCGTCCACCGCGACGTGGTCGACCGGCCTCGCCTCACCGGCACCTCGAACTACGGCCTGTTCGACCGGCTCTGGGTCGGCCTCCTCGACCTCGCCGGGGTCTGGTGGCTGATCCGCCGCAAGCGCGCGACGCCCGCCGTCGCCGAGGTCGGCACCCCCGAGATCGGCCCCGAGATCATCCCCCCGATCGCCCCCGAGGCCGCAATCCCCGGAGCGCGGCCATGCTGATCGAGATCTCGGACCACCTGCGGGGCTACTTCTACGACGTGTTCGTCACCCGCTTCGATTTCTGGCTCGTCTTCGGCATCCTGGCGCAGCTGGTGTTCGGCTCGCGCTTCATCCTGCAGTGGATCGCCAGCGAGCGGGCGGGGCGCAGCGTGATGCCGCTCTCGTTCTGGTTCCTGTCGATCCTCGGCGGCCTGATGACGCTCGCCTACGGCTTCGTGCGCAAGGAGCCCGTGATCATCATCGGGCAGGGGCTCTCCACGGGGATCTACCTGCGCAACCTCGCCCTGATCTTCCGCGAGCGCCGCCGCGCCCGGACCGGGGGAGGCGGCTGACGATGGAGCACGCGCCGCTGCCGCCCTTCCACGAGGATCTCGCCGCGGCGGAGGACGCGCTCTGGCGCCTCCTCGCGGAGGGGGTGGAGCGCGGCCGCTCCGCCTTCCACACGCCGAGCCTCGCCACCGTGGACGCGGCGGGCCGGCCGCGGGTGCGCACGGTGGTGCTGCGGGCGGCCGAGCGCGCCACCGGGACGCTCCGGATCCACTGCGACCGGCGCTCGGACAAGGCGGCCGAGCTCGCGGCGCGGGCGTCCTGCGCGCTCCACGCCTACGACCCCGAGAGCACGGTGCAGATCCGGATCGAGGGCACGGCCGGCCTGCACGCGGACGACGCGACGGCCGAGGCCGCCTGGGCGGCGAGCCAGCCGATGAGCCGGGTCTGCTACGGCATCGACCCCGCCCCCGGCACGCCGCTGCCGCGGGGCGGCGCCTACGCGCAGCCGGACGCGGAGGCCGCCCTCACAATCGGGCGCCCGAACTTCTGCGCGCTCCTCGTGCGGGCCGAGCGCCTCGACTTCCTCTATCTCGACCGCCGCGGCCACCGCCGCGCCGGCTGGCGGCGGACGGAGAAGGGCTGGACGGGGACGTGGCTGGCCCCGTGAGGGCACCTCACCCCGCCGCCTGCCGCAGCCGCGCGAAGCCGGCCTCGAGGTCCGCCTTCAGGTCCTCGACGTCCTCGAGCCCGATGTGGAAGCGCAGGGCCGGGCCGCCGGGCGCCCAGCGGGTCGCGGTGCGGTAGGGGGCGCAGTCGAAGGGGATGACGAGGCTCTCGAAGCCGCCCCAGGAGAAGCCCATCCCGAACAATTCCAGGCCGTCTAGCATCGCGGCGACCGCCGCCTCGGGGACGGGCTTCAGGATGACGCCGAACAGGCCGGAGGCGCCGGAGAAGTCCCGCCGCCAGACGGCGTGGCCGGGATCCTCCGGCAGGCCCGGGTGCAGCACCCGCAGCACCTCGGGCCGCGCCTGCAGCCAGCGCGCCATCCCGAGGCCCTGGCGGCCGTGCTCGCGCAGCCGCAGGCTCATGGTGCGCAGGCCCCGCAGCGCCAGGAAGATGTCCTCCGGGCCCGCGCACATGGCGAAGTGGTCGAAGGTGCGCCGCACCGCCGGGAAGTGCTTCCGGTTCGCCGAGGTGAGCCCGATCAGGAGGTCCGAGCCGCCGCTGAGATACTTGGTGCCGGCCTCCACCGCGATGTCGACGCCCCGCTCGTGGGGCGGGAACAGGAGCGGCGTCGCCCAGGTGTTGTCCATGATCACCGTGCCGCCGCGCGCGTGCACGACCTCGGCGATGGCCGGCACGTCCTGCATCTCGAAGCTCTGCGAGCCCGGCGCCTCCACGAGCACGGCCCGCGTGTTCTCCCGCATCAGGGCCGCGATGCCGGCGCCGAGGGTCGGGTCGTAGTACTCCACGGCGACGCCGTAGCGGGCGAGCACCCCGTCGCAGAACTGGCGGGTCGGGCGGTAGGCGGAATCGGTCACGAGCAGGTGGTCGCCCGCCGAGACGCTCGCCATCAGCGCGACCGTGAGGGCGGCGAGGCCGGAGGGCGTCACCACCGTGCCGGCCGCCCCCGAGAGCTCCGTCCAGGCGTCGGTCAGCGCGTCCATCGTCGGCGTCGCCGAGGTCCCGTAATTGTAGCGCCCGCGCCGGTGCTGGATGTCGTCGTAGGTCGGGTAGAGCACCGTCGAGCCGCGGTAGATCGGCGTGTTGACGAAGCCGTGCTGGGCGGACGGGTCGCGCCCCGCGTGGACGAGGCGGGTCGCGGGCCGGAAGCGGGCGGGGTCGCGGGGCGGGGTCTTCGACATGGGAGCTCGGGGCACTCTTCGAGGCTCGGGACCGTCTTCGGGGCGGCGCGGGCCGTTGCGGCGCAACCGAAGCCCGGGGCAGGGCGCGCGGTCAAGCGGGCCGGTCCGGTCCGGGCCGCCGCGCCCCCCCCTCGCGCAATCGTCGCGTGTGTCGCGCGCGGGTTCCGCTTCGTTAACGGGCGGCGCCTATCCTGCCGGGCAGTCGCGTATCCGGGTCCGGTCTGCCTTGCGTATCCTGCGTCACCTCGCCCTCGGCTCCGCCTTCGCCCTCTGCGCGGGCATCGTCGGCTTCGCCTGCGCCGACCGGCTCGACCATCCCCGCTCCGCGCCCGTCCTCGTCCGCGCGCCCGTGCCCGAGCCCTCCGCCACCGGCTCGATCCTGCCGGCCCCGAAGGAGGCGGCGCCCCCGCCGAAGGCCGCGGCCCCGAAGATCCCGAACGGGTTCGACACGGAGCGCCTGCACGCCCTCATGCGCGGCGACCCGATCGCCCCGCAGAGGCGCTGAGCGCGGCCCGCGCTGTCCGCGGCATGCGCCGTCCGCCCGGAAAACCGCGCGCGAATCCTGTATGCGTGGCCCGCCCCGGGTGGCGGGCGCTCGCGCGGCGGGGGAAGGCACGGTGGGGCTCGTCTACGCGCTCGGCGCCTATCTGAGCTGGGGTCTCGTCGTCCCGCTGCACTTCCGGCTGCTCGGCGCCGTGAGCCCCGGCCTCATCCTCGCCCAGCGCATCGTCTGGTCGAGCCTGTTCGCCCTCGGGCTCGTGCTCCTGTGGCGGGCGCGCCGGTCCGCGCCGGCCCCGATCCCCTGGCCGGCGCCCTGGCGGCCCCGGCACGCCCTGCTCGCGCTCTCGGCGGCGCTCATCGCCGCGAACTGGCTCCTCTACCTGCAGGCGGTGGCCGAGGGGCGCATCCTCGACGCGAGCCTCGGCTACTACATCAACCCCCTGGTCAGCGTCGGCCTCGGCGCCCTCGTCCTCAAGGAGCGCCTGCGCCCGGTCCAGGCGCTCGCGGTCGGCATCGCGAGCCTCGGCGTGCTCACCGCCGTCGTCCTGGCCGGGACGCTGCCCTGGGTGGCGCTGGCGCTCGCCCTCAGCTTCTCGCTCTACGGCCTGATCCGGAAGGTCGTGGGGGTCGATCCCACCCTCGGCTTCCTGGCCGAGACCCTGCTCCTCGCCCCCGTGGCGCTCGGCTACTGGGCCCTCACCCCGGAGCCGAGCCCGCGCGAGCCCGGACTGGTCCTCCTCCTCGTGCTCACCGGCGTGACGACGGCGCTGCCGCTGATCTGGTTCGCGGCGGCCGCCGAGCGGCTGCGGCTCGCCACCCTCGGCCTCCTGCAGTACCTCGCCCCGACCTGCCTCCTCGCCCTGAGCGTGCTCGCCTTCGGCGAGCGCGTCGCCCCCCACCAGCTGCCGATGTTCGGCCTGATCTGGATCGCGCTCGCCCTCTACGCCGCCGATTCCTGGCGCGCCGCGCGGCGCAGGGGCGCGCCGGACGGCACGCCGCCGGACGGCACGACGCGGGGCGGGGCGCCGTGAGGCGGGGAACGGTTGGGCGGTCCGCCTACATTCTGAAGGTGCGGGCGCGCGTCGAAGCGTCCGCCGATGCGTACCGGGACGAGCGATGAGCCGAGAGGACGAGACACCGGAAGCCGCGATCGGCGAGGCCGATTACCGCAACCTCGCCGAGGCCCTGCCCCAGCTCGCCTGGATGGCCGAGCCCGACGGCACCATCGTCTGGTACAACCGGCGCTGGTACGACTACACGGGCACCACCTTCGACGCCATGCGCGACTGGGGCTGGCGCAAGGTCCACCATCCCGACCACGTCGAGGCCGTGACCGAGCGCTACCGGGCGGCCATCGCCGCGGGCGAGCCCTGGGAGGACACCTTCCCCCTGCGGGGCCGCGACGGCACCTACCGCTGGTTCCTGTCCCAGGCCCTGCCGCACCGGGACGCGCGGGGGCGCATCCTGCGCTGGTACGGCACCAACACCGACGTCACCCGCACCCGCGCCGCCGAGGAGGCGATGCGCCGCTCCGAGGCCCGTTTCCGGGCGCTGGTCGAGGCCTCGGCGGCGGTGATCTGGAACACCGACGCGGCGGGCGAGCTTCTGCCGCCGCAGCCCCGCTGGGGCGCCTATACGGGCCAGAGCGAGGAGGCTTACCGGGGCTGGGGCTGGGTCGACGCCGTGCACCCGGAGGACCGGGCGCGGGCCGCCGAGGTCTGGGCCGCGTGCCTGGAGAGCCGCAAGCCCTACCAGGTCGAGTACCGCCTGCGCCGCGCCGACGGGGTCTGGCGCGACACCGAGGTGCGGGGCGTGCCGGTCCTCAACGAGGACGGCGGCATCCGCGAGTGGGTCGGCCTCAACGTCGACATCACCGAGCGCAAGGAGGCCGAGGCCGAGGTGGAGCGGGCCCGCGCGGCGGCCGAGGCCGCCAACCTCGCCAAGAGCCAGTTCATCGCCAACATGAGCCACGAGCTGCGCACGCCGCTCTCGGCGGTGATCGGCTATGCCGAGATGCTCGGCGAGGAGCTGGAGGATCTCGGCCAGTCCGAACTGCTGCCGGACCTGCGCAAGATCGAGACGGCGGCGCGACACCTCCTCAGCCTGATCAACGACGTCCTCGACATCTCGAAGATCGAGGCCGGGCGCATGAGCGTCTCGGCCGAGACCTTCGCGGTGGCGAGCCTCGTCTCGGACGTCTCGGCCGCCACCGAGAGCCTCGTGGCCAAGAAGCGCAACCGCTTCGTCACCGACCTCGCCCCCGACCTCGGGCAGATGCACCAGGACCAGACCAAGATCCGCCAGTGCCTGCTCAACCTCGTGGGCAACGCCGCGAAGTTCACCGAGGACGGCACCGTCACGCTCGGCGTCCGCCGCCACCGCGAGGCGGCGGCCGACTGGCTGAGCTTCTCCGTGACCGACACCGGCATCGGGCTGACGCAGGAGCAGATCGGCCGCCTGTTCGAGCGCTTCGCGCAAGGGGACGAGTCGACCACCCGCCAGTTCGGCGGCACCGGGCTCGGGCTCGCCATCACCCGCGCCTTCTGCCGCAAGATGGGCGGCGACATCGCGGTGGAGAGCGAGGCGGGCCGGGGCTCCACCTTCACGATCCGCCTGCCCGCCGTGCTGACGCCCGAGGACGAGGCGGAGGCGGAGGTCGAAGGGGCGCTGGAGCCGCCCGCGATCCCCGAGCACGAGGAGCACGATTCGGTGCTGCTCGTGGACGACGACCCGGCCGCCCGCGAGCTGCTGCAGCGCTTCCTCGAGCGCGAGGGGTTCCGGGTGCGCACCGCCAACGACGGGCGCGACGGCCTCACCCTCGCCCGGGCCCTGAAGCCGCGGGCGATCCTCCTCGACATCGAGATGCCGCGCATGGACGGCTGGGCCGTGCTGCACGCGGTGCGCAGCGACCCGGAGCTCGCCGGCATCCCGGTCATCATCACCTCGGTGGTGGCCGAGCAGGGCCTCGGCCAGGCGCTCGGGGCGACGGACTACCTCGTCAAGCCGATCGACCGGGAGCGGCTGAAGAGCCTGATGGAGCGCTACCGCCCGAAGGGCGTCGAGGGCCGCGTCCTCGTGGTGGACGACGATGCCGACGCCCGCGCCCGCCTGCGCCGCACGCTGGCGCGGGACGGCTGGTGCGTCGCGGAGGCCGCCGACGGCGCGGCCGGCCTCGAAAGCTTCGACGCGGAGCGCCCGAACCTCATCCTCCTCGACCTGATGATGCCCGAGATGGACGGGTTCGGCTTCCTGCGGGCGCTCCGCGCCCGGCCGGACGGCGACGTGCCGGTGGTCGTGCTCACCGCCAAGGAGATCACCGAGGCCGAGAAGGCGAGCCTCGCGGGCCAGGCCGACCGGGTCATCCTGAAGGGCTCGCTCAGCCTCGCCGAGATCGGCCGGCAGCTGCGCGCCCTCTACGCTTGCGAGGCCGAGGCGCCGGTGCCGAGCGGGATGCAGGGGCTGATCGACCGCCTCGCCGAGCGGGAGGGCTGAGGCGGGCGGCGGGGCGGGTGGACGTCGCTACGCAAGTTGCGTAGCATCGTTGCCCGTGCCGGCGCGGCGGGAACCATGATCGGGATCGAGATCGTCCGGGACGAGAGCGACGAGCCGATCATCGTGGCCCTGGTCCGCCTGCCGCAGGGCACGCTGAAGGTCATGGCCGAGATCGGCTTCTCCGAGGACGGGCTGCTGCTCGATGGGCTCCACGTCCACGGCGTCGGGCTCGGGGCGAACGATCTCGGCTTCCACGGGCTGCGCCGCATCCTCCGGGAGGTGCTCGATGAACTCGGAATCGAATCGGCCGTCGTCAGCGGCGCCGTCCGCACGACGGGTGCAGGTCCGGGACGTCTCCCGCGTCCCCTCCGGATCACCCGCCACCGTGGTCCTGCGCGGCCGGCCCCACGCCGTTGACGGACCGGGGCTCGCCCTCGTTCTGGCCGAGCGCGGCCTCTCCCTGCGCGCGGCACGGCTCGCGGCGACGCGGCTGTTCGACGACGGTCTCGCGGTCGCCGTCCTGCCGAGGCTCGACGACTGGGACCGCCTGCGGCACGATCTCGGCCAGCTCGAGGTCGCGGTCTCGGCCTACGGGCCGCCCGCGCGCGTCGACGTCCGCCGGCTCCGCGAGGGGCAGGGCCTGACCCAGGAGGAGTTCGCCGCCGCGTTCGGCCTCGACCTCTCGACCCTGCGCAACTGGGAGCAGGGCCGCTCCGAGCCGGACCGGGCGAGCCGCTCCCTGCTGCGGACGATCGCCGCGAACCCGGCCGCGGTCCGGGAGGCGCTGGCAGAGGGGACCGATTCCGTCCTGTCGTGATCGGACCGGACGCGGGGAGGCAGGCGTCGCCGCCGCCCTGCGGCGCCGAGGCCCCTGGGCACGGCGGGAACCTTCGCGCAGCCTGCCCGCTTGGCTTGCCGGCTCGCTGCACCGGTCCGCACCGGAGCCGTCCGGTCCCGGCAACGGCGCCGGCGGCCGGTCCCGGCCACGGGTCCCCGGAGGTGTCATGAACCAGATCCTCGTCGTCGCCCTCGTCTGCGCCTCCTCGGTCCAGGCCCCGGATTGCAGCCGCGAGAACGCCCTCGACGTGATCACGGGGCCGGCCCACACCCTGCAGGAATGCCTCGTGCAGGGCCCGGTCCTGGCGGCCAATGCCGGCCACGGCGAGGACAAGGGCACCTACGTCAAGACGCGCTGCGAGCAGCGGCGCTGACCCCGTCGGGATCCCGGACATGAGCGAGCTGGAGATCGATCCGGACCGGGCCGTGGCCATCCGGCTGCGGGCGCGGCTCGCGGTGGTGGAGCGCGCGGCCTGGTTCGGCCTCGTCCACGCCATGCGGACGCGGCCCGCCGAGACGGAGGCCTATCTCGCCTCCGAGCGGGCGCGCTGCGCCGAGGGCTTCGGCGCGCGGGGCTGGGCCGGCGACCTCAACGAGGCCGAGCGGCGCCTGCTCGCGGCCGAGGTCGATGCCGGCCTCGCCCAGCTCCTCGCCGACGCCAGAGAGGAGGCGGCGGGCCAGGAGACGGGCCAGGGGACGGGCGAGGCGGCCGGCGGCGCCGGCTGAGCCTCACGCGTCCCCGAACCGGTCCCGCCACGCGGGCGGCAGGCCGAGATAGGAGGGGGGCGCCCCGGCCTGCGTGACGGCCGAGCCCGGCAGGCTGGTCGCCGCGTGCACGCCGATCGCCACCGCCCGGGCGAGGGTGCGGGCGGCCGCGTCCCCGAGCCGGGCGAGATCGACCACCGGATCGGCGAGCGGCACCCGTCCGGTCGCGGCCGCGAAGACGGTGTCGCCGTCGAGCGGCGTGTGGACGGGGTTGAGCGCGCGGGCGAGGCCGGTCTGCGCCGCCACGGCGAGGCGCTTGGCCTGCGCCTTCGTCAGGCGCGCGTCGGTCGCCACCACCGCGAGCGTCGTGTTGGCTCCGGGCAGGCCCCGGGCCGGGAAGGCGAGGGCGTCCTCCGGCACCGCGGCGGGCAGGCCGAGGCCGCCGAACTCCCCGTCCCGCTCGTAGGGCGCAGCCCAGAAATGCGGGCCGTCCCCGACGGTCGCCCGGCCGAAGGCGTTGACGGCCACCAGCGCCCCGACGCCGAACGCCGTGCCCTCGACCCGCGCCGAGGCCGAGCCGAGGCCGCCCTTGAGGTTGGCCGTGCGCGCCCCCGTGCCGGCCCCCACCGAGCCGATCGGGAAATCCTCCGCCGCGCCCGCGGCCGCCGCGTAGCCGAACTCCCGGTAGGGCGGGTAGCGGCCCCAATCCTTGGCCCCGCCGTTGAGGAGGTCGAACAGCACGGCGCCCGGAACGATCGGCACCCGCACGGGGCCGACCGCGAAGCCGCGCCCCGTCTCCGCGAGCCACGCGACCACGCCCGCCGCCGCGTCGAGCCCGAAGGCCGAGCCGCCCGAGAGCACCAGCGCGTCGATGCCCTCCACCGTGCGCTCGGGATCGAGCAGGTCGGTCTCGCGGGTGCCGGGGCCGCCGCCGCGCACGTCCACGGCCGCGACCGCGGGCGTCTCGAACAGGATCGCGGTGGTGCCGCTCGCGAGGCGCGCGTCGCCCGCGTGGCCGACGCGGATGCCGGCGATGTCGGTGATGCGGTTGCGGATCATGCGCGCGTCTCGGATCACGGGTCCCGGCCGCGCCCCGGCGGCTGCCTCGGAGGCCGCGAGCATGGCACGGCGGGCGGGGATCGGGCGAGGCCGGGCGGCGATGGGTCCGGACTCCTAGGTCAAAAAGCCTATGTCTTCAGTCCTAGGATTATGCGCATGACCGGCCATCCCCGGTATCCCGCGCCGGCGTCCAACCTGTGGACGCGGGCGCGGGCACGGGAAACGCCGCCGCGCCCCGCGTGTTAGGGTCCGGCCCCCGCGGCCGAGGGCGCGGGCGGGTTTTTCGGTCGCGGCGCAGCCGGAGCGGTGATGGCATCGAGCATCGAGATGGGGGTGGCCCTCGGGGCGGGGCAGGGCGCTCCCGAGCCCGCGCGGCTCGACCTGGAGGAGCTTCTCGCCACGCGCCTCCTCGTCCAGGGCAATTCCGGCTCGGGCAAGTCGCACCTGCTGCGCCGGCTCCTGGAGCAGAGCGCCGGGCAGGTGCAGCAGGTGGTGATCGACCCGGAGGGCGATTTCGTCACCCTCTCGGACGCCTACGGCCACGTGGTGGTGGACGGCGCCCACGCGGAGGCCGACCTGCAGGCCATCGCGGCGCGGGTGCGCGCGCACCGGGTCTCGGTGGTGCTCAACCTCGAGAGCCTCGACATGGAGGCGCAGATGCGCGCCTGCGCGGCCTTCCTCGGCGGCCTGTTCGAGGCCGAGCGCGCGCACTGGTACCCCGTCCTCGTGGTGGTGGACGAGGCGCAGATCTTCGCCCCCGCGGCGGCCGGCGACGTCTCGGACGAGGCCCGCAAGGTCTCGCTCGGCGCGATGACCAACCTGATGTGCCGCGGCCGCAAGCGGGGGCTGGCCGGCATCGTGGCGACGCAGCGCCTCGCCAAGCTCGCCAAGAACGTCGCGGCCGAGGCCACGAACTTCCTGATGGGCCGCACCTTCCTCGACATCGACATGGCGCGCGCCGCCGACCTCCTGGGCCTCGACCGGCGCGGCGCCGAGCGCTTCCGAGACCTCGGCCGCGGCGAGTTCGTGGCGCTGGGGCCGGCGGTCAGCCGGCGCCCGCTGGCGCTGCGGATCGGCCCCGTGGCGACGGGCTCGCGCGCGGCCGCGCCGAAGCTCGTGCCGCTGCCGCAGCCGGGCGAGGCCGACCTGAAGGCCCTGATCCTGACGCCCGCCGAGGGCGAGGCCGCGCCGCTCCCGCGCGAGCGGGCCGCCCGCCCGGCGCCGCAGCCGCGGGTCAGCCCCGCCGACCTGATGCGGGAACTGAGCGCCTACCGCCCCGAGCCCGCCGCGCCGGCCCCCGCCCTCGGCGAGGCCGAGAACCGGGCGGGCTGCGACGCGGTGCTGCGCGGCCTGGTGGCGGACCGCGAGGCGCAGGGGCAGCCCGTCGCGGTCGTCTACCAGGACTTCCTGGTGCGCTGCCGGATGCGTGGCCTCGACGGCGAGAGCGTCGGCCTGCCCGCCTTCCGCCGCGCCCTCAGCGTCGCCCGGGCCGGGCTCGACGCGGCCGAGCTGGAGGCCGGCGCGGACGAGGGCTGGACGCGGGCGCAGGACGCCGCCGCGACCATGCCCGAGGAGGTGCAGGGCCTGTTCCTGCTCCTCGCGCGCGCCGCGCTCACCGGCGCGCCCTGCCCGGGCGACGCGGCCCTGGCGCGGGCGATCGGCAGCCGCTCGCCGGGCCGCGCCCGGCGCCTCCTCGGCTACGTCGAGGGGCGCGGCGCCATCGTCTGCCGCAACGATTTCCGCGGCAACCGCATCGTCGCCCTGCCGGCGCTCGGCCGCGAGACCGCGCCGGGCGACCCCAAGGCCGCTGACGGCGGGCCGGATCCCGCCCCGGCCGAGGCGTTCGGGCTGTTCGCGGCGGAGTGACCCGCGCGGGCCCCTCGCTCAGGCGCGCCCGGGGGCGCTGAGGCGCAGGAGCTCCGGGATCAGGAGGGCGGCGGATTCCTCCACGCTGCGATCCTGCGTCGGGATGGCGAGGTCCGGCCGCTCCGGCGCCTCGTAGGGCGCGGAGATGCCCGTGAAGTCGGGGATCGCGCCCGCCCGGGCCCGGTCGTAGAGGCCCTTGGGGTCGCGCGCCTCGCAGACGCAGAGGGGCGTGTCGATGAAGATCTCGAGGAACGGGATGTCGCCCGCGATGGCGCGGGCCGCCTCCCGCTCGGCCCGGAAGGGCGAGATCAGCGAGACGATGGTGACGAGCCCGGTCTCCGCCATCAGCCGCGCGGTCTCGGCGGCGCGGCGGATGTTCTCGGCGCGGTCGCGGGCGCTGAAGCCGAGGTCGCGGTTGAGGCCGAGCCGCAGGTTGTCCCCGTCGAGCACCATCGTGTGGCACCCGCGCGCGGTCAGCGCCCGGTCGACGGCGCCGGCGATGCTCGACTTGCCGGCCCCCGAGAGACCGGTGAACCACGCGATCACGGGCCTCTGCCCGAGGCAGGCCCAGCGGTTCTCGCGCGGCTGCAGGGCCTGCCGTGTCAGGTTGCGGCCCGCGGAAAGCCCAGTATCCTCAGCGTGTTCGCGCGCGAGGCGGCAGGGCCCGCGAGCAACCGCAAGCTCAGGCCGATCGTTGCCGATTTGTTTCCGAATGGTGTCCGAATTGCGGAGCGCAGAGATCTTGCTCGGACTCGAAACGTGCATGCGGCAACACTCCGGTGAGACGATTCTACCCTCGCCGGACCATGTTGTAGGTTGATTCATCTACGAATGAAACCGCCGCGTGCGCGACGGTCCGATCGCCGACCTCAGCGCGCGGCCTCGGCCTCCCGCCCGGGGGCCGGCCCCGGCCGGACGGCCCCACCCTCCGGGATCGGGCGCGGGCGGCCCGCCTCGTCGATCGCCACGAAGGTCAGCGTCGCCTCGGTCACCTTCTCGCGGACCTGCGTGCAGAAGCGGCGCGCCCAGGCCTCGACCTCGATCTTCATCGAGGTGCGGCCGACGCTCGCCACCCGCGTGTACACGCAGAGCACGTCCCCGACCCGGACCGGGCGGATGAAGGTCATCGCGTCGAGCGCCACGGTGACGACCCGGCCCTGCGCCCGGTCGACCCCGGCGATGCCGCCCGCCTGGTCCATCTGCGAGAGCACCCAGCCGCCGAAGATGTCGCCGTTGGCGTTGGTGTCGGCGGGCATCGCGATGGTGCGCACCGTCAGGTCGCCGCGGGGCTCCGCCGCCGTCCTCAGATCGCTCATCCGCCCGCTCATGCCCCGCTCCCGTCCGCCTCGCCCATCTTGGCCCTCAGGGCATCAGCCCGGCAAGCTTGAGGCCGGCGGCCGCGATCACCGCCAGCGCGCAGACGAGGCATTCGAGGGGGACGGCCCGCCAGAATTCGGCGCGGGGCGCCGTGCCCGCGGACGGCTCGGGCCGGGGCCCGGCGGACCCGGGCGCGAGTCGCGCCCGCGGCTGCGGATCCTTGAGCGGGCTCCGGAGGGAGCCGGCCGCGCGGGTCGCTGTGGTCTTCATCGGGCGTCCTCCCGGGCGGCCCGGTCTGCTGCCGGCCGTCCCGTGCGCATGAGGATACCAAAAAATCGAAGCCCGTGCAGGGATCGGCACGGGCATCCGGAGAGCGCGCATGAGAAACCCGGCGGCTCGGGCGAGCCGCCGGGTCGGGGGAGGGGCGATCAGTAGTAGAAGCGGCGCGGGCCGTAGAAGCGGCGCGGACCGTAGTACGGGCGGCGCCAGTAGGGACGCGGGCCGTAGAAGCGGCGGCCGTAATAGGGGCGGCGCCAGTAGGGGCGGGGACCGTAGACGCGGCGGCGATAGAAGTACTGGGTCTTCTCCGCGAGGGCGGGGGCCGCCTCGCTCGGCAGGGCGAGGGCCGGGCCGATCGGTGCGGCCGAGGCCCGCTCGGGTGCCGCGGCGGCGAAGCCTAGGGCCAGCAGGGCGGCCAGGACGAATTTCCTCAGCACGTTCACAACTCCTTGATGTGTCGGCGGATGATGATCAGGCGAGCCGGTTCGATCCCGAGAACCCGGTTGCACCCAACGCACGAGCCGCGCGATCCGTTTCGCGCGCGACCCGCGCGCGGCGGGATCGTTCGACGCAGGGTTTCGCAAGGATGAACGACCCGGAGGGCCGGGCGGGTCACGCGATCTTCGTCGTCATGTCGACGGTCGAGGCGGCGGCGCACCCCTTCACGAGGGCGATGCCGTGCTCGCAATCCTCGCGGCGGGCGTATCCTTCCGCCGAATCCGCGATCACGTTGCCGTTCGGCACCCGCAGCCGCCAGCGCCAGTGGCCCTGAGCGTCCCGGTAGAGTTCGAAGCGCATCCGCCCGCTCCCCTTGTCGGTCACGGGGGGAAGATGGCGCGCGTGGCAGGCTCGGCAATATGCGGGCGCGGCACCGCGCGCCTCGCCCGGACCGGGTGAGGGGTGCGACCTCTCCGGATAGCGCGCACCCCTCACCCGGTCGGCTTCGCCGACTCGACCTCTCCCGGACGGGAGAGGTGGGGGGCGGCGCCTCAGGAGCGGGGCGAGCGCTCCAGCCAGCCGATGGCGCGGCCGCCCTCGCCGCCGCCCGCCTGGCGGGGACGGTTGCCGGGACGCTGCGGACGGCCCTCCGGGCCGCGGTCGGGCCGGGCATGGTGCTCCGCCCGGCCGTGATGCTCCGCGCGGCCGTGGTTCTCGGCCCGCGCCTGATGCTCGGGGCGGCCGTGATGCTCGGGACGCGCCTGGCCGGGCCGGCCCTCGCCGCGGCGCTCGCCGCGGGCGTCGGGGCCGCGCCCCTCCTGCGGCCGGCCGCCGAAGGGGCGTCCGCCGGGGCGCTGGCCCTGGTGCGGGCGCTGACCCTGGCCCTGCGGGCGCTGGCCGTGACCCTGCGGGCGCTGGCCCTGGCGCTGGCCGGGCCGCTGGCCGCGGTCGGGCCGACGCTCCTCGGCGGCGGCGATGTCGGCGGCCTCCTGGCGGGTCGGGGGTACGAAGCCCTCGGGGAAGCCCGCCACCGGCACCTTCTGGCGGGTGAGGCGCTCGATGTCGCGCAGGTAGGCCTTCTCCTCGTCGTTGCAGAAGGAGATGGCGAGCCCGTCCGCCCCGGCGCGCGCCGTGCGGCCGATGCGGTGGACGTAGCTCTCAGGCACGTTCGGCAGGTCGAAGTTGACGACGTGGGAGACGCCCTCGACGTCGATGCCGCGCGCGGCGATGTCGGTCGCGACGAGCACCCGGCAGGAGCCGTCGCGGAAGGCGGCCAGCGCCCGCTCGCGCTGGGGCTGGGACTTGTTGCCGTGGATCGCCGCGCCCGCGATGCCGGCCTTGTCGAGGCCGCGCACGACGCGGTCGGCCCCGTGCTTGGTGCGGGTGAAGACGAGCACGCGGTCGATCTTCGGGTCGCGCAGGATGTGGGCGAGCAGCGCCTGCTTGGCGCCCGTATGGGCGAAGATGACCTGCTGCTCGACGCGCTCGGCGGTGGTGGCCACCGGCGTCACCGCGACCTGGACCGGGTCGGTCAGGTACTGCTCGGCCAGCCCCGCGATGTTCTTCGGCATGGTGGCCGAGAAGAACAGGCTCTGGCGCTTGGCCGGCAGCATCCGCACGATGCGCTTGAGCGCGTGGATGAAGCCGAGGTCGAGCATCTGGTCGGCCTCGTCGAGGACGAGGATCTCGACGCCCTCGAGCGTCAGGGAGCGGCGGTCGACGAGGTCGATCAGCCGGCCCGGGGTGGCCACGAGGATGTCGACGCCCGGCGCCAGCGCCCGCTCCTGGCGGCCGATGGTGACGCCCCCGAACACCACGGTGTTCGTGTAGGGCAGGTGGCGGCCGTAATCGGAGAAGCTCTCGGCGATCTGGTTGGCGAGCTCGCGCGTCGGCGAGAGCACGAGCACCCGGCAGCCGCGGCGCGGGGCGCGCCGATCGGACAGGGAGAGCCGGTGCAGGATCGGCAGCGCGAAGGCGGCCGTCTTGCCGGTGCCGGTCTGGGCGATGCCGCAGAGGTCGCGGCCCTGCATGGCCGGCGGGATGGCCTGCGCCTGGATCGGCGTGGGGGACTGGTAGCCGGCCTCATCGAGCGCCCGCAGCACGGGCTGGGCGAGGCCGAAATCGGTGAACTGGGTCAAGGTGGGACTTTCAGGGCAGCGGATCCCGGACCGCGCTCTGGCGCGGAATGCCGGCTGCCGTCGACGGCAGGTTCGATCCGTTGGCAGGAGGCCGCCCGCGTGATGGGGCAGCCCGGGTGCATGCACGTATGAAGAGAGGGGCCGGACCGTTCGAGCGCGTCGCCGCGGCCGCCCCGTCCGTCACGCAGCCCTCTCAAGCGGATCCGATACGGCCGCTGACGCTGCAGCTGCGATATGGCTGTGTGCGGCTGCGAAGTCAATCGGCGCGCGCCGCCCGCCCCGGCACGCTTCCAAGGCTTGCCCTCGGCACGCCTCCTGCGGACGCCGGCCTCCCATGCAGCGCGCGCCGGCCTCCCGCACCAGCCCGAGACGATTCCGCCCCGGCGCGGGGCAGGGGGCCTCGCAAGCCCGCCCTGGCATGCTACAGAGGCCGCCGGCCCCGCGACGGGAGCCGCCCGGCCCGCCCCGCGGCCCGAACCCGCCCGGAGCGGGCGGGGAGGCCGGTCCCGATCCCGGTCCGAGGATGATCGCGCGCCACACCCTCACCTATGTCGGCGCGCGCGCCGCCGCGGCCGCCCTCAACATGGGCGCGGTGGCGGTCTTCACCCGGCTCGCGCCGGTGGAGACCTACGGCCACTACCTGTTCGTCCTGTCCTTCGCGCTGGTGCTCTACGGGGCCACCTGCCAGTGGCCGAAATTCGCGTTCTTCGCCCGCTACGACGAGGCGCGCGCGCCCGCGCAGGTGGGCACGGTGGGCCGGCTCCTCGCCGCCATGCTGGCGCTTGCCGCCCTCGCCGCGGCGCTCGCCGCCGCCGCCGGGCTCGCGAGCCCCGCCACGGCCGCCGCGACGGTGGCGGCGGTGGCCGGCATGACCCTGTTCGAGGCCTCCACCGAGATCGCCCGCACCCGGCTCGCGGCGGGCGCGGTGGCGCTCGCGATCCTGGCCCGCGCCGTGCTGGTGCTCGGCCTCGGCAGCCTCGCCCTCGTCCGGACGGGCGATCCCCTCGCCCTCGTCCTCGCGGTGGCGCTCGCCAACGCGCTCGCCGCCCTGCCGGCCCTGCGGGCCATCGCGCCGCTCCTGAAGGGCCGCGCCAGCGCGGTCGAGGCGCGCCGGCTGATCGCCTACGGCTGGCCCCTCGTCCTGTCCTTCGGGCTCGCGGCGCTCGCCCAGACCATCGACCGGATCATCGTCGGCCGCAGCGTCGGCCCGGAGGAGCTCGGCGCCTACGGCGCCATCGCCGATTTCCTGCGCCAGGGCTTCGTGGTGTTCGGCGAGAGCATCGCGCTCGCCCTCGTCTCCATCGCCAAGCGCGAGATGCGGGCCGGGACCGAGGCCGCGGCCCTCGCGGTGCTGGCCGACGCCGCCCGCGCCATGGCCCTCGTCGGCGCCTTCGGCGCGATGTTCGTCCTTACCTTCGACGACGTGCTGGTCGCGGTCCTGCTCGGGCCCGGCTACCGGGCGCAGGCGCTGGCGCTGGCGCCGATCCTGCTGGCGGCCAGCGTCCTCCTGATGGTCCGCTCCTACTATTTCGGGCAGGTCATCTACTTCACCCGCACGAGCCACCTCGACGCCGTGGCCTCGGCCGCGCTCCTCGCCGTCGTCGGCGGGCTCTCGGCCCTGCTGATCCCGCGCCTCGGCGCGCTCGGGGCGGCCATCGCCTTCGCGGCGGGCCAGGCGGTGGCCTGCCTCGTCTTCGTGGTCGGCGGCCGCCGCGGGGCCGAGGGCTTCCGCATGCCGGTGCCGGTGCGGGACGTCGCCGGCATCCTCGCCGTCGCGCTCCTCTGCTGGGCCGCCATCCTCGGGATCGGCCTCCTGCCCGGCGGGGGCGGGGCCCCAGCGCGGCTGGCCGGCCTCGCGGTCCTGGCGGCCGGCTTCCTCGCCGCCGCCTGGCGCTTCAACGTCGTCGGCCTCGCCGACTGGCTCGCGCGGCGCAGATCCGCCCGATGACCCGCCCGATGACCCGCGACGCGCCCCTGCCCGGCGGCCTCGTCGCCGCCCTCCGGCCGCTCGTGGCCCCGGAGGCCGCGCCGCCCGCCTTCCTGCCCGCGTTCCTGCCCGCTTGGCAGGCCCTGGCGCGGGACGCCTTCGCCCCGAACCCGTTCTACGAGCCGGGCTACGCGGCCGCGGCCGCCCCCGCCTACGGATCCGGCGTCGCGCTCCTGATCGTCGCCGACCGGTCCCCGGAGACGTCGGGCGCCCGGCTCCTCGCGCTCTGGCCGTTCCGGCGCGCGCGCGCCCGCTTCGGGCTGCCCCTGCCGGTGCTCGCGGGCTGGATGCACGATCACGCCGTGCTCGGCGTGCCGCTCCTCGACGGGCGCGAGCCCGCCCGCGCGCTCGCCGCGCTCCTCGCCGCCCCGCGGGCGCTCTCGCTCGGCCCGCGCCTCCTGATGCCCTACCTGCCGGAGGCGGGGCCCTTCGCCGACCTCCTCGCCGCCGAGCGGGCCCGCGCCGGCACCCGGGAGATCCGGGTCTGGGCGCATGCCCGGGCGATGCTCGACCTTGACGGCCCCGGGCCGGCGCGGGCGGGCGCCCTCGCGCACCTCTCCGCCCGCCGCCGCCGGAAGCTGCGCGCCACCGCCGCCGCCCTGGAGGCGGAGAGCGGGCCCCTGCATCTCGACACGGCCCGCGAGCCGGCCGCGCTCGCCGCGGCGCTCGAGGACTTCATCGCCCTCGAGGCCGCGGGCTGGAAGGGGCGGGGCGGCACCGCCGTCGCCTGCCGTCCGGCGGAGGCCGCCTTCCTGCGCGCCATGACGGCGGCTCTCGGGGCGCAGGGGCGCCTGCGCATCGACCGCCTGCGCGCGGGCGGGCGCACGCTCGCCGCCGCGGTCCTGCCCCGGACCGGCGCCGACCTCTGGGTCCTGAAGATCGCCTACGACGAGACGCGGGCCCGCCACTCGCCCGGCGTCCAGCTCCTCCACCGGCTCAGCCGCGACTGGATCGACGATCCGGGCGTCCGGCGGGTCGATTCCTGCGCGGCGCCGGGCAACGCGCTGGCCGAGACGTTCTGGACCGGGCGCCGCCGCCTCGCCCACCGCCTCCTCGAGGCGACGGGCGGCGACCCCGCCTTCCCCCTCGCCGCCGCCCTGGAGCGGGCCCGCGCCGGGGCCGTCGCGCTCCGCGCCGAGGTCGCCGCGCTCGCCGCCGGGCTGCGCGCCGCCCGGCCGCCGGGGAACACCTAGCGCCGGCCGCCGGGATTCGGGCCGCCCGAACGCGCCGGGCATCGTGCCGATGCCCGAACGGCATTATCCTCCGGCACCCCGCGCGGCGATGATCTCACTCGGGAAGCAGGACGGCCCGTCCGGGCTTCCCCCACCCGGAGATCACGATCATGCGCAGCCTTCTTCTCGCCGGCACCGTCGTCCTCGCCTTCGCGTCCTCGGCCCAGGCCTGGACCCAGTCGATCCTCCACCCCGAGGGGCAGGGCGCCGCGGTGACGCTGAACGGCGTCACGCCCCGCTACACGATCCACGGCGCCGAGGCCCGCGCGGCGCAGCCGGCGCGGCCCGCCAAGCCCGTGCGGGCCGCGCCCGCCCCGGGCCCCTTCGCCGACGATTCCGAGATGCTCCACCACCCCTCGCACAATTGAGGCCCGCGCCCGCGCGCCCCGAACACGCCTCGCCCGAGGGTCCTCGGCCCCGAACACGCCTGGAATCGGGGCCTTGGCCCCGGACACGCCCGGAATGGGGGGCCCCTCGGCCCCCCGGAGGGAACGTGAGCCGCGTCACGGAAGGCGGGGACGGGCGGTGCGAGGGTCGCGCCACGGTCAACGACAGGAGAGTCCCATGGTCCTCACGGTGTTCGATCCCCGCGCCGGCACGCAGGTCCGGATCTGGTTCCCGGCCGTTCCGACGGTCGCCCGGCCGGTGCCGGCGACCGTGATCCGCCACCCGCGCTTCGCGCGCGCCGCGACCCGGACGCCTTGAACCGGGCCCCGGGAACCCACACCTATCCTCTTGAGATACCGCCTCTTCTTCGCGCCGGCCCGGCCGCGACGCGACGCGGGCGGCGGATGGGGTTTCCCATGAAGCGCTCCAACGAACGCCGCGCCAAATGCGCGGTCCTGCGCGAGCTCGACCGGCTGCTCGCCCGACGGAATCCGGGCCGCCCCGGCTGAGCCCGTAGCGTACCGACGACCGCCGCCCCTGGACGGCGGCCCCGTTGTCGAGACAATGGCCGGCCGGTGTCCCACGGCCGCGCCGGGCGACCGGCCCCGGGCGTCGGGCCCGAAGCGTCCCGTTCGAAGCGTCCGGCGGGACCGCGAGGCCGGAGCCGCCGATGGAGCTCCACGAGATCCGCTACTTCCTGGCGGTCGGCCGCCTCGGCAGCTTCACGAAGGCCGCCGAGCAGTGCTGCGTGACGCAGCCCGCGCTCACCCGGGCGATCCAGAAGCTGGAGGACGAGCTCGGCGGGCTCCTGGTCTCGCGCGAGCGCGGCCGCGTGCACCTGACCGATCTCGGCCGCCTGCTGGAGCCGGAATTCAGCGAGATGATCGAGCGGCGCGAGCGCGCCAAGCGCGCGGCCTCGCGCTTCCTGCGCCTCGAAGGGGCCGAGCTGCGCCTCGGCGTCATGTGCACGATCGGGCCGCTGCGCTTCGTCGGCTTCCTCAACCACTTCCGCGTCCACCATCCGGGCATCGAGCTGACCCTCGTCGAGGGCGTGCCGGCGCGCCTCACCGAGATGCTGCTCGGGGGCGAGCTCGACGTGGCGATCATGGCCGATCCGCGCGGCTTCCCCGAGCCGCTGCGGGCGAGCCCGCTCTACGCGGAGCGCTTCATGCTCGCCTGCGGGCCGGCCCACGCCTTCGCCTGCCGCAACGCGATCCGGATGCACGACCTCGCCGGGCAGATCTACCTGCAGCGGATCAACTGCGAGTTCCGCGACCTGCTCGCCGAGATCCTGCGCGCGCAGGGCACCGAGATCCTGCGCTCCCACCGCAGCGAGCGGGAGGACTGGATCCAGAGCATGGTGGCGGCCGGGATGGGGGTGTGCTTCCTGCCCGAGTTCTCCGCGACGCAGCCGGGCCTCGCGCTGCTGCCGGTGGTGGAGCCCGCCGTCGCCCGGGAGGTCTGCCTCGTCACGGTGGCCGGCCGGCGCCGCTCCGCGCCGCTCTCGGCCCTCGCGGCGGCGCTGGGCCGCTACGCCTGGCCGGCGAGCCGCTTCTGCCTCGACGACGAGGCGGTTTAGGGCCGGCCTACCGCAGCAGCCAGAGGGCGAGCCCGACCGCGACGGCCGCGAGGACGATGAAGCCCGCGAAGGCCGGCAGCACCCAGGGCCGCGCGCCCTGCGGATCCGCCGCCGCCCGCACGTGCGGCGCGGCGGCCTCCTGCTGACGGGCCGCCGCGATGCGGTCCGGCCCGTTCGGCCGGCCGGCGGCCTCGTCGTCGGTGCCGAGCTGGGACAGGCCGGGGTCGTAGTGCTCGACCTTGTCGCCCGTGCGGCCGCTGTCGATGTCGGCCTTGAGCTGGGCCGTGGTCGGCCGCTCGGACCGGGGCGTGGCCGGGGCCTTGAGGTCGGCGGGCGGGGGCGGGGTCTCGGATCTCAAGGTCATCGCGGTCGTCCCAGGTTGCCGCGCCAGGTTGTCGGGAACGTCCGGAGCGTGCTGCCGGGTCAACGCGCCCCGGGATGGGACCGATCCGGGCCGCGGCCGGCCGCCGCGCGGCCTCACCAGCCGAAGCGGGCGATCTGCGCGAGCCGCGCCTCGGCGGCGGCCCCGTCCCGGCCGATCAGGGCGACGCGCTGCGAGAGGTCGTAGCAGGTCGGCGAGAAGGCGAGGACGAGGAGCGGGACCGCCTCTCTGCGCGCCCGGTTCACCGAGGCGACCAGGCAGCCGATCACGGGCTCGGAGTCCGGCGAGCCGAGGCAGTCGGTCCGCGGGCTGCCGAAGAGCGGCCGATTCGGCGGGGCGAGCGACACCGCGGTGTAGCCCCGCCGGTCGGGGGCGGGCGGCACGGTGTAGCTGCGCACGAACAGGGCGCAGAACAGCAGGACGGCTCCGACGAGGACGAGGGCGAGGCGCATGGCGGGGGGACCGGGACGCGATGCCCCGGAAGATAGGGCGCGGCGCCGCGCGTCCATGCCCGGGCCCGATCGCGAGCCCGGTCGCCCGAGCCCTCCCGAACAGGCCGGCTTGAACGGGCGGCGCCGGGGGCGTCTGATCGCGGGGCGCGCTCGAGGCCGGCGCGCCGACAGGGGGTTCTCTCGCACGGGGTCTCGCGATGAGGCGCATCTTCGCCGCCGCCGCCGCTGCCGCCCTGGCGGCCGCCCTGGGCCTCGCGGGCCTCCGTCTCGCCCCCGCGACGCCGACGCAGGCGCAGATCGACGCGGCCGTGACGCGCTCCGGCCCGAGCTTCGAGCGGGCGCGCCGGCTGCCCGTCGCGGCGCGCTACCCGCGGGACCTCGTCTGGCAGTCCAACCTGTCCCTGTGCGGACCCGCGAGCCTCGCCAACCTGCTCCGCTCCCTCGACGAGCCGGCCGCGACGGAGGCGACGGTCCTGGCGGGGACCGGGCTCTGCCGCACGGGCTTCTGCATCCTCGGCCTGACCCTCGACGAACTCGCCGGGGTGGCGCGCACGCGCACGCGGCGGCCGGTGCGCGTGCTGCGCGACCTGACGCCGGAGGCGTTCCGGGAGGCGCTGCGCGGCGCGAACGACCCGTCCCGCCGGGTCGTCGTCAATTTCGACAGGGCGCGCATCTTCGGCGTGGGCGCGGGCCACCACGCCCCGGTCGGGGGCTATCTCGAGGCGGAGGATCTCGTGCTCGTCCTCGACGTCAACCGCGCCTACGGGCCCTGGCTCGTCGAGCGCGCGCGCCTCCAGGCGGCGGTGGACACCCGCGACGGGGAGCGGACGCGCGGCCTCCTCGTGATCGAGTGACCCGCCGTGATCGAGTGATCCGCCCGTCGAGCGGCTATTCCCGCGCGTCGAACCGGCTCCAGCGGAACACCTCGCGCCCCGCCCCGTCGATCACCCGCACCGCCTCCGCCGGCTCGCCGCCGCGCTGGGGCACCCGCGCCCGGGCGAACAGGCGCAGCGCCCGCTCCCGCGCCCCCGCGAGGTCGCTCGTGCGCACGGAGACGCGGGTCTGCACCTCCGCGTCGTCGGGGCCGAGGATCTCGATGTGGAAGGTCTCGCGCTGGCTCAAGGGTTCGCTCTAGGCTCTCTCGGCGGGTCTGTCCGCCCCGACAGATAGGGGCGCGCGGGCCCCGGCGCAGCCCAGGCGGGGGCGGCCGGGAAGGCGCGCGGACGGGGCGGGCCGGAGCCTTCCTTTTCGCACAATTGCCACTGAGTTTACTGCAACTGAAGATTGCATCGCTTCCATCCTGCGCGAAGGCCCGCACCGGGCAGAGGATTCGTGTTCCGATGATCCCCGCCTCCAACTCCCGTCCCCTCGCCCGCGCCGTGCCCGCCCTCGGCGCCGTGCTGCGGGCCCCCCTCTGGCTCGCCGCGCTGGCCACCGGCGCCAAGTCCTTCGTGGACAATCCGATCCTCGGCTCGGAGCGGCTGAACCGCCTCGGCCTTCACACGGCGCGCGTGCGCCTCGCCCACGCCATGGCGGACCGCCGCCGGCGCCGCCTCGCGCACCTCGTTCCGGCCGGGGACCGGGCCGCCTTCGCCCGCGACGGCTTCATCGCCAAGCGCGACTTCATGCCCGCCGACCTCTACGCCGCGGTCCGCGCGGAGGTGCGCGCCGTCGCCGTGGAGGCCCGCGAGCAGCTTCAGGGCGACACGGTCACCCGCCGCATCCCCCTCGACCCGGCCACGCTGCGGCGGATGCCGGCGATGGCGCGCCTCCTCGCCCTGCCCGAGTGGCAGGGCCTGCTGCGCTACGTCTCGAGCTTCGACTGCGAGCCCGTGATCACCGTGCAGGCGATCCTCTCGCACGTGGCCGAGGGGCCGCCCGACCCGCAGACGAACTTCCACATCGACACCTTCCACCCGACCATGAAGGCCTGGCTCTTCCTCACCGACGTGGCGGCGGACGAGGGGCCCTTCACCTACGTGCCGGGCTCGCACCGCCCGACCAAGCGCCGCCTCGCCTGGGAGCGCCGCCTCGCCCGCGGCGCCGCCCGCGACCCCGACCGGCTCACGGGGCGCGGCTCCTTCCGGGCGAGCCGGGACCAGCTGAAGCGCCTCGGCTACGGCGAGCCCGTCGCCTTCGCGGTGCCCGGCAACACCCTGGTGGTCGGCGACACGGTCGGCTTCCACGCCCGCGGGCCCTCGCTCCGCCCCGCCGTGCGCATCGAGGTCTGGGCCTACGACCGGCACAACCCGTTCCTGCCGGTGCCCGGCCTCGACCTGTGGTCGATCCTCGGGCTCGCCCGCTGGCGCACCCGGCTCGCCTGGTGGGTTCTCGACCGGGGCGAGCGCCTCGGGCTTTCCCGCAACGTCTGGCGCCCGGTCGGCGCCGTCACCGCCGACGCGCCGCCGAAGCTCGGCTGACGGGCTGGAGAACCGCGCCCCGCGCCGCCGCGTTGGCCTCCGGACGCGGATTCGACGGGGATCGGGAGGGGACCGTGGAGGCTGACATCCGGGACGAGGTCGAGCGGCTGCGGGTGCTCGTGGGCGCCTTCGAGACCGCCCTCGGCCACCTGTTCGAGGCGAGCCCCGGCGGGAGCGAGGCGAGGGCGCGGCTCGCCGCGGATCTCCGCGCCCTCCTCGACAGCACGAACGAGCGCCAGCCGGGCTCGCCCGCCGCGCAGACCTACGAGGCCCTGCTGCGCCGCCTCGGCGCCGCCGCGCCCGGCGACCCGTCCGGCCTCGGCGCGGTGCCGACGCCGGAGCGGGGCCTGCCCCCGTCCGGCCCGGGGGCGTGAGGGCGCCCCCGGCGTGCCGGACCATCTGAGGATGCCGCGGTCTCGCGCGCGGAACCGGTCTGTCGCGCCGAGCCGGCGACCGCGGCCGCGGACCATGCTGTAGACCCGCTCCGATGCAGCCTCTCAAGATCCTCGCGGCGCTCGCGGTCTGCGCCCTCCTGTTCTGGCTCGGCCTGCGGCTCGCCCGCCGCGCCATCGACGCCGGCATCGCGCGGGGGCGGGCGGCGGAGGCCGAGAGAGAGGCGGAGGAGCGGGGGCGGGGCGAGGGGGCGGACCGGTAGGCGCCCGCCGTCCCGGGTGCCCGGATCTCAGGCCGTCGCCCGTCCCGTCGCCGTCCCGAAGGCCTCTGCCATCCGGGCGATCTCCCCGAGTTTGGCCTCGAAGGCCGACCAGTCGTCCCGCTCCGCGATCGGCGCCCAGAGCGCCTCGACCTCGTCGATCAGCATCGTGCAGGGGTGCGCCTGCGCGAAGTAGGGATGGTCGAGGCGGCGCGGCTCGGCCGCCTCCAGGGCCTCGAGGGCGTCGAGCACCGGCGCGAAGGTCTCGCCCCCGTAGAGCTCCGCCACGGGGCTGCGCGCCGCCCGGGCGCGGCTCGCGAGGCCGCCGTACCAGTCGAAGAAGACGCGCTCGAAGGGCGCGTGGCTGTCGGCGAGGAAGCGCCAGAAGGCGCCGACGAAGCGGTGCGTCGGTTCCTCGTCCGCCGGGGCGAGGCCGAAGCGGGCGAAGAGCGCCGCCGCGAAGGCGTCCTGCAGGTGCGGCCCGAATCCCTTCAGCACCGCCTCGAGGCGCGGCTGCTCGGCCAGCGGCAGCAGGCAGTCGGCGAGCCGGCCGAGGTTCCAGAACAGGGCCTCGGGCTGGCGCCCGAAGCTGTAGAGGCCCGCCGTGTCGAAGTAGGCCGCCGTGAAGTGCGGGTCGAAATGCGGCAGGAAGCGCCAGGGGCCGTAGTCGAAGCTCTCGCCGGTGACGTTGATGTTGTCGGTGTTGAGCACCCCGTGCACGAAGCCCGCCGCCATCCACTGCGCGCCCGTGCGGGCGACGCGCCGGCTCACCGCCTCCAGGAAGGCCACCGCCCGGTCGGTCCGGCCCGTCTCGCGGATCTCGGGCATGTAGGCCGCCACGCAATGGTCGATGAGGCGGGCGATGGAGTCGGGCTCGTCGAGGGCGAGCAGCCGCTGGAAGCTGCCGATGCGGATGTGGGAGTGGCTGAGCCGCACCAGCACGGCGGAGCGGGCGGGCGAGGGCTCGTCGCCCCGCTCCAGCGCCTCGCCGGTCTCGATCAGGCTGAAGGATTTCGAGGTCTCGACGCCGAGCGCCTCCAGCATGGCGGTGGCCAGCACCTCGCGCACGCCGCCCTTCAGGGTCAGGCGCCCGTCCGCCCCGCGGGAGAAGGGGGTCTGCCCGCTGCCCTTGGTGCCGAGGTCGAGCAGGCGCCCGTCGGCGCGGTCGTGGAGCTGCGCGAAGAGGAAGCCGCGCCCGTCCCCGAGATCCGGGTTGTAGGCGCGGAACTGGTGGCCGTGGTAGCGCAGCGCCAGCGGCTCCGGGAAGCTGCCGGGCAGGGGCTCGAACCGGCCGAAATGCCGGATCCAGTCCGCCTCCGAGAGGCCGCCGAGGCCGACCCGTCCGGCCCAGTCCCGGTTGCGGTAGCGCAGGATCGCCTGCGGGAAGCGGGCCGGCGCGACGACGTCGTAGAAGGCCGGCCCCAGCTCCGCGTGCCGGCGGGAGGGGCGGTAGGCGGGCTCGGGCAATAGCGTTTCGGTCAAGACGGCTCTCGAACGGCTCGGGTCGGGTTGCGCGGGCGCGCATCGTCCCAATGCCGCCGGCCGTGCAACCGTTTCACCGGCCGCGTGCCCGGCGCCTCAGCCGCCGATCTGGCTGAGCAGGGTCACGGCCCCGAATCCGAGGACGGAGAGGACGGCGACGGCGAGCAGGATGAGCGCCGCGCGCGACTCGCGAAGTTCCGGCGACATCCCGCCCTCCCTGGCTGGCCGGCGCCCGCGACGCCCCCACGGGCGCGGGCCGGCCTTCGCGGGGATTGTCTCACCCCCGCCGGGGCCTGTCGAGGCGGCTCACGATCCCCGCCGCGGCGAGGTTGAGGGCGAGCGCCACGAAGCCGACGTTGATGTCCTGCACGGGGCCCGGCAGGAAGGGGAAGAGGCCCGCGAGCGTCAGGCCGCCGAGGCTCGTCGCGGCCACCGCGGCGACGCCGACGAGGATGCCGGCCAGCGCCCCGCGGGCGGTGAGGGGGTTGGCCCGCATCAGGCTCGCCACGAGGGCCGGCAGGAGCTGCGTCACGAAGTTGTAGCCCATCAGCAGGAGCTGCACGATGGTCTCGCCGCCGTGCAGCGTCACGCCGACGCTCACGAGGGCGAGCACCGGCACGCAGAGCTTGGCGAGCCGCGCCGTCTCGGCCTCGGTGGCGGCCGGGCGCAGGGGGCGCACCACGTTGTTGGCCATGAGCGTCGCCCCCGACATCAGGATCATGGAGCCCGGCACCAGGGCGGTGAGCACGCCGGTGGCGCCGATCACGCCGACGAACCAGGGCGGGAAGCTCTGCAGCGCCAGCTTGAACAGGGCGAGGTCGACGTCCGCCCCCGTGAGCCCCGGCACCTGCAGCACCGCCGCGAAGCCCACCATGAGCACGAACAGCAGGATGAGCTGGTAGACGGGCAGCAGCACGGCGTTGCGCCGGAAGGAGCGCGCGTCGCCCGCCGTGTAGATCGACACGAAGACGTGCGGCCACATGTAGCCGCCGAGCGCCGTCAGCAGCGTCGTCGAGGCGAACCAGGTCGGCGACTGGCCGCGCTCGGGCAGCGCCAGGAAGCCGGGCTTGGCCGCCTCGATCGCCTCGAACATCGCGGCGAACCCGCCGTAGTAGTGCAGGGGCAGGTAGATCCCGAGGAACAGGACCACGAACAGGATCATCAGGTCCTTGATCACCGCGGTCCAGGCCGAGCCGTGCACCCCCGAGACCGTGACGTAGGCGGTGACCGCCGCGGCGCCGAGCAGGATCGCGAGCGTCGGCGGGACGGCGCCGTAGGAGGCCGTCGAGACGATGATGCCGAGCCCCTTGAGCTGCAGCACGAGGTAGGGGACGAGGGCGACGAGGCCGACGAGGGCCACCACGAGGCCCAGCGTCGGGCTCCCGTACTTCGCGGCGAAGAAGTCGGGCTGCGAGAACAGTCGGTGCTCCTTGGCGTAGCGCCAGATCGGCGGCAGCAGCCAGTAGGAGACGACGTAGAGAAGCGTCAGGTAGCAGAGGATGTAGTAGGCCGGCCCGCCCTTGCCGTAGGCCCAGCCCGAGCCGCCGAGGAACGTGAAGGTGGTGTAGATCTCGCCCGCCATCAGCAGGAAGACGAGCATCGTGCCGAAGCCGCGCCCGCCCACCGTCCACTGCTCCAGGCTCATCTCCCGGCCGGCGCGGGCGCGGATCCCGAGCAGGAGGGCGCCCACGAAGGCGCCCGCGATGATGAGGAGGGCGACGCTCATCGGGCGTCTCCCGTGCCCGCCCCGGTCCCCGCCCCGGCGCCGGCCCGGTCCGCCGGGTCAGCCGCCCGGTCCGCCGCCCGGTTCTCGGGGTCGCACAGGTAGATCACGCCCATGATGACCGAGGTCATCAGCACGCAGAAGACGAGCCAGGCGAGCAGCATCGGCAGCCCGAGGACGAGGGGCGTGACGCGGTTCAGGACGAAGGGCCCGCCGAGCATGCCGAGGAAGGGCAGGAGCGCCAGCCATCTCACCCACCTCATCCGCGATCCGCTCCGTCCCGTGCCCGGCCCTCCGCCGGCGCGCGAGAATGGCGGCAGGGCCGGCCGGCGTAAACCTCGCGTCCGCCCCCGATGCACGGGAGATGCACGGGATCCGCCGGCCTCACGCGCCGGCCTCAGGCACCTTGCCGGGCGACCACGACGGCGACCACCTCCGCGGCTTCCGCGGAGCGGACCTCGGAGAGCGCCCGCAGCCGCGTCGCCCGGAGCGAGTGCAGGCGGGCCTGCTCGCGCAGGGACGCGGCGGCATCCGCGTTGCCGTGCTCCTCGTGGACGGCGGCGGCGGTGCGCAGCGCGAACGAGATCTGCTCGTCGAGGCAGGCGGCGCGGTCGAGAGTGGCGGGGTCGCTCATCGGCCGGGGCCGGCGGGCGGGCGGGCCCGGCACGGGAGAGCGGCCCGTGGATCGCCGGAATCTCGATCGGAGCGCGGAGGGTCGGTCGGCACGGACGGCTCGCGGGAGAGGGGCGGGGAGAAGCGGGCAGGTTCGGGTTCGGGTAGAAGGGATCGCGGTCCCGCGGCGACGGGATCGCGACCAGGTCTCGTGTCGGCGCGCGAGGCTCGGGGCCGGGCTCGGCGCGGGCCTCAGGCGAGGTGCCAGCCCTCCTCGATGCGCGGCATCAGGTGGTTCTCCGCCTCCGGGCTGAGGGCGATGCCGACCGCCACCGCGGCGCGGGAGGCGCCGTCCTCGAGAGCCCGCATCCAGCTCGCGAGCCCCGCCTCCTCCGCGTGGCGGCCGAGCGCGTTCTCGTAGAGGCAGTCCACGAAGTCCTCGTCGGACAGGTTCGCGTACCGGGCCCTGTACTCGGCCGAGTCGAGGAAGCGCTCGGCCGCGGCGATGTCGGACAGGCCCGCCTTCATCGCGCCCGTCCAGGCGTCGAGGCCCCGCGCGTCGGGCGCCCGGTCGAGGAGGCCGTGGTAGAGCCGCGCCGCGTCGCTCGCGTCCGCGTCGGCCGTGAACACGCCGTGCTCGAATTCGATGCGGAGATCCTGGAGGTTCTCCTGCGAGAAGGCGAAGCCGAGCACCACGTCGGCGCGCGACATCCCGTCCTCGATCGCGTCCGTCCAGTAGGCGACCCCGCCCGCCTCGCCCTCGCGGCCGAGCGCGATGCGGTAGAGGCCCTCGACGAAGGCGCGGTCGTCGTCCATGCCGTGGTGCCCCCGGCCCTCCTCGGAATCGAGGAAGCCCTCCGCCATGTCGCGCAGGGACATCCCGTCCTTGCGCGCCTGCGTCCAGGATTGCTGGCCGCCCACGTCCCCGTCGCGGTCGAGCACGGCGTCGTAGAGGAGGTGGACCTCGCCCGCGGCGCTGTGGACCTTGTGGCTGACCTCGCCGAAATGCCCGCGGTGGTGCATCTGCGGCTGGCCCGCGTAAGGGTCGCCGTCGCCCGGCGCGCCGATATGGATGTCGTCCTCGCCGTCGGCGCTGCGGAAGATGTGCTCGGGCAGGTTCCGGAGGCTCGTGTTGCGGGCGACAATGTCGGAGAAGTTCTGGCCGTCGACGAAATCCTCGTAGAAGTCGAAGTTGTCGAACCGGTCGAGATAGTAGAACCGGTCCGCCTCCTGCAGGCGGTCGAACTGCTCGTGCAGCACCACCCAGAAGGTCTCGCCGACGAGGCCGTCGTTCACGTGCCTCTCGGCGAGGCCCCCGACCCAGAGGTCGACCCGGTCGATGCCCTTGACGACCTTGGCGCCGTCGGGGCCGTCGCGCAGGGCGATGTCGGGGTTGGCCGCCTCGAAGGCCGCGAGGGCGGCGGGCTCGCGCAGCACGAGGTCCGGGTAGGCTTGGCGGAACTGCGCGATCACGGCGTCGCTGAGGCCGTTCCGGTCCTGGAAATCCTCCCAGGAGGCGTAAGGGGTCAGGTTCGCGCGGCCGGCGAAGTCGACCGCCTCCCGCACGTAGGGGTCCTGCGAGCCCGCGAGGTCCATCCGCACCTGGTTCAGGGAGCCGAGGCCGACGTCGCGCCCGCGCGCCACGTTGAAGGCGAACAGGTCCGCGTTGATGCGCACGAGGTCGTTGCGGACCGCGTCCACGATGTTGAAGTCGACCTCCTCGGCCGCCTGGCCGACGATGCCGCCGAGGACGGCGCCGGCGCCGATCTGCTCGAAGCCGGGCTGGGGCACGTACCCGCGGGGCAGGGGGCCGGCGAAGGCGCCCGGATCGTTCGTCGGGTTGAGGAAGGCGTCGAAGAGCGGCACGTCCCGGGTGGTGCCGTCCGGGTTGAGGATCGTCAGGGTCTGGCCGATCAGCGAGTGGCCGACCCGGTACACGGCGGCGGCGAACTCGTGCGAGATGCTGGCCTCGGCCTCCGGGTTGTAGCCCGCGTGGCCGTGGCTGCCCGTGCCGCGGATGCCGCCGATCAGCATGTCGGCGAACTCGTCGAAGACGACGCGCTGGTACTCCGCCTCGTTGATCATCTTGGCGGCCTCGAACACCGCCTCGGGGCTGCCCGCGAAGCCCGCCGCCTCCAGCGTCTCGACGTGGAAATTGTGGTTGCGCGCCCAGATCGTGTGCATGGCGGTGAGGGAGACGTTCTCGTTCGCCCGCCCGTCGCCCGCCACGTAGTGGTCGAGGAGGTTCATGTAGGGGTTGGTGTCGAGGAGGAGCGGGTGCCCGCTGCCCATGAAGTTCGACACGAGCCCGTTGAGCACGTCCGGGTCGAAGGCGCCGGTCGCCTCGTCGAACAGGCTGCCCGTGGCCCCGCTCGGCAGGGCGTAGGCCGAGTAGTAGTCGCGGAACGACATGGCGCCGCCGGGCAGGCTCCCGGCGCGGAACAGGGTGTCGGCGTTCCAGTGGTGCTCGATCAGCTCGCGCAGCGTCGGCAGCAGCCGGAAGCCGGGGTCGGACGGGTCGATCCCGCCCGCCAGCAGCTTCGCGCCGAAGCCCCGCGCCCCGTCGCTCTCCCGCAGGAACTGGCCGACGAGGGCGGTCGAGCCGTAGGCCTGGTTCTGGTCGACGTAGGGCGAGGTCATGTTGAGGTGCTGCGGCACGCCCTCGGCGTCGGTGCCGCTCACCGTGCCGCGGGTGAGGTCGGCCGGGTTGTCGGTGCCGGGGGCGCGGCCGGAGCCGGGGCCGCCGATCTGGATCGTGCCGTTGCCGCCCTTGGGCAGGAAGTCGAGGCCGTGGTCGAAGTACTGGCCGAAGGCCATGAAGAAGATGTTCGCGTCCTTGCCGGCCTTCGGCAGCCCGGCCTCCTGGTGCCCGAGGATGTTGCTGATCGCCCGCGCGTCGAGCCCGTCGTAGAGGGGGTTGAGGGCCCGGTTGCCGGTGGCGGCCTCGGGCGCCCCGTAATGGGCCTCCGTCAGCCGGATGAAGGGCTGCTCGGCCGAGCCCCGGTCCGGATGGGCGTGGTTGTTGCCCGTGCCGAGGAGGTCGCGGGTGCCGGCGGCGCCGTCGGTGTCGTCGTCGTCCGCGTAGGCCCGGCGGCCCTCGACGAGGTTCCTGAGCCCGGCGAGGTCGCGGGCCGTGAGGAAGAAGGCCCCGGGCGCCCGCTCGTCGCTCTCGTCGAGGGGGCTCAGCGGAAGGTCCTGCTCGATCGAAGCCATGGCAGCCTCCTGACGGTTCGGGATGTCCCCCCGCGGCTCGGGCCTTCCCGGAGCGGGAGGCGGTACGGCTTGCGCGGGGGGCGGTGTCGTCGTTCTCAACGTATCGAAAGGATTAAAGGGACGTTAAAGCGAAGTATAGATGTATTTTCTGCCTAAATCCGAAATGCTATCTCGTATTAAATCCTGGTTCTAGTACCGATTTTTCTGAGAATTGCTGTGATCCTACACCCACGAATGCTGCGAGGCGGACGGATGATCCGCCCGCCTCGCAGGTTCTTCGTCGGACGCCTCGCCGGTCGGGTCCCGGCGCCGGTCGGGTCCCGGCGCCGGTCCGGCCGGCACCGGGGCCCGTCGGGCCCGCCTCAGATGAGCTGCCAGCCGTCCTCGATCTGGGAGAGCAGGCAGTTCTGGGCTTCCGTGCTGAGGGCGATGCCGGCCGCCACCGAGGCGCGGGAGGCTCCGTTCTCGAGGGCCGCGGTCCAGCTCTCCAGGCCCTCGTCCTCCGCGTGGCGGCCGAGCGCGTTCTTGTAGAGGCAGTCCACGAAGTCCTCGTTGGAGAGGTTCGCGTACTTGGCCTTGTACTCGGCCGAGTTGAGGAAGCCCTCGGCGGCGGCGACGTCGGACAGGCCCGCCTTCATGCCGGCGGCCCAGTCCTGGAGGCCCTTTGCATCGGGTGCCCGGTCGAGGAGGCCGTAGTAGAGCCGCGCCGCGTCGCTCGCGTCCTTGTCGGCCGTGAACACGCCGTGCTCGAACACCGACTTCAGCCCGTCGAGGTTCTCCTGCGAGAAGGCGAAGCCGAGCACCACGTCGGCGCGCGACATCCCGTTCCCGAGGGCACTGAGCCAGGCGTCGACGCCCGCATCCTCGCCCTCGCGGCCGAGCGCCGTGTGGTAGAGGCCCTCGATGAAGGCGCGGTCGTCCGCCACGCCGTGGTGCCCCTTGCCCTCGTCGGAGCCGAGGAAGCGCTCGGCGATGTCGTGCAGGGACAGTCCGGCGGCGCGCGCCTCCGTCCAGTACCCCTGTCCGCCCATGTCGGAGGCCCGGCCGAGCACGGCGTCGTAGAGGGCGTAGACCTCGCCCGCGGCGCTGTGCGCGTCGTGGCTGACGCTGCCGAAATGCTCGCGCTGGTGGTACATCGAGGGGTGGTCGTCGCTCGGGTCCTCCCACTCGGTCTCGCCGCGCACCACCGGGTTGCCGTCGGTCCCGTAGGTGACGCTGTGGCCGCCGCCGGACACCGTCTCGGTGCCGTCCTCGTTCTCCGTGGTCTCGCAGGTGTCGGGCGCGAGGCCCTCGGCCAGCTCGATCACGTCCTGCTGGCGCAGCGTGCCGACGACGCTGTCGTTGCCGCCGTTGGTGCGGAAGACGACCCGGTGCTCCGAGGTGAGCCCGGAGATGTCGACCACGTCGTCGTCCTGCGAGCCCTCGAGGGTGATGGTGCTCATCAGGAGGCTGGTGCCGACGAAGGTGCCGATCGGCGTGAACGTATCCCCGCCGCCGAAGCCGGTGATGACGATCTCCTCGATGTTGTCGAGCTCGGCGATGATCGAGGCGTTGTTGGTGCCGTTGCGGGTGATCACGATCTCCGTGTTGGTGTTGAGGCCCGTGATCCCCGCGTCCGTGGCTGCGGCTCTGGAGTAGACGCGGAAGGTCTCGGCCGAGCTGTCTCCCGCGATGTGGACGGTGTCGGTGTTGGTGCCGCCGTCCATGAAGTCCCGGCCGTCGCCGACCCGCCAGAGCAGGGTGTCGTTGCCGGCCCCGCCGTTGACGGTGTCGTTGCCGGCCCCGCCCACGAGCACGTCGTTGCCGCCGTTGCCGGTGAGCGTGTCGTTGCCGCCGTGGCCGAGGATGATGTCGGCGTTGGCGCTGCCGGCCGGCGTGGTGCCCGTGTTGGCCCCGTTGATCAGGGCGTAGGTGGTGCCGGCGAAGCGCAGCTGCTCGATCGTGGTGAGCGTGTCGACGCCCTCCGCGCCGGACAGGTCGGTGACGACGAGCTGGCCCGAGCCGTTCAGCCCGAAGGTGAAGCCCCGGACGTTGCCGGCGTAGACCGCCGTGTCGGTGCCGGCCCCGCCGTCGAGGCGGTCGTCGCCCGCCCCGCCGTTCAGGGTGTCGGTGCCGCCCGCCCCGTTGAGGACGTCGTTGCCCGCGTTGCCGTTCAGCGTGTCGTTCGCCCCGAGGCCGAAGAAGCCGCTGGTGCCGTTGGCGATGTCGTCGCCCGTCGTGCCGTTGAAGGTGTTCGACACGAGCGGGATCGCGTCCCAGCGGTCGCCGACGACGCCCGTCGGTGCGGAGAACAGCGTCTCCGAGTGGCCGTCCCCGTCCGTGAAGGTCACCCCGACGCGCAGGATGTTCCCGACCTGGCTGCCGAAACCGAGGACGCCCTCGTTCGGTGTGAAGGTCGCACCGGCGCCGGCGGCGCCGGTGACGGCGATCCAGGTGGCGCCGTTGTCGGTCGAGCGCTCCCACCGGTACGAGAAGGTGCCGAGGCCGTTCTCGTCCTGGATGCCCGCCGTGTTGACGCTCAGGGGCTGGCCCTCGGTCGGCGACACCTGCCCGTTGGTCGGGGTCGGGTCGACGATCACCGGCGCGCCGGTGGCCGGGAAGTTGACGAGCTGGCGCACCGAGAAGTCCACCGTCCCGCCGTTGCCGTTCGAGAAGCGCAGCGTCTCGACGTTCCAGAGCTTGTCGACGCCGTCCGAGATCACGATCCCGGCCGAGAGCACGTCGTGCGAGACCCGGATCGAGCCGTCGCTGTTGCGGCCGAACGAGTAGTTGTCGACCACGTCCGAGTAGACCGCGACGTCGTTGTCGAGGGTCCCGGCCGGGGTGCGGCCGTCGTCCTTGACCACCTCGCGGACGATGGAGAGCTGGCCCGGATTGAGGGTGCGGCTCAGCATCAGCGCGTCGAGGGTGGTGCCGCCGAACTGCGCCACCGCGCCGGGCTTGAGCACGCCCTCCACGAGGTCGCTCTCGAGGTAGACCTTCTTGGCCATGCCGTCGGCCGTGTAGCGCACGCCGCCCTTCTCGATGAGGATGCGGACGTTGAGCCAGCGGTCGCCGTCGATGACGTCGTTGCCGCCGCGGCCCTCGATGACGTCGCTGCCGCCGCCGCCGAGGAGGATGTTGCCGTCGTCGAAGGCGATCTGCGCCTCGCGGTCGCCCGCCGTGGGAGCCGTGACCCAGTCGCCGAGCACGGCGCGCAGGCCCGCGATCCGGTCGACGCCCGCCTGGGTCAGCTCGTGCTTGACCATGGTGTTCTCGGCCGCCGCGAGGTTCGGGTTCTCGCCGACCTCCGGCTCGGCGGCCGGGTCGGGCTCGCCGCGGTTGTCGCCCTTGAGCAGGTCGTTCTGGTCCCAGCCCGAGAGGGCCTCCACGGCGTCGAAGCGGTCGCGCAGGATGTCCTGCTGGTCGGTGGTGAAGATCGGCCGCGTCAGGTCGTCGTCGGCGCCCTGATTGTGGAACTTGTGGATCGCCCAGTCGAAGCCCCACATGCCCTCGTTGCGCATGACGGACTCGCCCTGAACCATGATGTCGTCGCCGGACTCGGCGTCGAAATCGTGCTCGTTCTCGCCCGCGAACATCACGTCGTGGCCGATGATGCTGGAGTTGAAGAACAGCTCCGAGTTGTCGCCGGCCGTGGTGTCGAAGCCGTTGCCCGCCTCGATCCAGTCGTCGCCCTCGTTGCCGAGCAGGAAGTCCGCGCCCTCGCCGCCGAGGATGAAGTCGTTGCCGGTGCCGCCGAAGGCCTCCTTGCCGTCCGGTCCGGTGATGATGAAGTCCTGGCCCTGGTTGCCGAACACGAGGGCGAGGCCGGAGCCGGCGTGGATGACGTCGTTGCCCTCCTCGCCGTGGAACATGTCCACTTCGCCGATGTCGGTGCCGCTGTTGGTGATGATGTCGTCACCCTTGCCGCCGTGGATCTTGTCCACGCCGTAGCCCGCCTCGATCCGGTCGTCGCCGTCCCGGCCCCAGACCGAGTCGTCGCCGCCGCCGGCGATGATGTGGTCGTTGCCGTTGGTGCCCTGGATCAGGACGTGGTCGTTGGTGTTGACGCGGATGTAGCTCGCGACCGCGCTGTCGGCGGGATCGACCGGGACGACCTTGCCGGCCGCATCCCGCACGAAGGTGCCGTCGGCGTTCTTCAGGTACTCGATCAGGTTTCCGGCCGCGTCGCGGCGCTCCACCATCGGCCCGAGAGCCTCGAGGAAGGGGTCGTCCTGCACCGGATCGGCGTAGCCGAACTTCGCCTGGACGTTGGCGTCCATGTAGAGCGTGTGGTCCGGCGTCGAGAAGATGTCGCCGGGCAGCGCGTAGCCGGTCTCGCCGAGGTCGGTGTTGTTGAGCACCATCTTGGCGAAGGAGTTGTTCTCCAGCTCGTTGAGGAAGTTCAGGCCCTGGACGCGCGACAGGTAGTAGAACCGGTCGGCGTTCTGGAGGTTCTCGAGCTGCAGCTCGAAGATGAACGAGAAGGTCGAGCCCAGCATGCCGCCGAAGGCCATCTTCTTCTCGGCCATGCCGCCGACCCAGAGGTCGACGTCGTTGAGGCCGCCGAGCTTCGCGTCGTTGGCGTAGGCGCCCCGGGCGTTGAGGAAGGCGGCGCGGTCGGCGTCGAACGCGATCTTGGCCGGGCCCGTCAGGGTCTCGTCGCCGAACACGAGCTTCATCGCCGCGTCGCGCTTCGCTTCCGAGTTGGTCGCGGCCGTGATCGAGGCGTGCGTGCCGTAGGCCGCGACGAAGTTCACGATCGAGGCCGGGTTCTTCAGGTTCAGGGCGAAGTCGGTCCAGCTCGTGTAGGGGTCGAGCTGGCTGTCGCCGTTGGCGGCGTCCCGGAACTGCGCGCGGGCGATGTTGAGCGGCGGGATGCCGGTGTCGCGGCCGCGGGCGATGTTGAGGGCGGCCAGATCGAGCGGGATGCCGACGAGCTGGTTGCGCAGCACGTGGGTGACGAACTCGTCGATCTCGTTGCCGACCTGGCTCGTCATGCCGCGCACGATGGCGCCGGCCGCGGTGTCGTGGTCGATCGTCTCGGAGCCGAACGCCAGCGGGTTCAGGAAGGCGTCGAACAGCTTCATCGGATCCTTGACGCCGTCCGCGTCGATCTGGTCGACGGTCTCGCGCAGCATCGAGTGGCCGAACCGGTACACGACGTGGGCGAACTCGGCGAAGATCGCCGGGTTGATGTCGATCGACGGGTTGAACACGAAGACGTCGACGTCCGGCTGGACCTTGCGGGCGAACTCCTCGAACACGAGGTGCTGGTACTGCATCTCGGTGGTGAAGCGCGCCGACTGGAACAGGCGCTCGCCGTCCCACTGCAGGGCGTCGATGGCGGCCTGCGTCGTGGGCATCGCGGTGACGTCGACCCGCAGCCACTCGTTGAGGAAGGCGAGGTCGCCCGAGGCGAGGGCGATGTCCTTGACCTGCTGCACCATGTGGTTGTGTTCCGAGTGGAACACGTGGTGGACGGCCGAGAGGCCGATATTCTCGTTCCCGCGCCCGTCGCCCGTGATGTAGTGGGCGTCGAGGAGCTCGTTGTCGTAGGCGACCTTGTTGCCGCGGGAGTCGAGGCCGATGGTGTTGCCGGCCACGCTGTCCGCGTCCGCCTGGACCGCGACCATCGCGGTGGCGGGGTTGCCGTCGTGGTCGTAGAGCGTGCCCGGGACCGCGGCGTGCGCGATGTCGTCGAGGAAGGCGTGGCCGGTCCGGACCGCGTTGGCGGTCGAGATCGGGTTCGCGAGGCTGCCCTCGACGAACTGGTCGGCGTCGGCGCCGGTGCCGCCGAACTTCCCGTCGGCGCCGAGCGAGACCACCATCTGCGGCAGTCCGTTCGGCCCGCGCACGAACTCGCCGTAGGCGTCCATCCGGAAGAGCGGGATGTTCGCGACGTCGGTGTCGGAGAGCTCGATGCCGAGCTTCATCCGGGCCTGCTCCTTCACGTCCGCCCAGGTGGCGAGGCCGCGGTCACCCTCCAGCAGCTTGCCGGTGGCGAGCGGCTTGCCGTCCACCATGGCGTACTCGCGCAGGAAGAGCTGGTGCGAGGCGCTCGACGTGTAGGTCTGGTTCTGGTCGACCCACGGCGTCGTCAGGTTGTCGGCCCCCTCCGGCGCGCGGGTGAGGACCATGAAGTTCGTGGGCGAGCCCGGCACGTAGAGCGGGTCGTCGGGCTGCAGCGGGATGTAGATCGTGCCGTTGCCGCCCTTGGTCACGAGGTCGAGGCCGTGATCGAAGAACTGGCCGAACAGCGTGAACCAGGAGTTGTAGGGAGCCGACAGGCCCTCGTCCGGCGAGACGTTCGGGATGACGACGGACTGGCCATCCATCGTGATGGCGTGCTCGGCGAGGAGGTCGGCGAGCGCGTCCTCCGCGGCCTCGACCGCGACCGTGGCCGCGCCGCTGGCGTTCTGCGCCTGCGAGAGGGCCTGCTGCGCCGCCACAAGGCTCGTGGCGGCCTGCGAGGCGGTGGTCGCCGCGGTGGCGGCAACCTGCGCCGAGGCGGCGGCCGTGGTTCCGAGCGGGGTGGCCGCGCCGACCGCCGCGGTCAGGTTCGCCTGCGCCGCGGCGACGGCGGTCTCGGCGTTCTGGATCTCCGTGGCCTGCAACGCATCGTCGGTGGCGTCGGTGCGGAGCGCCGCGAGCGCTGCGTTCGCCCCGGTGACCGCCTGCTCGGCCGCGGTGACGGCGAGAAGCGCGGTCGCGTGGGCCGCCGCGTCCGCGGCGGCAACCGACTGAGCCGTGGTCAGGGCGGCCTTCGCAGCGGCGTCGGCCTGCTGGGCGGCCGTGAGCGCGGCCTGAAGCGTGGCGATCGGCTGGCCCGCCGCGGCGGCGTCGGCCTTCGCCTCGTCGAGGGCTTCCTTGGCCGCGATGATCTCCTTGAGCGCCGTGTTGAGCGCGGCGCCGGAATAGCCCGAGTGGATCAGCGCCGCGTAGACGGCGGCCGGGTTGTTCAGCGTCTGGTCGACGATGAGGTTCGAGATGATGCGGGGGTCGGCGTCGACCACGGTGCCGCCGCCGAGGCCGCGGGTCGGGGCGGGGGGAGCCCCCATCTCGCCGTAGTTCCCGTCCGTGAGCACGGTGCCGGGCCCGAACACGAGGCTGTCGTCCGTCTCGTTGCGCCAGTACGGGTCGGTGATCCGCGGGAACGGGTTGTCGGCCGCGCCCCACTGGTCGCGGCCCGCGATCAGGTTGTTGTAGCTGCCGTCGACCGTGCGCAGCCCGTAGGGCGCGAGCGGGTGGCTGATGGCCAGCGCGGCCTCGGGCGCCGTGGAGGCGACGACGTTGCCGTTCGCGTCCACGTAGATCTGCGTGAGTGCCTGCGCCTGCGCGCCGGAATGGGCCTCGGAATTCGCCTCCGCGATCTTGATCTGCCGCAGGATGAATTCGAGGTCGTGCCTGACGAGAGCAACCATAACAGCCTCCCAGAAGAGTGTCCGGGCCGCACGGCAGGCGCGAGCACACGCGCGGTCTGCACGAGTGCTTCGATGACGTGTCGGCTGACGGACAGATTTCGCCGGTCTTTCGGCCTGGAATTGCTGTTAAAGAACTTTTAACTCAGCGAATAGACACAAATTGTACCTAAGACGACAACTCTATTACTATCTAGTCCTCCGGATTAGTACGAGAATTTCTCGACATTCGTCGGATTATCGGCCCGGACCGGACGTCAAACCATGAGGCGAGGTGCGTGCCGTGGCGGCGCGGTGGGCCGCTGCCGCGCGCGGGAGATGCCCGGGACGGCGGCGGCAGCGCCGGATTCGGATGCCGGGCCAGGGGTTTGTGCCGCCTCGTACCCGCCCGCCCCGCGGCCCCCGTCCCGCGCCGCCACGGGCAGGCCCGGGATCCCGGAGCGCCGCCGCGGGCGGGACGGTACGGTCCCGACGCTTCCGCAACCCGAGATTCTGCGCGCCCGAGCCCGGGACTGACGGGCCGCCCGGGCCCGCTCATCCTGCGTTAGCGTTAACGGGGTCAGAGATCGGGAGGGGCGGGGCCTCGCCAGGACGGTTTCCGGTCATGCGCGGGGAAGAGTCGCTCTTCGTCTCGCGCGCCGTCCTGTTCGCGGTCAGGCAGGTCGAATCGTCGCGATATCGGCAAGGTGAGGGCACTGTTCCGGGCCCGGGAAGACGCGTCGCGGCCCGAGATCATCTCGGGGGCGCGATTCCGTGATCGGGGAGGGCAGGGGTTCTGCTGTCCCCGGCCCGTCGAATCCTTAGCCGGCGGCGTCATGTGACCGTTACATGGCGCCTCTACCAGCGCGAGCATACCCGTCGGCGGGTCTCTGGGGCAGCCTCGCCCGAAGCCCGCCGGTCCGGACCCCCTCTCCCGTCTTCCCGCGCTCACGGCGGCGGACGCGCGCGCCGCGTCCCCCGTCGTCGCGCCGGCCTGCTTGCGAGACGCCCTGGATGCCCACGACGCTGACCGCCGGCGACATCGCCATCATCGGCTACGACGCCGACAACCCGGACGACTTCGCCTTCGTCGTCCTGCGGGACATCGAGGCCGGCACCGTCATCAACTTCACGGACAACGGCTGGCGGGCGGCGGGCGGATTCCGCCAGAACGAGGGGGTCTACGCCTACACGGCGCCGGCCGCGCTCGCGGCGGGCACGGTGGTCCACCCGACGACCGACACGGCGGGGAGCGCCCCCGTCTTCCAGGCCCCGAACTTCGCGCTGAACGCGGGCGGCGACCAGATCATCGCCTACCAGGGCACGGCGGCGAGCCCGACCTTCCTCTACGCCGTCGATCTCGCCGACGGGAACGCCGCCTTCGCGGACGACGCCACCGACGCCAGCACCTCGGCGCTCCCGCCGGGCCTGACCCTCGGCACCACCGCCGTGGCCCTGCCCGCCGACAACGGCCGCTACGCCGGCCCGAGCACCGGCGGGCGCGACGCGCTGCTCTCGGCGATCGGCGATCCCGCCTCCTGGAGCCTCGACGACGGGAGCCGGGTGGGAGCGCCGAGCTACACGAACTTCACGGTGGGGTCGGCAAGCCTCCCGACCATCACCATCGCGGCGACCGACGCGACGGCGGGCGAGGGCGCCCCGCAGGACACCGCGACCTTCACCCTCACCCGCACGGGCGACGCGAGCCAGCCCCTCACCGTGGCCTACACGGTCGCCGCCGCGGCCCGGAACGGCGCCAGCCCGGGCACGGACTTCACCGGCCCGAACGGCGGCCTCTCGGGCAACGTCACCTTCGCGGCGGGCGCCGGCACCGCCACGCTGACCTTCGCGGCGCTCGACGATTCCGCGGCCGAGGGCCGCGAGAGCTTCACGGTGAGCCTCGGGGCGGGCGCCGCTTACGCGCTCGGCGCGGCGGCCTCGGCGGCGGCCGCCATCGTCGACGACGAGCCGGGCCCCGCGGCGCCGGGCACGGGCTCGATCGCGATCCTGCCGCGGGCGGACTCGCTCGCCGGCTCGGCGACGGCCCCGGTCGGCACCGGCAGCCTCGACCTCGTGCGGCTCTCGACCTTCGCGGCAGGCACCGGCAACGCCGAGAGCGTGTCTTTCGACCCCGGCACCGGACAGCTCTACATCACGAACGCGGGCGGGAACCGCATCGACATCGTGCGGATCGGGGCGGACGGCAGCCTCGCCAAGACCGGCGAGATCCCCCTCTCGGGCCTGACCGGCTACGGCGCCGTCAACGCGGTGGCCGTGAAGAACGGCGTCGTGGCGGTGGCCTACGAGAACGCGACGCGCACGGACGACGGCTACGTCGCGCTCTTCGACGCCGCCGGCACCCTGCAGACGCTCGTGCAGGTCGGGCCGGTGCCGGACCAGCTCACCTTCACGCCGGACGGCGCGCGGCTCCTCGTCGCCAACGAGGCGGAGGCGATCTCGACCGCCCTCAACCCGAACGGCAGCGTCAGCATCATCAGCCTCGCGGGCGGGGCGGCCGGCGCCACGCTCGCCTCCGCGGTCACCTTCGAGGCGCTGAACGGCTCCGAGGACGCCCTGCGCGCGGCCGGCATCGCGATCTACCCCGGCACGGCGGCGGCGGCCGACATCGAGCCCGAGTACATCGCCGTCTCGGCCGACGGGACCCGGGCCTACGTGACGCTGCAGGAGGTCAACGCCGTCGCGGTGATCGACCTGACCGATCCGGCCGCGAGCCGCCCGATCGCGCTGCTGCCGCTCGGCGGCGTCGACCACGCGCTTGCCGGCAACGCCTTCGATCCGAACGACCAGAACGGCATCTCGCTGCGTAACGCGACCATCACCAGCGTCCTGCAGCCCGACGCGATCGCGAGCTACACGGTCGGCGGCGTCCGCTACTTCATCACCGCCAACGAGGGCGACGGGCGCGTCGGCACCGGTTTCGCGGACCAGGACGTCAACCGCCTGAGCAGCGCCGCGGTCGTCCTCGACCCGACCGCCTTCCCCGACGCGGCGGCGCTCAAGGCCAGCGACCTCGGCCGGCTCAACGTCCTGACCAAGTTCGGCGACACGGACGGGGACGGCGACCTCGACCAGCTCTACGGCTTCGGCGGCCGCGGCATCTCGATCTTCCGCGACAACGGCGACGGCACCATCACCAAGGTCCGCGAGACCGGCGGCGAGTTCGAGGCGATCACCGCCCGCGACGTGCCCGCGATCTTCAACCAGAACCAGGGCGCGGGCGTCCCCGACAACCGCTCCGACGACAAGGGACCGGAGCCCGAGGGCGTCACGATCGGCGTCGTCGACGGCCGCACCTACGCCTTCGTCGGCCTGGAGCGGATCGGCGGCGTCATGGTCTACGACGTCACCGACCCGGCCGATGCCCGCTACGTCGCCTACGAGCCCCCGGCCTCGGCCGCGGATGCCGGCCCCGAGGTCGTCACCTTCATCAGCGCCGCCGACAGCCCGACGGGCAGGGCGCTCGTTGTCTCGGCCAACGAGGTCGGCAATACCACGGTGCTCTACGAGGCGCAGGGCATCACCAGGATCCACGAGGTCCAGGGCTCGGGCGCCGCGAGCGCCCTCGTCGGCCGCACCGTCACCCTCGACGCCATCGTCGTCGGCGACTTCCAGAACGGCGACGCGGACGGGGCCCGCAACCTCGGCGGCTTCTACCTGCAGGAGGAGGGCGCGGACCAGGACGGCGACGCGGCGACCTCCGAGGGCGTCTTCGTCTACGAGGGAACCGGCAACTTCCTGTCGAACGTCGCCGAGGGTGACCGGGTTCGCGTCACCGGCACGGTGACCGAGTTCAACGGCGAGACGCAGATCACGGTCACCGCGGTCTCCGGCATCCAGATGATGCAGGCCGGCGCCCTGACGGGCGCCGGGGTGAGGGCCCAGGCCGTCGCGGTGCAGCTCCCGGCCGCCGGCACGGTCGGCACCGGCGCGACCGCCCAGCCGAACCTCGAAGCCTACGAGGGCATGCTGGTCACGCTGCCCCAGACCCTGACGATCACCGAGCAGTTCAACCTCGACCGCTTCAACGAGATCCGCCTCGCCGCGGGCGGCCGGGTCGAGACCTTCACGAACGCGTACGAGCCGGACGCGGCCGCCTACGCCGCCTACCTCGCGCAGAGCGCCGCCCGCTCGATCGTCTACGACGACGGCCTCAACAGCCAGAACCAGCCGATCGGCAACCTCGCGGGCTTCGGCCCCTACGGCACCGCCGCGGCCCCGCGCATGGGCGACACCGTGACGGGGCTGACGGGCGTCCTCGGCTACGGCCCGTCGAACGCCTACCGGGTCCGGGCGATCGAGGACGGCGACAACAGCTTCGTGCGGACCAATCCCCGCACGTCCGCGCCCGACGACACGGGCGGCACGCTCAAGGTCGGCAGTCTCAACGTCCTCAACTACTTCAAGACCCTCGACAGCGACGGCTCGGCCACCGGCGTGAAGACCGCGATCGGCCTCGACCCGCGCGGCGCCAACACGGCCGCCGAGTTCGGCCGCCAGACCGAGAAGCTCGTCAACACGCTGATCGCGACGGGCGCCGACGTGCTCGGCCTCACCGAGCTCGAGAACCAGTTCCGACCGGGTGACCCGGGCAACGCGCTCGAGTACCTCGTCGGCCAGCTCAACCTGAAGGCGGGGGCCGGCACCTACGCCTACGTGAACCCCGGCGCCCAGCTCGATCAGGGCCAGTTCCTCGGCGGCGACGCGATCGCGGTCGGCTTCATCTACAAGCCGAGCAAGGTCAGCGTGGCGATGAACACCACGATCGAGAAGCTCGACGACGCGGACGTCGCCGCCTTCGACCCCGCGCTCCTGCAGCAGAGCACGATCGGCGCCATCTTCAACGGCACCAACACCAGCCGCGCCTCGCTCGCCGTCACCTTCCACGAGATCGCGACGGGCGAGGATTTCATGGCCGTCATCAACCACTTCAAGTCGAAGAGCGGGGCCGGCACGGGCGCCGACGCCGACCAGGGCGACGGGCAGGGCGGCTGGCAGCAGCAGCGCGAGCTCGCCGCCAAGGCGCTCGCCGAATGGGTCGCGCTGAAGCCCACCGGCACGCAGGACGGCGACACGATCCTGCTCGGCGACTTCAACGCCTACCTCAAGGAGGACGCCCTCGACCTCGTGAAGGCCGGCGGCTTCACAAACCTCGCCGAGGACCGCCTCGCGGACCCCTACTCCTACGTCTTCGACGCCGCCTACGGCGCCCTCGACCACGCCTTCGCGAGTGCCAGCCTCAACGCCCAGGTGACCGGCGTCACCGAGTGGCACATCAACGCCGACGAGGCGGACGCCCTCGACTACAACCTCGATTTCGGCTGCGACCCCAGCTACTTCGAGGCCGGCGTCGTCGCCCGCGAATCCGACCACGATCCCGTGCTCGTCGGGCTCAGGCTCGACCAGGCCGCTCCGCGCCTCGTCTCGGCAACCCCCTCCGACAACGCGACCGCGGTCGCCGCGGGCGCCGACATCGTGCTCACCTTCAGCGAAGCGGTGCGGGCCGGCAGCGGCAGCATCACCCTGACGGACGGGGCAGGGGACGTCCGCACCATCGCCGTCACCGACGCCGCGCAGGTGGCGATCAGCGGCACCACCGTCACCATCAACCCCGCCGCGGATCTGCGCCCCGGCGCCGCCTACGACGTGATCGTGCCGGCCGGCGCCCTCACCGACGCCGCCGGCAACGCCTTCGCGGGCCTCGCCCAGGACCGGCTCGACTTCACCACGCAGGGATCGACCCCGATGCCGTACACGCTCCAGATCCTGCACGCCTCCGACTGGGAGGCGGGCCTCCTCGCGACGCAGCGCGCGGCGAACTTCGCGGCGATCGTCGACAAGCTCGAGGACTCGACGGCGAACTCCATCACGCTCTCCACCGGCGACGGCTGGATCCCGAGCCCGTTCTTCATCGCGGGCGCCGACCCGCAGCTCGCCGCGACCTACAACGGCATCTACAACCAGCTCTACGGGCTCTCGGGCGCCGCCGCCTACGCGCGCCTCGCCCCCTCGGTGGGCCGGGCCGACGTCACCATCCAGAACATCGTCGGCGTGCAGGCCGCGGTGTTCGGCAACCACGAATTCGATTCCGGGCCGACCGAGGTCGCCAACATCATCGGCGCCAATCTCGGCACCGCGGCGGGCGCGGCCGACGATACCTGGGTCGGCGCCCAGTTCCCCTACCTCTCCACGAACCTCAACTTCTCCCGCGAGGCCGCACTCTCCGGCCTCGTCAACCCGAACGTCTCGGAGGCCGGGTTCGCGGCGACCGGGCCGACCTCGACCCAGACCGGCACCGGCGCCGACAAGATCGCCAAGTCCACGATCCTCGTGGAGAACGGCGAGCGGATCGCCTTCATCGGCGCCACGACGCAGCTCGAGCCGCTCCTGACCTCGCTCGGCAACGTCACCGTCGACGGCTTCAACGGGCAGGACAACATCCGGCTGCTCGCCGACCAGATCAACGCCGAGGTCGACCGGGTGCTCGCGGCCAATCCCGGCCTCAACAAGGTGATCGTCGGCACGCACCTGCAGCAGCTCGCCAACGAGCAGGCGCTGGCGCCGCTCCTGCGCAACGTCGACGTGCTGATCGGCGGCGGCTCGCACACGCTGCTCGCCGACGGCGACGACCGGCTCCTGCCCGGCGACACCACGGGCGGCGGCTACCCGCAATTCTACACGAACGCGAGCGGCCAGACCCTCGCCCTCGTCAACACGTCCTCCGAGTACGCCTATGTCGGCCGCCTCACCGTCACCTTCGACGACCAGGGCAACATCCTCCGCGATTCGGTGAACCCGGCCACGAGCGGCGCCGTCGCGGTGGACGACACGACCGTCGCGCAGCTCTGGGGTTCGACCGCTGCCGCCTTCACCCCGGGCAGCAAGGGCTTCCTCGTCCGCGAGATGATCGAGGGCCTCGACGCCAACAACGACGGCGTGCAGGAGACCGTCGGCATCGCCGACATCATCCGCCAGCAGGACGGCAACATCCTCGGCCGCACCAGCGTGTACCTCGAGGGACGCCGCGGCGAGGTGCGCACCGAGGAGACGAACCTCGGCAACCTGACGGCCGACGCGAACCTCTGGTACGCCAAGCAGTTCGACGGTGCCGTCACGGTCTCGATCAAGAACGGCGGCGGCATCCGCGACTCGATCGGCTCCTTCTCGACCGCGGGCGGGAGCGCCGCGGAGCTGCCGCCGGCCGCCAACGCGGAGGCGGGCAAGCAGGCCGGCGACATCTCTCAGCTCGACGTCACCAACTCGCTGCGCTTCAACAACAATCTCGCCCTCGTCACCGTGACGGCCTCGGAGCTGGAGCGGGTCCTGGAACACGGCGTCGCCGCTGTGGCGCCCGGCGCCACGCCCGGCCAGTTCACCCAGATCGGCGGCATCCGCTACGCCTTCGACGCGACGAAGCAGTCCCAGACGCTCGACGCCAACGGCAACGTCACCCGCGAGGGCCAGCGGATCGTCTCGGCGGCGATCGTCGACGAGAACGGCTTCATCCTCGACACGCTCGTGCAGAACGGTCAGCTCATCGGCGACGCGAACCGGCCGATCCGGGTGGTCACCCTCGACTTCCTCGCCACCGGCACCGCGGCGGCGCCGGGCCTCGGCGGCGACAACTATCCCTTCCCGGCCTACGGCGAGAACAAGGTCGCGCTGCGCGACGCCGCCCCGATCTCGCTGCCCGACACCGAGACCTTCGCGGCCCAGGGCTCCGAGCAGGACGCGCTCGCCGAGTATCTGAAGGCGTTCTACGCGACGAACCCCTACGGCCAGGCCGATACCGGCCCGGCGGGCGACACCCGCATCCAGAACCTCGCTCTTCGCGCCGACACCGTCCTGCAATCGGGCGTCGCGAAGACCGGGACGGCGGGGGCCGACACGCTCCAGGGCACGGCCTTCGCCGACCTCCTGCGCGGCGGCGCGGGCGACGACACCATCGTCAACAGCGCGGGCAACGACATCCTGATCGGCGGCCAGGACGCCGACGGCTCGCCGGGCAACGACACCCTGGTCTTCAACTCGGCCCTCGCCGACGTGACGGTGACCCGCGAGGGCGCCTTCACGTTCGTGACCGGCCCCGAGGGCCGCGACGCGATCGCGGGCTTCGAGCGGGTGCAGTTCACCGACACCACCGTGGTTCTGCGGGACGGCGCGCCCGGCGTCGACGACCTCTTCTACCTCGCCGCCAACAAGGACGTGCTCCGGGCCGGGATCGACGCGGACGCGCACTACGCGGCGTTCGGCTGGCGCGAGGGGCGCGATCCGAACGCGCTGTTCTCCACGAACGGGTACCTCGCGGCGAATCCGGACGTGAAGGCGGCCGGTCTCAACCCGCTCCAGCACTACCTGCAGACCGGTGCCCGCGAGGGCCGCGACCCCTCCGTCGCCTTCGACAACGAGGCGTACCTGGCCAGGAACCCGGACGTGAAGGCGGCCGGCCTCAACCCGCTCCAGCACTACCTCGAGTTCGGCCAGGCCGAGGGCCGGACGACGTCCGAGGCGATCGGGCGCGCCTCCGGCATCCGCGGCGGCTTCGACGCCGAGTACTACCTGCTGGCCAACGCGGACGTGGCGCGCACCGCCTCGGCGGCCGGCGGCGACAGCTTCGCGTTCGCCCGCTCGCACTTCGAGAACTTCGGCTGGAAGGAGGGCCGCGACCCGAACGCGGTGTTCGACACCAAGGGCTACCTCGCGGCCTACGGCGACGTGAAGGCGGCGGCGATCAACCCGCTCTCGCACTACGACGCGTTCGGCTGGAAGGAAGGCCGCGACCCGGCCGCGGACTTCGACACCTCGTCGTACCTGTCCGCCTACCGGGACGTGGCGGGGGCGGCCGTCGACCCGATGCAGCACTACCTGCAGGCCGGCCTCTACGAGGGCCGCTCGGCCTTCGCCGACGGCAAGTTCCAGGTCGGCGGCATCGGCTGAGCCGGTTCCCCGCCGCCTCGACGCGGCCGCCGGCCTTGCGGGCCGGCGGCCGCACGCGTTTGGGCACACCGATGCACCGGCCGCCTGCCGGAAACCCGGGGCCGAACCGGGCGGGACGAACCTGTCCCCGAACCTCGGACAGCCCGGATCCCGCCGATCCTCATGCGATCCTTATAAGATCGGCCTCCTCTCCCTCTCGAACCCTCACGCGGTTCCCGTCCACATTCGGGCTCGGGCCGGCCAATCGCGGCAGAACCGCGACGGACCGGCCGAACGGGTACGGACGCATCATGCTCGATATCGCCTTCATCGCCGCGAGCCTCGCCTTCTTCGCGCTCGCCGCCGGCTACGCCTCGCTCTGCGAACGGCTCTGAGGCAGGCGGCCATGACCCTCGATCTCGCCCTCGGTGCCCTCGTGACCGCGGGGCTCCTCGTCTACCTCACCTACGCCCTCGTCCGCCCCGAGCGGTTCTGAGCGGCCTGACGGACCGATCTCCATGACACTCAACGGCTGGATGCAGATCGCGCTCTACTGCGCGGTCGTGCTGGCGCTCGTGAAGCCGCTCGGGGCCTACATGACCCGTGTCTTCAGCGGCGAGGGCACCGTCCTCTCGCCCGTGCTCGCCCCCGTGGAGCGCGGGCTCTACCGCGTCGCCGGCGTCGATGCCGGCCGGGAGCAGACCTGGCTCGGCTACGCGGGCGCGATGATCGTCTTCAACCTGCTGGGGTTCCTCCTGCTCTACGCCATCCTGCGCCTGCAGGCGGTGCTGCCGCTGAACCCGGCCGGGCAGGCGGCGGTCGCCCCGGACCTCGCCTTCAACACGGCCACGAGCTTCGTCACCAACACGAACTGGCAGTCCTACGGCGGCGAGACCACGCTCTCGTACCTGTCCCAGATGCTGGGCCTGACGCACCAGAACTTCGTGTCGGCCGCCTCCGGCATCGCGGTCGCGGTGGCGCTGATCCGCGGCTTCGCGCGGGCCTCCGCGAAGACGCTCGGCTCGTTCTGGGTCGATGTGACCCGCGCGAGCCTCTACGTGCTGCTGCCGCTCTGCGTGATCTACACCCTGTTCCTGGTCTCGCAAGGGATTCCGCAGACGCTGTCGGCCTCCGTCGAGGCGACCACGCTGGAGGGCGCCGTGCAGACCATCGCGGTCGGCCCCGTGGCGAGCCAGGTCGCCATCAAGATGCTCGGCACGAACGGCGGCGGCTTCTTCAACGCCAACGCCGCGCACCCCTTCGAGAACCCGACCGCCCTGTCGAACTTCGTGCAGATGGTCTCGATCTTCGTGCTCGGCGCCGCGCTCACGAACGTGTTCGGCCGCATGGTCGGCGACGAGCGCCAGGGCTGGGCGATCCTCGCCGCCATGGGCCTGCTCTTCGTCGCCGGCGTCGCCGTCACCTACTGGGCCGAGGCTAACGCCTCCGGCGTCCTGTCGAGCCTCGGCCTGACCGGCGGCAATATGGAGGGGAAGGAGATCCGCTTCGGGCTCAGCGCCTCGGCGCTGTTCGCGGTCATCACCACCGCCGCCTCCTGCGGCGCGGTCAACGCCATGCACGACTCGTTCACGGCGCTCGGCGGCCTCGTCCCGCTGCTCAACATGCAGCTCGGGGAAGTCATCGTCGGCGGCGTCGGCGCCGGCCTGTACGGCATGCTGGTCTTCGTGATCGTGGCGATCTTCGTCGCCGGCCTGATGGTCGGGCGCACGCCCGAGTACCTCGGCAAGAAGATCGAGGCGCGCGAGGTGAAGATGGCGATGCTCGGCATCCTCTGCCTGCCGCTGGTGATGCTGGGCTTCACCGCGCTCGCGAGCGTGCTGCCGGCGGGCCTCGCGGGCCCCGCGAATGCCGGCCCGCACGGCTTCTCGGAGATCCTCTACGCCTACACCTCGGCTGCGGCCAACAACGGCTCTGCCTTCGCCGGGCTCTCCGCCAACACCCTGTTCTACAACACCACCCTCGGCATCGGCATGCTGGTGGGCCGGTTCTTCGTGAAGATCCCGGTGCTCGCCATCGCGGGCTCGCTCGCGGCCAAGAAGCGGGTCCCGGCCTCGGCGGGCACCTTCCCGACCCATGGCGGCCTCTTCGTCGGCCTCCTCGTCGGCGTGGTGCTCATCATCGGCGGCCTGACCTTCTTCCCATCGCTGGCGCTCGGCCCCGTGGTCGAGCACTTCGCCGGTTCAGCCGGCCAGACCTTTCCGGCGGGAGGCTGAGATGCCGCGCGCCCTGCCCACCCGGCGCGTCCCGCGCCATCACCTGATGCCGCATCGGCCCGCCCAGCGACGTGGCCAGGCCGGCGCCCCGCCGCTGCGGACCTCCGACCTCGTGCTGGCGCTCCTCGGCGTGGCTTTGCTCGGCGGTCTCGCCCTCGCGGCGGCCCTCACCCTGGCCGCCGGCGCGACCGCCCCCTGAACCGGCATGGCCCGGCGCCGCTCGCCGGGCCACCCCGCCCCCCCGGACAATCGAACCCATGTTCCGCAAGACCTCATCGCTCTTCAGCGCCGCCCTCGTCGGGCCCGCGCTCCTCGGCTCCGTCAGGAAGCTCGATCCCCGCGCCATGATCCGCAACCCGGTCATGTTCGTGGTCGAGGTGGTGGCCGCCCTCACCACCGTGCTGTTCGTCCGCGACCTCGCCGCGGGCGGGGCCGACCTGTTCTTCTCCGGCCAGATCGTCCTCTGGCTCTGGTTCACCCTGCTCTTCGCCAACTTCGCGGAGGCCCTGGCGGAGGGCCGCGGCAAGGCCCAGGCCGACAGCCTGCGGCGCACCCGCACCGAGATGACCGCCAAGCGGCTCACCGGCCGGGGCCGCGATTTCGAGACCGTGCCCGGCACGAGCCTGAAGGTCGGCGACATCGTGCTGGTCGAGGCCGGCGACCTCATCCCCTCGGACGGCGAGGTCGTCGAGGGCGTGGCCTCCGTCAACGAGGCGGCCATCACCGGCGAGTCCGCGCCGGTCATCCGGGAATCCGGCGGCGACCGCTCGGCCGTGACCGGCGGCACGGAGGTGCTCTCGGACGCCATCACGGTGCGCATCACGGCCGCGGCCGGCTCGACCTTCGTCGACCGCATGATCGCCCTCGTCGAGGGCGCGGCGCGCCAGAAGACGCCGAACGAGATCGCGCTCAACATCCTGCTCGCGGGCCTCACCATCGTGTTCGTCTTCGCGGTGGCTTCCATCCCGAGCTTCGCCACTTACGCGGGCGGCTCGATCCCGGTGATCGTGCTGGTGGCCCTCTTCGTGACCTTGATCCCGACGACCATCGGCGCGCTCCTGTCCGCCATCGGCATCGCCGGCATGGACCGGCTCGTGCGCTTCAACGTGCTCGCCATGTCGGGCCGCGCCGTGGAGGCGGCGGGCGACGTCGACACGCTGCTCCTCGACAAGACCGGCACGATCACGCTGGGCAACCGGCAGGCGACCGAGTTCCGCCCCGTGAGCGGCGTGCCCGAGCAGGATCTGGCCGACGCCGCCCAGCTCGCCTCGCTCGCCGACGAGACGCCGGAGGGCCGCTCCATCGTGGTGCTGGCCAAGGAGCGGTACGGCATCCGCGCCCGCGACATGGCGGCCTTGAGCGCCAGCTTCGTGCACTTCACGGCGCAGTCGCGCATGAGCGGCGTCGACCTGGAGGGCTCCTCCATCCGCAAGGGCGCGGTCGATGCCGTCATCGCCGCCGTCACGGCCCAGCCCATGGCGAGCCGCGGCACCGGCGCGGCGCTCGCCTATCACCCGGCCGCTGAGACCGAGGCCGTGGGCGAGGTCCGGGCCATCGCGGAGGAGATCGCCAAGGCCGGGGGTACCCCGCTCGCCGTGGCCAGGGACGGCCGCCTGCTCGGCGTTGTCTACCTGAAGGACGTCGTGAAGGGCGGCATCCGCGAGCGCTTCGCGGAGCTGCGCCGCATGGGCATCCGCACCGTGATGATCACCGGCGACAACCCCATGACCGCGGCCGCCATCGCGGCGGAGGCGGGCGTCGACGACTTCCTCGCCCAGGCGACCCCCGAGGACAAGCTGGCGCTGATCCGGCGCGAGCAGGCCGAGGGCAAGCTGGTCGCCATGTGCGGCGACGGCACCAACGACGCGCCGGCGCTCGCCCAGGCCGATGTCGGCGTCGCCATGAACAGCGGCACGGTGGCGGCCCGCGAGGCCGGGAACATGGTCGACCTCGATTCCGACCCGACCAAGCTCATCGAGATCGTCGGCATCGGCAAGCAGCTCCTCATGACGCGCGGCGCGCTGACGACCTTCTCGATCGCCAACGACGTCGCGAAGTACTTCGCGATCATCCCGGCGATGTTCCTGACGCTCTACCCCCAGCTTCAGGCCCTCAACGTGATGGGGCTCGCCTCGCCGCAGAGTGCGATCCTCTCGGCGATCATCTTCAACGCGCTCGTCATCGTGGCGCTGATCCCGCTCGCGCTCAGAGGCGTGACCTACCGGCCGGTCGGCGCGGCCTCGCTCCTGCGCCGCAACCTCCTCGTCTACGGCCTCGGCGGCGTGCTGGTGCCCTTCGTCGGCATCAAGGCCATCGACCTCGCCGTCACGGCCCTGCACCTCGCGTAAGGTCCCAAGGAGACAGCCCATGTTGAGCCAGCTTCGTCCCGCCCTCGTCCTGCTCCTCGCCCTGAGCGCGGTCACGGGGCTCGCCTATCCCCTCGCCATGACCGGCATCGCCGGAGCGATCTTCCCGGCCAGGGCGGCCGGCAGCCTGGTCGAGCGCGACGGCAGGGTCGTCGGCTCCGGCCTGATCGGGCAGAGCTTCGCCGGCGCGGGCTACTTCCACGGCCGTCCCTCGGCCACGACCGCGCCGGACCCGGCCGACGCCTCGAAGACCGTCCCGGCGCCCTATAACGCGGCGAACTCCATGGGCTCGAATCTCGGACCCACGAGTGCGGCGCTCGCCGAGCGCGTGCGCGGCGACCTCGACGCGCTGCGGGCCGAGAACCCCGGACAGCCGGTGCCGGTCGACCTCGTGACGGCGAGCGGCTCCGGGCTCGATCCCGACATCTCGCCGGAGGCCGCCCTGTTCCAGGTGCCGCGCGTCGCCAGAGCGCGCGACCTTCCGGAGGACAGGCTGCGCGATCTCGTGGCGGGTCAGGTCCAGGGCCGCACCCTCGGTCTCCTGGGCGAGCCCCGGGTCAACGTGCTGGCGCTGAACCTCGCCCTCGACGCCCTCGCCCGGCGCTGAGCGCGCCGGTAGGATCGGGCATGCCCGAGACCGGCCGCGATCCCGAACGTCCCTCGCCCGACGCGCTGCTCGATGCGGCGCGCCGGGAGGAGGGCCGGCGCGGCCGGCTCAAGGTCTTCCTCGGTGCCGCGCCCGGCGTCGGCAAGACCTATGAGATGCTGACCGTCGGGCGCGCCCGGCTGAGAGCCGGCGCCGATGTCGTGGTCGGCGTGGTCGAGACCCACGGCCGTGCCGAGACCGAGGCCCTGCTCGACGGCTTCGCGGTGATCCCGCGCCGCCGGGTGCCCTACCAGGGCGCGGTCCTCGAGGAGATGGACCTCGACGCTCTTCTGGCACGCCGCCCGGCACTCGCCCTGGTGGATGAGCTCGCCCACACCAACGCCCCGGGCTCGCGCCACCCGAAGCGCTACCAGGACGTCGAGGAGCTGCTCGACGCCGGCATCGACGTGCTGACGACCCTCAACATCCAGCACGTCGAGAGCCTGAACGACGTGGTGGCCTCCATCACCCGGATCCGCGTGCGCGAGACCGTGCCGGACGGGGTGCTCGACCGGGCCGACGACATCGAGGTGGTCGATCTCAACCCGGACGACCTGATCCAGCGCCTCAAGGACGGCAAGGTCTACGTGCCGTCGAACGCCGCGCGCGCCCTGAGGCATTACTTCTCGCGCGGCAATCTCACGGCGCTGCGCGAGCTGGCGCTCCGGCGCACGGCGGACCGGGTCGACGACGAGCTCCTGAGCCATATGCGGGCCAACGCCATCGCCGGGCCCTGGGCGGCGGGCGAGCGCGTGCTGGTCTGCGTGAACGAGGATCCCCGTTCGGCCGGCCTCGTACGCTACGCCAAGCGGCTGGCCGACCGCCTGCACGCGCCCTGGACGGCGCTCTCAGTCGAGGGGACGCGGTCGGCCTCCCTGAGCGAGGCGCAGCGCGACCGGACCGCCGAGGCGCTGCGGCTCGCGGACCGGCTCGGGGGTGATGCCGTCACCCTGCCGGGCGGGCGGCGCATCGCCGACGACATCCTCGCCTACGCGCGCTCGGCCAACGTGAACCACATCGTGGTCGGCAAGGCGACGCGCTCCTGGTGGTTCGAGCTCCTGCACGGTTCGGTGGTGCACGAGCTCGTGCGCCGGAGCGGCGCCATCAGCGTCCATGTCGTGGCCGGGGAGGCGGCTCCGGCCGAGGGGCAGAGGCGGCGCGCGGTCGCGACCGCCGCTCCCGCACCGGCCTTCGACCTGCGCGCCTACGGCCTCGCCGCGCTCGTGACCACCGCCGGCCTGGGCCTTGCCCTGATCCTCGAGCCCTCTGCGGGCGTCGAGAACGCCGATCTCGTCCTGCTCACCGCCGTCGTGGCGGTGGCGGTTCGCCTCGGCCTCGGCCCCTCGCTCGCCGCGGTGGTGCTGGCCTCGCTCGCCTACAACTTCTTCTTCCTGCCGCCGATCTACACCTTCACCATCGCCGACCCGACCAACGTCGCGGCCTTCCTGCTCTTCACCCTGGTCGCGGTGGTGGTCTCGAACCTCGCCGCCCGCGCCCGCCTGACGGCGGTGATCAGCCAGGCGCGCGCCAGGTCCACGGAGCGGCTGTTCGGGTTCTCCCGCAAGCTCGCGGGCTGCGGCACCCTCGACGACGTGCTCTGGGCCACCTCCGCGCAGGTCGCGGCCATGCTGAAGGTCCGGGTCGTCCTGCTGCTTCCGGAGGGGAAGGCCGTCACGGTCCGGGCCGGCTACCCGCCGGAGGACAGGCTGGACGAGGCCGACCTCGCGGCGGCCCAGTGGGCCTTCGACAACGAGCGCCCGGCCGGCCGCGGTGCCGACACCCTGCCCGGTGCCCGGCGGCTGTTCCTGCCGATGCGCACCGGGCGCAGCACCCTCGGCGTGATCGGTCTCGACGCGGACGGCACGGGCCCGATCCTGACGCCGGAAGGGGGCCGCCTTCTCGACGCGCTCGCCGACATGGGCGCCCTCGCGATCGAGCGCGTGCGGCTCGTGGAGGATCTCGACCGCGCCGAGCGCGCCGCCGAGACCGACCGGCTGGCCCGGGCATTGCTGACCTCGATCAGCCACGACCTGCGCACGCCGCTCGCCTCCGTGCTCGGGGCGGCCAGCACGCTGCGCGACCTCGACGCGGCGCTGCCGCCGGAGGCCAAGGCGGACCTGCTGGCGACCATCATCGAGGAATCCGAGCGGCTCAACCGCTTCATCGCGAACCTCCTCGACATGACGCGCCTGGAGGCCGGGGCGGTGGCGCCGAACCTCGCGCCGCAGGACGTCTCCGAGACGGTCGACACCGCGCTCCGACGGCTGGACAAGGTCCTCTCCGGCCACACGGTGGCGGTCGAGGTCGAGCCCGGCCTGCCGACCCTCCGGCTCGACCCTGTCCTGTTCGAGCAGGTTCTGGTCAACCTCCTCGACAACGCCGCCAAGTACGCGCCGGGCGGCTCGACCGTGACGGTCCGGGCCCGCCGGGACGGCCGGTCCGTGCGCATCGAGGTCGTGGACGAGGGCGACGGCCTGCCGGAAGCCGACGTCGAGCGGGTGTTCGACAAGTTCTACCGGGTGCGCAAGAGCGACCGGGTCCGGGCCGGCACGGGGCTCGGCCTCGCCATCTCGCGCGGCTTCGTCGAGGCGATGGGCGGCACCGTGACAGCCGCCAACCGGCCCGGCCGGAACGGCGCCTGCTTCACCGTCATCCTGCCGCTCCCGCCCGGGACCGCGTCCGAGGACATCGCCGCATGAGCCCGACCATCCTCGTCATCGACGACGAACCCCCGATCCGCAGGCTGCTGCGCACCGGGCTCACCACCCAGGGCTACGCCATCCTGGAGGCGCCCGATGGCCGGACCGCGCTCGAGTTCCTGGCGCGCCAGAAGGCGGACTTGATCATCCTCGACCTCGGCCTGCCGGACATGCGGGGACACGACCTGCTGCGGGCGATCCGGGCGGGATATCCCGATCTGCCGGTGGTCGTGCTGTCGAGCCGCGACGACGAGGGCGGCAAGGTCGAGGCCCTGGACCACGGCGCCGACGACTACATGACCAAGCCCTTCGGCATGGGCGAGTTGCTGGCGCGCCTGCGCGCGGCGCTGCGCCACCAGTTGGCCGCCCGTGGCGAGCGCCCGATCTTCCAGGTCGACGGCCTCAGCGTCGACCTCGTCCGGCGCATCGTGAGGGTCGACGGCGCGGAGGTGAAGCTGACACCCCGCGAGTACGACTTCCTGCGGGTGCTGGTTCTGAACGCCGGCAAGGTGATGACCCACGCGCAGCTGATGCACACGGTCTCGACGTCGTCCGACCCGCAGTACCTGCGCGTCTACATGCGCCAGCTGCGCCAGAAGCTGGAGGCCGACCCCGAGCGCCCGCGCATCCTTCTCACCGAGACCGGCGTCGGCTACCGCCTGCGGGCCCCGGACGACGAGCCGAGTCTCAAGTCGCGGGCGGCCAGCGACACGGCGCCGGCCGGCTCGGAGACGAGCCCCTGATGCGCATCCCGGCATGTCGCTGGCCGCCGCGATGACCATCGACGAGATCCTCGACTCCGCTCGACGGTTCTGACGCCGGAGGAGGCAATCATCGTCGCTTTCCGTGGGCACACCGCTGCCGCTGGACGGATGTCTCTGCGGCCTTCAGCCCACGATCCCGCACCTGACCCGCTCGAGCCTGCACCGCTGCCTGGAGCGGCATGGCAACAGCCGTCTGCCGGACGTCGATGGCGACGAGCCTCGGAAGAAGCGCTTCGCTCACTACCCGATCGGCGGCTTCCACATCCACATCGCGCCGATCAGCACGCAGGCAGGCAAGCTGTCCCTGTTCGGGGCCATCGACTGCAGGTGCACATTTCTCCGGCGGTGTCATCGCTGGTGCTCTCTTCGGCTGGGCAGCGGAGGCGGCAGCCAACACGCCCACGGCCCGCACAAACGCGCTCACGGAAGAGCCCAGCGGAGTCCTCAAAGGAGCTGCCGGAACGGAAGGGCTGCTCTCAGGGCAGCGCTCCGGAGAACCGGCGCGCATGGCGGAGGCCCTCGGAGGCGTGCCATGAGGGCTGCAGCCGGGCGGTTGGACGAACGGCAGATCAGTGGAGCCGCGATGTCAGCCCTAATGTTCTCCGTGCGCGCCGCCGAGGGTGCCGATGTGCATCGGATGGAAGCGACACGCACGAGCCGCGGCGTGCGCTTCACCTGCACCTGCTCGGACGGCACCGAGGGCCGCCATTGCGAGCACCGGATCGCGCTGCTCCTCGGCGACGCATCCGCGCTGGTCGAGGTTGACCAGGAGGCAGTCAAGGCGTTGGGAGAGATGACGAAGGGCTCGCACCTGCTGCATGCCGTTCACATGCTCGCTCAGGCCGAAGCCGCCGTGGCGGAAGCCGAGCTTGACCTTGAGCGGGCCAGGCAGGTCATCGCCACGATCCTGAAGGGTTGAGAATATGCCCCGCTGGCTCCCACTCGTGACCACCGCGCTCGTCGCCATCGTGGCGGTGATCGGCATCGGTCTCTGGGTCTCGAACGCGCGCGACCAGCGGCGGGCGGAGAACGGCGGGAAGCCGGCCATCCCGGCCTGCGAGCCGCAGAACACCGTGGGCAAGGTGATCCTGCCGGACTGTCCGAGCCCCGCGTTCCCGACGCCGAGGACACCGTGATGGGCCGCTCGCTTCCTCTCATCGCCGTCGCGCTGTTCGTGGCCGTGGCCGTTGGCGTCGCGGTGTTCTGGGGCTTTGGGCTCTTGAGGAGTGCTCAGGATGATGCCCCTGGCAAGCCACCTGTCACTGCCTGTGATCCGCCCGGGTATGACAAGGGACCACGCCCCGCGGAATGCCCGCAGGCAGTCCCGCCAACGCAGCGCGCGCCCTGAGCGTGCCGGAGCCGCGTTCACGCGGCCTCGACTCCCGGCAGGCCGAGCGGCGTGAGGCGCGGGAGCGGAGGTTTGCCGTCCCGCGGGCGGAGGAGGTCCAGGCAGCGGCGCTTGAGGTCGACGAAGCCCGGGTCGGTGACGAGATCGCGCCCGCGGGGACGGGCGAAATCGAGCGGGATGTCCTCGAGGATGCGGCCCGGCCGCGCGGACATCACCAGCACCCGGTCGGCGAGGAACAGCGCCTCGTCGATGTCGTGCGTCACGAACACCACGGTGGTGGGCAGCCGCGTCCAGATGTCGAGCAGAAGCTCCTGCATCATCAGTCGGGTCTGGGCGTCGAGCGCCCCGAAGGGCTCGTCCATCAGGAGCACCCGCGGCGCGTTGATGAGGACCCGCGCGATCTCGACCCGCTGCTGCATGCCGCCCGACAGTTCGGCCGGGTAGCGCTCGGCGAAGTCCGCGAGACCCACCAGCGCGAGGAAGGCGCGCGCCTGCGCGAGCCGCTCACCCCGCGCGAGCCCGCGCATCTTCGGCCCGAAGGCGACGTTGTCGAGGGCCCGCTTCCAAGGCAGCAGGGTGTGCTGCTGGAAGACGATGCCCCGCTCCGGGTGCGGCCCAGCCACGGTCTCGCCGTCGAGGCTGACCCGGCCGCGGCTCGGCGCGAGGTGGCCGGCGAGGGCACCGAGCAGGGTCGATTTCCCGCATCCCGACGGCCCGAGGAGGCAGACGAACTGACCGGCGGGGATCGTGAGACGAACGTTCTCGACCACGTCGAAGGCGGCCTCGCCCTGTCCGAGGCGGATCGCGACGTCGGCGAGCTCGATGCGGCCGGCCCGCCCGGCTTGCGTGGCGCGGGCGGTCATGAGCGCACCCCCGCTCGGGCCCAGGGCATCGCGAGGCCGCCGGCGGCGCGCACCAGGGCGCTCGAACCCATGCCGAGCAGGCCGATGAGGAGCATGCCGACGACGATGTCGTCGTAGTTCTGCAAGGTGTAGGACTCCCAGGTGAAGTAGCCGATCCCGTACTGGCCCGAGATCATCTCGGCGGTGACGAGGCAGAACCACGCCGTTCCCATACCGATCGCCGCGCCCGTGACGATGCTCGGCGCCGCGGCCGGGATCACGACCTCTCTCAGGATCGCCGACCGGCCCGCGCCGAGGCTGCGGACGGAGGCCACGAGGCGAGGGCTGGCGCCCTCCGCGCCGTGCACGGTGTTGAGGAGGATCGGGAACAGGGCGCCCGTGAAGGTGATGAAGACCATCGACAGCTCGGAGGACGGGAACATCAGGATCGCCAGGGGGATCCAGGCGACGGCCGGGATCGGGCGGAGCACCTCGAGGGGCGGCAGCAGCAGATCGCGCGCCGTGCGCGAGCGGCCGATGGCGAGGCCGAGCGCGACGCCGGCGGCGAGCGCCAGGAGGAAGCCGCTCAGGACCCGCACGAGGCTCGCGCCGACATGGGCGCCGAGCTTCGGCGACTGGGCGAGCGCCGCGGTGGCCCGCGCCACGTCGAGCGGCGTCGGCACGTTGCGGAAGGTCACGAGCCCGAGGTCGAGCCTGTAGCTGGCGGCGAGGTGCCAGGCGAGGAGGCCGAGGCCGAGCGCCCCGGCCCGCAGCGCGAGGCGCCGGACGGGAAGGCTCGGTCGAAAGGTCCCGGCCGGGCGCCCCGTTCCGCTCCGGGCCGGCAGGGCCGGAGCGGCCGCGTCTATCACCGCGCCGCTCATCGGGCGCTCAGCCGGGCCTCGCCCGCGCGGGCGGCCGCGAAGTCGATCACCTCGCCGCCGTGCGCCCGCGCGAAATCCTCCGCGTCACCCTTGAGCAGGAAGGCGCTGAGGCGCCGCTCGCGGTCCCGCACGTACCAGGCCTGCGCAGCGAACAGCTTGATGCCGCTGTTGCGATCCTGCGCGTAGACGACGCGGGCGCTGCCGCCGGCCTTCTCCAGGTCCGCGAGCGCGGCGAGCGCCGCCTCGGGCGAGGCGTAGGGACGGACCTTGCCTTCGCCCTTCACCCAGAGCTCCGCCACGCGGGACACGTCGGCGATCGGCCTGCCCGCCGCATCGGGCGCGCTCAGGGGGGACTGGGCGTAATCGGAAAGCCGCGCGGCGTAGTCGATTCCGGCCTGCGCAGAGGCGGCGCGGATGAAGCGGTCGTCGACGAAGCGGTCGACATCGATGTCGCCGTCGGCCTTCTTGAGGAGCTTCAGGGTCTCGATCGACGTCTTCAGCGCCTGACGGTACTCCGGCTTCCAGGTGAGATCGCGGGTCTGCAGACCGAGCGGTCCGTGGAAGAGGTAGGCGACCTCCGCCTCGATGCCGGTCACGCGCTCGATCAGCTCGGAATATGTCTCGGGCTCGGCCGCGATCAGGCGGTCCGCCTCGATGGCGGCGCGCAGGTAGGCGGTGACGATCTCGGGGTAGCGCTCGGCGTAGGCCGCGTCGGCGAGGGCGCCGTGGAAGGTCGGCGCATCCGCCTGCGAGCCGTCGTAGATCTTTCGGGCGATGCCGCGCCAGGGAAAGAGCTCCGCGAAGGGCACGAAGTCGGCGTGCGCCTCGATCTTGTTGGCCTTCAGGGCGGAGCCCGCCACCTCGGGGGCCTGCGTGATGATGGTGACGTCGCGCTCCGGGTCCCAGCCCTGCGCCTTGACGGCGCGCAGGAGCAGGCCGTGCGCCGTGGAGGCGAAGGGCACCGAGATGGTCTTGCCCTTGAGATCGGCGAAGGACTGCACGGGGGAGGCGGTGGGCACCACGACGCCGTTCCCGCTGCCCCGGACGCTGCCGGACAGGACGCTGATGAACAGGCTCCGGCGCCCAGCCTTGGCGAAGGCGGCCCCGTTCAGGGAGCCGGGGAAGTCCGCCATCGCGCCGAGATCGAGCTTGCCGGCGACCATCTCGTTGGTGAGCGGCGCGCCGCTCGTGAAGTTGCGCCACTGGATGTCGTAGGTGACGTCCTTGTACCGGCCGTCGCGCGGCAGAAATTTCTCCAGAAGCTTCAGCTCGCGGATCAGGAGGCCGCCGGTCGCGCAGTTGATGGTCGTGTCCTGGGTGCCCACGGCGACGCGGATGGTCTCGGCGCGCGCCGCATCGATAGCGGAGGCGGCGAGTAGGCCGGAGGTCGCCAGCAGGGCGGCGGCGAGGCGTCGGAAGGGGATCACGCGGGGACTCCGTCGGCTGGGGGATGGCCGTGGCAGCGGGCGGGAGGCGGCGCGCCGCGCTGCCGGCACGCCTCGAAAGTCGTCCGCGGGCAGCGTTTGAGACCAGCAATTAATTGCATTCTGCGAGTAAAGCCGGCCTCTGACATGCAATGACAATCGTGCTTCGGAACAAAGATCTCTGGTTAAAAGCTTGATCGGAAGATTATTCTTCCTGAGCGTCCGGATTTGGAATGGCCCGAAACGGCTGCCGAGCGATAATGAAGCGCTCCGTGGACGGGGCCGGATCTCACGCGGCGTTCCGCCCGACCTGCATCAACCCCGGACCGCAGCCTCCCATGCCGCCGACGCTCGTCGCCCTCGCGCCCACCCGCACGCCGGCGCCGCTGATCGCCAGCGCCCTGTTCCTGAGCGAGAGCGGCGTGGGTTTCGACGACGGGGCCGCTTTCCTCGACCGGCTGACGCCCGGCGAGGCCGCGCGTTTGCGGGAGGCCGGCCGATCACTGAGCCTCGTGCCGGGGCAGAGCGTCTTCGAGCAGGGCGAGCCGCATGCGGGCATCTTCCTGATCGAGGAAGGCCGCGTGCGCGTCTTCTACACCGGCCCATCGGGGCGGCAGATCACCCTGGCCTACTGGACGCCGGGTCACTTCATCGGCTGCCCGAGCCTGACGGGAGGCGGCAGCCACCAGTGGTCGGGGCAGGCGATCGAGCCCTGCCGCGTCCTCGCGCTCTCCGCGGCGACCCTGCGGAACCTCGTCCGCCAGATGCCGAACTTCGCCCTGTGCCTGATCGAGGCGCTGGAGGCGAAAGGGCGCTGCTACACGGCGATGGCCCAGATGCTCGGGACGCGCTCGGTGATCGAGCGCCTGGCACAGCTCCTCCTGACCCTCGGCGACCTCTACGGGCGGCGAGAGGGCGCGGCGGTCGTGATCGAGCGCCGGATCACGCACGACGAGATCGCGGCGCTTGTGGGATCGACCCGCCAGTGGGTGACCATGATGCTGCGGCGCTTCCAGCAGGAGGGCGTCGTCGCTGTCGACAAGGCCTGCATCCGCCTGACCAGGCCGTCCCGGCTGCAGGACATCGTCCAGGGCGAGAGCTGAACGGGGCGGCTCGCGCGCAGGGCGGGCGCGCCGCCCGGCGGGATCCTCACGGCGAGAGACGCAGCTGACCGCCCGCGAGAAGCGCGAGGGTGGCGCCCGCGAACATGGCGGCACCGAACACCCAGCCGGAGACGGCGCCGGTCATGAAGCCTGATAGAAACGGGCCGACGCTGCAGTCGAGGCCGGTCATCGCCCCCGGCCGTGGTCTCCGGCGTGATGGATCGATGGACGCGCGACGCGTGTCCGCCGTGCGGCCATGCTTCGGTCACCGAACTCTCGCGATGGGCGCTGCTGCGGAACCTGAGCAGATCCGCAGGACGTCCGAGCTGCCTCAGCGCCCGGGCGAAGCCCCTCACCGAATGCAGGTCTCAAGCTATCCGCGGACCGCAGATTCATTATCGTCAAGGATAGCGCCGCGCGTCAACGGAGCGGTATTCTGTCCTGCTGGAACGGCGGGAACGAACGCCCTTGGAATTCAGTGACGATGCGGAAGATTATCTTGCAGGCGAGTCCGCGCCGGAGGGGCGGGCACTCGATGGGCGGGTGAGCAGGCGATGGGCCGCCATGCCGGCGAGCATCGCACCGACGAAGACGAGGACCGGGAGCGCGCCCGTCGACAGGGCGGCGACCGCCGGTCCCGGGCAGAAGCCGGAGAGGCCCCAGCCGATCCCGAACAGGACGGCGCCGCCGATGAGAGGCTGGTCGATCCGCCGTCCAGTAGGGATTGCGAAGGCTGGCGCGAAGGTTGGCGCACGGAGCCGGCGGGAGACCGCGTAGCCGAGAGACGAAACGGTGACCGCGCCGGCGAGCACGAAAGCGAGACTCGGGTCCCAGGTGCCTGTCACGTCGAGGAAGCCGCGCACGCGGGCAGGATCGAGCATGCCCGACAGGGACAGGCCGAACCCGAAGGTCAGGCCGGCGCCGAGCGCCGCGAGGATCTGGGCGGTGGGCCTCATGGGACGATCCCTTTCGCGAGGACGACCGTGAGCATGCTCGAGGCCAGGAAGGTGAGCACGGCCGCGATCGAGCGCGGCGACAGGCGGGCGAGCCCGCACACGCCGTGTCCGCTGGTGCAGCCGGACCCGAGGCGGGTGCCGAACCCGACGAGGAGGCCCGCCACCGCGAGGAGCGGCAGCGACGCGTCCAACCGCATCTCGGGCCAGTGCCCGGCGAGGACGGCGAAGGCGGGCGGCCCGAGGATCAGGCCCACCATGAAGGCGAGATCGGCGGCCCAGCGCGGGTCCGATGGCCGTCCGAGACCGGCGACGAGGCCGCTGACCCCGGCGATGCGCCCGTTGAGGAGGAGCAGCATCGTGGCCGACAGGCCGATCAGGACGCCGCCGGCCAAGGCAGGAACGTAGGCACCCATGACACCTCCTCCGCTCGCGGCGCGGCCCGCGCCGCGCGACCCGAAACATGTCCGGCGTAGCGCCACGGAGGGCCGGGAACAAGGCTTGCCAACGCTCGCCAGGTCTGTAATTATTCAGTAATAGCAATGACTTAGTGGCTTTTTCTCTGTAGAGCCTCCTCCGCGACCGAAACCTTCTCCCTCGGTCGCGGGCACCCGGAAGTCCCTTCTCGCCGGCCTGCCCGGCCCATCCCTCACCCCCCTGCAGACGATTCGGCCGAGCCCCTCGGCCCGCTTCTCAAGGACGATCCGATGCCTTCAGCGACGATGACGCGCGGCGATCAGGTGGTGTTCGAGCGGCTCGACGTCGCCGAGGTGCTGGGGATCTGGCGCCATGCCAGGGGCCGCATCGTCAGCATCCACGACCAGGGCGGCCGCCCGCGGACCGTCGACGTCAAGTTCGAGGGGCACGAGATCCTGAGGCGCTACCTGCCGGACCTGTTCCGGCGGGTTCAGTAATCGAATGCCGCGCCGATCCGATCCCGCCGCCAGGGTCGGGATGCGAGCCGGCGGGCTGCCAGGGCCCCGACCGTGATCGCGGCGATCGCGATCCAGCCGCCGCTGCGCGCGACGAGCCGCAGCACGGCGGAGCAGGACGTCTGGGCGGAGCTTCGCGCCGAGGCGGAGGCCGCTCTGATCGAGGAGCCGCTCTACGCGGGCATCATCCAGGCGACGGTGCTCGACCAGCGCAGCCTCGCCCAGGCCCTGGCTTACCGCCTCGCGCACCGCCTCGGCGACGGCGACCTGGCCCGCCTCGCCATGCGCGACCTCTGCCTCTCCGCCTTCGAGGCCGATCCGCTCGCGAGCGGCCACGCAGTGCGCGATCTCGTCGCCATCCGCGAGCGCGACCCGACCTGCCGCCGCTATCTCGACCCGTTCCTGTTCTACAAGGGGTTCGCCGCGCTCGAAGGCTACCGCGTGGCCCACTGGCTCTGGCATCAGGGCCGCGCCACACTGAGCCTCCACGTCCAGAGCCGGATCTCAGAGGTGTTCGGCTGCGACATCCACCCCGCCGCCCGGATCGGCTCGGGCGTCTTCATCGATCACGCCACCGGCGTCGTCATCGGCGAGACGACGGTGATCGCCGACGACGTCTCGATCCTGCAATCGGTCACCCTTGGGGGAAACGGCAAGGAGAGCGGCGACCGCCACCCCAAGATCGAGCGCGGCGTGCTCCTCAGCGTCGGCGCGAAGGTGCTCGGCAACATCCGGGTCGGCGAGGGCGCCAAGGTCGCGGCTGCGGCCGTGGTGCTGCACGACGTGCCGGCGCACACGACCGTGGCGGGCGTCCCGGCCCGCGTCGTCTCCCGCCTGCCACTGGACGAGGAGCCGGCGCTCAGCATGGATCAGTCCTTCGGCTTCGGCGACGGGATCTGAAGCTGCGTCCGGGCGGGGAAAAAATATTCTCCGCGCGATCCGCCGAGATTCTTCCTCTCGCGAGAGCGAGGCGGAGATGAATATGCCGGATGAACTCACGACGACAGTACACAACTCTGCTTGCTCGTGAATTGATGCTCAATAATTCCAAGAAAACTCAAATATTTGGAAATTACGTTCATTGACCGCTCGGTCGAGCCGAGGATAGACCGTCTTAACACGAGATAAGGTTTGGCTCGGCCGAGCTTGGCGCAAGATGATCGGTGCGCTTCATCGGGTACGTCACGGTTGCAATCAGTTCCGGCGTAGTCGCTCGACTGAGCCGGTCTCGATCCATGCTTGAATGACCTTCCCCGCGCCTCCGGAATCGTCGGGCCAGTCGCCCGGTCCGGGGACGCCGAAACCTGCCCTGAGCAAAACGGAGACGACGGACGATGAGCGGACCGGGTTTGAGCGTGAGCGCCTCCGCGGCACGCAATCTAGCGACGGCGACAGTCACCTCGGTCCAGAACGCGGCCAACACCCCGCGCTGGCTCCTGCGCCTGCTGCCCTTCGTCGACGTGCCGGGCGGGGTCTATCGGGTCAACCGCCGCGCCGTGGTGCTGGCCAAGCCAGGCCGCATCGACTTGGCGCCGGAGGAGGCGGGCCGGGTGATCCGGCCCGGATCCCTGCGAGCCGTGCCGCTGTTCAGCCGGCTCGGCGACGCCGAATTGGCGACCCTCGCCGGCAAGTTCACCGAGAGCCATCATCAGGCCGGCGAGGTCATCCGAGAGGAGGGCTCGGGCGACCGCAGCCTGACGATCGTCGCCAACGGCACCGTCGAGCTCAGCCTGTCGGGCCCCTACAAGGGTCGGGTGCGCCAGGGCCTCGCGACGCGCGGCGACTATTTCGGTGACAGCGCGCTCGCCGGCGAGGCCGGGCCGGCTCCGGCCGTGAAGGCGCTCTCGGCGGTGACGCTCCTGACCCTCGACCGCGCCGCCCTCGAGGACGAGGCGATCCGCTCGCGCATTGCCCAGCACGTCGAGGAGCGCGACCGCCTCAAGGGCCATACCAACGCGTACGGCGAGCAGGGCATCGAGCTTCTGGCGGTGCATGCGGGCGAGCCGCGCCTGCCGACCACCTTCGTCGACTACGAGCTCGACCCGCGCGAGTACCATCTCTCGACGATCCAGACGATCCTCAACACCCACACGCGCGTCACCGACCTCTACTCGAACGAGATCGACCAGCTTCGCGAGCAGATCCGCCTCACGGTGGACGCCATGAAGGAGCGCGAGGAGTGGGAGCTTCTGAACAACTCGCAGTTCGGCCTGTTGCACGAGGCCGGCTCGCGCCAGCGCATCCCGACCCGCGGCGGCCCGCCGACACCGGACGATCTCGACGAACTTCTGACGCTGGTCTGGAAGAAGCCCGCCTTCTTCGTCGCGCACCCGCGCGCGATCGCGGCCTTCGGACGGGAGGCGACCCGCCGCGGAGTGCCGCCGGTGGTGGTGCACCTGTTCGGCGCGCCCTTCATCACCTGGCGCGGCGTGCCGCTCGTCCCGAGCGACAAGCTGCCGATCGACACCGATCCGGTCACCGGCGCGCAGACCACCTCGATCCTGCTGCTGCGGGTCGGCGAGGGCGAGCAGGGTGTGGTCGGCCTCCAGAAGTCCGGGGTCACCGGCGAGATCGAGCCCGGCCTGTCGGTGCGCTACATGGGCACCAACGACCACTCCATCGCCTCGCACCTCGTGACGCGCTACTTCTCGGCCGCCGTGCTGGTCGAGGACGCGATCGCCCGCCTCGATAACGTGCTGCTGGGCAACTACCATGACTATGCCTGACGCGTCGGCCTTCGGCCTGCCGACGGGCAGCCCCGGCGAGCTGGCCCACGCGGATCTCGTCGGGCGCCTTGCCCGCGAGATCTACGGGCAGGGTCAGGCGGCGAGCCAGCCCTTCGCGCCGGAGCTGCCGGGCGGCCCCCAGGTGCCGCAGGGTTTCGAGAGCCTGCGGCAGGGACCCGGCGGGGCAACGCTGCCGAGCGCCGACCTCGGCGTCCCATCCGCGCCCGCGGCCGGTCTGCCGCAGGGCCTTCAGCCGGACGCGTCCGCGCTCGCCGCCCGCTCCTTCGGAGCGCCACCCGTCGGCCTGCCGGGGGGGACGGGGGCCTCCGCGCCGAACCCCGCGCCCGCGGGTCCGGTCTCGTTCGACGCGGCGGCGATCCCCTCGGTCCATCCGCTCTCCGACCCGTTCGGCTCACGCCGGACCCTGCCCGAATTCTCCGTGCCGAGCGTGCCCGAGGTGGCCGCCGCGCTGCCGGGCGGCCGCGACCTGCACCGCCAGATCGCGGCCGATCACCCGCGGGCGAACGCCTTCGCGCAGGCGCTCGCGCCGCAGCTCGTGCCGGCCGGCCCGTCGCGCCGCGGCGTCGACGCGGCGCAGGAGAGCTTCGGGCGCACGGGACGCCTCTCGCGGGCGCCGGAGGCTGCGCCTGCCTCCGACTACTACTTCCTGGCGCCCGCCACCGCGCGGCCGCCGCGGACGACGCCCGCGCGAGCCCGCGTCGAGCCCTCGCGCCATCCCGCACCCGCCCCGCGCGTCACCTCGCACGGATCGAGCCCCGTCGCCGCGCCCTTCGACGTGGAGCGGGTACGCGAGGATTTTCCGGCCCTCCACCAGAGCGTCAACGGCCACCCCCTCGTCTGGCTCGACAACGCCGCCACCACCCACAAGCCGCAGAGCGTGATCGACGCGACGAGCGAGTTCTACGGCCGCCACAACTCCAACATCCACCGGGCCGCGCACACGCTCGCCGCCCGCTCCACGGACCTGTTCGAGGGCGGCCGCGAGAAGGTGCGCCGGTTCCTCAACGCACCCACCAAGGATGACATCGTCTTCCTGCGGGGCACGACCGAGGCCATCAATCTCGTCGCGAACTCGTACGGGCGCGCCCATATCGGCGCGGGAGACGAGATCATCGTCTCGACGATCGAGCACCACGCCAACATCGTGCCCTGGCAACTCCTCAGCCAAGAGACGGGCGCGACCCTGCGGGTGATCCCGGTCAACGATCGGGGCGAGATCATCTTCGAGCAGTTCGCCGCGCTCCTGTCCGGCCGCACGAAGATCGTCTCGGTCACGCACGTCGCCAACGCACTCGGCACGATCAACCCCGTCGCCGAGATCATCCGCCTCGCCCACGCCTACGGGGTGCCGGTGCTCGTCGACGCGGCCCAATCCTCACCGCACATCCCCCTCGACGTGCAGGCGCTCGACGCCGACTTCCTCGTCTTCTCCGGCCACAAGGTGTTCGGGCCGACCGGGATCGGGGCACTCTACGGCAAGACGCACCTTCTGGAAGCGATGCCGCCCTGGCAGGGGGGCGGCCACATGATCGAGGACGTCACCTTCGCGCGTACCGTCTACAAGGGCGCGCCCGAGAAGTTCGAGGCCGGCACGCCGGACATCGCGGGCGCCGTGGGGCTCGGCGCCGCCCTCGACTATCTGGAGAGCGTCGGGCTGCCCGGCATCGCGGCCTACGAGCACGACCTGCTCGAATACGCGCAGGACGGGCTGGCCGAGGTGAGGGGCCTGCGCCTGATCGGTTCGGCCCGGGAGAAGGCCAGCGTGATGTCCTTCGTCATCGAGGGTCACGAGAACGAGGCGGTGGCCCACCACCTCGACGCGCACGGCATCGCGGTGCGCTCAGGGCATCACTGCGCCCTGCCGGCGCTGCGCCGGTTCGGCGTCGATCAGTCGGTGCGCGCCTCGCTCGCCTTCTACAACACGCGGCAGGACGTCGACGCCTTCCTGCGGGCCCTGCACACGCTGCCGCACCGATAGCGCGCTCTCCCGCGCGACCCGGGGTGCGGGCCGCGCGAGGAGGCCCCGTCCGCACCCCGCCGGATTCCGGGCAGGCACCGGATAAGGACACCGCGGCAGAGACAGGCTCCGATGCCCGCAGACGAAACGACTTCTGCCGGCGCAGGCCGCCTGAACGTTGTTGTTCAAACGGGACCAAATACAGGACTTTTTTCTCTCGGACGCAGGCTACCTTCGGTTGTGATCGTAGGCGCGGAAGGCGCGGGGACAGGCGGACGACATGGCGAGAAACGTCGACAGGCGCGACTTCCTGAGAGCCTCGGCAGCGTTCGCCGCGGGTGCGGCGGCCGGCTTCTCCTGCATCGAGATCGCCAGTGCCGCGCCCATCGAGGTGCCGACCGTCGACAGGCTGAGCCTGCGCGTCCTGATCGACTCGGCGCACGACCAATTCCTCAAGCCGAGCACGGTGCAGGGCGTCCTCCACCAGCCGCCGGGCAGCGGTCGCGGCAGCGATTACCGCAAGGTCCTCCACAACCAGTGGGGGCTGTCGCTCTTCCTGGAATCGCAGCGCGCCGAGGAGGCCCGCACGATCCTGCTCGATTTCGGGTACAGCCCGGAGGCTCTCCTCAACAACATCGAGATTCTGAAAGTCGATCCGTCGAAGGTCGATGCGCTGATCGTCAGCCACGGCCATCACGACCATTACGGCGGCCTGACCGGCTTCCTCAACCGCTACCGGAGCACGCTCGCGCCCGACCTCACGCTCTACGCGGGTGGCGAGGACAATTTCTGCCACCGGCTGAGTCCCGCTGGGGTGCCGGGCCAGTTCACCGATTTCGGGCAGCTCGACCGGCGGGAGCTGGCGGCGCAGAAGATCCGGACCGTGCTGTGCGAGACGCCCACGGTCGTGGCCGGGCACGCCTTCACGACCGGGCAGATCAGGCGCACCTCGATCGAGCGGATCCTGCCGAACACCTTCGTGGAGCGTGGCATCAAGGAGGGCCTCGGCTGCGACGCCACGCACTACTCCCCCGCCGAGCTTCAGGGAAAGGTCATCCCGGACGAGCACGTCCACGAGCACGCCACCTGCTTTCACGTGAAGGGCAAAGGGCTCGTCGTGATTAGCTCCTGTGGCCATGTCGGGATCGTGAATTCGGTCCGGCAGGCGCAGGAGGTCTCGGGTGTCGAGAAGGTCCACGCCATCGTCGGCGGCTTCCATCTCGGCCCGGCGCCCAAGGACTACTTGACGCAGGTCGTCGCCGAGATCCGCAGGCTCGAACCCGACGTCGTCGTCCCGATGCATTGCAGCGGCCTGAACTTCGCGCTCGAGGCGCAGGCGCAGATGCCGGAGCACGTCATCGTCCCGACGACCGGCAGCCGGCTCACCTTCGGTGCGTAGGTCCGCCGCGCTCGTCCTCTCGGGTCTGCTCGGCTGCCTCTGCATACCCGCCGCGCGAGCCGAGGAGGCGCCGAGCCGCTCCGCCGCCGAGCTGATGGATGTGCTGATGTGGAACCGCGAGCCCGTCGGCGGCCCCTTCGCCCTCATCGATCAGGACGGGCGCACCCGCAGGGACAGCGACTTCCGCGGCAAGCTGCTCCTCGTCTATTTCGGCTTCACGTCCTGCCCCGACGTCTGCCCGACCGATCTCCAGGAGATCGCGCGGGCCGTGAACATGCTGGGTGCGGCGGGGGATGGGATCCAGCCGGTCTTCATCACGCTCGACCCTGAGCGCGATACGGCCGCGCTCCTGGCGGAGTACGTCCCGAATTTTCACCCGCGCCTGATCGGACTGACGGGGCGCCCCGAGGCGATCCGGCAGGCTGCCGACGCCTACAAGGTCTTCTCCGAGCGGGTCGCGCGGCCCGACGGCAGCTACACGATCGATCACTCCGCCTTCGTCTACCTGATGGATCGCGCCGGCGGCTACCTCGGGTTCTTCCCGCCCCGCACCTCGGCCGAGCGGATGCTGGCGATCATAGGGCCGCATCTGTCGAGGGCGGCCCTCGACCTCACCCAGACGGCACCGTCGAGCGAGGGGCTGCTCGACACCCGCTTCTTCGAGACGGCACCGGCCGAATCTCGACGAGCCGGTAGGCTTGGCGCTGGAGCGGCCGCTCCTTGACCGGCTTGCCGCCTCCCGCCGCGAAGACGGCCAGGAGGTCCACCGGCTTGTAGGCGCTCGCGGCGCCCGTCCGCCCCGCGAGCGCCCGAGTTCCAGGCTCCCGACATACGACCAGAGCGACAGGAAGCCGAAATCGCACTCGATCTCGGGGGCCGGATCGGATGCGCTCACGCGGTTGAACCCTCGCGGCCGCGGGCGGCATCAGGCTCCGCGCGCGAGCTCGGTGGTGATGTGCTTAACCGACGGCGTAACGATTGCCACGAACTGCGCCTCCCGCAGGCGCCGGAACGCGTCCGCGCCCTCCAGGTAGCCGCGCGCACCGAACTGGAGCATGGCGGACTGCGCGGCCTCCAGCGCCAGGAAGGACACGTCGAGGCGCAGGCGCAAGGTTTCGAGGAAGGCTGCGCGGTCGGTCGCCTCGTGGGTGCGGGCGGCCGCCGCGACCCGCTCGCGCAGGGCCGAAGCCCGCGCCTCGATCGCCTCGGGCCCGAGGGGCAGGAACTGCGCCTTCACACGTCCGGCCGCATCCGCGCGCATCAACGCGGCGGCGCCGCGGGCGAGCCCGAGTCCCATGCCGGTCTGCAGCAGCACGAAGCCGTTGCGGATGCGCGGCACGAAGGCGCCCGCATCGTGCGCGATCACCTCCGCGTCGGGCAGGTACGCGTCGCGGATCATCACCGTGTAGGTGCCGGTGCCCTCGAGCGCCACGAAGCGGGCATTCGCGGCGATCGAGACTCCCTCGCTGCCCGCCTCGAACAGACCCATGGCGCGCTTGCCCTCGGGCAGGGAGAAGATGCCGGCGAAGCGATGGCGAGGGCCGAGGTTCGAGACCCAGGGCAGGCGCCCGCGCACGCGGTAGCCCGCACCCTCCCGCACGCCCTGGAGCGCCAGCGGCTCGATACCGGAGAGCGCCTTCATCGGATTCGACAGGCCGGTGCCGCCGAGGCTGTCGCCGGCCGCCGCCGCGGCGAGGTGGCGGCGCGCGCCGGCCTCCCCCGAGCGAGCGAGGTACCAGACCAGCGCGTCCTGGCACCACATGCAGAAGGCGGTGGAGAGGCAGGCTTCGCCAGCCTCCGCCATCGCGTCGACGGCGCCGAGCAGTCCCTCCGGTCCGCCCTCGACATGGCGGTCGTAGGCCCCGGCCGCGCCGAGCGCGCGCAGGACGCCCGCCGGATAGGCGCCCGCGTCGATCGCGCCGACCTGGGGGCGAAGATCCTCGCGCACCACATCCGAGACGGCACGCGGAGCGTCCGCGATGCGGGCGGCGGCGGTCGCGGCCATCGCGATCTCAGGCCCGCGCCAGGGTCACGGGAACGGGGTTCCTCACGGTGTTGAGCACCGGAGACCACTGGGCGGCATGGGCCACGAGCTCGTCGAGTTCGGCCGGGCTCGCCCCCTCGATGTCGAGATGGGCCTTGAGCCGCACGGCGGTGAGCCCGACCGGCTTCTCCGAGAGGTCGCCGGTGCCCCAGACGGAGGTGATGTTGATGTCGCCCTCGCTCTCGACCTCGATGCTGCGCACGGTCCAGCCGCGAGCCACCGCGTTGGCCTGGAGGCCGACGGCGACGCAGGTGCCGAGTGCGGCGAGCAGCGCCTCGGTCGGGTTCGGGGCGGTGTCGTCGCCGAGAAGCGCCGGCGGCTCGTCGACGATGTGGGCCTCGAGGTTGCGGACGTAGTTCAGGTGGCGGAAGCGGCGGCCCTCCGCGACGGTGCGCGCGCGCACGGTCTTCACCACGCTCGGGTCGGCGCGGCCCCTCTCGGAGAGAGCCTTCAGGGCTCCGGCATCGATCGTCTCGAAGGTCTGCACGATCTCGCGGGCGGTCTCTCTCGCGGCTTGAGCGCTCATGGTCGGTCTCCTCAGGTGGCAGGGATCCAGCGGGCCCGGGCCGCGAGACGGCCGAGGGCGGCGTCGAGGGCGTAGCCGATCAGGCCGATCAGCAGCACGAGCGCGGCGAGGCGGTCGTAGGAGAGGGTGTCGCGGGCGTCGTTGATGGCGTAGCCGAGGCCGCTCGTGACCCCGAGATACTCGGCCGGCACCAGCACGATCCAGGCCACGCCGAGCGCCAGCCGCAGGCCCGTCAGGATGTCCTGGGCGACGGCCGGGATCACGACGGACCGCAGCGCGCTGAGCCGGCCCGCACCGAGATTGCGGGCGAGGGTCAGCCAGACGGGATCGACCCGCTTCACCCCGGCCGCCGTCGCGAACAGGACCGGCCAGATCGCGGCCGCGGCGATCAGGAACACGATCGCTCCATCCCATGTCGGGAAGGCCAGCACCGCGACCGGCATCCAGGCGAGCGGCGAGATCATGCGCAGGAGCTGGAACGGCGGCTGGAGGGCCCGCTCCAGCAGCGGGGAGGAGCCGATCAGGAGCCCGAGCGGCGCGCCGAGCAGGAAGGCGCAGGCGAGGCCCTGGCCGATCCGAGCGAGGCTCGGGCCTGCGGCCCGCCACGCCTCTCCTGTGGCGATCAGGTCGCGGAAGGTGGCGAGCGCAGGGCCCGGCGCGAAGCCCGCGAAGGCGGCATAGGTCGGCACGCTCTCGAGGACGAGTCCGGCCGCGTACCAGAGCCCCAGAAGGCCGGCGAGCCCGGCGAGCGGCGCCAGCCGGTCCACGGCCGGGCCGAGCCCGCGCTCCGGCGCGAGGCTCTCCTCGACGGCGAGAGCCGCCTCGATCGCGCTCCCGCTCACAGGCTCAGGATCTCCTGGCGGGTGAGCGCGGCGGCATCCCCCGCGCCGGCCCATTCGGGGTAGCGCTTGAGCGCGGCCGCCACGAAGCGGTCGTCCACGAGGTCGCGCGCCACGAAATCCGGGTCGAGGCCGTTCAGGAAGGTCGCGTCGCCCTCGACCACGGTCCGGCCCATCGCCTCGACGATGAGCTTCGTGGCGGACGGGTAGGGCCAGGGCTGGAAGTCGATGCGGGAGGCCGACCACTCGGGGTGGCGGATCGCCCCGCTCGCCTCGTAGGCCGCGCCGTAATCGGTCATGGCCTTCACCACCACGTCGCCCGGCATCGGCAGGTAGCCGCGCCCGTCCTTCGAGATGAGGCGCGCGACCTCCTCGCGGTTCTTGGCGCAGTAGGCCTGCGCCCGCACGATGGCGTCGACCGCCTTGCCCGTCCATTCGGGGTTGCCGGCGACCTGCCGCTCGTGCGCGACGACGACGCAGCAGGGATGGTTCTTCCAGATATCGCCCGTGAAGCGCAGCATCCGCGCGCCGGCCTTGATCTCGCCGAGCGCGTTGAAGGGCTCGGCGACGATGTAGCCATCGATCTTGCCGGCCGCGAGCGCCGCCGGCATCTCGGGCGGAGGCAGGATCTGCAGGGCACACTCGCCCGGACCGGCCTCGCCGCGGATCACCGGCGTGACGCCGGATTCCCGGAGCGCGAATTGCAGCACGACGTTGTGCATCGAGTACCAGTAGGGCACCGCGACGCGCCTGCCGGCGAGCGCGCGGAAATCGGTGATGCCGCTCTTTCCGCCCACCACGATGCCCGAGCCGTTGGTGTGGGCCCAGGCCAGGATCTTCACCGGGAAGCGGTTGTTGTAGCGCATCCAGACCGGGATGGGCTTGAGCAGGTGCGCGAGGTTGAACTTGCCGGCAGCGAACCCCTCGACCAGGAACGCACCGGCGTCGGCTCGGCGACCTTCAGCCCCGCCTCCTCGAAATAGCCCTTGGCGTGGGCGACGAGGAGCGCGGTCGCATCGGTGATCGGGAGATAGCCGATGCGCACGGTGTCGTCGTCCGCCGCGTGCGCGGCGCCGGACGAGCGGGCGAGGCCGGCCCCGCCGAGGAGCGCGGCCAGACCGCCGCGCGCCAGCGCGTCCAGGGTGGCGCGGCGCGTCCAGTCGGCGCGCGCCCATTCGTGCATCCACAGGGCGGAGAGGTCGTCGGGAGCGGTCATCGTCGGAGCTCGGGGGTTGGGTCTCAGGCCGCAGCGCGGCTCGACGGCACCTGGGAGGGGCCGAGGCGGCGGCGCAGCTCGGCCTGCGCGTCGACACCGAGGGGGAGGTCGGCGACAACCCGCGCGGGCCGCCCGCCCAACACGACCGCCCGCTCGGCAAGCGCCTCGACGTCGGCGAGGTCGTGGGTGACGAGGATGAGCGTCAGGCCGCGCTCCCGCGCGAGCCGCAGCACGTCGGCGCGCAGGTTCGCCCGCATCTCGGCGTCGAGGGCCGAGAAGGGCTCGTCGAGGAGCAGGATCCGCGGGGCGCTCGCGAGCGCGCGGGCGAGCGCCACCCGCTGCTGCTGTCCGCCCGAGAGCTGGTGCGGCTTGGCCGCGGCGCGCTCGCCCAAGCCGAGTTCGTCGAGGAGGCGGCGCGCTTCCGCCGTGCAGCCGGTCCGATCGCGCCCGAAGCGGCCCGTGAGCCGAGCGGGCAGAAGCACGTTGTCGATGACGTTCGCCCACGGCAGCAGCGCGGGGCGCTGGAACATCACCGTGCAGCCCGGCACCGGCCCCCTCACGATCTCGCCCTCCACCTGCACGCGGCCCGCGGAGGGTGCGACGAGGCCGGCGAGGATCTGCAGCAGCGTCGACTTGCCGACGCCGGAGGGGCCGAGAATGCCGACGCGCTCGCCCGGCTTCACGGCGAGATCCACGCGGTGGAGGACCGGGCTTGCACCGTACCGGTAGGCGAGGGCCTCGAGCGTGATGAGAGGGGGAGTGGGCATCGGTCCTCGAAACGGGGTGCCGCCCGGCCGATCCGGCGCATGTCGGCCGAGGAAGGGCGCCGGTGCGCTACCTGTCGCTCAGGATGAACGTGGCCACGCCCCAAGATCAATGAAACCGTAATTCAAAGATCGGGCGGCTTCGGAGAAGACGTTCTCGTATTACAGCGCGCCGGAGAACGTTGCGTCGCGCCCGCTTCGACCGCCCTCAGGGCACCCGTGCCTGCAGGTCCTCCTGCCCGGCGCGCGCCGGACTGCTGGCCCTGTCCGGAAAGTGGTGGGTCCCGACCAGGGCGGTGACGACGCCAGCCGCGCGCAGCACGTCCGGCTCCGGCGTCCAAATCGCTTCCGGGCGGACAGCGAGCGCCCGCGCCACGAAGTCCGGGGTGAGGCCGGCGTTCAGGTACGCCGTCCGCTCCGGCGCCGCATCGACCGACCGTGTCGCGTCGAAGAAGCCGACCTCGAAGGGCCCGTGGAAACCGAGACGGCCACCGGCCGCGAGATAGCGTCCGCGACCGCGCACGTAGGCGAGGGTGCAGGCCGAGGCGCAGACGTCCGGCACGTAGGTCGCGAGGCCGTGGGCGGCGACGACAGCGCCGAGGGCCAGCGCCTCCCCGACCAACCCTCCGTCGCTCGTCAGGTGGATCCGCGCGATCTCGGGATGGGCCGCGAGCAGCGAGGCGACACGGTCCGCGACGCCCTCGGTCAGGTCACCTGTCAGGCGCAGGTCGCGCCCGTCCGGGCCGACCTCCAGGCGAGCCTCGACCGCACCCTCGTCGCCGACGGAGGCCCATCTCGGGGCGGGAGAGGCACCGGACAGGATCTCGACCCGGTTCGGTGCCTCATCTGGCAGGTCCGGCCGTGCCGCGGCGAAGCAGGCCGGCCCGCTGCCGAGAAGGATGAGGATGCCGATGGCGAGCGAACGGAATCGACCTCTTGCCGGGAGCCTGAACCGCATGGCCGACCACTCCACCCGAACCCGTCCGATGCATCCATTTCCTGCACGCGGCCGAGACCTCTGCGTAATTTCGCCTCGATTGAAAAATGCTACGACATTCGAAGAAAATGTGCTTCCAAAGTTGTGTGCGGCTGCGGAACGTCCGTGCGTATCCTCAGCCCTTCGTGGAACGCTGCCGCTCCGGGCGGGCGAGCCCGCTCAGGTCGGCTGCCCGAGGATGCCCAGGATCTCCCGGCGCAGGCGTACGAGCTCCGGATCGTCGCGATGGCGCGGATAGGGCCGGTCGATCGCAAGGTCGGCGCGGATGGCGGCCGGGCGGTCCCCGAGCACGATCACGCGTTCCGCGAGGACCAGCGCCTCCTCGACGTCGTGGGTCACGAGGAGCGCGGTGAAGCGCTTCTCCTGCCAGAGGTGCAGGATCTCCGCCTGCATGGCGAGGCGGGTCAGGGCGTCGAGCTTGCCGAGCGGCTCGACGAGCAGGAGGAGCCGCGGCTCGTTGACGAGCGCCCGGGCGAGCGCCGCGCGCTGGGCCATGCCGCCGGAGAGCTGGTGCGGGTAGACGTCGGCGAAGCCGTCGAGAGCGACGAGCCGCAGGGCGGATTCGACCCGCTCGACCCTGCCGCGTCCCACGCCCTGCGCCTCGAGGCCCAGCGCCACGAAGCCGCCGGGCTCCACCGCGCGCCCGACGCGGTCGAGCACCGGCAAGGCCGCGCCGCGGATGTCGAAGGCGTGACTGACGGCCTCGACCGTCAGCCGGGCCCCGATCCTCCCGCCGGGAAGCCCGACGGCTGCCTGCGGCGCGGGGCGTGCCTGCGTCGCGCTCACCATTGCACCAGCCCCTTCTGCCAGGAGAGCACCCGGTCGCGAAGGCGGAACAGCAGGGTGATCAGGCCGGAGCACATCAGCGCCATCACGATCAGCGCCGCGTACATGTTCGCGTAGGCGGCCCAGCCCTGCGCCCATTGCAGGTACCAGCCGAGACCCGACTTCACGCCGAGCATCTCGGCCACGACCAGCACCGCGAAGGAACCGCCGAGGCCCATGAACAGGCCGACGAAGACGTGAGGCAGCGCGGCCGGGATCGCCACCCGCAGCACGAGGAAGGTGGGCGAGGCGCCGAGCGTCCGGGCGACGTCGAAATAGGCCTTGTTGACGCCCGCCACCCCCGACCAAGTCAGCACGGTGACCGGGAAGCCCGTGGCGAGCGCCACCAGGAAGGTGCTGGCCGACCACGAGGATGGAAAGACGAAGAAGGCAAGCGGCAGCCACGCGGTCGCCGGCAGCGGCCCGACGAAGCGCAGCACCGGGTGCGCCCAGTATCCCACCGCCCGGGACGAGCCGATGGCGACACCGAGGGTGAAGCCGAAGGCCGCCCCGACGACGTAGCCGCCGGCGAGCAGCTTCAGAGAATTGAGAATGCTTCCGCCGAGCTTCGGCCAATCGTCGAGCTCACCGACGACGAGTTCCTGGCGCTCGGCCCGGACGCGTTCCGCACCGCGGCGGGGCACACCCTGCCGGTCGAGCCGAAGACCGACAGCTTCGGGCGCCTCGGCGGCCGCGTCGTCGCGGTGGACTACGGGATCGGCAAGGCTCCACCGCGGGCCCCGGCCCCGGTCATCATCGCAGCAGAGGGAACCCGGCCATGGGGGCTGATCCCGCCTCGGAGGCTCACGATGCCGATCGTGGTTGAGGGGCCGCTGCCTGAGGGCTGGATCCTGCTGCCGATGCGCCGCGCCGACGGCACGGTCGACCTTCCGTTCAAGGTCACCCGCAACGGCGAGACCACGGGCCTGACCCTGACCCTCACGCGGGAGGTGCGCCGGCATGCGTGGGCCTTCCTCGCCGGGGCGGGCGATGGGGCCGAGCGCACCTTCGGATGGGAGATGGAGCAATGACGGAGCCGCGCGAACCCGGCCGCACGGGCTACGAGGCACGCTTCACCGGCTTCCCGCTGGGCCCGCGCGGGATCTCACCGGCCTGGGAAGATCTCGGGCCGGAGGCGCGAGCGATATGGGCGGGCGTCGAGGCGGCCGTGCTCCGGACGTTTCTGGAGCCCACCAAAGCGCTGGTTGAGGCCCGCGCGGCGGAACGCCGAGCCGTCGCCGCCGAGGCGGTGAACGAGGCCCTGGAGGCCGGGAGGCGGGCAACCAGCGCCATCAACCGCCTGGAGGCTCTGGCGATGGGGGAGGGGGCCTGAGCCACGGGCGAGATCACCGTCTGGCCGAGGCTCAGGCCGACGGCCACGGCCGCGAAGTACTGCGACATGTCCTTGAACGCGTTCGAGCGCTCCTGCCCCTGTCACGCCGATCTCCCTGTCGGCCGACGCCCGGCCCGACCCTCGCCAGCTCCGCTACGACCAGGAGGCGCTGAACGCCTGGATCGACGCCCTTTCGGGGCGCCGGCAGGAAAACCTGAGGCTGAGGATTGGGAGGCCAAGGTGCTCGAATGACCGCCCGGATGAAGATCGCGGTCGTGAGGCGGATCGTCAGCAAGAAGGTCGGGAAGTCCTGTTTTGACCACCGGAACACCGGCACCAGGATCAAGGCGGAGCACGGCACGGCCGCCTTCGCCGTCGAGGTCGAGCGATTGGACCAGGTCTCCAAGGCGACGACGGCCACGAAGGAAGCGCTCGGGCACCTGATCGATGCGTATCGGAAGACGCCCGAGTTCCTGAATCTGAAGCCGGTCACCAAAGGCGACTACGAGCGCGTCCTGTGGGCGTTCGAAGGCGAGGGGGATGCCGCTCTCCCGGATCGACCGGCCGACCGTGGCGGAGCCGGGCCGTCGCCAAGCGCAAGCGCCGGTTCGCGAACTACGTCGTCCAGGTCCTCTATCGCATGTTCGGGATCGGGATGGATCTCGGCCTGATGGAGGCGACCCCGGTCGCGCGGATCAACACGGTGAGGACGCCGATCGGGGAGCGCCAACGCAGAGGGCGGACATGAGGCGCTCGAACGCCCGCGTCCTGGCGGACCTGCACGGCCCCTACCGTCCAGCGAGACGGAAAAATCCATGGAAAAACCCGCCGAAGCGGGTCCATCAGATTGGGCTAAGTGATTGAGATGAAGGTGGCTGGGGGACCTGGATTCGAACCAGGACTAGAGGAGTCAGAGTCCACCGTTCTACCGTTAAACTATCCCCCACCAAGGGCCGACATGCTGCGTCGGGCTGGATGTCCGCGCACGCTGGCCGATGCGGCCCCTGCGGCGCGGGAGGGCACGAGATAGGCTGAATGCCATCTGCGGTCAACCGTCCTGATGGCGGCTTTTGCATCGCAGCGCCGATCCTCCGATGCCTCGCTGTCGCGCCGCCGGATGGCGCCGGGACGGGCAGCCGCTATGTACGACGCTCAGCGGGATCGAGAGGGAAGGCGGGATGAACCCGGTCGCCATTGCCGTCATGCTGGGCATCGCCCTCGGGTTCCTCGGGCTCATCCTCTACGCCCTGCACATCGGCCCGCCATGGCTACTGGCGGCGCTCGTGATCCTCGTCATCGCGGGTTTCATCCGCTGGGGCCGTCTCGGCTGACGAGCCGATCACACGCCAAATTAACCCTCATCGAACAGGATGAGCGACCTGCCAAGAGACCGGTTGCATGCTGCGCCGCTATTCCTCGACGAACCTGAACGCTTCCGGACCTGGGCCGGGCGGCACCGACGATCTGATCGTCGGCATACGTCGCCTCGTGCGCCATCGCGGCTACGAGCGAGACAAGATCGTGAGCGCGTTGCTCAAGCAGTTTCTGCCGAAGATCGGCGGGGCGGCCTGGGCAGGGGAGGCCGCGCTGCGGCGGGACCTCGTCGCCGCTCGCCTCGACGAGAAGGCAATCGCCTACCTTGTGGCGTGTGCGGGCGGCGAGCTCCAGATGGCGCACGAACGCAGCGTGGGCTGAGTTCGCGGCAAGCAGGAAGGGCGGCCACAAGATCTCGATCGAGGTGTTGACGGGCCGGAACTGCACCCTTATATCGCTGCTCATCGGCGCCGGCCGCGAAAGCGAGCGGGCACCGAGACGTCTTCCGAACAGTTTGAATGGAATGATCCGGTGAGAGCTGGGGAATTCTTCCGTTCTGTCCGGCAAGACGGTGCCCGATCGACCGCAAGGTGGAGCGGGTAGGAGTCAAAGCTGGTTTTTCGGCGGTGCGAAAAGAATTTTGGCGCCGCAGCAAAATCGGAGTTGACACCGAGCAGGCGGGGCTCTAAACGGCCTCCCACCGCTGAGACGGACGGCCAAGGCCGACCCCGGCATCGCGGTTCTCCCAGGCAGGCAAGCGGAATGTGGGGCAGGCGCCCGACGTCTGCATCTGCTCGGGACAGGTTTCTCCTCCTCGTGAGGGGTGCT
>NZ_BJZU01000026.1 GCF_007992195.1 Methylobacterium oxalidis | reverse complement strand
CGGTTCCTAGGAAATTCGCGAGACAGCCGTGTGACGGTTTCCGGGCCTCTCTCTCCCTGCTCCTCTTCTGTCTTCCCTGCCTTCGCGCCCGCAGCCCTCCCCGGACCATGGGCGACCGCCGGACCGCGGGCGCCTCGGGACCGTGATCGCGGAACGGCGCGCGCGAGCGGCCGCCGGTCGCGGCGCCTCAATCTCGACACGCTGCGCCTCGACATGCTTGATCATCGGATCCGCCGGCTCGCGGGGATCGGCGGCGCCCGTGCCGCGCCCGCGCGGCCGGCATCGCGGCGCCTCTCCACGCAGGGCGTCCACCCCAAGAAGGAACGCCCGTGACGCGCGGCCGTCTCAAGATCGGTGATGCCGGCGATGCCGGCCGGGCGGCCGCCCCTGCCTACGGGGCCGAGCCGGCCCTCGATCTCTCGGGCTCGGACGCCGCGCGGATCGACCGGCGCGAGGTGAACCTGCGCTGGCTCTGCGCCAGCGCGCTCACCGGCCTCACCGGGGCGGGGCTGATCGGGGCGGCGCTCCACGTCTCGCTCCAGGGCCAGGCCTCCTTGGCGGCGATTCCCGAGCGGGCGACGGTGGTGGTGCGCCAGCAGGCGAGCGAGGGCGGCAGCAACGTGGCGCGCAAGGGCGACCGCCTCGTGCGCAACCTGATGATCGCCTCGGCCAAGCAGAGCTTCCGCGCGCCGGTGACGGTGCGCCTCGGCGAGCGCGAGATCATCAAGGTCCGCCCCTTCGTGCGGATCTCCACCGCGCTCTCCCAGTCGACCGGCGTCTTCGCCTCGGACATCCCCCGCTTCGACCCGCTGCGCTTCGTCTCGGACGAGCCCCTGGAGCGCGCGCCCGACGTGAACGGGGCCGCGGACGCGCCGGGCGCCGAGGTGACGGTGGTCAAGCGCGACCTCGCCGAGATCGCCGTCGACTCCGCCGCGCCCGCGCTCAGCGACGACGACGTCGCCGCCCAGGTCGAGGAGGAGCGCCGCATGGCGGCCGAGGCGGGCCGGCGCAGCACCATCCCGATCGCGCCGCAGATCATGCTCTCGCGCACCCTTCAGCAGGCGCCGGCGGGACCCGACTTCGACGGCTCGGCCCGGGCGCCCCAGGACGGCAGCCCGTTCAAGTCGATCGAGGTCCTGGTCGTCCCCGAGAACGTGACCCGCCTGCCCAAGGTCGAGCTGCGCCCGAACGAGGCGCCCCTCGTGGAGGAGCGCGACCTCGCGCTGAAGCGCGGCGACAGCTTCGAGGCGGCCCTGAAGGCGACCGGCCACGCCGGCGACGAGCAGGTCCGCGCGATCGTCGCCGCCCTCGGCGGCCGCGGCCGCACGGGGGCGCTGGCCGAGGGCCAGCAGTTCCGCGTGCAGGTCGCGCCGGGGCCGAAGCCCGGCGACCCCCGCCAGGTCACCCGCGTCATCCTCTACGGGGAGAACGGCATCGAGGGCATCGCGGCGCTCAACGACCGCGGCGCCTTCGTCTCCGTGGCGCCCCCCACCGAGGACGCGCCGGCGCGCGCCAAGGCGCCGGCCGCCGAGAGCGAGGAGGACGAGGAGGGCGGCTCCGGCCCCCGCCTCTACCAGAGCCTCTACGAGACGGCGGCGCGCCACGACTTGCCGCGCTCCACCGTCGAAGACATCGTGCGGGTGTTCAGCTACGACGTCGACTTCCAGCGCCGCATTTCCAGCGGAGACGGGCTCGACGTGTTCTACACCTACGACGAGGATGCGGGCCAGGGCGCCTCCGAGCGGCCGGAGCTCCTCTACGCCTCGCTCAACCTCGGCGGCGAGAGCCGCAAGATCTACCGCTTCCAGTCTCCCGACGACGGCTCGATCGACTTCCTCGACGAGCAGGGCCGCTCGCTCAAGAAGTTCCTGATCCGCAAGCCGATCGCCGACGGCATCCTGCGCTCCGGCTTCGGCTACCGGCGCCACCCGATCCTCGGCTACGCCAAGCTCCACACCGGGGTCGACTGGGCGAACCCGATCGGCACGCCGATCGTGGCGGCGGGCAACGGCACCGTGATCAAGGCCGAGTGGGATTCCGGCTACGGCCGCCGCGTCGAGATCCAGCACATCAACGGCTACGTCACCACCTACAACCACATGTCGCGGTTCGGGCGCGGCATCTCGGCGGGCGCCAAGGTCCGCCAGGGCCAGGTGATCGGCTATGTCGGCTCCACCGGCCTCTCGACCGGCGCGCACCTGCACTACGAGGTCATCATCAACGGCCACTTCGTCGACCCGATGAAGATCCGCGTGCCGCGCGGGCGCGAGCTCGACGGGCGGCTGCTCGCCGAGTTCAAGCGCCAGCGCGAGCAGATCGAGGCCGTGATGCAGAAGTCGAGGAGCGCCACCGCGATGGCGCAGCGCGACGCGATGCGCTGACGGGCGCGGCAGCGCGCGGCCGGGAGCCCTCGCGGCGAGCGGTTTTGTGGCGGGGCCATAAAACTCTCGATTGCATTCCGGCGCGGCTCCGCAAGTATATCCTCCCTTGTGATCCGCCCAAAGGCCGATGCGTCCGGTTGCAGGACTTGTTAAACCTTAGGTCCCATTGTGCCGTGCAGGTCAGGCCGGTCCCCGACGGGCGCCGCTGACCCCGTTGCACGCGGGAGGGTGAGCTGTCGGACGGGAGGACCGGAACGCCCGCGCCGGCCCGGTCCGCCGCGGACCGCTCCGAGACGGTGTCGGCGTGGATCGCGGCGCAGGCCGCCGGGGACTGGCTGCCGCCCGATCTCGAGGCGCGCTACAGGGCGCGGGTGCGGCCGCGCCGCGACGCGCTGATCCGGCTCTGGCTGCTGCTCGTCGCCAGCGTGAACGTGCTGTGCATCCCCGTCGACGCGATGAACCTCGAGGATCATCTCGGGACGATCCTCGTGGCGCGCCTCGTCTTCGGCGCCGGCATCCTGCTCGGGGTGCGGGCCCTGCTCGGGCGGCCGCGGCCGGACTGGCTCGTCGCGCTCGGCGTGATCGCCGCCACCCTGACGATCACCCTCGTCACGGGCTTCCTCGGGCACCTGCGCTCGACGGAGGTGGGGCTGACCTACGACCTCTCGGCGCCGTTCGCGGTGTTCTCGGCCCTGATCTGGCTGCCCGTGGGCGTGCGCACGGCGGCCGCCATGCTGGTCCTCAACCAGGCCGCCTTCGGGCTGCTGATCTGGCGCCTCGACGTCGCCCTCACGACGAAGCTCAGCATCCTGATCTACTATCCGGCCGTGATGCTGGCCGCGACGGTGATGCACCGCTTCGTCGAGATCACGCGGCGCGCGGACTTCCTGCGCGACCTCCTCGGCGCGGCCCAGCAGCGGGAGCTCGCCGAGGCGAACCTGAGGTTGGAGGAGCATGTCCGGCGCGACCCGCTCACCGGGCTCGGCAACCGGCGCGCCTTCGAGGAGGCCCTGCGCGCGGCGCGCGACCCGGAGGATGCCGGCTTCGGTGGGGACCTCGCGGTGCTGATCCTCGATGTCGACCATTTCAAGCTCTACAACGACCTCTACGGGCACCAGGGCGGCGACGCCTGCCTGCGCGCGGTCGCCGAATGCCTGTCCGCCGAGGTGCGGGCGCCGGTGCGGCTCGCGCGCTACGGCGGCGAGGAGTTCGTCCTGGTGGCCCCCGGCCTCGGCCCGCACGAGGCGGGACGCCTCAGGGAGCGCCTGCGCGCCGCGGTGGAGGCCGCGGCCATCCCGCACGCCGCCCACGCGCTCGGCCGGGTGACGATCAGCGTCGGCTTCGCCGCGGACGGGCCCGGAGGCCGGCTGACGGGGCGGGAGCTGACGGAACGGGCCGACCTCGCCCTCTACGCGGCCAAGCGTGCGGGCCGGAACCTCTGCCGGGGCTACGAGCCTCCCGCGGCGGGTCCCCTTCCCCGGGCCGCCTGAGGGCGCGTTCGCAGAGAGGCGCTACCGGCCGACGTCGTCGGGAAATCCGAGCTGCGCCCGGATCCCGGCGGGCGCCGTGCCGGCCGCCCGCAGGTCGGCGAGGGAGGCCGAGCCCCGCGACTTGGCGAGCTTGGCGCCCGCCTCGTCGAGGATCAGGACGTGGTGGTGGTAGCGCGGGCCGGTGAGGCCGAGGAGGCGCTGCAGGAGGGCGTGAAGGTCCGTCGCGGCCTCGAGGTCGCGGCCCCGCACCACGTGCGTGATGCCCTGGTCCGCGTCGTCGAGGACGACCGAGAGGTGGTAGCTCGTCGGCACGTCGCGGCGGCCGATCAGCGCGTCGCCCCAGCGGGCGGGATTGGCCGCGACCCGGCGCTCGCCGCCCTCCGGATCGAAGGCGGCGAAGGCGTGCGGGCCGGGCTCGGCCTCGAGCGCGCGGGCCATGTCGAGGCGCCAGGCGTGCGGCTCGCCGGCGGCGCGGCGGGCGTCCACCTCGCCCGGGAGCAGCTGGCGGCAGGTGCCGGGATAGAGCGGCACGCCGTCGGGGTCCGCCGCCACGGGCCGCCCGGCGGCGGCGAGCGCCGCCACGCGGGCCGAGACGGCCCCGCGCGAGCAGAAGCACGGGTAGGCGAGGCCGCGCCGGGCAAGCCCGCCGAGGGCGTCGCGGTAGGTCGCCATGTGCTCGGATTGCCGGCGCGGGGGCTCGGGGAAGCGCAGGCCGAGCCAGGCGAGGTCGTCGACGAGTCCCGCCACGAGCTCCGGCCGCGAGCGGACCGGGTCGATGTCCTCGATGCGCAGCAGCAGGCGCCCGCCGAGGCGGCGCGCGATCGCGGCGTTGAGGAGGGCCGAGTAGGCGTGGCCGAGATGGAGCCGGCCGTTCGGGCTCGGCGCGAAGCGGAGGAGCGGCGCGCTCACCCGCCGGCGCGGCGCAGGCAGCGCGGCACGTCCGGCGTGCAGGCGATGCCGGGCAGCGAGCAGGCCGGGCCCTCGGGCAGGCGCTGGCAGACCCGGCAGCCGTCGCTCCACTCGAGGCAGGCCATGTCGCCGGCGGGCTCGGGCCCGGATACCGGACCGTGCGCCGTGCGGCCGGGCACCAGCGCGCCGACGAGGACGGTGGCGGCGACGAGCCCCGCGAGCGCGGCGACGACGAGGCCGTCCCGCGATGCCGCCTTCGAATCCGGGTTCGTCGGGTCCGCCATGCGGCCCTGTTCGCGCAGACCGGCCCCGCCTGTCAACGCGAGCCTCAGGCCGCCCGCCGCTCGAGGAGGCCGGGGAGCGCCTTGAGGTTGAGGGGCTTGGCGAGGAAGCCGTCGAAGCCGGCCGCGCGTGCGGCCCGCTCGTCCTCGCGCCCGGCATTGGCCGTCAGCGCCACGAGGTGGAGCGGCGGCCCGCCGGAGGCGGCCTCGGCGGCGCGGATGCGCCGGGCGGTCTCCAGCCCGTCGAGGCCGGGCATGCGGATGTCGATGAGGGCGAGGTCGAACGGGGCGCGGGTCTCCCCCGCCTCGGCGAGCCGCGCCAGCGCCTCCACCCCGTCGCGGGCCAGGACGACGCTGGCGCCGAGGCGCTCCAGGGCCTTGCCGGCGAGCAGCGCGTTGATCGGGTTGTCCTCGGCCAGCAGCACGCGGGCGCCGCAGCGCGGGCCCGCCGCCTCCCGCGGGGCCGCGTTCGGGCCGGCGTCGATCGGCGGCGCGGGCGCGAGCAGGCGGTCGAACAGGGAGCGGGCCCGCACGGGCTTGATCAGGTAGCTGTCGAAGCCCGCCGCGTGGGGCGCGCCGAACTCGCGCCGGTCGAAGGGCGAGAGCAGGATCAGGCTGCAGCGGACCCCGCAGCGCCGCGCCTCGTCGGCGAGCCGCCGCACGGCCGCGTCCCCGAGGGCCCGGTCGGCGATGAGCGCGTCGAAGCCCGCGCCCGCCAGCGCGTCGAGGCCCGCCTCGACGCTCGCCACCGTCACGGCCGCGGCGCCGGAGCGCGAGAGGCGCCGGGCGAGGTAGGGCGCCTGGAAGGGGGAATCGGCCACGATCAGGATGCGGCGGTCGTCGAGGATGACGCCCGCGGGCGGCTCGGCCTCCTCCGCCTCGGGCAGCGGCAGCACGACCCGGAAGGTCGAGCCGCGCCCGACCTTCGAGACCGTCTCGATCCGCCCGCCCATCCGCGCCACGAGGCGCCGGGTGATGGCGAGGCCGAGGCCGGTGCCCTCGTGCGGGCGGCTCGCGCTGCCGTCGCCCTGCTCGAATTCCTCGAACAGGAGCGGGATGCGGTCCTCCGGGATGCCCGGGCCGGTATCGGCGATGGCGAGCGCCAGCCCCTCGCCGGCGCGGGTGAGCGTGACGCCGACGCCGCCGCGCTCGGTGAACTTGATGGCGTTGCCGGCGAGGTTGATCAGGATCTGGCGGACGCGGTCGGCGTCGCCGATCACGCGGGGGTTGAGATCGTCGGCGACGTCGAGGGCGATCTCGATCCCCTTGTCCTGGGCGCGGGGGGCGAGCAGCTCGACCACGCCCTCGGTGAGGGCGGCGATGTCGAAGGGCTCGGCGGCGAGGTCGAGCCGGCCCGCCTCGATGCGCGAGAAGTCGAGGATGCCGTCGATCAGCGTCAGCAGCGCCTTGCCGCTCGTGCGCACCGACTCGACGTAGGTGCGCTGCTCCGGGTCGAGCCCGGTGTCGAGGACGAGGTCGGCCATGCCGAGGATGCCGTTGAGCGGCGTGCGGAACTCGTGGCTGACGGTGGCGAGGAAGCGGGACTTGGCGACGTTGGCCGCCTCGGCCCTGGCGAGCGCCCCGTCGAGGGAGCGCGCGGCCTCGACGCGGGCGGTGATGTCGTAGCCCGCGCGCAGCCACTGCACCGGCCCGTCCGCGCGGGCGACCGGCATCTCCACGAAGGAGAACCAGCGCGGCTGCCCGTCGACGGGCAGCACCCGCGCCTCCAGGCGGCGCACGCCGTCCGGCCCGCGGCCGACCGGCCCCTGCTCCAGGAGCTCCAGGTCGAGGGTGGCGCCGATGAGGTCCAGGGGCGCGCGCCCGAGCAGGCGCGCGAAGCCGTCGTTGGCGAAGGTGACGCGCCCGAGCGCGTCGCGCTGGACGATGACCTCCATGGTCGCCTCGACGAGGGCCCGGTAGCGCTCCTCGCTCTCCGAGATCCGCCAGATCCGGTCGTGCAGGTCCTCGAGGCCCGGCTCCTCCCGGCACGACGGCCGCCCGCGCCAGACCAGGGCCGCGAGGCTGAAGCCGGCGGCGAGGAGGGCGAGGACGAGGGCGATGTCCTTGAGGTCCATGGCGGTCTCTTCCGGCGCGGGTCGCGACGGTCAGAGACGGAGGATCGCAGGCCCGCCTGAAGGAGCGGTTGGGAAAGGTGCTTAGGGAAGAGTTGCCGCTGTGCGGAGGATTTTCCCGAACTCGGGAGAGCCGCGGACGGGCGCCCTTCAGCGCCGCATCCGGTCGGCCGGGCCGATCGCGCATTGCTGGATCAGGAGCGCCACGAGGCCCGACCAGCCGGTCTGGTGGGAGGCGCCGAGGCCGCGGCCCGTGTCCCCGTGATAGTACTCGTAGAACAGGACGTGGTCGCGGAAATGCGGGTCGTCCTGCTCGATGCGGCTGTCGCCGTAGACCGGGCGGCCGGCGGGGCCGCGGGTCGAGAGGCCGACGAGGCGCCGCGACAGGTCGTCGGCGATCTCCTGCAGCGAGAGGGTCCGCCCCGACCCGGTCGGCGCCTCCACCCGGAAGTCCGGCCCGTAGTAGCGGTGGAACCGGTGCAGGCTCTCGATGAGCAGGTAGTTGACCGGCATCCAGACCGGGCCGCGCCAGTTCGAGTTGCCCCCGAACAGCCGCGAGCGCGACTCGGCCGGCTCGTAAGCGAGGCCGAGGTCGCGCCCCGCGTAGGGGAAGCAGAAGGGCGCGGCGGCGTAGACCCGCGAGACCGCGCGCACGCCGTGCTCCGAGAGGAACTCGTCCGGGTCGAGCATCCGGCGCAGGAGCGCCTTGAGGCGGTGCCCGCGCAGAAGCGAGAGCAGGGCCGTGCGGCCCTGGCCGGGCTCGTTCCAGCGCGAGACGAGGCGGGCGAGGTCGGGCCGGTTCACGAGGAAGAAGCGCAGGCGCTCGAGGAGCCCCGGCAGGCGCTCCAGATCCGCCTCCGAGAGCACGGCGACCGCGAAGATCGGGATGAGCCCGACCATGGTGCGGGCCCGGATCGGCCGGCGCTCGCCCTCCGCCGTCTCGATCACGTCGTAGAAGAATCCGTCCTCCTCGTCCCACACCCCCTCGCCGGTCGCCGCCGCGATCAGCAGGAAGTGCTCGAAGAACTTCTGGGCCATGTCCTCGTAGGGCGGATCATCGGGGGCGATCTCGATGGCGATGCGCAGCATGTTGAGCGCGAACATCGCCATCCAGGCGGTGGCGTCGGACTGCGTGAGCGTGTCGCCGTTCGCGAGCGGCTTCGAGCGGTCGAAGATGCCGATGTTGTCGAGGCCGAGGAAGCCGCCCTGGAACAGGTTGCGCCCGGCCGCGTCCTTGCGGTTGACCCACCAGGTGAAGTTCAGGGCGAGCTTGTTGAAGGCGCGCTTCAGGAAGGCGTGGTCGGGCACGCCGGTGAGCGCCCGGTCGAGCTCGAACACCCGCCAGGCCGCCCAGGCGTGGAGCGGCGGGTTGGCGTCGGAGAAGCCCCATTCGTAAGCCGGCAAAGCGGCGTTCGGGTGCGTGTAGGCCTCGTCGATCAGGAGGAGGATCTGGCCCTTGGCGAAGTCGGGGTCGATCATCGCCAGCACGAGGCTCTGCAGGGCGAGGTCCCAGGAGGCGAACCAGGGATATTCCCAGGCGTCCGGCATCGAGACGATGTCGTTGGCGCGCACGTGCGCCCAGTCGCTGTTGCGGCCGGCCTTGCGGGACTCAGGGGGGGCCGGCTGGGCCGGGTCGCCGGCGAGCCACTCGCGCACGTCGTAATGGTAGAGCTGCTTCGACCAGAGCATGCCGGCGAGCGCCTGCCGCTGCACGGCGCGCAGGTCCGGATCGGCGATGCCCGTCTGGAGCGCGGCGTAGAAGGCGTCGGCCTCCGCCGCGCGCTCGGAGAAGACCGCGTCGAAATCCGCGAAGGGATCGTCCGCCGCGCCGGCCGGGCGGAAGCGCAGGCGCAGGGTCCGGCTCTCGCCCGGGCCGAGATCGAGCCGGTGGAGCGCGGCGCACTTGGTGCCGCGACGGGCCGGGTTCACGGCCGCCGCCTCGCCCTCCACGACCCGGCGCCCGATCCCGTCCTTGTAGAAGCCCCGGGGGTCGCCGACGCCGAAGAGGCGGGGCTCGTTGGTGTCGTTCTCGGTGAAGAGGAGTTCGGCCGGCCCCTCGACGCAGAGGCGCATCGGAGGCAGCACCGGGTGCAGGGCGCTCACCGTGCCCGCGCCCTCGGCGGAGAGCTCCGGCCGCAGCGCGCCCTCCCGCCAGGACCAGACGTTGCGGGCGAAGAGCTGCGGCAGCACGTCGAGCCGGACCGGGTCGGGGCCGCGGTTCGACACGGTGACCCGCATCAGGATGTCGTCCGGCTCGGCCTTGGCGTAGGCGATCTCCACGTCGCAGTAGCGGCCCTCCGCGAAGAGCCCCGTGTCGAGGAGCTCGAATTCCGGGTCGTCGAGACCGCGCGCCCGGTTCTCGGCGAGCAGCCGCTCGTAGGGGTAGGCGGCGTGCGGGTACTTGTAGAGCATCCGCATGAAGGCGTGGGTCGGGACACCGTCGAGGTAGTAGTAGAGTTCCTTGACGTCCTCGCCGTGGTTGCCCTCCTGGTTGGTGAGGCCGAACAGGCGCTCCTTCAGGATCGGGTCGCGCCCGTTCCAGAGGGCGAGCGACAGGCACCAGTCGAGGTGGGTGTCGCCGAAGCCGCCGATCCCGTCCTCGCCCCAGCGGTAGGCGCGCGAGCGGGCGTGGTCGTGGGGCAGGTAGTCCCAGGCGTCGCCGCCCGCGCTGTAATCCTCCCGCACGGTGCCCCACTGGCGCTCGCTGAGGTAGGGCCCCCAGCGCCGCCACGCGGGATCGGTGCGGGCGAGCGCGAGGCGGGCGCCCTCCGCCGTGTCGAAGATGCGGGGCGCCTCGCAGGCGTCGGATCTCGGGTCGGGCATGGGCGGGTCCGGTCTCGCTTCGGCCGATGCCGGGCCATATGGGCCGCGCGCGGCCCGCGCCCACGCGCCGGCCGCGAGGGTCGGGTAGCGCGCGGGCGCGCTTCACGGGCGCGTCCCGATGGTGTAGGCGCGGCGGCTTGATCCCGTCCCGGCCCCGGGCCGGACGCCCGAGACCGCAAGCGATGACGAGCCGCATCGAAGCCACCTTCGCCCGCTGCCGCGCGGAAGGCCGCGCCGCCCTCGTGACCTACGTGATGGCGGGCGACCCCGACCCCGAGACCTCCCTGAAGGTGCTGGAGGCCCTGCCCCGCTCCGGCGCCGACATCGTGGAGTTCGGCCTGCCCTTCACGGACCCGATGGCGGACGGGCCGGCGATCCAGGCGGCGGCCCTGCGCGCACTGAAGGCGGGCCAGAACGTCGCGCGGACCCTCGACCTCGTGCGCCGCTTCCGGAGCGGCAACGGCGAGACGCCCGTGATCCTGATGGGCTACTACAACCCGATCTACGCCTACGGCGTCGACCGCTTCCTCGCGGACGCCCTGGAGGCCGGCATCGACGGGCTCATCGTCGTCGACCTGCCGCCGGAGGAGGACGACGAGCTCTGCCTGCCGGCGCTCGGCAAGGGCCTCGCCTTCATCCGGCTGGCCACGCCGACCACCGACGAGCGCCGCCTGCCGGCCGTGCTCGCGAACACGGCGGGCTTCGTCTACTACGTCTCGATCACCGGCATCACCGGCACGGCGACGCCGGATTTCGGGAAGGTCTCGGACGCGGTCGCCCGCATCCGCCGCCACACCGACCTGCCGGTGGTGGTGGGGTTCGGCGTGAAGACGGGCGCGCACGCGGCCGCGATCGCCAGGGGCGCGGACGGCGTCGTCGTCGGCTCGGCCCTCGTCGACGCGCTGTTCCGCTCCCTCGACGCCGAGGGCGAGGCGCAGGGCGGCAGCGTCGAGGCGGTCTCGAGGCTGGTGCGCGAACTCGCGGACGGCGTGCGCTCGGCCGCCGCCTGAGGACGGCCACACTGGCGGGCTAGGGGCGCGCCACCGATATCATCTTCGGCTCAGAGCGAACGGCGCTTCATGATGGTGGAACCGATGAACTGGATCTCGGAGGTCGTGCGCCCCAAGATCAAGACCCTGTTCAAGCGCGAGACCCCGGAGAACCTCTGGATCAAGTGCCCGGACACGGGCCAGATGGTGTTCCACAAGGAGGTGGAGGGGAACCACTGGGTGATCCCCGGCTCCGAGCACCATCTGAAGATGAGCGCCCAGGCGCGCCTGAAGATGATGTTCGACGAGGGCACCTGGATCGACGTGCCGCTGCCGGAGGTCGCGCCGGACCCGCTCAAGTTCCGCGACGAGAAGCGCTACGTCGACCGCCTCAAGGAGGCGCGCACCAAGACCGGCATGGCCGACGCCTTCAAGATCGGCTTCGGCCGAGTCGGCGGCATCCCGATGACGCTCGCCGTGCAGGAATTCGGCTTCATGGCGGGCTCGCTCGGCATGGCGGCGGGGGAGGCCTTCATCCGCGGCGCCGAGACGGCGCTCGACAAGCGCACGCCCTACGTCCTGTTCTCGGCCTCGGGCGGCGCCCGCATGCAGGAGGGCATCCTCTCGCTGATGCAGATGCCGCGGACGACGGTCGCCCTGCGCCGCCTCAACGCGGCCAAGCTCCCCTACATCGTGGTGCTGACGAACCCGACCACCGGCGGCGTCACCGCCTCCTACGCCATGCTGGGCGACGTGCACCTCGCCGAGCCCGGCGCCCTGATCTGCTTCGCCGGGCCCCGCGTCATCGAGCAGACGATCCGCGAGAAGCTGCCGGACGGCTTCCAGCGGGCCGAGTACCTGCGCGAGCACGGCATGGTCGACCAGGTGGTGCACCGCCACGCCCTCAAGGAGACGGTGGCCCGCCTCTGCGGCCTCCTGATGAACATGGGCCCGGACGCCGCCCGCGCGGCGGCGCCCGCGCAGGCGCCGGCCGCGCAGCCCGAGCCGGCCTGACAGCACGCGACACGAGACCGCGACACGAGCCATGGACTCCTCCGACGCGCTGATGGCGCGCTTCCTCGCCCTGCATCCGCGCACGATCGACCTGTCGCTCGGGCGAATCGAGGGACTGCTCGCCAAGCTGAACCATCCCGAGCGGCGCCTGCCGCCGGTGATCCACGTGGCCGGCACCAACGGGAAGGGCTCGACCATCGCCTTCATGCGGGCGATCCTGGAGGCGGGGGGCTTGGCCGCCCACGTCTACACCTCGCCCCACCTCGTGCGCTTCCACGAGCGCATCCGGCTCGGCGCCATCGGCGGCGGCCAGTTCGTCGGCGAGGACCGCCTCGCCGACGCCTTCGCCCGCTGCGAGGCCGCCAACGGCGGCGACCCGATCACGGTCTTCGAGATCACCACGGCCGCGGCCCTGCTGCTCTTCTCCGAATCGCCCGCCGACGTGCTCCTGCTCGAGGTCGGCCTCGGCGGCCGCGTCGACGCCACGAACGTCATCGACCGGCCGGCCGCCGCGGTCGTCACCCCGATCGGGCGCGACCACGCCGAGTATCTCGGCGACACGGTCGAGGCCGTGGCGGGGGAGAAGGCCGGCATCTTCAAGCGCGGCTGCCCGGCGGTGATCGCCGCGCAGGACTACGCCGAGGCCGACGCGGTGCTCTGCCGCCACGCCGCGCGCGTCGGCGCCACGCCCGTCCTCGTCGGCAACCAGGACTTCTCGGTGCACGAGGAGCGCGGGCGCCTCGTCTTCCAGGACGAGACCGACCTGTTCGACCTGCCCAAGCCCCGGCTGATCGGTCGCCACCAGCTCACCAACGCGGGCACCGCCATCGCGGCCCTGCGGGCGGCGGGCTTCGGCGACATCGGCACGGCGGCGCTCGAGACGGGCCTGCGCCAGGTCGACTGGCCGGGCCGCCTGCAGCGGCTGAGCCGGGGCCGCCTCGCCGCGCTCGTCCCGGCGGGCGCCGAGCTCTGGCTCGACGGCGGCCACAACATCGACGGCGGACGCATCCTCGCGGCGGCGGCGGCCGATCTCGGCGAGCGCAGCGACGTGCCCCTCGTCCTGATCGTGGGCCTCCTCGGCACCAAGGACGCGGAAGGCTTCCTGCGCAACTTCGTGGGCCTGTCGCGGGCCCTCATCGCCGTGCCGATCGCCGGCCAGATGGCGGCGCGCCCGGCCGAGGAAGTCGCCGGGATCGCGGCCGGAGTCGGGCTCAACGCCCGAACCGCCCCGAGCGTCGAGGCGGCCCTGTCGCTCATCGGCGACATCGCCTTCGAGCAGCCGCCGCGCATCCTGATCTGCGGCTCGCTCTACCTCGCGGGCGCGGTGCTGACCGCCAACGGCACGCCTCCGGTCTGACCGGAGGCGCGAGACTTCAACCGTGAAGTGCAGGTGCCGCGGGGCGGCGCGGATGTGCCGTCCTCGACCTCCCGCGACGACCGTGGTGCCGCGATCCCCGTTCTCCACCGCCCCCGCGCGCAAGTTGTCGAGTGCCGATCGGTGTGGCCTCAGCGCTACATCTTAACTGTGGAAAATCCCGTAGTTTCGCCACCGATCGGGCATAATGCTGGGGATCAAAAAGTGAAAAAGCTTCTCTCGACACTCGCCGCCTTCACGGCGCTCACCGCGGCGGCTTCGGCCGCCGACCTGCCGCGCCGCGCTGCGCCGCCGGTCTTCACGCCGGTTCCGGTCTTCACCTGGACGGGCTTCTACGCCGGTTTCAACGCCGGTTACGCGTTCGACGTCAGCAGCAACGCTGCCAACGGCTTCACCCAGACGCTGACCAACCCGGTCACGCTGACGGGCCCCGGCGGCGCGCCGGTCGCCACCTCCATCCTGCCGCTCGGCGCCACGCTTGCCTACCGCAACGCGGACCGTGACGGTTTCTCGGGCGGTGGTCAGATCGGCTACAACTACCAGTTCACGCCGGGCTCCGGTGTGGTCGTCGGTATCGAGGCTGACGCCCAGTACCTCGACTTCGGCGCTCGCCGGAACAACCGCTTCACCACGAACGCGCCCATCGGCACGATCAACCCGAACTTCGTCCCGGTGAACGGCGTGCTCAGCACGCTCGACTTCTTCGGCACCGTTCGCGGCCGCATCGGTTACGCCTTCGACCGCGTCCTGTTCTACGGCACCGGCGGTTTCGCCTACGCTTCGGGCGACAGCCGCCTGAACCAGTTCGCGAACGTCGCCCGCGGCGACGACTTCCTCACCGGCTGGACCGTCGGTGGCGGCGTCGAGTACGCGCTCCCGACCGACTCGTTCCTGAACTTCTTCCGCTCCTCGGCGGTGACGCTCAAGGTCGAAGGTCTGTACGTGAACCTCGACCAGGGTCGGGCCACCAACCTCCCGATCGTCGGCGGCCTCAACACGGTCGGCGGCCTCGTCCCGGTCTACAACACCCTCGGCACCGTCCGTCGCGACAGCGAGTTCGCCGTCGTCCGCGCCGGCCTCAACTACAAGTTCGGCACCTACTAAGCCGAACATCGGGTCTTGAAACCAGGGAAGCCCGGCCGCGAGGCCGGGCTTTTCCGTTTGGGCGGCCCTGCGGCGCTCCCAATCCGTCACATAGGCCCGTCACGGCGGCCCGCCGCGATTCGGAAACCGTGTCCCGGACATGAAAAAGCCCGGCCTCGCGGCCGGGCTTCTCGCGTTCGAGCGGTGCGCGCGCAGGAGCCGCGCGCCGTCAAGCCGAGGCGGTCTGGATCCAGCGGGAGAGGTCGCCCTTCGGCGCCGCACCGACCTTCTGGTCGACGCGCTGGCCGTTCTTGAACAGCAGCAGCGTCGGGATCGAGCGGATGCCGTACTGCGAGGCGATGCCCGGGTTCTCGTCGACGTTCACCTTGGCGATCTTCACGCGGCCCTGAAGGTCCGCGGAGATCTCCTCCAGCGCGGGGCCGATCTGCCGACAGGGGCCGCACCACTCCGCCCAGAAATCCACGACGACCGGCTCGGCGGACTGAAGCACGTCCTGCTCGAAGCTCGCGTCGGTCACTTTCACCGTCGCCATCACTAACCCTTTCCGGTTTCGCGGCCGGAGGACGTCTCCGAAGGGACCCTCGCCGCGACTGCGGCAGAATTGGCGACGGCCCCGCGCATGGTCAAGGCACCGTGCGGCGCGGGCAGGCCAGGGACGCGCCGCGCTCATGAAGCGCCGCCCAGTCCGGCCGCGCCGCGCAGCCCGGCCCGGCAACCTGGGCCGAATCGTCTCGGTCCGCGCCCTCAGGCCTCGCCGTCGGGAGCGTCGCGCCCCATCTCCCCGCCCATCGGCCGCCGCCGGGCGGCGCCCGTCCTCAGCCTCGAGGCCGGACCGACCGCGCTTCGACGCGGCCGGCAACGCCCCACGACAGAGGCGGACCGCATGGAGGAACACCGCACGTGACGCGCATCCATCCCACCCTGCTCGCCACCGTCGCCGCGCTGAGCCTCAGCCTGCCGGCCCTCGCCCAGAACGCCGCCCCCGAGGCGCGCCCCTCCCGGGTGGAGGGCGAGGCCTTCACGGCGCCGAGCGCCGAATCGGCCGGCTCCGTGCCCGCGGAGACCGCGGAGCCGAACACGGGCTACAAGCCGCTCCTGCCGAACCAGACCCGCGCCCCGAAGCCCGCCGAGGCGGCGCGCGTGGACGTCGCGACCGTGGCCAAGGGGCTGGCCAGCGCCTGGGCGATGGAGTTCCTGCCGGACGGGCGGATGATCGTCACCGAGAAGGCGGGCAAGATCCGCATCGTGGGCAAGGACGGCAAGATCGGGGCGCCCGTCGCCAACGTGCCGAAGGTCGATTCCCGTGGCCAGGGCGGCCTCCTCGACATCGCTCTGAGCCCCGGATTCCGGAACGACCGCACGGTCTATGTCAGCTACTCGGAGCCCCGCGAGAAGGGCAACGGCACGACGCTGGCCAAGGCGGTGCTCACCGAGAGCGGCGACGGCGGCAAGCTCGAGAACGTCAAGGTCATCTTCCGGCAGATGCCGACCTACGACGGCGACAAGCACTTCGGCTCGCGGATCGTCTTCACGCCGGACGGCAAGCTGTTCCTCACGGTGGGCGAGCGCTCGGACAAGCAGCCCCGCGTCCAGGCCCAGGACCTGTCGAGCGGGCTCGGCAAGGTCTTCCGCCTCGACACGGACGGCAATGCGCCCAAGGACAACCCCTATGTCGGCAGCGAGAAGGCGCTGCCGGAGATCTGGTCCTACGGGCACCGGAACGTGCAGGGCGCGACCCTCGACGGCCAGGGCCGGCTCTGGACGATCGAGCACGGACCCCGCGGCGGCGACGAGCTGAACCGGCCCCGCCCCGGCGTGAACTACGGCTGGCCGACCGTGACCTACGGCATCGAGTACTCGGGCGAGAAGATCGGCGAGGGCATCACGCAGGCCGGCGGCACCGCGCAGCCCGTCTACTACTGGGACCCGGTGATCGCGCCCTCCAGCCTCGCCTACTACGACGGCTCCCTGTTCCCGGCCTTCAAGGGCAACTTCCTGGCGGGCGGGCTGATCTATCCCGGCCTCGTGGTGCTCAAGCTCGACGGCGACAAGGTCGTCACCGAGGAGCGCATCGAGCTCGGCGACCGCATCCGCGACGTGAAGGTCGGCCCGGACGGGGCGATCTACGCGGTCACGGACGGGCCGGACGGCAAGATCCTGAAGCTCACGCCCAAGAACCGCGAAGGCTGACCGCGAAGGCTGACCGCGAGGGCTAACCGCGAGGGCTGACCGCGATACCCCGGAGCGCCTCGGCGATCTCGGCCTCGCCGAGGCGCCGGATCGCGGGGCCCGAGGTCCAGACCAGCATCGGCACGATGCGGTGATCCGGGTAGACCCGGCCGAGCAGGGCCGCGTAGAGGGCGATCTGGGCGGCCTCGGCCCGCGGCAGCGGCCCGTCCGCCTCGGGCGGGCGGCCGGTCTTGAAGTCGGCGAGCCAGACCGTCCCGTCCCGGACGGCGAGCCGGTCGACCCGGCCGTAGACGGGGCGCTCGGCGCCCTCCGCCAGCACCCGCCCCGACAGCGTCACCTCGGCCCGCGCCTCGCGGGCGAAGAGCGGCGCGAGGTCGGGCTCGTCGATGAGGCGCAGCGCCGCCTGCGCGATGGCGCGGCGCTTCGGCTCGGGCAGGCCCGGCGCGCGCGCCCGCACGAAGGTGGCGGCGGCTTCCGCCCGGCGCGCCGGGTCGAGCCGCGGCAGGTGCTCCAGGAGCGCGTGGATCAGCACGCCGCGGCGGCGCGCCTCGGCGTCCGCGAGGCGGCGCTCGCCCCCGCGCTGCCCGTCCGCGGCCCGCAGGCTGCCGGACGGGCTGAGCGGCGGCGCGGCGTCCGTCTCGGGGCGGACCGGCTTGCGCAGCCACGCCGGCAGCGGCGGCGGCGCGGCCGGGTTCGCGGCGGCGGCGAGGCTCAGGGCGGCGTCCTCGCCGTCCCGCCACAGGGTCACGGAGCCGTAGGCGGTCTCGACCGTCTCGCCGGGACCGAGCTGGCGCTCGAGGCCGGCCTGCACCATCCGGCACCACGCGGTCTCGCCGGCCTCGGTGCGCCCGCGATAGGGCGCGATGACGAGGCGGTCGGCGGCGCGCGTCATGGCGACGTAGAGCAGGCGGTTGTGCTCCTCGCGGGCCCGCGCCTGGATCTCGGTCCGGGCCGCCGCGGTCGCCGCGCAATCGTAGGCCCGGGCGCTCGACCAGACCGGCGGCAGCGGGCGCGCGCCCTCGGCCGACGGCATGGCGATGAGCGGCGGGTCGTTCCGGCCGAGGGGCTCGCAGCCGTCGATCACCACGACGACGGGCGCCTCCAGGCCCTTGGCGCCGTGCACGGTCATCACCCGCACCTCGTCGCGGCCCGCCTCGAGGTCGCGCTTGACCGTGTGGCCGCCGTCCCGCGCGGCGAGCCCCACGTAGCGTGCGAGGAAGCCGCCGAGGGAAGGGGCGTCGCTGCCCTGCTCGGCCTGCGCCGCGGCCGCCAGGAACACGTCGATGGCGTCGCCCGCCTCGCCACCGAGGCGCGAGACGAGGGCGGCGCGCCCGCTCATCGGCCCGAGGAGCGCGGCGTAGAAGCCGAACGGCCCGTGCGCGGCGGCGAGCCGGATCCAGCCGGCGAGGGCCTCCCGGCCGCGGATCGCGGCCGGATCGCCGGCCTCCGCGTGGCGGTGGAGCGCGTCCTCCAGCGTCTCGGAGAGGTCGCGGCGGGCCGCGATCCGCACCAGGTCCTCGTCGGTCAGCCCGACGAGGGGCGTCTTGAGGGCGGTGGCGAGGGTCAGGTCGTCGGCGGGCAGGAGCCCGGCCCGGCCCGCGGCCACGAGGTCGTTGACCGCGATGTGGGCGGCGACATCGAGCCGGTCCTGGCCGGCCACGGGCACGCCGAGGCCCTTGAGCGAGCGGATCACCTCCTCGAAGGCGGTGCCGCGCTTGCGCACGAGGATCAGGATCTCGCCGGGCGAGCGGCGGCGCCCGCGCTCGTCCCCGCTCGTGATCCAGGTCTTCACGGCGCGGGCGATGCGGCGGGCCGTGCGGATCGCCGGGGCGTTCGTCTCCGGCGCGTCGACGGGGGCGGCCCAGGCGTCGGGCTCCACCTCGTCGGCGGGCTCCTCGACGCACCAGAGCTCGACGGCGCCGGCCTCCTGCCCGCGGGCGGAGGCGTGGACCGTGCCGGTGGCCGCGTCGTCGAAGGAGAGGCCGCGGTAATGGTCGGGCAGCGCGAAGGTGGCGTCCACCGCCCGCAGCACGCCGCTGGCCGAGCGGAACGAGAGGGTCAGCCCGACATCGGCGAAGGCGTGCTCGGCCTCGCGCGATTCCCGCGCCCAGGCGCGCCGGGTCACCTCGAACTCGCGGGGCTCGGCGCCTTGGAAGCTGTAGATCGACTGCTTGGGGTCGCCCACCGCGAAGCGGGTGCGCAGGACCGGGCGGGCGCCCGCGCCCGCCGCGAACTCGGCCGTGATCCGGCGCAGGATCTCCCATTGGTGCGGGTTGGTGTCCTGCGCCTCGTCGATGAGGACGTGGTCGACGCCGCGGTCGAGCTTGTACAGCACCCAGGAGGCGCCGACTCGCGAGAGCAGGTCGAGGGTCTTGTGGATGAGGTCGTCGAAGTCGAGCGCCCCGAGCCGGGCCTTCTGCGCCTCGACGCGGCGGTGGATCTCGGCCGCGAGGGTGAACAGCGCCCGGGTGCGGGCGTGGGCGCGGGCCGCCCGCAGGCGCTCGAACAGGGCCTCCAGGCGGTCGCGCTCGGCGACGAGCGCCTCGCGCAGCGCCTCCGGCACCGCCTTGGTGCCGAGGCTCTTGGCCGCTTTCGGCTCGTCCTTCTGCGTGAAGAAGACCGAGCGGTAGGTCTCGATCGCGCCGACCGGGTCGTCCGCCCCGAGCGCCCGGCTCGCCTCGAGGAGGGCGTCGGCGAGGCCCTCGTCCGTGCTCTTGCCGGTGCGCAGGGCCTCCGCCTGACCGGCGAGGTCGGACAGCCCGTCGAGGATGCGGGCCTCGATGTCCCGCGCGTTCTCCTCGGCCGCAAGCCCGAGGGAGGCCGAGAGCGCCGAGAAGAGCGGGTCGAGGCCGTCCCGGTGGCCGAGGATGTGGCGGGCCTGGATGGCGGAGCGGATCGCCTTGCGCAGCGCGTCGCCCGCCGCCTCCGGCGCCACCAGGGCGTGCGCCTCGCTCAGGTGCGGGTGGAGGCCGCCGATCGCGTCGGCCAGCACGTTGTCGGTCTCGACCGCGAAAGCCTCGCGGGACTGGTTCTCGTCGAGGACGACGAAGCGGGCCGGCACGTTCGCCTCGAAGGGGAACATGTGCAAGAGCCGCTCGCACAGGGCGTGCAGCGTCTCGATCTTGAGGCCGCCCGGCGTCTCGACAGCGCGGGCGAACAGGCGCCGGGCCGCCTCCAGCCTGCGGCGCGTCGGCCGCTCGCCGGTGAGCTCCGTCAGTTCCCCGGCGAGCGCCGCGTCGTCGAGGGTCACCCAGCGGCCGAGGCGCTGGAAGACGCGGATCGACATGTTGGCGGCCGCCGCCTTGGTGAAGGTGAGGCAGAGGATGCGCCCCGGGGCCGCCCCGTCGAGGAGGAGGCGGACCACCCGGTCGGTGAGCACCTTGGTCTTGCCGGCGCCGGCGTTGGCCGAGACCCAGGCGGAGGCGCGCGGGTCGGCCGCCCGGCGCTGCGCGTCGAGCGTCAGCGCGTCGACGAGGAAGGGCGTGCTGCGGCCGGACATCAGCCCTCCTCCTCGCCGCCGAGCGACCATTCGAGCACGCGCGCGAGGTGGTCGTAGTCGCCGTAGGCGCGGGCGTATTTCGGGTAGGGCCGCGAGACGTAGGCCGCCTCGCCGGTGAGGAATCGGGCGATCAGGCCGCGCAGGCGCTCGGCGTGCTCGGCGACGATGGCCTCGACCGGGCGCGCGTCGCCCCGCGGCGGCTTCACGGGGACGGGCTGGAACGGCTTCCGGCCGCCGGACGCGTAGAGGTAGAGGAGGTCGGGCGTGTCCTTCGCCGGCGGCACGCCGTCGAAGGCGCCGGCCATCAGCATGGCCGCCTCCAGCGTGAGCTGGGGCGAGAAGCCCGCGAAGACCTCGCGGGCGCTCGGCGGCGCGCCCGTCTTGAAGTCGACGATGCAGGCGCCCCCGTCGCGCCGCCGCTCGATCCGGTCGGCCCGGGCGCGCAGGGTGAAGGTCTCGGACCCCATCGGGATGACCCAGCGGCCCGAGATCTCCGGGTGCACGCGGGCGAGCCCCGACCGGCGCTGCGCCTCCCAGGGCAGGTAGGCCGCCGCCATCCGCTCGTAGCGGGGCCACCACTCCGCGTAGAGCTCGGGGTAGACGTCCTGGATCGGGCCGAAGGCGTTGAGCGCGAGGGCGAAGAGCTGCTCCTCCGCCCGCTCCGGCAGGCCCTCGGGATGGGCCTGCGCGAAGGCGCCGAGGATCGCGTGGATCAGCGTGCCGCGCTCGCTAGCGCCGGGCAGGGCCGCCACCGGCTCCAGCGGGTCGAGGCCGAGCACGTGGCGGGCGAAGATCGTGTAGGGGTCGCGCACCAGGGTCTCGATCTCGGTGACGCTGAGGGTGCGCGGGAACAGGGCCGGGTCGGCCTTCGGCTTCGGCTGGGTCAGGCGCGGCTGCGGCGGCTCGGCGGCGCCGTCGAGGGCGGCGGCGTAGGCCGAGAAGCGCCGGCCGCGCCCGAGCGCGCCCTGCCAGGCCTCCTCGCCCACGAAGGCGCGCATCCGCTGCAGGAATCGCGAGGGCACGGTCGGCGCGCCCTCGCGCTTGGCCGAGCGGGTGATCACCGCGTCGCGGGTGCCCAGAGCCTGCACGAAGTCGTGCGCGCTCTGGCCGATGCGCCTCTCCGGCGGGTTGAGGCCGACGCGCTCGCGCATCGGCCGGTTGAGGAAGGCGTCCGTGACCGTCTTCATCGGCCAGACGCCCTCGTCGAGGCCGCCGAGCACCACCCGGTCGACGCTGAGGAGGCGTGCCTCCAGGAGGCCGAGGATGCGCAGGCGCGGGTGCGGCGCGGCGACGGCGCAGGGCACCACGCGCTCGCGGGCGAGCGCCGTGAAGAAGGCCGGGTAGTCGCCGAAGCGGCCGGGCAGCAGGCCGGAATCGGCGAGTTCGAGATCGTCGAACAGGCTGTCGAGGCAGGCGAGCGAGGGGTCGGGCTCGGCCTCGGGCGCGTCGTCCGGCCCGAGGATCAGCCAGTCGCAGGTCTCCCGGTGGCGGGCCGCCACGGCGACGAGGTCGCAGACGCCGCGGGCGTCCTCGCCGGGGAAACCCGCGAAGGCCAGCGTCAGCCGCTCCACCAGCGCCTCGGCGAGGTCCCAGTCGACGGGCTTCAGGCGGCGCTTGGCGCGCGGGCGCCGCTCGCCCTCCCGGGGCGCACGCGCCTCGGCGAGGGCGCGGCGCAGGCCCGCGAACCCCGGCGCCGGGGCGGGGCCGCGCAGCACGCCGATCTCCAGGGCGGCGGCGCCCCGCACCACCTCCGCGCGGTCGAGCCCGAGCCGCACGAGCGGGTGGGCGAGGAGCGCGATCAGGCGCGCCGGGTGCAGCTCGGCGGCGAGCTCCGCCGCGAGCCGCGCGAGGCGCCCGGCCGGGCTCTGCGCGAGCGCCAGGCCGGCCGAGTCCTCGGCCACGATGCCCCAGCGGGCGAGTTCCGCCGCGACCCGGGTCGCGAGCCCGCGGTCCGGGGTGACGAGGGCCGCGGTGGCGCCGGGGCTCTCCAGGGTCTCGCGCAGGGCGATCGCGGCGACCAGCGCCTCCTCGCGCTCGTCCGCCGCCTCGGCGACCGCGACGTCCGCGAGGCCGCGGGCCGCGATGTCGACGCGAAGATCCGCATCGATCCGGGCCCAGGCGTCGGTGGTCTCGGCCGGCCGCAGGGCCTCGGAGAGGAGGCGGGCGCGCGCCGCGAGGTCGGGAGCGGGCGCGCCGAGGGGCGCCACGGCCTCCCGCGGGAGCCGCAGCCCGCCGGGGCCGAGCAGGCGGTGCAGCACCGCCTGCGGGTGGCCGTGGGCGATCTGCCGCTCGAAGCCCTCGCCGGTCTCGATCGCGTCCCAGCCGCCGGCCTCGAGGTCGCGGTCGAGGCCGGGCAGCACCACCGCCCCGCGGGGGAGAGCGGCCACCGCCGCGATCAGCCGGGCGGTCGCCGGGACCGAGCCGGTGGAGCCCGCCACCACGACCGGATCGGCCGGGCGCTCGCGGACCAGCCGCTCGGCCTCCGCGAGCACCAGCCGGCGCGCCCGGGAGACGGGATCGCTCAGGCCCCGCTCGGCCAGGATCCGCGGCCAGTTCTCGGCGGCGATGCGCACGAAATCGAGGGTCAGGCCGAAATACTGCGAGTACTCGGCCTCGACGGCGCTGCCGATCTCGGACCAGGGCAGCCCCTCGACGGTGAGCGCGTCCATGAGCCGCTCGAGGTCGCCCGCGAGGCCGACCGCGTCCGAGGGCGAGGAGGGGACGAGGAAGGGCACGTCGTCGTCGATGGGCAGGAGCTTGCGGTCGACGGTCTCGGCCCAGGCCTGGACGAGGCGGGCGAGGATGAGGCGCCGCTCCAGCGGCGGCATCGAGGGATTGAGCGCGTCCGGCCCGTTCTCGAGGAGCGGGTTGGCGGCGAGATCGAGCTCCGCCTCGTCCGCCTCGCCGAGGGGGATCATGCGCGGCAGCAGCGCGGCCTCGCCGAGGCGCTCGGCCAGGACCGTGCCGAGCGCCCGCGCGGCGCGGCGGGTCGGCAGGTAGACCGTGACGGCGGCGAGCGCCATCGGGTCGGCCCCGAGGTCGCCGACGAGCCGACCGTCGATCAGGGCCTCCGCCAGCGCCGGCAGGAACGGCGCGCCGGGCGGGACGGTGAAGACGCGGGCGTCGGGCACGGACCGGGCGCGGGCCACCTCTCCCGTCCGGGAGAGGGACGGGGTGAGGGGTTCGCCGTGTCCGGAAGGGTCGCATCCCTCACCCGGTCCGCGTGCCGCGGACTCGACCTCTCCCGGACGGGAGAGGTGGGGCGTCGAGTCCGCTTCGGGAGCGCAGAGATCGCTGTCGGCCGGTAACACCACCACGTCCTCGAACCGCCTTCCGATCGCCGTCGCCGATGCCGGCCTACACGTACCCGTTCGCTCTTCGTTCCGCAACGAAGCGCCGCCTCACGGGGCCTGCGCGCTCAGCCGCACCCGCTCCTCGGCGGCCTGGATCGCCTCGGGCGTGCCCACGTGGAGCCACTGGCCGTCGAGGCGCAAGCCGTGCAGGCGCTCGCGGGCGATCGCCCGGTCGAACAGCAGGTTGAGCGAGAACGAGCCCTCCGGCGTGTCCGCGAAGAGCTCGGGCTTCAGGATCGCGACGCCCGCGTAGATGAAGGGCGCGACCTCGCGCTCGCCGCGCCGCTCCAGGCGGCCGTCCGGGTCCATCACGAAGTCGCCCTTGCCCTCGTAGCCGAGGCTGGTCGCGGCCGGCGCCACGAGGAGCAGGATGTCCATCGCGGCCGGATCCCACCGGGCGATCAGGCGCGGCAGGTTCGGGACGGGCCCTTCGAGCCAGAAGGAATCGGCGTTGAACACCACGAACGGGTCGGGCCCGATCCGGTCGAGGGCCTTCCTCACGCCCCCGCCCGTCTCGAGGAGCGCGGCGCGCTCGTCCGAGACCGCGATCTCGGGAGCGCCCGACCGCCTGGCGAGGTGCGCCTCGATCAGGTCGGGCAGCCAGTGGACGTTGACGACGGCGTGGGTGATGCCGCCCTCCGCCGCCCGGTCGAGGGCGTGGTCGAGCAGCGTCTTGCCGGCGACGGGGACGAGCGGCTTCGGCAGCGTCGCCGTGACGGGGCGCATGCGCTTGCCGAGGCCGGCCGCGAGCACGAAGGCGCGGGTGATGCCGGGCGGGTCGCCTCCCGGCGGGAGCGTCGCGGGCGGGTTCGTCTCGGGGGCGCTCATGCGGGGCTCGCGGGACTGTCGGGCGGGCGGGAATGCGGGGCGCTCAGGACTCGGGCCGGGCGACGCGCGCGGCGAGGTCCGGCAGGTGCTCCTCGTGCCACAGGCGCAGGCGGGCCAGCGCCGGGTGGGCGAGGTTGCGGGCGAGGTAGCCCTCGATGCGCGGCAGGTGGGCGAGGTAGCCCGGCTTGCCGTCGCGCCGGTCGAGCCGGGCGAAGATGCCGAGGATCTTGGTGGCGCGCTGCGCGGCGAGCAGCGCGTAGGCCCGGGCGAAGCCCTGCATGTCGAACTCGGGCTCGCGGGCGCGGCGCTCGCGCACGTAGAGCCCGAGCAGGCGCAGCTCGAACTCGGCGCTCGCGTCGGCGCGGGCGTCCTGCAGCAGCGAGGCGACGTCGTAGGCCGGGTGGCCGAGCACCGCGTCCTGGAAGTCGATGAGGCCGATCCGCTCCAGCCCGTCGCGCTCGGGCAGCCAGATCAGGTTCGGCGAGTGGTAGTCCCGCAGCGTCCAGGTCGGGCGCTCGGGGATGGCGCCGCGCAGGGCCTCCGCCCAGAGGGCGAGGAAGTCGGCCCGCGCCGCGTCCGGGAGCGTGACGCCGCGGATCGCCGGCGCGTACCACTCGGGCAGCAGCTCGGCCTCGAACAGCAGCGCCTCGGTGTCGTAGGGCGGCAGCACGTGTTCGATCCCGTCCGCCACCGGCAGCGCGTTCGGCAATTCCGTGGCGTGGAGCTTGGCGAGCAGCCGCACGGCCTCCGCGTAGCGCTCGGGCCGCGGCCCGCTCGCGTCCACGACGGGCTCGGCCCCGAGATCCTCCAGGATCAGCAGGCCCGCGCCGAGATCCTCCCCGTAGATGCGCGGCGCCGAGAAGCCGAGCGCCCGCAGGCCGCGGTCGACGGCCACGAAGGCGTGCACGCTCTCGGCGAGCTTCACGATGGCGCTGTAGGGCTTGCCGTCGCGCACGGGCGGCCCGTCCGCGCGGGGCGGCGAGATGACCAGGATGGCGGTCGACCCGTCGGGCTTGCGCAGGCGCTCGTAGGCGCGGGTCGAGGCGTCGCCCTGCATCGGGATCCGCTCGGCCTCGTCCCAGCCGGCGCGCACGAGGAGGCCGCGCAGGCCCCGCGCCCGGTCGAGGCGGGCGCGCATGCCGCCGCTGCCGTCGATGCTGGCGAAGCGCGAGCCCTCGCCGAACTCCCGCCGCAGCGACAGGTCGACCGAGAGCACCGGCCCCTCGCGGGGCGGCAGGCGCTCGGGCCACTCGACGAGGGTGATGGCGCTCTCCGTCATCTCGTCGAAGCCGAGCTCCACGAGCTCGTCGGGCCCGCGCAGGCGGTAGAGGTCGGCGTGGACGATGGCGCGCCCGCGCCGGCCCTCGTAGGGCTGGACCAGGGTGAAGGTCGGGCTCGGAACGTCGAGGTCCGGTTCGCCGGTCAGCTCCCGGATCAGGGCGCGGGCCAGCGTCGTCTTGCCGCCGCCGAGCCCGCCGGAGAGGGCGACGAGGTCGCCGGGCTCGAGGAGTTCGGCGAGGAAGCGGCCGAGATCCTCCGTCGCGCTCTCCTCGGGCAGCACGATCTCCCAAGGGGGCGGCGCGGCCTCGGCGGTCGCGGGGCCGTGCGCGCCGCGCGCTTCAGTGTCCGGACCGTCCTCACTCACCGCCATACCCCTCCGAACCCTGCAGCGGGCGCCCTCGCCTGAGAGAACGCGGATGCAACCGTTCTTAGCGGAGGATCCTTAACCAAAATCGCGCGGCGGCTTAAGCCGGTCCCGCCGGGCGGGCACCGCCTTCTCCCTCGTGCGCGGGTGGAGCTCGGCGCAGGTCAGGCGGCCGGGGCGCGGCGTGCGGCGGGGTCGGCGTGCCAGGAGCGGATCCGGTCGAGGGTCTCGGCGAGCGGCGCCGGGCGGCCGAACAGGTAGCCCTGGCCGTAGGCGCAGCCCATCGCGGCGAGCGCGCGCGCCTCGGCCGGCTCCTCGATGCCCTCGGCGACGGCCGGGATGCCGATCTCGTCGGCGAGCCGCAGGATGGTCTGGACGATCTTGTGGTCGCGCGGCTCCGAGAGCATCGCCCGCACGAAGGCGCGATCGACCTTCAGGGTCGTGATCGGCAGCGTGCTGAGATAGCTCAGCGAGGAGTAGCCGGTGCCGAAATCGTCGATGGCGATGCCCATCCCGCTCGCGCGGCAGAGCGTGAGCGCGTCGGTGGCGCTCGCGGGATCGCGCATCAGGGTGCTCTCGGTGATCTCCAGCTTGAGGCTGCCCGGCGCGATGCCGGCGGCGCGCAGCATCTCGCAGACCATGCCGGGGAAGCTCGCCCGGGCGAGGTCGTGGCCGGAGACGTTGACGCTCACGAACAGCGAGCCCTCGATCGCGGCGACGTTGCGCAGGCCCGCCCGCATGATCCCGGGCAGGACGCGGCCGATCTCGGCGACGACCCAGGCCGTGATGTCCACGATGAGCCCGCTCTCCTCCGCCACGGGGATGAAGGCGGCGGGCGCGACGAGGCCGCGCTCGGGGTGGCGCCAGCGGATCAGCGCCTCGAAGCCCGCCAGCATCTCGCTGCCGAGCCGGACGATCGGCTGGAAGAACAGCTCGAATTCCTGCCGGTCGAGGGCGCGGCGCAGCTCGCGCTCCAGCACGACGGCGGTGATCGCCGCGTCGAAATCGGCGCGGGCGGCCGGGGAGGGCGCGGCCGCCGGGTCGCCGCGGGCGACGACGCCGCGCTCCCGGAGGAGGGCGGCCGTCTCGCGGTAGCGCGCCATCACGACGGTGAGGCAGAGGCGCAGGATCGGGTCGGTCTCGGAGAGGCGGTGGCGGATCTGCGCCTCGCTCACGGGCACGAGTTCGCAGTCGTCGAGGGCGCGCGCCGAGGCCGAGCGCGGATCGGAATCGAGGATCGCCATCTCGCCGAAGATCTCGCCCGGCCCGCGCACGGCGAGCTGGATCTCAGCTCCATCGCGGCGCAGGAAGATCTCGATGCGTCCGCGCGTGATCAGGTAGGCGTAGGCGCCCGGCTCCTCCTCCTCGAAGAGGATGGTCCCGGCCTCCAGCGTGACGTGAGCGTAGGGGTCGTGCATGAGGTTTTGTGCCTCGCCCGCCTCCAGGCGACAGCATTCCTCTTGGCACGCCCGCGTTAAGCAAACCTCAAGGGGCCGCATCTCGACGCTGCGACCCGCGCATCGACCGGTTCTCGCGCGCACAATGACAGGGAGAGATAAATACAATTTGAAGATGAATCTTCGGAAGGTCTTCGGCGCGGGCGGCCGAGACGGTGCGCGATGCGGCCCGAAGGCCGATCGAGGTCCGGTCACAGGCTCAGGAAGCAGGCCGCCAGACCGAGGTCGGTGAGCGCGTGCAGCATCTGGTCGAAGCCGAGGAGCCACCAGAACTGGACCTGGCCCGGGTTCCAGCGGGTGCGCCGGGAGACCACGCTCTTGGCCCGGTCGACGCAGAAATGGATCGCCAAATCCACCAGGGCGAGCCACCAGAGCCGCGGCGCCACGACGAGGGCGACGCCGAGCGTGGCGAGGGCGTGGCAGGAGACGTGCGCGGCCAGCGGCAGGAACCAGCCGTGCTCCTGCTCCTTGCCCCGCGCCATCCAGTCGGTCTGGAGCACGAAATCGGCGATGTAATGCTTGACGATCATGGTGCCGGCGAGCACCGCCATCGTCCAGACCGGGACCAGCGCCATCAGACCCCCGCATGCCGCGCGGCCCGCGCGTCCGGCATGCCCGCGCGGCGCCTGTGCCGTAACCGCCGCGCTGCGCGACGGGACCCCCGACCTCCGGCATCCCAGCGGGACCGGGCGGAGATCGGACGACAGCGGCCCTACGGCAAACGCGTTCGTTTTCCATTAACCGCGTTGCGCGCAACCGGCCACCCGCTCAGGGGCGCTCGATGCCGTGGGCGCGGATGCGGGAGGCGAGCGTCGTCGGCTTGAGGCCCAGGATCTCGGCCGCCCCGCCGGGGCCGAACACCTTGCCGCCCGCGAGCTTCAGGGCCGCCACGATCTCGGCCCGGTCCCGCGCCCGGCGCTCGGCCTCGTTCGGCGGCGCCGCCGCGGGGGCGGAGCCCGGCGCGGCCCCGGCCTCCGGGGCGTCCGCCTCCGGCAGGTCGAAGCGCAGGCGCCCGCGGGCGCCCAGGATCGCGGCCCGCTCGATGACGTTCTCCAGCTCGCGCACGTTGCCGGGCCAGGCGTAGCGCTGGAGGCGCCGGACGTCGCCCTCGGTGAGGCGCGGCTCTGGGATGTTGAGCCGGCGCGCCGCCCCCGCGAGGCAGTGCTGGGCGATGAGCGGGATGTCCTCCGGCCGCTCCCGCAGGGGGACGGCGCCGATGGGGAAGACGTTCAGCCGGAAGTAGAGGTCCTCGCGGAAGCGCCCGCGGCGCACCTCCGCCCGCAGGTCCCGGTTCGTCGCCGCGATCAGGCGGATGTCGACGGCGCGGGTGCGCTCCTCGCCGACCCGCTCGAAGGAGCGCTCCTGCAGCACCCGCAAGAGCTTGCCCTGGAGGTCGAGGGGGATCTCGCCGACCTCGTCGAGGAACAGGGTGCCGCCGTCGGCGAGCTCGAACCGGCCGACGCGGTCGCGCAGGGCCCCCGTGAAGGCGCCCCGGGCATGGCCGAAGAACTCGCTCTCGAACAGCTCGCGGGGCACGGCGGCGCAGTTCACCCGGATCAGGGGGCGCTCGCGGCGGCGGCTCGCCTCGTGGATCGCGCGGGCGATCAGCTCCTTGCCGGTGCCAGACTCGCCGGTGACGAGGACGGTGGCGTCGGTGCCCGCCACGAGGTCGATCTGGCGCAGCGTCGCCTCGATCGCCGGGCTGCGGCCGATGATGCCCTGGTGGTGGCTCTCGAGGCGGATCTCCTCCTTCAGGTAGGCGTTCTCGAGCTCCAGCCGCTCGCGCAGCGAATCGACCTCGGCCAGCGCCCGGCGCAGGCGCTCGTCCGCCTCCCGGCGCTGGCTGATGTCGCGGAACACGATCACCGCGCCGAGGAGCCGGCCCCGGTCGCGGATCGGCGTCGAGGTGTACTCGACGGGAAAGGCGGTGCCGTCCTTCCGCCAGAACACCTCGCTGTCCACCTGGTGCACGGCGCCGTCCCGGAAGGCGGCGTAGATCGGGCAGTCGCGGTGCGGGTAGTGAGCCCCGTCCGGATGGGTGTGATGGACGGTGGCGTGCATGTCGCGCCCGACGAGGTCGGAGGCCGCCCAGCCGAGCATGCGCTCGGCGGCCGGGTTGATGAAGGTCGTCACCCCGTCCGCGTTGACGCCGTAGATCCCCTCCCCGGCCGCGCGCAGGATGAGCCGGTTCTCCCGCTCGATGTCGCGGAAGATCCGCTCCATGCGCTGCCACTCGGGCAGGCCCGCCCGCATATGCGCCTCGGCCTCGTGGTCGATCAGGCGGCGGCGGCGCTCGTCGAGGTCGGAGAGCGTCACGAGGAGGCGCGGCGGGTCGCCGGACAGGAGCGAGGCCGCGTATTCGAGGTTGAGGGCCCGGCCCGACCCGTGGCGGGGGGTGAGCGCCTGCGTCCACCAGCGGCCCTTGGCCTGCACGGCCTGTGTGAAGACGATCAGGGCGGGAACCTGATCGGGATGCAGCGCGCTGGCGCTCATGGCCCGCAGGGCCGCGCGGGGGAAGCCCAGCATCTCGGCGGCGGCCGCGTTGACGTCGAGGATGCGGTCGCTCGCGGGCTCGATCACGAGCATCGGCTCGCGGCTCTCCTCGAAGACCGGTCCGAGACCCGCGGCTGCGCCCATCGCGACGAACTTTCGTGATTTGCCGACGAGATCTCGTATTACACGAGATCTCGTAGCTCGGCCACGCCTTGCTAACCGTCTCGCCGCCCTCGCGTTTCAGGTCCGCACGGCCTTGGCACGCCGTTTGCCATCTCCGTTCCCGAGCTCTGCCGGCAACGCGAGGCCACCGATGGCGCTGTTCGACAACCCCTTCGATCCCGAGACCCGCCTGCGGCGCGGGGGCTGCTCCTGCGGCGAGCACCGCAGCCAGGCCGAGCACGACGCGGCCCTGCCCACCGGCGAGGCCGCCGCCCAGCGGCTCGTCGAGGGCGCGGTGATGCGGGCGCTCTTCCCGCGCGACGCCGAGCGGCGCGCCTTCCTCCGGAGCGTCGGCGCGGCCGCCGCCGCGGCGGCCTTGAGCCAGTTCCTGCCGACGCGGTTCGCCGCCGAGGCCTTCGCCGAGGCGGGCAAGCCGGAGAAGACCGACCTCAAGGTCGGCTTCATCCCGATCACCTGCGCGACGCCGATCATCATGGCCGCGCCGATGGGCTTCTACGCCCGGCAGGGCCTGAACGTGGACGTGGTCAAGACAGCCGGCTGGGCGGTGATCCGCGACAAGACCCTGAACCGGGAATACGACGCCGCCCACATGCTGGCGCCGATGCCGATCGCCATAACCCTCGGGGTCGGCTCGAACCCGCAGCCCTACACGATGCCGGCGGTGGAGAACGTGAACGGGCAGGCGATCACGCTCGCCATGAAGCACCGGGACCGGCGCGACCCGAAGGACTGGAAGGGCTTCAAGTTCGCGGTGCCCTTCGACTACTCGATGCACAATTACCTGCTGCGCTACTACCTCGCGGAGGCCGGCCTCGACCCGGACGCGGACGTGCAGATCCGCGCGGTGCCGCCGCCCGAGATGGTCGCCAACCTGCGGGCCGACAACATCGACGGCTTCCTGGCGCCGGACCCGGTGAACCAGCGCGCGGTCTACGACGGCGTCGGCTTCATCCACATCCTCTCGAAGGAGATCTGGGACCGGCACCCGTGCTGCGCCTTCGCGGCCTCCGAGACTTTCGTGCGGGAGACGCCGAACACCTACGCGGCGCTGCTGCGCGCCGTCATCGAGGCCACCGCCTACGCCTCGAAGCCCGAGCACCGGAAGGAGATCGCCGCGCAGATCGCCCCGGCGAACTACCTCAACCAGCCGGTCACGGTGGTGGAGCAGGTGCTCACCGGCACCTTCGCGGACGGGCTCGGCAACGTGCGCAAGGTGCCCGACCGGGTCGATTTCGACCCCTTCCCCTGGCAGTCCTTCGCGGTCTGGATCCTGACCCAGATGAAGCGCTGGGGCCAGATCAAGGGCGACGTCGACTACGCCGCGGTGGCGAAGAAGGTCTACCTCGCCACCGACGCCGCCAAGCTGATGCGCCAGGACGGCCTCGTCCCGCCCGAGAGCACCACCAAGACCTTCGCGGTGATGGGCAAGACCTTCGATCCGGCCAAGCCCGAGGAGTATCTCGCCTCCTTCAAGATCCGGCGCGGGAGCTGAGACCATGCGCGCCTCCCTGCGCTTTCGCGCCGGCATCCTCTCGGTGGCGCTGCTGGCCGCCTTCCTGCTCGTCTGGCAGGTCTCGGTCGGCGGCACCGCCCGGACCGAGGCCATGGACCCGGAATACGCCGCCCTGATGGGGGCGTCGGCCACCACCGGCAAGTCCGCGATGCCGGGCCCCCTCGACGTCGCCGCCAACATCTGGCGCCACCTCAAGGACCCGTTCTACGACCGGGGCCCGAACGACAAGGGGCTCGGCATCCAGCTCGCCTACTCGATCGGGCGCGTCGCCCTCGGCTACGGGCTCGCCGTCATCGTCGCCATCCCGGTCGGCTTCCTGATCGGCATGTCGCCGCTGATGAGCCGGGCGCTCGACCCGTACATCCAGATCCTGAAGCCGGTCTCGCCGCTCGCCTGGATGCCGCTCGCCCTCTACACGATCCGGGATTCGGGCCTCTCGGCGATCTTCGTGATCTTCATCTGCTCGCTCTGGCCGATGCTGATCAACACGGCCTTCGGCGTGGCGGGCACGCGGCGCGAGTGGCTCAACGTCGCCCGCACCCTGGAGGTCGGCCCGATCCGCCGCGCCTTCACGGTGATCCTGCCGGCCGCCGCGCCCACGATCCTCACCGGCATGCGCATCTCGATCGGCATCGCGTGGCTCGTGATCGTCGCGGCCGAGATGCTCGTGGGCGGCACCGGCATCGGCTACTTCGTCTGGAACGAGTGGAACAACCTCTCGATCACCAACGTGATCACCTCGATCCTGGTGATCGGCCTCGTCGGGATGATCCTCGACCAAGTGCTCGCCCGCGCCCAGCGCCTCGTGACCTTCCCCGAGTGAGCGCGAGGCCCGCGATGAGCACGCTTCTCCCCTTCCGGCGGCGCCCGCAGCGCGCCGCCCCCGACGCCGCTGCCGGGGGTGCCCGCATGTCCGACAAGTTCATCTCGATCGAGGGCATCGCCCGGCGCTACCCGGCGCCGGGGGGCCGGACCTCCACGGTGTTCGAGAACCTGTGGCTGCCGGTGCGGCGCGGCGAGTTCGTCTGCATGATCGGCCACTCGGGCTGCGGCAAGACCACGGTGCTGAACATCCTGGCCGGGCTCGAGGCGCCGAGCGAGGGCGTCGTGATCGTGGACGGGCAGGCCATCGAGGGCACGAGCCTCGACCGGGCCGTGATCTTCCAGGGCCACGCCCTGCTGCCCTGGCGGACCGTGCTCGGCAACGTCGCCTACGCGGTCTCCTCGCGCTGGCGGGGGGCCCGGCGCGCCGAGGTCGAGGAGCGGGCGCGCCGGGCCATCGCCACGGTGGGGCTCGCCGGCTCGGAGCACAAGCGCCCGTCCGAGCTCTCCGGCGGCATGAAGCAGCGCGTCGGCATCGCCCGGGCGCTGGCGATCGAGCCCAAGATCCTCCTGATGGACGAACCCTTCTCGGCGCTGGACGCCCTCACCCGCGGCACGCTGCAGGACGAGGTGCGCCGCATCTGCATCGAGACCGGGCAGACCGTCTTCATGATCACCCACGACGTGGACGAGGCGATCTACCTCGCCGACCGGATCGTGCTGATGACGAACGGCCCCGAGGCGAAGGTGGCCGAGATCGTCGAGAACCCGCTGCCGAAGGCGCGCGCGCGCGCCGCGCTCCACCACGCGCCGGGCTACTACGCCCTGCGCAACCACCTGATGGACTTCCTCGTGACCCGCTCGAAGACGCTGCGGGACGCGATGCCGGCGGGCTACGACCCGCGCCACCCGCCGGTGGTGCGCCCCGCGCCCGGCACGTCCGACGCCGAGGCCATCGTGGCCGGCACCGAAGCCTCGGCCATGCGGGCGTGAGCCCGCGGCACATCGCGGCGGGCTGTGAGCCCGCGGCACACCTCTGCGGGCGTGAGCCCGCGACACCCCTTCCCCCGGTCCCGGCCCCGGGACTGCCCACCCTCCACCCCGGAGACATCCATGAAGCGCGAAGACCTCACCGAGAAGCTCCTCGACATCAAGCGCGAGAAGGGCTGGACCTGGAAGTACATCCAGGAGGAGATCGGCGGGATCTCGCCGATCCTGATCACCGCCGCCTGCATGGGCCAGATGAAGCTGCCGAAGGCGCAGGCCGCCCGTGCCGCCGAGCTGTTCGGCCTCAGCCAGGCCGAGGAGCGGATGCTGAACGAGGCGCCCTACCGCGGCTCGATCCCCCAGATGCCGCCGACCGACCCGCTGATCTACCGCTTCTACGAGCTCGTCATGGTCTACGGCACCACCTGGAAGGAGCTGATCCAGGAGGAGTTCGGCGACGGCATCATGTCGGCGATCGACTTCAACATGACGATGGAGCGCGAGGCCAACAACAAGGGCGACCGGGTGAAGCTCGCCATGTCGGGCAAGTTCCTTCCCTACAAGTATTACGGCAACGAGGAGGGCGTGCCCGAGTACGGCTTCAAGGAGGCCTGATCCCGCGGCCCCGTGCGTCGCCGCACGGGCGGGGTCGGGCTCGGCTTGACATCGCGGTCCTATCGGGGCCGCGATGCGGGCTCCTTCCCCCGGAGACGACAACCGACATGGCCGCCCTGACCACCCGCCTCACGGGCTACGCGCCCTTCGCGCTCGCCGCCCTCCGGATCATGGCGGGCCTGCTGTTCCTGGCGCACGGCTCGCAGAAGCTCCTCGGCTTCCCGCCGCGGGAGAAGCCCGCCCCGGAGCTGCTGTCGCTGTTCGGCATCGGCGGCCTGATGGAGCTCGTCGGCGGCATCCTCATCGTGCTCGGGCTGTTCACCCGGCCCGTGGCCTTCCTGCTCAGCGGCGAGATGGCGGTGGCCTACTTCATGTTCCACGCGCCGCGCAGCCCCTTCCCGACCCTGAACGGGGGCGACGCGGCGATCCTGTTCTGCTTCGTCTTCCTCTACCTCGTGGCGGCCGGCCCCGGCGCCTTCAGCCTCGACGAGCGGCGGCGCCACCGGATCTGAGCGCCCTACCCGGTCGCGCGGGCCGCCTTCAGGACGGCTAGGCCCGCCGGCCAGGAATCGCCGCGGGCTACGCCCCTGCCCTCCAGGGAGGCGGCATAGTTCGTGAAGAGCACGCTGCTGCCCCAGCTGTCGAAATTGTGGATCGACCCGATCGCCCGCGCCTCCTCCGGCGCCGGCGCGCGGGCGAGCCGCAGCAGCGGCGCGGTCAGCGCGGGGACCGTCATCTCCACGGGCAGGTCCCGCAGGTCGGCCAGGAGGGTCCGGAAGTCCGCCACCGCGGCCCGGATCCCGGCATCGACCTCGGCGGCGATCTCCGGCAGGCGCGGGTCCGCGCCGCGGCCCGGATCCTCGGCGTAGGCGACGCCGCCATCCTCCCGCAGGGTGGCGCCGACGACGGAGCCGTGCGGCGCCGAGAAGCACAGCTCCGCCACCACCCGGTTCGCGTAGAGGTCCTGGATCGCCTCCGCGGAATGTGTGCGCTCCGAGATCATCGCCTCCATGTCGAGGCCGGGCCGCTCGCGGCGGGCGTCGCGGTGCAGGCAGACGTAGTAGCCCTTCACCGCGACCTCGAAGACGGACTCGGCGAAGCGCACGAACGCCTCCTGCGTGCTGCCCTTCCAGCCGACGTCGACGAGGCCGATCCGCAGCCCGTCGCGCAGGCCCGCCTCCAGGCAGGCGGCGTAGAGGCCGCGCCGGCACTCGGTGCAGACCTGCAGGATGCGCCAGCGCGTCACCCGCAGGTACGACTCGAACAGCTTGCGGTTGCCGCGCCCGTAGACCGTGCCGGCCCCGAGGCCGAGATCGGCCAGGACGCCCTCGTCGGGCAGCTCCACGCCGATCCGCGCCGCGATGTCGGCGAGGCACAGGCCCTCGGCGCCCGACAGCAGGAAGGGGATGTTCTCCTCGAAGTTGCGGGCGGTGATCGAGGCGAGGACGAGCAGGACCCGCGAGCACTTGAAGTAGAGGCTCGGCACGCCCGTCTCCGGCCAGAGCCGGTGCAGCGTGAACCCGTCCCGCGACAGGAACAGCAGCAGGTCGATCCGGTCCGCCCGCGTCCTCTCCTCCAGCCAGCCGAGCAGGGCGAGGTGCGCCGGCCCGCCGGCCGCGTAGCCGGCCCGCCACCAGGGCGAGCGCTCCGTCCGGTAGGCGGAGAAGCGCGAGACGCCGGTGGCCAGCGAATGGGCCGGGTCGGGGGCGGGGTCGCGCTCGGGCAGGGCCGCGACGTAGTGGAACGTCGCGAAGCCCATCTCCTGCCCGCGCCGGATGTCCGAGGCCGGGTTGTCGCCGATGTGCAGGATCCGGGCGGGCGCCAGCCCGAGATCCTGCGCCACCAGGGTGAAGAGGGCGCCGTGGTCGCGCTTCGTCGCCTGCCGCTCCGAGGAGACGTAGACGGCGTCGACCGCGACGTCCTCGCGGGCGCACAGCGCCTCGAAGAAGGGGCGCGGCAGGTACATGTCCGAGTTCAGGACGCAGCGCTTGCCGAGATCCCGGGCGAGCCGCACCACCGCCCCCATCTCGGGGTTGAGCCGCAGCACCGCGAGCTCGATCTCCCATTCCGAGCGCTTCAGGGTCTCGGCCGGCACCCCGAGGTCGGGCAGGCACGCGTAGATGCCGTCGAGGTCGATCTCGTGGCGCCCGCGCTCGTGCATCACCTGGAAGGCGCGGGTCTGCGCGGCCGTGCGGTGGCGGCGGAAGTCGGGGATGCCGTGGCGGGCGCCGACGAGGTCGAACACGTCCTCCGGGCTCGCCAGAAGCCGCACGAACAGGGTGTCGAACACGTCGAAGGAGACGGCCTCGGCGGCGGCGATCTCCGCGCGCAGGCGCTCGGCGAGGCTGCCCGGAGGGGGGGCCGGCGCGTCCACGGGCGCCGCGAGTGTGGGGGCGGAGGTCATGCTCAGACGGGGTTCGGCAGGAAGAGGCCGCTCAGGGGGTTGAGGTTGCGGCTGTGGAACGGGTCGCGCGCGAGGAAGCGGGGGTGGCGCGCGTAGAGCCGCATCATGTCCCGCCGCAGGCGCGCCCGCTTCTCGCGGCTCGCCTGGTCGGCGCCGCGGGTCACGGATTCGTGGTGGGTCAGCCGGGCGGCTTGGCAGACCACGTTGAAGTAGCCGGCCTCGACGAGCCGGAAGCACAGTTCCACGTCGTTGTAGGCGACCGGCAGCGCCTCGTCGAAGCCGCCCACCGCCTCGAATGTGCGCCGCTCGATGGCGAGGCAGGCGCCCGTGACGGCGACCCAGTCGAATTCCAGGGTGTTGCGGCCGAAATCGGCGACCTGCTCGTCCTTGCGCCGGTAGAAGGCGTGGCCCGGCCCCTCGTAGAGGTTGACGATGCCGCAATGCTGGATCTTCCCGTCCGGGAAGAGGAGGCGCGCGCCGACGGCGCCGACGTGGTCGAGCTGCGCGTAGCCGACCATCCGCTCCAGCCAGTCCGGGGAGATGACCTCGGTGTCGTCGTTGAGGAAGACGAGGATCTCGCCGCGGGCGCGGGACGCGCCGAGATTGTTGATCGCCGAGTAGTTGAAGGGGCTCGGGTCCGACAGGACCGTGACGGGATCGAGCTTGCGCAGCTCGTCGAGCGCCTTCAGGGCCGGGCGCTGCGTGCTGCCGTTGTCGATGACGACGATCTCGACCGCGCGGTAACTGCTCCTGCCCAGGATCGAGTCGACGCAGCGGCGCAGCATCGCCGGATTGTCCTTCGACGGGATCACGATCGAGACCGTCGGGTTGCCGCGCGGGTGGTAGTTGACGCGGAACTGGCCCGGCATCGCCGCCACCGGCTCGACCGTGCCGGGCAGGCCGCGGCGCGTGAGCGCCTCCTCCTTGAGGCGGCGCACCGACTCGTGGGCGTGGGGCTTGGCCGCCATGTCGGAGGCGAGCGAGCTCGGCAGGGTGCGCCAGTGGTAGAGCACCTTCGGGATGTGGGCGACGGCCCGCGTCCGCTCGGTCACCCGCAGGGCGAGGTCGTAATCCTGCGCGCCCTCGAAGCCCTGCCGCAGGCCGCCCGCCGCCTCGATCAGGCTGCGGCGCATGCAGGAGACGTGGCAGGTGTACATGATGCTCATCAGGGCGTCGGGCGACCAGTCCGGCTTGAAGAAGGGCATCGAGAACAGGCCCTCCCCGTCGATCTTGTCCTCGTCGCTGTAGACGAAGTCCGCCCCCGTCCGGTCGAGGCAGAGGGCGAGCTCGTAGAGGCAGTCCGGGGTCAGCTCGTCGTCGTTGTCGAGGAAGACGACGTACTCGCCCGCGGCCTCGGCCAGCGCCGCGTTGGTGGTCCGCGCGATGCCCCGGTTCTCCGGGCTGAAGCGGACCTTGATGCGCGGGTCGTCGATCGCCTCCAGCGCCGCCCGCGTCTCGGCCCTGGTGCTGCAATCGTCCACGAGCACGAGCTCCCAGTGCGGGTACCACTGGGCCGTGACGGAGGCGACGGCCGCCTCCAGGAAGCGCCGGTCGACGTTGTAGACCGGCGTCAGGATCGAGAAGAGCGGGCGCGCGCGCAGGCCCGCGAGCCGGGCATCAAGGTCGTCGGGCCGCCGCGGCGGCAGGTAGCAGTAGGGCTGGACGCTCTTCTCGAAGCGGTAGCGCGGGCGCTCGCCCGGGGCGCCCCGGAAGGCGAGGCCGTTGTAGATCTGCCCCTTGGCGCCCGCGCTCGCCGCCGCAATCGTCCGGACGTGGTGGGCGAAGGCCTCCGCCGCCTTGAGGCCGAGATCGGGATGGGCCTCGAGATAGACCTCCGGGTCGAAGTCCCGCGCCGGGCGCAGGCCGCCGGCCGCTCCTTGCGTCAGGTAGTGGCGGAGCGCGCCCGCCGGCCCGTCGAGCCCGTGCTCGTTGGCGTACCAGACCGGGTCGAAGAACAGGTTCGGGCGCCGCCCCTCCGCCTCGCCGTACTCGACGTAGTGCAGGAGCGGGTTGAAGCGCATGCGCCGCAGGTCGGGATGGCCCTCGAGGTAGTGGCCCGTGTCGAAGAGCGGGTTCGGCCAGGCCGAGCCCTCGCGGAAGGCGCGGGCGAGGAAGTGGCGCAGCGGCGCCCGCGCCGAGCCGCCGGGCTGGGCGGCGTACCAGCCCGCGTCGAACAGCCCGGAGGCGCGGATCTTCGCCTCGGCCGCGGCGCGGCGGCGGGCGGTGCGGCCGGTGAGGAGGGAGATCGCGGCGCGCAGCAGGGACAAGGCGGGTCATCCTCGGGGCCGGCGCAGGCCTGCGCCGGCCGGTATCGGGAGGCGCCGCGGGGCGCGGCGGGCGGGGTCTCGCGGCCCGCCCGATACACGATGGCGGGCGGGCGCGCCAACCCGGGCCCGGTTCCGGCGCCGCTAGCCGCGATGCCCCGCCTCGCCGAGCGCGGCGAGGATGCGCGCCCAGGAGCGGGTGCCCTTGTGGAAGCTGCGCAGCTCGTACTTCTCGTTCGGCGAGTGGATGCGGTCGTCGTCGAGGCCGAACCCGATCAGCAGGGTGTTGCGGTCGAGGATGCGCTTGAAGTCGCCGACGATCGGGATCGAGCCGCCCGCCCCGACCGTCACCGGCGCGACGCCCCACTCGGCCTCGAGCGCGGCCCGCGCCGTCTCCAGTTCCGGCATGTCGAAGGGCAGGCTGATCGCCCGCGAGCCCTTGTAGCAGATCACCTCCACCGAGCAGTCGGCGGGCACGCGCTCGCGCACGTAGGCCTCGAAGGTCCGGGCCAGCGCCTCCGGGTCCTGGTCGTCCACGAGGCGGAAGGAGACCTTGGCGCTCGCCTCGCCGGCGATCACCGTCTTGGTGCCCTCCCCCGTGTAGCCGCCGATGATGCCGTTGACGTCGCAGGCCGGCCGCGACTGGATCTGCTCGATCAGCATCCGCCCGCGCTCGCCCGCGGGCTCCTTGAGCCCGATCGGGCCGAGGAACGACTCCGGGCTCAGGTCGAGGCCGCGCCACTGCTCCAGGATCTCGGGCGGGGTCTCGCGCACACCCTCGTAGAAGCCCGGCAGGGTGATGCGCCCGTCCGCGTCGTGCAGCCCCGCGATGATGCGGGCGAGCACGTGGATGGGGTTGGCCGCCGCGCCTCCGAAAAAGCCCGAGTGCAGGTCGCGGTCGGCGCAGCGCACCCGCACCTCGAAATAGGCGAGCCCGCGCAGCGAGGTGGTGATGGCGGGCGTGGAGGCGTTCCACATGCTGGTGTCGCAGACGAGCACGATGTCGGCCCCGAGCCGGTCGCGGTTCGCCGCGACCCATTCGGGCAGCCCCTGCGAGCCGTTCTCCTCGGCACCCTCGACGAGGATGGTGACGCCGCAGGGCAGCGCGCCCGCCATCGCCTTCCAGGCCCGGCAGGCTTCCACGAAGGTCATCACCTGTCCCTTGTCGTCGGAGGCGCCGCGGGCGACGATCCGCTTCGTCCCGTCCGGCCCCTCGGCGAGGCGCGGCTCGAAGGGAGGCGTCTCCCAGAGGTCGAGGGGATCGACCGGCTGCACGTCGTAATGGCCGTAGAACAGGACGTGCGGGGCGCCGGGCTTCGGCGCGTGGGCGAGCACGACGGGGTGCAGCGAGGTCTCCTCGACCGTGGTCTCGAAGCCGAGCGCGTCGAGGGTGCCGGCGAGCCACCGGGCGGCGCGGCGGCACTCGCCCGCGTAGGCCGGGTCCGTCGAGATCGAGGGGATTTTCAGGAACTCGAACAGGCGGTCGAGCGCGTTGTCGAGGTCGCGGTCGATGTCGTTAAGGATCGGGTCGAGCGCAGCCATCCATCCATCCTTCGTCCGTCCAGGCCGTCCGGCCCACCGCGGGAGGGCGTCGTGCTAGCGTTAGCCGAGGCCGGCCGGAACGGAAACCGCGGCGTCGATAACCGGACGTTGCGCAGCCCGCGCGGCGCAACCTTGGAACAGGTCCACCCTGGAACGGTTATCGAGTGGCCTCGGGCAGGGCGCGACCGCGCGCGCCTGCGAGGCCCTGCCCGCCCCCGCGGCGCGCGGCACCCGAATCCCCTCCGGCCTCGCAATCCGGCGCGACCGGGCTCAAACTCTGTGGGACGCCCCATGCTCATCGAAAGCGGTTCGCCCGTCGCCGCGGACACGAGGGTCGAGATCAGCCTCACCATCAACGGCGAGGCCCGCACCCTCCAGGTCGCGCCCTGGACCACCCTGCTCGACCTGCTGCGCGAGCGGCTCGACCTCACCGGCACCAAGAAGGGCTGCGACCACGGCCAGTGCGGCGCCTGCACGGTGCTGGTGAACGGCACCCGCCTGAATTCCTGCCTCGCGCTCGCCGTGATGAAGGACGGCGCCGAGATCACCACCGTCGAGGGCCTCGCCCGGATGGGCGGCGGCAACGGCCTGCACCCGCTGCAGGAGGCGTTCGTGGAGCATGACGCCTTCCAGTGCGGCTACTGCACGCCGGGCCAGCTCTGCTCGGCCGCCGGCATGCTGGCCGAGGGCCACGCCAGGACCCGCGACGAGATCCGCGAGGCGATGAGCGGCAACATCTGCCGCTGCGGCGCCTACACCAACATCGTCGACGCCATCGAGGACGTGATGCAGTCGGGAGCTCAGGGATGAACCGCTTCGATTACGTCCGCGCCGGCACCGTCGAGGAGGCGGTCAAGGCGATCGCCGCGGGCGCCAACGCGCGCTTCATCGCGGGCGGCACCAACCTCGTCGACCTGATGAAGTACAACGTCGAGCGGCCCGGCCGCCTCGTCGACATCACGCGCCTGCCCCTCGACCGGATCGAGGAGCGGGACGGGGCCCTGAGCATCGGCGCCCTCGTGACGAACAGCACGGTCGCCTACGACGAGCGGGTGAAGAGCCGCTACCCCGTCCTGTCGAGCGCCATCCTGGCCGGCGCCACCGGGCAGTTGCGCAACGCCGCCACCACGGGCGGCAACCTGCTGCAGCGGACCCGCTGCTACTACTTCTACGACGAGGGCACGCCCTGCAACAAACGCCTGCCGGGCTCGGGCTGCGGCGCCATCGGCGGCGTGAACCGCATCCACGCGATCTTCGGCACCAGCGACAAGTGCATCGCCACGCACCCATCCGACATGTGCGTGGCGCTGGCCGCCCTGGAAGCGGAGGTGCGGGTCGCCGGCCCGTCCGGCGAGCGCACCATCCCGATGGCCGAGTTCCACCGGCTGCCGGGCGACGAGCCGGAGCGCGACACGACCCTGAAGTCCGACGAGATCGTCCTCTCGGTCGACCTGCCGGCGGAGGGGTTTGCCGGCCACCACACCTACCTGAAGCTGCGCGACCGCCTCTCCTACGCCTTCGCCCTCGTCTCGGTGGCGGCGGTGATGGAGCTCGACGGGCAGACCATCAAGACCGCCCGCTTCGCGCTCGGCGGCGTCGCCCACAAGCCCTGGCGCAACGCCGAGGCCGAGGGGATGCTCGTCGGCAAGCCCGCCACCCGCGAGACCTTCGCGGCGGCCGCCGACCGGGTCGTCTCCAAGGCGCAGGCCCAGTCCGAGAACGGGTTCAAGGTCGAGCTCGCCCGCCGCGCCATCGTGCGCGCCCTGGAGCAGGCCGCCGCCGGCACGCCCCAGTCTCAGTCCGACAAGCGCATCGCCTGACGGTTCGAGAGACACGGTTCGAGAGACAAGGTTCGAGAGACATGGCCAGCAGCCCCGAGACCTATTTCGGCACCGCCCGCAGCCGCGTCGACGGCCCCGCCAAGGTCACCGGACAGGCGAAGTACGCCGGCGAGTTCGAGGCCCCCGACCTCGCCCACGGCTACGTCGTGTCGAGCGCGATCGCCCGCGGCGCGATCAGCCGGATCGACACCGCCGAGGCCGAGGCCGTGCCCGGCGTGATCAAGGTGTTCACCCACGAGAACCGGCCGCGCACGGCCTGGCTCGACTACAATTACCAGGACGCGGTGGCGCCCCCCGGCTCGCCGTTCCGGGCGCTCTACGACGAGAAGATCCAGTTCAGCGGCCAGCCGGTCGCCCTCGTCGTGGCCGAGGATTTCGAGACGGCCCGCTACGCCGCCTCCCTCGTCAAGCTCGCCTACGCGGCGGAGGAGCCCGAGACCGACGTGACCCGGGTGCGCGACCTCTCCTACACGCCGCCGATGAAGCGGGCGGGCATCAAGCCGCCGCCGGAGCCGTGGGGCGACGCGGATGCGGCCTTCGACGGCGCCCCGGTCAAGGTGCGGCACGCGTACCGCCACGCCATCGAGTACCACAATCCGATGGAGCCGCATGCCTCCACCGTGGTCTGGGAGGGCGACGGCCGCCTCACCGTCTACGACAAGATCCAGGGCGTCTCGAACAGCCAGGGCTACCTCACCGGCGTGTTCGGCCTGAAGAAGGACGAGGTGCGGGTGCTCAACCCCTATCTCGGCGGCGGCTTCGGCTCGGGGCTGCGGCCCCAGTACCAGCTCTTCCTCGCCGTCATGGCGGCGCGGGAATTGGAGCGCTCGGTGCGGGTGACGCTGACCCGCGACCAGATGTTCAGCTTCACGCACCGCCCCGACGTGCTGCAGACCGTCTCCCTCGGCGCGGGGCCCGACGGGACCCTGCAGGCCCTGCGGCACGACGCGGTCTCGGGCACCTCGCGCTACGAGGATTACCAGGAGGTCGTCGTCAACTGGTCGGCGATCCTCTACCGGTGCGAGAACGTCGCCCTCACCTACAAGCTCGCCCATCTCGACCTGCCGACGCCGGGCGACATGCGGGCGCCGGGCGCGGTCACCGGCGTCTTCGCCCTCGAGATCGCGATGGACGAGCTCGCCTACGCGACGGGCCAGGACCCGATCGCGCTGCGCCTCAAGAACTACAGCGAGCGGGACCAGACGGAGGGCAAGCCCTTCGGCTCGAAGGCGCTGCGCGCCTGCTACGAGCAGGGGGCCGAGCGCTTCGGCTGGTCCCAGCGCTCGCCCGAGCCCCGCTCCATGCGCGACGGCAAGGAGCTCGTCGGCTGGGGCATGGCCACGGGCGTCTGGGAATCGCTGATGCAGAAGTCGAGCGCCCAGGCGACGCTCACCGCCGACGGCAAGCTCGTGGTGGGCAACTCCACCGGCGACATCGGCACCGGCACCTACACGATCCTGACCCAGATCGCCGCCGACGCGCTCGGCCTGCGCATGGAGGACGTGACGACGAAGCTCGGCGACACCGCGCTCGCCGAGGCGCCGGTGGCGGGCGGCTCGTGGACGGCGGCCTCCTCCGGCACCGCCGTGATGAAGGCGTGCCGCACCATCGCAAACCAGCTCTTCACCATGGCCCGGCGGATGGACCACTCGCCGCTCGCCAACGTCGATTTCGACCGCGTGGTGTTCCGCGACGGGCGCATCGCGGTAGCGGACGACCCCTCCCGCAGCGTCTCGCTCGCCGAGGCGATGCGGGCCGGCGGCGTCGACAAGCTCGAGGCGACCGAGTCGGCGGGGCCGGATTCGAGCCACCAGAAGGAGTTCTCGGCCTACACCCACTCGGCCATCTTCGCCGAGGTGAAGATCGACGAGGAGCTCGGGCAGGTGCGCGTCACCCGCGTCGTCAGCGCCGTCGCGGCGGGCCGGGTCATCAATCCCAAGACCGCCCGCAGCCAGATCCTCGGCGGCGTCGTGATGGGCATCGGCGGCGCGCTGGAGGAGGAGGGCATGCTCGACCACCGCCTCGGCCGCGTGATGAACCACAATCTCGGCGAGTATCACGTGCCGGTCCACGCCGACATCCACGACATCGACGTGATCTTCGTCGACGAGGTGGACAAGGCGAACCCGATGGGCGTGAAGGGTCTCGGCGAGATCGGCATCGTCGGCACCATGGCGGCGGTGGCCAACGCCGTCTTCCACGCCACCGGCAAGCGCATCCGCGAGCTGCCGATCACGGTCGACAAGATCATCGGCTAGCACCCGCCCCCGGGGGCCGCGCGGTCCCCGGGGATCAAACATCCGCCGTCCCGCGTTCCGGACCCATGCTCCCCACCGACGCGCCGGGCCCGGACAGCCTTCCCATCGTCGATGCCAAGGCCGAGCCGATCCTCGCACATCCGGAGGCCGAAGGCTTCTACGCCGAGGCCCTGCGCAGCCTGACCGCGTCGGGCATCCCGTTCCTGCTCGCCGGCACCTTCGCGGTGAGCGCCTACACGGGCATCGTGCGCGAGACGAAGGATCTCGACATCTTCTGCAAGGCGGGGGACTGGCCGCGCATCCTCGCCTACTTCCAGGAGCAGGGCTACCGCGTCGAGATCGAGGACGAGCGCTGGCTCGGCAAGGTCTTCAAGGACGACCACTTCTTCGACGTGATCTTCGCCTCCCCGAGCGGCTCGACGCCGGTGACGGAAGCCTGGCTGGAGCACGCCCGCCAGACCGAGGCGTTCGGCCTGCCGATCCGCATCGTCGGGCCGACCGAGCTCGTCTTCTCCAAGTCCTTCATCCAGCTGCGCCACCGCTACGACGGCGCGGACGTGGCGCACGTCCTGCTCAAGACCCACGCCGAGATCGACTGGAAGCGGCTGCTCGCCTACCTCGAGGTGCACTGGGAGCTGCTGCTCGTGCACCTCCTCGGCTTCCGCTGGATCTACCCGACCGAGCGCGACCACGTCCCGGCCTGGCTCCTCGACGAGCTGCTCGACCGGCTCGCCAAGCAGCGCGCCCTGCCCCCGCCCCAGATGAAGATCTGCCGCGGGCGCATGCTGTCGCGCGTCGACTACGAGATCGACGTGAGGGAGTGGGGCTTCGCCGACGTGGGCGGCGAGGGCGACTGGCGCTGACGACAGGAGAGGAGAGACGGCATGGGAGAGAGGGCATGACGGATACGGACCGCCTGCGCGTGGCGGCGATCGGCGACCTCCACGTCAAGGAGGATGCCGTGGCGTCCTACCGCGACCTGTTCGGCGAGATCTCCCGCGAGGCGGACGTGCTGGTGATCGCGGGCGACCTCACCGATCTCGGCAAGCCCCGCGAGGCGGAACTCCTGGCCGAGGACCTGCGCGCCTGCGCGATCCCGGTCGTGGCGGTGCTCGGCAACCACGATTACGAGAGCGACTGCGCCGAGGAGGTCATCCGCATCCTGCGCCAGGGCGGCATGCGCATCCTCGACGGACAGGCCACCGAGATCGAGGGCGTCGGCTTCGTCGGCGTGAAGGGCTTCGTCGGCGGCTTCGGGCGGCGCATGCTCGGCTCCTTCGGCGAGCCGGCCATCAAGGCGATCGTGGCCGAGAGCGTCAGCGAGACGATCCGCCTGGAGAACGCCATGCGGCAGGTGCGCAGCGAGCGCGCCCTGGTGGTGCTGCACTACGCGCCGATCCCCGAGACGGTGGCGGGCGAGCCGCCGGAGATCTTCCCCTTCCTCGGCAGCTCCCGCCTCGCCGAGACCATCGACCGCTTCCGCGTCAGCGCGGTCGTTCACGGCCACGCCCATCGCGGCGCCTACGAGGGCCGCACGCCGGGCGGCGCGCCGGTCTACAACGTCGCCATGCACATCGAGAAGCCGGGCGGGCGCCCCTACGCGATCCTGGAGATTTGACCGCGCGGCCCGCCCCCGCGGGCTTGATCCGCGGGCGCGGCCCTGCTTTAGCGCGGCCGAGGCGGGCGGCAGGGGCTTCGACCGGATGAACTTCCTCCTCGTGTTCCTCGGCGCCGGCCTCGGCGGAGTGGCCCGCCACGGGGTGAACCTCGCCGCGCTCCGGCTCGGCTCGGACTTTCCCGTCGGCACCCTCGCCATCAACGTCCTCGGCTCGGTGCTGATGGGCGTGCTGACGGGCTGGTTCGCCCTGCGCGGGGGCGCCGCGGGCGCGCGCCTGTTCCTGGCGACCGGCGTCCTCGGCGGCTTCACCACCTTCTCCACCTACTCCCTGGAGGCCGTCACCCTGCTGGAGCGGGGCGCGGTCGGGGCGGCCTTCCTCTACACGCTCGGCTCGGTCCTGCTCGGCCTCGGCGGCCTCTTCCTCGGGCTCGTCGCCATGCGGGCGATCCTGTAGGGCCGCGCCGTGGGCCCGCTCGTCGAATCCTGGCGCTTCTGGGCCCTGCTGGCGGCCGTCTTCGCCGCCGCCACCGCGATCCTGGCGAAGGTCGGCGTCTCCGGCGTCGGCGCGGACGCCGCCACCTTCGTGCGGACCGCCGTGGTGCTCCTCCTCGCGGGCGCGATCCTGGCTTTCACCGGGCAGGTCCAGGACCTCGCCTCGCTCTCCGGCCGCAGCCTCCTCTTCCTCGTCCTGTCGGGGCTCGCCACGGGCGCCTCGTGGCTGTGCTACTTCCGGGCGCTCTCCCTCGGCGATGCCGCCCGGGTGGCGCCCCTCGACAAGCTCAGCGTCGTGCTGGTGGCCCTGTTCGGCGCGCTCCTCCTCGGCGAATCGCTCTCGCCGCTGGCCTGGACCGGCGTCGGCCTCATCGCCGCGGGCGCGATGCTCGTCGCCTATGCCGGCTGAGCCGCGCTCAGGCACCCGCGCAGGCATCCGTACCCGTGCGCGCCGCTCCAAGCCGCCCGAAAACCTGACGAATCCGCGCCGCATGGAATGGATCCAGTCTGAAACGACTGTAAACTGCAGCATGCCGCGAGATTAAACGTCTTCTAATCTTTTCTTGATCGCTTGATTACTCGGGTGAATAGGGTTCATCTGGCGGTGCGGCGCGGCGGCGGCGCGAAGGAGACCAGGATGGCACGGGCCCTGAACCTGATACGAGGCTGCGCGCGGCTCGCGTGGTGGGACGGAAGCTGCGTCGACTTGCGGCTGCACCGCCTCACCGACCTGATCGACTTCGTCGCCGCGAGCCCCGAGCCGGTGCGCCGGGAGATCCGTCGCGAGATCCGCCGGGAGGTTCTCCGGTGACGATCGTGGCGCGAGCGGCCGCGCCCTGCTGCGCGGAGGAGGAGCGGCGGCTGTCCAAGCTGGAGCAGACGCTGATGCGGGCCTTCTGGCAGAGCCTCGGCGACGACCCGCTGCCGCCGATGGCGGCGCTCGAGGCCGCGGCGCGGATCGTCGGCACCCTCTACGCGCAGGTGGCCCGCGCCCACGAGGGGCCGAATGCCTGCCGCTGCGGCTGGGAGCCCGACCCGGACGGGGACCTGATCGTGCTGGAGGCGAACCTCGCCGCGGCGCTCCTCGCGCCCGAGCGCGGGCCCGACCTCGCGCGGATGCCGGCGGCCGGCCGCGCCTGAGGCCGGCCCCCGAGGGCGGCGCTACACGATTTGCTCATCCCTTCGGGGCGATGATGGGGCGGTTGCAGGACCGCCCCGGAGATCTCGGATGGACGGCTTCTATCGCGGCGTCGAGACGTCGCTCCTCGCCCTCGGCCTCGCCCTCGGCATCGGGGCCCTCGCCGTCCAGCCGCGGGAGCGCCCGCCCGAGCCGGCGCACGCCTCCCTGGCGCAGGTCTCTCCGACACAGGTCTCCGTCACCCTGCCGATGCTCACCGTGACGGCGGACGCACCCTCCGCGCGCTGAGCGCCGGCCGTCGCCGCCGGCGCCGGCGCGTCGCCCCGTCCCGCCCCGGGGCACCGCAGGGCGCCCCGGAACGATGCCGCGGGGTCAGGACAGGGCCTGCGCCGCCTTCGCCTTGGTGTCCGCGTCCCGGCCCGACCTGCGCAGCGAGAGCAGCGTCAGGCAGGCGATGGCGGCGAGCACCAGCGCGCCCTGCACGCCGAGCGCCTCCCAGCTCCCGTTGAAGCCGAGGTCGGTCACGATCTCCGGCACGCCGTCGTTGTGCACGGACACGATCGTCTGCTCCTGCATCTCCTGGATGGCCTGGCCGACGAGCCGCAGGCCCATCACGAACAGGAAGGCGGAGGTGATCAGGAACATCGGCCGCAGCGGCAGGCGCAGCGCCAGCCACTGCATGGCGACGAACATCGCCGCGAGCGCCACGGCCGCGACGGCGAGACCGCCGAGGAGCGAGCCGTCGAAGCCGTTGGCGGTGCGGGCGAGGGCGTGCAGGAACAGCACGGTCTCGGCGCCCTCGCGGAACACGGCGAGGAAGGCGATGCCGGCGAGCGACAGCACGGTTCCGGCGCCGAGCGCCCGCTCGGCCATCCGGTTCAGGTCCGCCTGCCAGGCCTTCGGGTCCTGCCGCAGGAACAGCCAGCCGCTCATGTAGAACATCAGCGCGGCGGCGAAGAGCATGACGGCCGCCTCGATGAGGTCGTTGTGGTTGCCGTCGAAGTAGGTCTCGAAGATCCAGGCCATCCCGAGGCTCGCCAGCGCCGCCGCGGCCGCACCGGCGTAGAGCGGGGTGATCTTCTCCGGCGCGCCCGCGCGCCGCAGGAAGGCGGCGAGCGCCGAGATCACCAGAAGGGCCTCCAATCCCTCGCGGAACAGGATCGTGAAGGCCTGAACGAACGTCGATCCGTCCGTCATGATGCGACTCCAGTTTAGAAATGTTCGAATGTTATCCGGACGCGCCGAAACTTGCCCTGTCCAAGCTTAGAAGCGTTCTGAAGAAGGACGATTCCTGAGCCAGATCTGAGGAAGATCGAGGATCTGCTTCCCGCGCCCCTGCCTATAACCGTGCGGGCGCCGCGGCAAGGCGGTCCGGCGCGGCGCAGGGGCGCGGCAGCCGCGCGTCACGGGCGCGGCGCCCGCGCCCGGGGCGGCGGCTGGCCGGCTCGGTGCTTCACATCGGCGTGAACGAAAGCGGCTCCGCGCTGCAACCGAACCGCCCCGTCGTGAATTACCGATCCAGACATGCAGCAGTACGTCGCTGTACAATCCAGAAACGTAGGACGCGCCCTCATCGGCGTGTGAGCAGAACGATGATTCTGACGAAATCCGTCGCGCCCGCGCTGTTGACCGCCTCTCTTCTGCTCGCCGGCGCGTCCGCGGCGCTCGCGGCCCCGGCGGCCGACCGGAGTCCGACCCGGCTCGCCGACGCGAGCCAGACCGTGCGCCCCGTGGCCTCCGTCAGCGAGAACGAGGACGACACGGCCAATTGCAGCCGCTCCCGGCGCCGCCTCTGGGTCGAGGGCGAGGGCTGGATCGTCCGGCGCGTCACCACCTGCCGCTGAGCCGGGACGCCGCTCTCGTCGCGAACCCCGTGTCCCCCCGCGGGGTTTTTTGATGCGCCGGCGCACCCCCCTACGCACTCTGCGCGGCTGGTCGGTGCGGGGCGGCGGAACGAGGCTGGGCCGGACGGGTTTTCCGGGTTCCAGTCGTCGCGTCGGAGCGTTGCCGCATGTCCACGAATCCCCTCGCGAGTCCCCTCGCCCGTGCCCTGGCGGGCTCCGTCCTCGCGCTCGCGACCGCCGCGGCGGGGCCGGCCCTGGCCGACCCATACCGGGACGGCGTCGTCCTCGGCTACGGCACGCCAGGTTACGGAACGCCAGGTTACGGCGGCTACGGCTTCGCGGACGGCCTCGTCGGCGGCTCCTACATCGGCGCGCCGCTCACCAAGGTGCCCCGCCCGAGCGAACTCGTGCCGGCGCCCTGGACCTACGGCACCTACGGCGTGCCGACCTTCTCGGGCAAGCGCCAGGCCCCGGCCGGCGAGCCGACCCTCTACGTGATCGACGCCCCGGCCGCCCGCTCCCGCGCCCCCGCGAAGTCGCGCGTCCTCTCGCGCGGGCGCGACGGGCAGTGGTCCCGGTTCGAGCCGGCCCCGGCCTCGGCGGGCGGCGCACGGGTGATCACCGTCTCCGTCCCCCGCCGCTGACCGGGCCTTCCTCCGCCGCATCGAGGCTCGCGTACCACGCGGCGTAGGCCGTGTTGCGCGCGAGGCGCCGGTTCTCGTCCGGCGCCCCGTCCTGCCACCAGACCGGGCCGCGCTCGCCGAGCCCGACCTTCGCGGCGTCGACCGCGCTGCGCGCCGCGGCGAGCCTGTCCGGCGCGCCCGCCTCGCCCCGCTTCAGCGCCGCCCCGGCATCCCGGACGGCCCGGCGCGCCGCCATCAGGTCCCGCACCAGCGCCGCGCGGCGCGCCTCGTCGAGGGCCGGGTCGGCACGCCGCCAGAGGCGGCCGCGCACCACGATGTAGCGGCCGTCGGGCGTCACGGGCGGTGTCTCAGGCTCGTTCATGTCCCTGCACGTCCGAGTTGCAAAATGGGGCCGCGAAAACCGGGCCTTCGCCACAAATTAAGATCTTGGACCGAGGATCGTCACAGTCGGTCATCTGAGCTCGCCCCATGCACATCGTCATCGTCGATTCGAGCCGCGTGGTGCTGAAGATCGTCGCGGGGCTGCTCGAACCGCGCGGGCATCAGGTCGACGCCTTCACGGATTCCGAGGAGGCCCTGAACTTCCTCACCCACACGGCCACGGTGCGGGTGCTGATCACCAGCCTGGAGGTGCGGCCGCTGAGCGGGCTCGAGCTGTGCTGGTCCGCCCGCCTGCTCGCAGAGGCGCGGCGCCCCCTCTACGTCATCACGATGTCCTCGGCCCGGAACGCCCGCAACCTCGCGGAGGCCCTCGACAGCGGCGCCGACGACTTCATCGAGAAGCCGCCGGGCGCCGAGGAGCTGCACGCGCGCCTGCGCGCCGCCGAGCGCCTCACCACCCTGCAGGACGAGCTGATCCGCCTCGCGGAGACGGACCCGCTCACCGGGCTCCTGAACCGCCGCGCCTTCTTCGGGCGGGTGCAGGCGGCGGCCGACCGGGTCGGCAACCACGGCCGGATGGCCGCGATCCTCGTGGACATCGACCATTTCAAGCGGATCAACGACGAGCACGGCCACGATGTCGGCGACGCCGCGATCCAGGCCGTGGCCCGCCTCCTCGGCGGCGAGGGCATCGCGGGGCGGCTCGGCGGCGAGGAGTTCGCCCTCGCGCTGCCGCACCGCTCGCTGGAGGAGGGCGAGGCCCAGGCCGGGCGCCTGCGCCTCCTGGCCCGCGACCTGCGCATCCGCGGCAGCCGCGGGCCGGTGCGGCTCACCTGCAGCTTCGGCGTCAGCGCCTGGACGGAGGGCGAGACGGTGGCGGGCCTGCTCAAGCGGGCCGACATCGCCCTCTACGAGGCGAAGTCCTCGGGCCGCGACCGCGTGGTCTCCGCCGAGACCGAGCTCGTGCTCGCCCGCGCTGGTTGAATCCCGGGAGAGCCGGCCCGAGTCACGGCGCGGCCGCCTCAAGATGGCACGCGCGATCCGGCATGATTCGGCACACGCACCGTTAACGAATCTGTTTCGATGCGGCACACGGATCTTGCCGCATGCAATCAGAATCCGGTTTTCAGGCAATCTTTACCGTCCTGGAGCCTGCCAAACCCCTGGAACGACTCTTGAAATAGCCCCCCTAACCCGGCGGCCCTGTTCCGAGCCGGGATCAGAGGGGTTGATCGGCATGAGTCGCGCAGTGGGAGTTCTGGTGGTGGACGGACCCCAGGAGGTGTGTCCGACCTTTCGGGCGACGCTGGAGCACATGCCGGCGGTGCAGACGATCGGCGAGGCCGAGCTCGCCACGGCCGATACCGGCAGCACGGTCGCCCTCGTCTTCGTGGACGACGTCCAGCCCGCCGACGCGGTCGCCCGCGTCATGGGGCTCAAGGAGCGCCTCCCGGCGCTTCGCACCCTCGTCGCCTTCCAGGCGCTGACCGGCCCGGAGCTCGGCCGCCTCCTGGAGGCCGGCGCGGACGGGTTCGTGGCCCGCACCGCCTCGCCCGAGACGATCTGCGCGGCGCTGCTCGCCCTCGTCGATGGCGCCGCCTCCCTCGTCTCCGCCGAGGGCGCGCCCTCGCCCGAGTCCACGGACGGCCTCGGCCTGACCCCGCGGGAGGCGGAGGTGCTGCGCTTCCTCAGCGCCGGCTTCAGCAACAAGGAGGTGGCGCGCCGCCTCACGCTCAGCGTGCGGACGGTGGAGACCCACCGGCTCAACCTGCGCCGCAAGACCCAGACCGGCCGCCTCAAGGACCTCGTCACGCTCGCCCGCCAGCTCGGGCTCGCGCCGGTCGTCGAGAGCGACACCGCGCGCCGGCTGGGCGACGGCGCGCGCAGCAATCGCCCGGACGCCGCCGCCCGCCACTGAGGCGGGCCCCTCCCCCGAGGCGGGCGCGCCCGCCGCCCTCAGGCCGGGTTCGGCTTGAGGTCCTCGTCGACGGCCGAGAGCGGGCGCTTGGGCTTGCGGGAGACGTCGTCCCCGCGCATCGCCTCCTCCAGCGGCTCCGGCCCTTTGCGCAGGAGCTTGGCGAGGTAGTAGCTGCCGAAGCCGAAGATGATCGCGTAGGCGATCAGGAAGGCGACCAGGGAGGTCGTGACGGATTGCGCGGTGAGCGGCGAGTGGGCGTCCGCCGTGCGCATGTGGCCGTAGACGATGTAGGGCTGGCGGCCGATCTCGGCCGTGAACCAGCCGAACAGCACCGCCCCGAAGCCGGAGGGCGTCATCAGCATCGCGCAGGTGAGGAACGTGCGGTTCGTGTAGAGCGTGCCGTGCCAGCGCAGGTAGAGGCTCCACAGGCTCAGGCCCAGCATCGCCATGCCGATCGCGACCATGATGCGGAACGAATAGAAGACCGGCCAGACCGGAGGCCGCTCGTCGGGCTTCACGTCCTTGAGGCCCGGCACCACGCCCGAGAAGTCGTGGGTGAGGATGAAGCTGCCGAGCTTCGGGATGCCGATCTCGAAGTCGTTGCGCTCCTCCTTCTCGTTCGGGATCGCGAACAGCAGGAGCGGCATGTCCTTCTGCGTCTCCCAGTTCGCCTCGATCGCGGCGAGCTTGGTCGGCTGCAGCTTCAGCACGGCGAGGCCGTGCGCGTCGCCGATGAAGATCTGGATCGGTGTGCAGATCACCGCGAACCAGAGCGCCATCGAGAGCGAGAGCCGGGCGCCCGCGACCTTCGCCGGCGGCTCCTTGCGGGCGCGCAGGATCATCCAGGCCGACATGCCCGCCACCGCGAAGGCGGTGGTGAGGAAGCAGCCGAGCACCATGTGGGCGTAGCGGATCGGGAAGGAGGGGTTGAAGATCACCTTCAGCCAGTCGGTGGCCACCGCCCGCCCGTTCTCGATGACGAAGCCCGCGGGCGTCTGCATCCAGGAATTGGCCGACAGGATCCAGAAGGCGGAGATCAGGGTGCCGAGCGCCACCATGCAGGTCGAGAGGAAGTGCAGGCGGTCGCCCACCCGCTCCCAGCCGAACAGCATGATCCCGAGGAAGCCCGCCTCCAGGAAGAAGGCGGTGATGACCTCGTACTGGATCAGCGGGCCGAGCACGTTGCCGGTGAAGTCGGAGTAGCGCGACCAGTTGGTGCCGAGCTGGTAGCTCATCACGATGCCGGAGACGACGCCGAGGCCGAAGGACACCGCGAAGGCCTTCACCCAGAACTGGTAGAGGTTCCGGTACATCGGGTTGCCGGTCCACAGCCACTGCGCCTCGAGCCGCGCCAGGAAGCTCGCGAGCCCGATCGTGAAGGCCGGGAAGATGATGTGGAACGCCATGGTGAACCCGAACTGGATGCGCGAGAGCATGAGCGCGTCGAGTTCCATGGTGCCTGTTCCCTCTCCCGGGCCGCGCGGCGGCCCCTCGCGCCTACTCATCGACGTTTGCGGGGTCCGCATCAAGGGCGCGGGGGCGCGGCACCGCGTCGGACCGGCGGGACGGCCGGGATTCGGACGAGATCCGCGCGGATCGAGGAGGCCCTCAGGCCGCCGAGGCGCCGGCCCCCTCCGGCGCGGGCCGCCGGGCGCGGGCCGCCGCGGCCTTGCCGGCCTTGCGGGCCGCGGCCTTCGCCTTGCCCCCGGCACGAGCGCCGCCCTTCGGCCGGGCGGACGCCTTCGCGGGGCTCTTGCGCTGGTTCTCGCGCGGCGCCGGCCGCTCCGGCTCGGCTTTCGCCGCCTCGAGCCGGGTGCGCAGCAGGCTCAGCACCGCGGCCTCCTCGGGCTTGAGCCGGTTCAGGTCCTCGCACAATTCGGTCTCGACAGCCTCCTGCACCTGCTCGAGGAGGTCGCCCTCCAGGTAGCCGTCGAGGATCTGCGGGTGGATGTAGCACTTGCGGCAGATGGTCGGCGTGTTGCCGAGGCGCCCCGCCACAGACTCGATCGCCGTGCGGACGTTCTTCTTGGCCTTGGCCTCGCTGTCGAACGCCTCGAACTCCCGCAGCGCGAGCGCGGCCAGCACCGTGCCAGCCCAGGTCCGGAAGTCCTTGGCGGTGATGTCCTGGCCGGTGATCTCGCGCAGGTAGGCGTTGACGTCGGCCGAGGTCACGTCGCGCTGCTCGCCGTCCTCGTCGACGTACTGGAACAGCTCCTGCCCCGGCAGGTCCTGGCAGGCCTTGACGATGCGGGCGACGCGCCGGTCCTTCACGGACAGGTTCCAGGTCTTGCCGCTCTTGCCCTTGAAGCGGAAGCTGAGCTCCGCGCCCTGCACCCGCACGTGCGGGTCGCGCAGGGTGGTGAGGCCGTAGCTCTTGTTCGCGCGGGCGTAATCGTCGTTGCCGACCCGGATCAGGGTGCTCTCCAGGAGGTGCACCACGGTGGCGAGCACCTTCTCGCGCGGCAGCCCCGGCCGGCGCATGTCCGCGTCGATCCGCACCCGGATGCTGGGCAGCGCGTCGGCGAAGGCCATGATGTGGCTGAACTTGCTCGATTCCCGCGCCTCCCGGAACTCGGGATGGTAGCGGTACTGCTTGCGCCCCTTGGCGTCGCGCCCCGTGGCCTGGATGTGGCCGTTGGCGCGCGGGCAGATCCAGACCTCGGTGTAGGCGGGCGGGATCGCGAGGGAGCGGATGCGGGCGAGCGTGGCCGCGTCGCGCACCGGCTGGCCCTTGGCGTCGAGGTAGCGGAAGCCCGTGCCGCTCTTCCTGCGGGTGAGGCCCGGCATGCGGTCGTCGACGTAGCGCAGGCCCGCCTCCTCGGCGGCCTCCCGCGGATCGGCGACCGCGCTGCACTCGTCCCGGTCCGAGGCCATGGAACCCAACCCTCCACACTGGTTGAGCGACAACCGGGCACCCCGCGTCCCTGTTCCGGCCCCGGCGATCGGCCGCACACCGCCGCCCCGGCCGTGCTAAGGCTCGCCGCATGAGCGAGCCGACCACCGCGCCGACCCCCGAGCCCGTCACCGCCCCCGCGCCGATGCGCCGCCTCGTCCTCGTGGCGCCGGACGACGGGCTGTTCGCCGAGCGCTACCGCATGCTCGCCGGGATCGCCGCCGGGGCGGGGTTCTCCGTCTTCGTGGCCACGCGCAGCACCGGCCCGCACCGGGCCGCGATCGAGGAGACGGGCGCGCGGGTGGTGTCGCTCGGCGACGAGGCGGGCCTCAACCCGATGCGGGCGGGCTACGCGGCGGGACAGCTCGCCGCGACCCTGAAGGGCCTGCGGGCCGACATCGTCCACGGCATCGGCCCGCGCGGCATCCTCGTCGGCGGCACCGCGGCGGCAATGGCGGGAATCTCCGCGCGGGTCTACACGCCCGCCGGCTTCGGGACGCTCGGGGCCCGCCGCGACGCGGCCGGCCGCCTCGCCCGCGCCGGCCTCGGCCGCCTGATCCGCGGGCCGCTCGCCACGCGCACGACCCGCTTCCTCCTTGAGGACCCGGCCGAGGCGCGGGCCCTCGGCCTCGACCCCCTCGACACCGGCGTGACCCTGCTGACGCAGGGCCTGTCCGGGGAGGCGGGCGCCGTCGCCCGGCTCTACACCGGCCTCCTGCCCGGATGAGCGCCGCGATCCGGCCCGAGGAGGCCCTCGCCTTCATCAGGGCCGAGACGCGGGTGCGCCCGGTGCCGCACGCCCCCGAGATCGTCCTGCACGTCGCCGACGAGGCGACCGCCCTCTGGCAGCGGACCGAGGAGGAGCTCGCCGAGATCGGCCTGCCGCCGCCCTTCTGGGCCTTCGCCTGGGCCGGCGGGCAGGCGCTCGCGCGCTACCTGCTCGACAACCCGGGGATCGCGGCGGGGCGGGAGGTGCTCGATTTCGCCTCGGGCTCGGGGCTCGTCGCGATCGCGGCGGCGAAGGCCGGCGCCGCGCACGTGACGGCGACCGACCTCGACCCCTTCGCGATCCCCGCGATCGGCCTCAACGCCGCCGCGAACGGCGTCGCCGACCGGATCACCGCCGTGCGGGCCGACCTCGTCGGCACGCGGCCCGGCGCCGACCTCGTGCTCGCCGCCGACATCTTCTACGAGCGTGACCTCGCCGCCGCCGTCGCCCCCTGGCTCGCGGAGCTGGAGGCCGGCGGCGCCACCGTGCTGATCGGCGACCCCGGCCGCTCCTACCTGCCGCGGGAGCGGCTGGAGACCCTGGCCACCTACGCGGTGCCGGTGACCCGCACGCTGGAAGATGCCGAGATCAAGCGCTCCAGCGTCTGGCGCTTCCGGGCGTGATCCCGCGCGGGGGAGATGGCGGGGGAGATGGACCGAGGGGGATGAAACGGGCGGCGACCCGAGCCGCGTGTCAGCCGGGACCGTCGGTGGCATGATGCGGATTCGGGATCCCGCGGCTCCGCTTCGGCCGCGGCGTGCCCGGTCGCACGACGGAGAGCGAGCCATGGCGGACGATCTCAACCAGGCCATGCAGGACGGCAGGGCGGCGAAGCTGGCCGGCAGGCCGGTCTCGGCCAACCCGCACAGGGCAGGCTCGCAGGAGAGCGCGGACTGGCTCGCCGGATACGTGCTGGACGAGGACGAGCAGAACGTCGACCGGCCCGAAGGGGACGAGGGCTGAGGGTGGGAACGCCCCGGCCGGTGTCCCGGCGAGGCCCGCTCCCGCCGACCGAGGAGGCCGCGCCGCGCGCGCTCGCCCGGACCGCATGATCTGGCGCGCGATCCTCCTCGTCTTCGGGGTCCCGGTGGCGGTCGTCGCCGGCATCTGCCTCCTGTGGCTCGTGTTCGCGAGCCCGGTCCTGCTCCTGGCCGGCCACGTCGGATGGATGCCGCGCGACCGGGCGATCGACTTCGCCACCTTGCCGGCCCTGTTCCTGGCCACCTGCGCCGCCCTCGAGACCGTCCTGCGGCTCGTGGTGTCCCGGCTCGACGACGAGATCCGGACGGGCGGGTTCATCACCTTCTGGTGGCGCTACTGGTGGAGCCGCCTCGGGCGGAACCGGCCCTGAGGCGGGTGCACCTGTCCGGGGCAGGCGCAGGGCCGCGTGTTCCGGATCCCGCTCGAAAAGCGCGCCGCTTTCCCGCTCTGGGACATTCCGTCCCGGTCCGCCCCTTGCAATCCGGGCGTTAGGTTCCCGTATGAACCCGACGGCCCGGCGCCCGCGCGGGCCAGCCCGCACCCGGGCCGGCCGGGCCGGCGAACCGAAGACCGGAGACGAAGCCCCGTGTCCCTGCCCCGCGTCGTCGCCTTCTCGGCAAGCTCCAACCGGCCCTCGCGCACCCGCGGCCTCGTCGAGGCGGTGGCCGCGGAGCTCGCCCGCCACCAGCGGATCGACCTGCGGGTCTACGACCTGCTCGACGCGGGCCCCGGCCTCGGCGTGACGACGCGCGACGCGCTGCCGCTGCCGGCCGCCCGCATCGTCGAGGCGATCGAGGGGTCCGACGCCCTGATCGTCGGCACGCCCGTCTACAAGGGCTCCTACTCGGGCCTGTTCAAGCACGTCCTCGACTTCGTGGAGCCCGAGCGCATCGCCGGCAAGCCGGTGGTGCTCACGGCCACGGGCGGGGGCCTGCGCCACGCCCTCATCGTCGAGCACGCGCTGCGGCCGCTGTTCGGCTTCTTCGCCGCCCACATCGCGCCGACCTCGGTCTACGCGGGCGGGGCGGAGATGGAGGACGGCGCGGTCGCCGATGCGGGCGTCGCCGAGCGCGTCGCGGCGGCCGGCCGCGAGCTCGCCCTCCTGATCGAGGCGGCCTCCCTCGACGCCAAGCAGCGCCGGGCGGCGCCCGCGGCCTGAGGCCGGCGCCTCACTCGATCCGCACCACCACGCTGTCGCTGGCGCCCAGTGCGTCCATCACCGAGATCCGCGCGAAGCCCGCGCCCTCCGGCCGCCACTCGGATTGCCGGCGCGCGCCCGCGGCCACCGGCAGGCTGTCGACGAGCCAGGTGAGGGGCGGCACGCCCCCGTTCGCCTTCAGGGCGAGGGCGGCGGAGGCGCCCGCCTCCGAGAGGCCGAGATCGATCCGGGCGCCGTCCGGCGGGTAGGCGATCCGCAGCGGCGCCTTGAGCGTCGCGCCGAGCGTCTTCGGGCTGTCCCGGCGGATGTGGCGCAGCGGCGGCGGCAGGGCCGCGCTCGTGGCCACCAGGGCGTCGCGGGGCTGTGGCACCGGCTCGGGCTCGCCGCCGAGGCGGGAGAAGGCGTCGAACAGGACCGGCGCCGCCACGAGCCGGCCGACGAGGCCCGGCACCGCCGCTCCGTCCGGCCGCCCGACCCAGACGGCGATCGTGACCCGCCGGTCGAAGCCCGCGGCCCAGGCGTCGCGGTAGCCGTAGGAGGTGCCGGTCTTGTAGGCGATGCGGTTCGGCAGGGCGTTCTCCGGGGGCGCGGCGCCGCGCAGGATGTCGGCGACGTACCAGGACGCCACGGGGTCGGCGACCGGCATCCCCGAGGCCGCGCCGGCCGGCACCGGGCTCGATCCCTGCGGGTCGAGACGGCGGGCGAGGTCCGGCACGGCGCCGCCCCGCGCGAGGCCCGCGTAGAGCCGGGCGAGGTCGGTGAGCGTGATGCCGAGGCCGCCGAGCGCCACGGGCAGTCCGGGGGCGGTGTCCCGCGGCAGCACGATTCCGGCGCCCGCCGCCCGCAGCCGGGCGACGAAGCGGGCGGGCCCCACGGCCTCCATCAGGTCGACGGCCGGCACGTTGAGGGAGAGCTGGAGCGCCCGGCGCGCCGTCACCGTGCCCTGGAAGGTCAGGTCGAAATTCTCCGGCGCGTAGGTGGCGGCGAAGCGCGCGGGCCGGTCGTCGAGGAGCGTCTCCGGGTGGGCGATGCCGTTCTCGAAGGCCAGCGCGTAGATGAAGGGCTTGAGCGCCGAGCCCGGCGAGCGGAGGGCCGCCGTCATGTCGATGGCTCCGCGCCGGGCCGCGTCGAGGTAGCCGGCGCTGCCGACCTGGGCGAGGACGGCGCCGGTGCGGTTGTCGATGGCGAGGATCGCCGCCGACAGGTCGGGCCCGGCGGAGGCCGCGCGCTCGGCCGCGAGCGCCTCCAGGCTCGCCTGCAGGCGCCCGTCGAGGGTGAGGCGCAGCACCCGCGCCCCGGGCTCGGCCGCCACCGCCGCCTCGGCCGCGTGCGCGGCGAGCATCGGGAAGGGCCGCCGCCCGGCCGGCACCGGCTCCGCCTTGGCGGCGGCGGCCTCGGCGGCCGTGACGACGCCGCGGGCGGCCGCGATGTCGAGCACGCGGTCGCGGGCGCGCCGTGCGGCCTCGGGCGCCCGGTCGGGCCGTCGCGCCTCGGGCGCCTGCGGCAGGGCCACGAGGAGCGCGGCCTCCGCGAAGGAGAGGCGGGCGGGCTCGCGCCCGAGATAGGCGAGGCTCGCCGCGCGCAGGCCCTCGAGCGAGCCGCCGTAGGGCGCGAGCGCGAGGTAGAGGTCGAGCACCCCCGCCTTGCCGAGGCTGCGCTCCAGCGCCACGGCCCGCACCATCTGGCGGAGCTTGGCAGACAGCGAGCGCTCCGAGCGCGGCTCGATCAGGCGGGCCACCTGCATCGACAGGGTGGAGCCGCCGGAGACGATGCGCCCGTGCGCCAGCCACTGCCAGGCCGCCCGCAGGCTCGCGATGGGGTCGACGCCGGGATGCCGGTCGAAGCGCCGGTCCTCGTAGGCCGTCAGCATGGCGAGCATGCGCGGATCGACGCCCGCGGCCGTGAGCGGCAGCCGCCAGCGCCCGTCCGCGGTGGCGAAGGGGCGCAGGAGCCTGCCCTCGCGGTCGAGGACAACGGTCGAGCGCAGGGCGGCCTGCGTCATGTCGAGGGGCGGAAGCGCGGCGGCGTAGCGCCAGAGGGCGAGGCCGCCCGCGAGAGGCAGGAGGACGAGGGGCAGGAGGAGGGCGACGGCGAGGCCCGCCCGCCGCCCGGCCGCACGGCGCCCTCCCCTCTCGACCGAGACGGACGCAGCGCGGGTCCCCTCTCCCGAGCGGGAGAGGGTTGGGGTGAGGGGTTCAGGTTCGTCCGGAGAGGTCGCACCCCTCACC
>NZ_BJZU01000025.1 GCF_007992195.1 Methylobacterium oxalidis | reverse complement strand
TCCCGGCCGGGAGAGGTGAGGCGGGGTCCGCCCCGCTCATCGCGCCGCCCCGACCTCGACCGTTCCGAAGGCGGTGCGCCCGTAGCGGTCGGGGCGGTACATGTCCTCGATCGTGGCGCCCGGATGCACGTAGGTGCCGGGCGAGACCGCCCGCACCGTGTAGGCCGCCGTGAAGAAGGCCGACTGGCCGGGCACCCGCTCGTAGGCCGCCACGAAGCGGTCGTCGCGGAACTCGGTGTGGACCGGCTGCACCTCGCTCTTGGCGAAGGCGAGGCCGGAGAGCGCGTCCGCGTCGAGGAGCCTCGGGTTGTCGATCTCGAGCCCCGCGGGCAGGCGGTCGACGAGGAGGAGGCGGCCGGCGCTCGCCTGCGCCTCCGTCACCTTCAGCACCACGACGAGGCGGTCGTTCTGGCGCAGCCCGCGCGCCGGGTCGACGAGGCTGCCGTCGAGGCGGTGGTAGGTCCGCTCGATCGCGTAGCCGTGGGAGGCGGCGGGCTCGGGGCTCACCGGGTTGCCCGCGACGCTGACCGAGACCTGCACGGGGCCGCGTCCCTCGTTGCGCAGCATCACGGGCCTCGCCTCGAGGGCGGCCTGCCGGAACGTCCGGGCGAGGGCTCCGGGCTGCGCCGCGCCGTCGACCGAGACGGCGAGCGCCTCCGATTCCTTGGTCAGGCCCGCGGCCGCGAGCACCATCCAGGCATTCTCCTGCGTGCTGGTGACGCGCCCGCCCGCCCGCTCCTCGGCGAGCACCGCGCCGACGGGCTGGAGCGCCTCGCGGGTGAGGCCGGATTCGGCCGCGAGCGCGAGGAGCCCCGCCCCGTCGCGCAGGCGCGAGCCGTAATCGGCGCGGTAGCTCCGGTCGTCGCGCCCGCTCCGGAGGGCGCCGAGGGCCGAGTCGAACGCCTTGCCGGCCCGGGCCCGGTCGCCGAGGAGGGCCAGCGCCGCGGCGATCTGGCCGCGCCCGAGCGGGGTCGAGAAATCCCCGATCTTCGTGTCGGCGAGGTAGCGCAGGTCCCCCATCACGGGCCGGCCGTTGCGCGCCAGCACGTAGGCCGCGTAGGCGATGTCCATGCCGCCCTCGCGCACCTCCGTGGTGTTGGCCACCGCGTTGCGCAGGCGGTCGAGCGCCGTGTTGAAGGCCGTCTGCGGCACCGCGAAGCCGCGCTCGCGGGCGCGGGTGAGGAAGTCGGTGACGTAGGCGTCGAGCCAGACGTCGCTGATGCCGCCCACCGACCACAGGCCGAAATCGCCGTTCGAATCCTGGCGGGCGAGCACGCGCTCGATCGCCTCGCGGATGCGCTCGTCGGCCTTGTCGTCGAGGGCGAGCCGGTCCATCGCGGCGAGCCGGTTGACGTAGAGGAGCGGCATCGCCCGGCTGACGATCTGCTCCGAGCAGCCGTAGGGGTAGCGGTCGAGGGCCTGGAGGAGCGCCGGTACGTCGAGGCCGGGCAGCGCCGAGGCCGAGACGGACACGGTGCCGGTGCCCGGCAGGATGTCGGCGAGGAGCGCACCGTCGATCTGCAGGCCGGCGCCGGGTGCGAGCGGGCGCAGGTCGCGGCGCACCAGCGCGCCGGTGCCCGGGGAGACGGGCAGCGCGAAGCCCTGGCCGACGCCTCCCTCCAGCCCCGGGCCCGACAGGGTGACGTCGAGGCGGGCGAGGCCGGGCCCCGCGGCGGTGAGCGGGATCGCGACCTCGGCGCGGGCGCCGGGCGCCAGCGTCACGCTGCGGCGCAGGGCCTCGGCGCCGACGAGGACCGGCCCGGACAGGTCGAGATCCACCGTGTAGGCGCCGCCCGCCCCCTCGACGTTGTCGAGGGCGAGGAGGATGCGCGAGCGGTCGCCCACGTTGAGGAAGCGCGGCAGGGTGCCGGTGAGCACGACCGGATCGCGGATGATCACGTCGGCCTGGGCCTGGCCGACGCGGGCCCCGCTCCAGGCGGTCACCATCACCCGGCCGGTGCCGTTGAAGGCGGGCAGCGGCAGGGTCACCGAGGCCGTGCCGTCGGGGCCGACCGTGACGAGGCCCGAGTAGAGGGCGAGCGGCGCCTGGGTCGGGGGCGAGTCCGAGAGGGTGGCGCCGCCGTCGCCGCCGGAGCGGATGGCGCCGAGGGTCCCCTGCATACCGTCGATCAGGTAGCCGTAGAGGTCGCGGATCTCGGGGCCGAGCGCCTTCTGCCCGAAGAAGTGCCCGAACGGGTTCGGCGCCTCGTAGCGGGTGAGGTTGAGGATGCCGACGTCGACGAGCGCCACCGTGACCCGCGCCTCCTCGCCCGGGGCGAGGTTGGCGACCCGGACCGGCAGGGTGAGGTCGCGGCGCGGGCGCGCCTTCTCGGGCGCCGCCACGCTGACCGCGAGGTCGCGCCGGTCCCGGTCGATCGCGAACCAGGCCACACCGAGCGCCCGGCCCGGCAGGCGCTTGGCCGCCTGGTCGAGGGGCCGGAAGGCGCTCGCCACGAGGTAGGCGCCCGCCCCCCATTCGGGCCTGACCGGGATCGTCACCGTGGTCCCGCCCTCGGGCACCGCCACGTCGAGCACCGCCTGCACCCTGTCGCTCACCACCGCGAGGGTGGCGCGGCCCCTGAACTTCGGGGCGAGGCGGGCCCGCAGGCTCTCCCCGCCCGCGTAGGACGCCTTGTCGAGGGTGAGGTCGAGGAGGTCGGGCACGTCCGCGGTCTCGCCCCCGCCCCAGCCGACGCTGAAGCCGACGCTCGCCGCGGCGCCGGGCTCGCCCGGCACGCTGGCCTCCAGCCGGTACCGGCCGAAGCTGGCGGGCGCCACGATCCGGGCGGGCTCGCCGGCCGCGAGATCGATGCGCCCGTCCGCCACGCGGCGGACCGACTTCACGGGCTCGAACGACCAGCGCCCGTCCGCCCGGTACCATTGGTAGGTCTGCTCCAGGCGCGACAGGGTCCAGGTCACGCCGCTCTTGGCGAGGCGCCGCCCGTCGGGGGCGGCCATCACCACCTCGAAGGTCGCGGGCGCGCCCTCCGGCAGGTCGCCGCTGAAGCCCTTGCGGATGGCGAGGACCGGGCCGTCCGGCAGGATCGGCAGGGTCAGGCTGCGGCTGAGAGCCCGGCCGCCGGGCTCGCCGACCTGAAGGGTGATGCGCGCCTCGAGCGGCCGGGGCGCCGCCACGGCCTCGATCGGCACCGTCACCGCGGCGCTTCCCTCGGCGTCGGTGGTGGCGCGCTGCTCCAGTTCCGCCGTCGTCGCCTCCACCGCCTCGTCGTCGAGGCCGATCGAGAACCCGTCGAGCCCCTTGATGCCGGAGGTCGCCGCGGCCTGCACCGCGACGCTGCCCGAGACCTCGAGCCCGGCGCCCGGCGCGCCGTAGAGGTAGCGGGCCGCCACCGCGATCTCGGCGGGCTCGCCCCGGCGCAGGGCGGGCGCCTTCGGGGTGAGGTTCACCTCCAGGCGCTCGGGGACGTAATCCTCCACGAGGAAGCTCGCCTCGCCGATGGCCAGGGCCTTCGGGTCGGTGTGGGCGGCCACGCGCCAGGTGCCGTGCATCGCGCCCGGCAGCAGCGCCAGCGGCAGGGCGCGCCCGCCGATCCCCTGGTCCGCCACCTGCACGCGGCGGTACTCGACGCCGTCCGGCCGCTTGACCACGAGGGTGAGCGGCAGCCCCGGCACCGCCTGCCCCTGCGCGTCCCGCAGGAGCGCGGTCAGGTGCACCGTCTCGCCGGAGCGGTAGACCCCGCGCTCGGGGAACACGTAGGCGTCGACGGCGCCCGGCGCGGGCCGTCCCTTCACGCCGCGGTCGGTCAGGTCGAAGGCGGTCTGGGCGAGGTCGAGGAAGCCGTAATCGTCGCCGAGCTGGGCCACGACGAGGCCCGGCGCGATGCCGCCCTCGCCGCGGGCGAGGCCCGGGTCGAAGGCGGCGTGGCCGGCCGCATCGGTCCGGCGGGTGGCCAGCACCTCGTTGTTGCGGGCGACCAGCCGGATCTCGGCCCCCGCCACCGCGTCGGCGCTGGCCAGCGAGCGGGCGAAGACGTGCACCCCGTCGCGGCCCTTGAAGGCGGTGAGCCCGAGGTCGGAGACCACGAACCACTGCGTCGCCTGCTGCTCGTAGCCGCCCTCCTCCTCGCCCGGCGCGGCGGTGCCGGAGGGGCGCGCCGTCATGATGTAGAGGCCGGGCTCCAGCCGGCCGACCGCCTGCAGCACGGGGAAGGCGGTGACGACCTCCTGGTTCGGCTCGGCCTTGGCGGTGTCGAGGCTCCCCTTCCAGACCCGCACGCCCTTCTGGTCGGCGATGGTGCGCGCGGTGGCGCCGCTGAGCTGGCTCAGGAACTCCTCCGAGCGGAGCGTGGGAAGGAGGCCGCGGTCGCCGATGCGCAGCACCTCGACGTCGAGCTTCGGCGCGTTCACCGAGACCAGGGGCACGCCGGCCTGGCCGGTGCGCGGCAGGACGTAGTTGCGGCCGGTGAAGCGCGCCTGGGGGGAGCGGTCGCGGACGTAGACCTCGTAATCCGCCGATTTCAGGAGATTCTCTCCGACCGCCGAGGGCAGGCCCTCGCGCAGGACGAAGGCGTAGCGCTGACTGTGGCGGAGCCCGTCGACGCAGACCTGCTGGCCCTCCGCCGTCACCGCCGCGTTCGCCGCGCCCGAGACGGCGACGAAGGGCGCGAAGTCGGTCTTCGGGGCGAGGCTCTCGGAGAACTGGAAGCAGACCCGCGGGGCGGCCGCGTCCGAATCGACCTTGTAGTCGAGGATGCGGAAGCCGTGCTCGGCACGCACCTCCTCGTAGGCCTGCCGGACCTCGGCCACGTCGTCGAGGGCGAGGCTCGCCCGATAGGCTTCGAGCGCCGGGCGCCACTGGGACTGGGTGCCGTGGGCCTCGGCCAGGACGGCCAGCGCCTCGGCCTCCTCGGGCGCCGTGCGGGCGCGCAGATAGGCTTGGTAGGCGGCCGCGAGGGCCCGCTCGCGCAGGCGGTAGCGGGTCGCGTAGTCGCTGCCGTTCGTCTCGTCCTGGCCGAGCGCGTCGGCGGCGCGGGCGTAGGCGAGCCAGTTGCGCCAGTCGCCCGGGTCGGCCGCGACGGCCGCCGTGAGCGGCGCCACCGCGAAGGCCGCCTTGCCGGCCTCGATAAACTTCTCCCCCTCCGCGCGGGACTGGGCCGCCGGCCGCGCGGCGAGGCCGGCCTCGCCCTTGAGGGCTGTCTCCAGGCGGACGCCGGCGCTCGCGAGCGCCTCGCGCGCGAAGCTCTTCTGGGGCGCCGGCCTCGCGCCGCGGGCGGCCGGCACGGCTTGCGCCTGCGCGGCGGCCTCCCGGACCTCGCCCCCGAGGAGGCCGCCCGCGAGCAGGGCCGCGCAGAGGAGGCCGACCCGGCGCCCGAGCCTCGAAGAACCCGCCATGATCCGCCTCGCGCTTGCGGCGCCCGGGCCGGCCTCGACGGGGCCGGCGATTCTCCAGGGGCGCGCCCTGCCGGCGGGAGCGTAGCACTTGCGCGGACGGCCGCAACGGAGAGGGCCGCTGCCGCATGACGGGGCGCGTCGACACCTGACGCGGCGCCGGAAGGCGGTTGCGCGCGGGCACAGTGTCCACAAAGATGGGCCGGCCGCGTTCCGGGGGCGGAGTGCGAGGGGCCGATGGCTGACGGGTCGCCCGAGCTGAAGGCATTCCTGATCGAGACACCGTTCTTCGGCGGTCTCTCGGCCGAGAGCCTCGACCTGCTCGTCACGATGCTGGTCGAGCGCCGCTTCGCGGCCGGCGCCACCGTCATGACGGAGGGCGAGCCGGGGCGCTCGATGTACGTGGTCCAGTCCGGGACGCTCGCGGTGAGCAAGCGCGGCAGCGCGGGGGGCGCGATCGACCTCAATCGCCTGGGACCCGGCGACTTCTTCGGCGAGATGACCCTGATCGAGGTGCAGAACCGATCCGCCACCCTCGTCGCGGAGAGCCCGCTCGTGCTCTACGAGCTCACGGCCCGCAACCTCTACACCTACTACAAGGCCGACCTGCGCGCCTACGCGATGGTGATGCAGAACATCAACCGCGAGCTCTGCCGCCGTCTCCGCCGGGCCGACAACCGGATCGCCGAGCTGGTGAACGCCGCGCACGGTTGAGGGGCGTCAGCCCGTGTCCGAAGGGAAGCCCGGCGGCCGCTCGGGCCGGCCCGCCTCGCTCGCGGCGGCCCCGGGCTCCTGGCCATTCCGGCCTCTCTCTGCCAAGCTCGCGGCGCATCGCGGGGGCGGCCTCACATGACGCGGCGGGACAGCATTTCCGGCTTCGGGCGCGGGGCCTGCCTGCGTGCCGCCTTCGATGCGGCCTTGGGCGCAGCCTTGGGCGCAGCCCTCGCCGCGGCTCTTGCCGGGCCCGCCGCGGCGCAGGCGCCCCCTGCCCGGCCGAAGCCCCCGGCCCCGGCCGCGCCCGACCCCGCCTTCGAGGCCGCCCGAACGGCGTTCGAGGCGCTGCCGGAGGCCGAGCGGAAGGGATTGCAGGACGCCCTCGTCTGGACCGGCGACTACAACAGCGTGATCGCCGGCACCTTCGGGCGGCGCACCTACGAGGCGCTCGCGAGCTTCCGGACCCGCGCCGGCGCGGCCGGGGACGATCTCCTGGCGCCGCGGCTGCGCGCCGCGATCCTGGCGGAGGGCGAGGCGGCGCGGAAGGCGGCCCGCTTCGTCGTGCGGCCGGACCCGGCGAGCGGCGCCGTGCTCGGCGTGCCCGAGCGCCTGCTCCCGAAGCGCACCCCCCTGCCCGGCGGCACCCGCTGGCAGAGCGCGGACGGGCGCGTGACGCTGGAGAGCCGCTCCTTCCCGCCCGGCGAGACGAGCCTCGACGCCCTGTTCGAGCGCGCGACCGGGCCGGGGCCGGAGCGCAAGGTGACCTACAAGCTGAAGCGGCCGGACTTCATCGTGGTGACGGGCGAGACGGGCACGGGCAAGTCCTACATCCGCTACGTCGCGGGCGAGGCGGGCATCCGGGGCTTCACGATCGGCTACGACAAGGCGCTCTCCGGCGAGGTGGACCGCCTGGTGATCGCGGTGGCCAACGCCTTCGTGCCGTTCCCGGCCGCGGCGCCCCAGGCGCCTGCCCAGCCCTCTGCACAGCTCTCTGCCCAGCCCCCTGCTCAGCCCCCTGCTCAAGCCGCACCGCAGGGTTCCCCGACGGCAGCCGCCGCTCCCACGACGGCCGCTCCCACGACGGCCGCCCCCAGGATGACCGCCCCCAGGACGGTCGCCGCGCCGATGCCCGCGCCGGCCCCGCCGGCGCGTCCGGGGCCCGTCGTCCCGGTTGAGGCCGCGGCGCCGGCCGCCACCGGACTGATCGTGGCGCCCGGGCGCGTCCTCACCGCGTCCGCCCCCCTCGAAGGCTGCGCGAGCCCGCGCGTCGGCACGGCGGCGGCCCGCCTCGCCAGGAGTGATCCCGCCCGCGGGCTCGCTCTGCTCGAGGCCGGCGCCCTGCCGGGCGCGAACCTGCCGCCGGCCCGGGCGCAGCCGGCGGGCTCCGAGGACGCGCTGGCGGTGATCGGGGCCGGGGCCGGCGGCACCACGCTGGCGCCGGGCACGGGCAGCGCGTCGGGGGGCGTTGTCGCGCCGTTGCAGCCGGGCGCGGCCGGCGCCCCGGTGCTCGACCGGGCGGGACGGCTCGCGGGGCTCGTCGCGCGCTTTCCCGCCGCGCCCCGGATGGTCGCCGGGGTGGCGCCGCCGACGAGCTACCCGCTCGTCGCGGGCTCCGTCGCGATGGATTTTCTCGCCGAGGCCGGCATCCGCCCGGGCCCGGCCGCGGAGGCGGGAAGCCTCGGCGCGGTCGCGGCGCCCGTGGCGGCCGCCGTGGTGGCGGTCACCTGCCCGCGCTGAGGCGGGCCCTCAGACCCGTCCGGTCACGAGCAGGACGATCAGGATGATCACGAGCAGGCCGCCGAGGCCGAAGCTCGGGCCGCGATAGGCCCCGCCGCCCAGGAAGTTGCCGCCGCCGAGAACGATCAGGATCAGGATGATGAGCAGGATGGTGGTCAGCGACATGGACGCGGTCTCCGCGGCCCGCGGGGCGCGAGCTTGACCGGTCCAACGTCGCAAGGATGAATTCCGTTCAAGCTTCGTGCGAAGCCTCAACAGAAATCGTCTTTCGCCCTCAGGCGCGCCAGTCCGGCAGCGGTCCTGCGGGCGCCGAGAGCCAGTCCGGCGTCGGCAGGCCGCGCTCCTTCAGGAAGGCCGGGTTGAACAGCTTCGAGGCGTAGCGGGCCGCGCCGTCGCACAGGATGGTCGCGACCGTGTGGCCGGGCCCGAGTTCGCGCGCGAGACGGATCGCGCCCGCCACGTTGATGCCGGACGAGCCGCCGAGCGACAGGCCCTCCTCGCGCATCAGCCGGAACACGATCTCGAGCGCCTCCGCGTCGGGGATGCGGAAGGAGAGATCGGGGGCGAAGCCGTCGAGGTTGCCGGTCACCCGGCCCTGGCCGATCCCCTCCGTGATCGAGGAGCCCTCGGCCTTGAGCGTGCCCGTCGTGTAGTAGGCGTGGAGGGCCGAGCCCTCGGGGTCCGAGAGCGCGATCCGCACGCCCGGGTTTCGCGCCCGCAGCGCCTCGGCGACGCCCGCCAGCGTGCCGCCGGTGCCCGCCGCGCAGACGAAGCCGTCGACGCGGCCCCCGGTCGCCTCGTGGATCTCCGGGCCCGTGCCCTCGGCGTGGGCGCGGCGGTTGGCGACGTTGTCGAACTGGTCGGCGAAGAAGGCGCCCGCGGGCTCGGTGGCGGCGAGCCGCTCGGCGAGGCGGCGGGCCACGTGGACGTAGTTGTCGGGGTTGGCGAAGGGCACGGCCGGCACCTCGACGAGGCGGGCGCCGGCGAGCCGCAGGGTCTGCTTCTTCTCCTCGGACTGGGTCTCCGGGATCACGATGAGGGTGCGGTAGCCGCGCACGCTCGCCACGAGGGCGAGGCCGATCCCGGTATTGCCCGCCGTGCCCTCGACGATGGTGCCGCCGGGCCGGATCAGCCCGCGCGCCTCGGCCTCCTCCACGATGGCGAGGGCCGCCCGGTCCTTGACCGAGAGGCCGGGGTTCAGGAACTCGGCCTTGCCGAGGATGGTGCAGCCCGTCTCCTCCGAGGCGCGGCGCAGCCGGATGAGGGGCGTGCCGCCGATGGCGGCGAGCACGTCGGGGCGGGGGCTGGTCAGGCTCTCTTCTCCACGATGGCGGCAGGCGGCGGAACGGGGCGACCGAGGCGCCGCGCCGCGGCGATCCAGGTGTCGATCGCGTCCGCAACGTTGGCCTCGACGCTCGCCCAATCGTCCCCGTCGGAGGTGCAGCCGGGCAGGTCCGGAACGGTCGCGATCAGGTATCCGCCCTCCTCGGGCGGTGCCCGGTCCACCTCCACATGGTAGTCACGCACCCGCATCGCGCACCCTTCTCACCGCATCCACGAAGGCGACGAAGGCCCTGATGTCGTGGGGCCGGACCGGCCTACGGGCCGGCACCGTCAGGATCGCCGCCGCGTCGCATGCGAGATGTCGTAGTGTGAGCCCCTGGCGGGCGGAACGCAATCGATGCCGTAGGCCCGGCAGACCACCGCGATGTCATCGATGGTCCAGTCGCCGGCCGGGTTCCGCCGCATTCCCGCGAGACGCTTCTCCGCCTGTCCCACGGCGGGTCGCTCCCACGAATCGCGCCTCCGATTGGGAGGATCGTCTCGTGCCGGGGAGCATTCGCAAGCTCACCCCGCGAACACGTACCCGCCGTTGATGCGCAGGCCCACCGGCCGGCCCGCGGCGTAGCGCTCGCCGTCGAAATCCTCCACCACGACGAGGCGCCCGTCCGGCCGCTCGACCTCGATCCGCTGGCGGCCCTGGCTGCGGTGGGAGGCGCGCACGGTGCCCGTCAGGTGGGCCTCGGCGGGCTCCACGAACTGGAGCTGCCAGGGCCGGACGTGGAGCCGCGTCGGGCCGATCACGCCGCGGGGCGCGGCCACGGGGGTCGGGCGCCCATCGACCAGCACGCGCCCGCCCTCGGCGAGGGCCTCGAGCTCGATCGAGTCGCCGAGGAACTTCAGCACCGTGGCGGAGGCCGGGCGGTCCTGCACCTCGTCGGGCGTGCCGACCTGCTCCAGCCGGCCCTTGTCGAGCACGGCGACGCGGTCGGACAGCTCCAGCGCCTCGTCCTGGTCGTGCGTGACGAAGATCGTGGTCTGGCCGGTGCGGTCGTGGATCTCCCGCAGCCAGCGGCGCAGGTCCTTGCGCACCTGCGCGTCGAGGGCCCCGAACGGCTCGTCGAGGAGGAGCACCCGCGGCTCCACGGCGAGCGCACGGGCGAGCGCGATGCGCTGGCGCTGGCCGCCCGAGAGCTGGGACGGGTAGCGGTCGGCGAAGCCCGACAGCTTGATGAGGTCGAGGAGGTCGCCCACGCGCCGGCGGATCTCGGCGCGGCCCGGCCGCTCCGAGCGCTTCCGGGCGTTCAGCCCGTAGGCGATGTTGTCGGCCACGCTCATGTGCTTGAACAGGGCGTAGTGCTGGAACACGAAGCCCACCGCCCGCTGCTGCACCGGCAGGCCGGTGGCGTCGTCGCCCCCGAACAGGACGCGGCCGCGGTCGGGGAAGTCGAGCCCCGCGATGATGCGCAGGAGCGTCGTCTTGCCCGAGCCCGAGGGGCCGAGCAGGCCCAAGAGCTCGCCCGCCCGCACGTCGAGGTGGAAGTCGTGCAGCACGGCGGCCGTGTCGAAGGTCTTCGTCAGGCCCTCGACCCGGATCGCCGTGGAGCCGGCCCGCGGCGCCGCGTCGGCGCTAGTGCCGGGCGCCGGCCGCGAGGTCCCCGGCGTAGCGCCACTCCAGGACGGACTTGATGACGAGGGTGACGAGGGCGAGCCCGGCGAGGAGGGAGGCGACGGCGAACGCGCCAACGAAATTGTACTCATTGTAGAGGATCTCCACGTGGAGCGGGAGCGTGTTGGTCAGTCCGCGGATATGGCCGGACACCACCGAGACGGCGCCGAACTCGCCCATCGCGCGGGCATTGCAGAGGAGGACGCTGTAGAGCAGGCCCCAGCGGATGTTGGGCAGCGTCACGGTCCGGAACGCGTGCCAGCCGGAGGCCCCGAGGGTGAGGGCCGCCTCCTCCTCCGCCGTGCCCTGCTCCTGCATGAGCGGGATCAGCTCGCGGGCGATGAAGGGGAAGGTCACGAAGATCGTGGCCAGGACGATGCCGGGCACCGCGAAGATGATCTGGATGCCGTGCTCGATGAAGAACGCCCCGAACAGGCCCTGCGAGCCGAACACCAGCACGTAGATCATCCCCGAGACCACCGGCGAGACCGAGAACGGCAGGTCGATCAGCGTGATCAGCACGCTCTTGCCCGGAAACTCGAACTTGGCGATGGCCCAGGCCGCCGCCACGCCGAACACGAGGTTGAAGGGCACGCTGATCGCCGCCACCGTCAGCGTCAGGCGGATCGCGGCCTGCGCGTCGGGCTCGTGGAAGGCCTCGAAATAGGCGGCCCAGCCCCGCGACAGCGCCTGCGCGAACACGGTGAGCAGGGGCAGGACGAGGAACAGCGCCAGGAACAGGATCGCGATGCCCGTGAGGAGCCAGCGCACGGCCCGCCCCTCGGAGGTGACGCTGCGCGGGCGGGCCGCCGCGGCGCGGCTCAGCGCGAGACCCTCAGACATAGCCGAACCTCCGCCGGCTCCAGGCCTGGATCAGGTTGATGGCGAGCAGCGTCAGGAAGGAGATGCCCAGCATGATCGTGGCGATGGCGGCCGCCCCCGCGTAGTCGAACTCGGAGAGCTTGATGACGATGAGGAGCGGCGCGATCTCGGAGACGTAGGGCAGGTTCCCGGCGATGAAGATGATCGAGCCGTACTCGCCCACGCCCCGGGCGAAGGCGAGCGCGAAGCCGGTCAGCACCGCGGGCACGAGGGGCGGCAGCACCACCCGCACCAGCGTCATGCCCCGGGTGGCGCCGAGGGTGGCGGAGGCCTCCTCGACCTCCTTGTCGATCTCGGCGATGAGCGGCTGCACGGTCCGCACCGCGAAGGGCAGGCCGATGAAGACCATGGCGATGAAGATGCCGAGCGGCGTGTAGGCCGCCTGGATCCCGACCTTGGCGAGCTGCGCCCCGATCAGCCCGTTCGGCGCGTAGAGGGAGGCGAGCGCGATGCCCGCCACCGCGGTCGGCAGGGCGAAGGGCAGGTCGACCGCCGCGTCGACGACCTTGCGGCCGGGGAAGCGGTAGCGGGTCAGCACCCAGGCGACCACGAAGCCGAACACCGAGGCGGTGAGCGCCGCCGCGAGCGACACCCCGAAGCTGATCCGCAGCGCGCTCGCCACCCGCGGGTCGCGGGCGACCTCCCAGATCCCGTCGAGGCCGAGGCCCGAGGCCTTCGCCACGAGCGCGGCGAGCGGCAGCAGCACGATGAGGCTGAGGCAGGTGAGCGCGTAGCCGAAGGTGAGGCCGAAGCCGGGGATCACGCTCGGGCGACGGAACAGGAACCGCCGTTGGGGTGTGGCGACCATCGAAGACCCTCAGCGCCCCGCCCGGCTCAGCTGGTCGAACAGCCCGCCGTTGTCGAAGTTCTTCTTCTGGATGTCGTCCCAGCTGCCCTGGAGGTCCTCGATCCTGAACAGCTTAACGTCCGGCAGCAGGGCGAGATCCGCCTTGTCGGCGGCTTCGCGCCGGAGCGGACGGTAGCGGTGCTTGGCGAAGATCGCCTGCGCCTTGTCCGAGTAGAGGAAGGCGAGGTAGGCCTCCGCCGCCTTGCGGGTGCCCTTGCGGTCGACGTTGCCGTCGACGAGCGCCACCGGGGGCTCGGCGTAGATCGAGGTCGGCGGCACCACGATGTCGAACTTGTCGGCGCCGAACTCCTGCAGGACGAGGAACGCCTCGTTCTCCCAGGTCGGCAGCACGTCCCCGAGCCCGCGCTGCGCGAAGGTCACGGTGGAGCCGCGCGCGCCGGTGTCGAGGATCGGCACGTTCTTGTAGATCTGGCCGACGAAGGCGTTGGCCTTCTCGACATCCTTGTCCCGGTTGTAGGCGTAGCCCCAGGCGGCGAGGAAGTTCCAGCGCCCGCCGGCCGAGGTCTTCGGGTTCGGCGTGATCACCTTCACGTCGGGCTTCCCGAGGTCGGCCCAGTCCTTCACGTCCCTCGGGTTGCCCTTGCGCACGAGGAACACCACCGTCGAGGTGTAGGGCAGGCCCTGGTTCGGCTGCTTGTCGCGCCAGTCGGCGGGGATCTTCTTCGTGAGCTTGGCGATGGCGTCGATGTCGGAGGGGATGCCGAGCGTCACGACGTCGGCGTCCACCCCGTCGATCACCGTGCGGGCCTGCGCGCCCGAGCCGCCGTGCGAGGCGCGCACCGTCACCGTCTCGCCGGTCTTGGCCTTCCACTCCTCGGCGAAGGCCGCGTTGATCTCGCGGTAGAGCTCGCGGGTCGGGTCGTAGGAGACGTTCAGGAGCGCGGTCTGCGCCAGGGCCGGCGCGACGGAGACCGGCGCGACGAGGGCCGGCGCGAGGCAGGCGGCGAGCAGCAGGCTCCGGATGCGGCGGGCCGTACGGGTCTCGAGCGCTGGCATGGTCTCTCCTTCGAAGCGGCCGCGCGGCGGGGCGGAGGGCGCGCCGCCCTCGGCCTGGCTGCCCCGACACCGCGGCGCAGCAACGCTTCTCGTTCTTTTTATCGAACGTTGTCAACCCGAGCCGGGTCGCGTTTCCTACCGCCAAACCCCTCGGAAATCACATGAAAATCGCGACGTGGAGATTTATCCTCCGGCCGGCCCGGACGGGAGAACGGATCCACCGCCGGAGCTTCGTTTCATGGAACGAACATGCCTCGGGCGCGGTGGCCCACGTGCGCCATCTCACTCCGCGCGCACGCATCCGTGCGGCGAGGGGCGGCGCGCGGAGAATCGGGAGGGCCCGGTCGCGTCAGGCCGGCAGGTAGCCCGCTTCCTTCAGCGCGGCCTCGACGGCCTCGAACAGGTCCTCGTCCGCCGCGGACGTGTCGAGGGAGCCGGATTCGTCCGCCTCGTCCCCCCGGCGCGCATCGGGGGCGGCCCCGGCGAGGGGCGGCAGGCCGCCGCGCAGGGCACCGAGGCCGAAGATGGTTGAGGCCGCCTGGAGCGCCTCGCCGATCGACACCAATGCCATCGCCGCCTCCGCTGCTCAGGGCTCCATCAAGCGCCGCGTGAACGAATCCTCGACCACACTGTCCCGGTTCGGGACAGGAGGCAAGCGCGCGGGCGGGGCGTGGCCGGGCTGCATCGCCGTCAACCTTATCGCGCGGGAGCGGGGGAAATCCCGCCGGTGTGGGCGCATCGCGAACCCGCTGCCCCTACAAGCACCGGGCGCCGTACGGTGCCGTACCTCCCGCGATTCGAACCGGACCCGAAGACTCTCACCATGACCGTGATCGCCCTCGTCCTCGCCGGCAATCTCATGCTCGCCGGCCTGTTCTCCCTCGTCGCCGTCGCGCTGGACTGACGGGACCGCGCGCCGGGGCCGCGCGCCGGGTCCCGCTGCCCGCGCGATTCATCCCGCCGTCTCGAGGAAGGTTTCCGCGGCTGCCGCGGCGTCCGATGGTACCGCGGCGCCTCGCGCCGCCCTCCGGCCGGGCGGAGGAAGGATGGCGCCGTCGGGGAAGCGGCGTGCTCGGCCGGAAGCCGGGCTAGCCCTGCTGCAGGAACCGGGTGAGGACGGCCTCGAGGCGCGGGCTCACCGGGGCGGTGAGCGCGTCCGCGTAGAAGGATTGCAGGCTCTGGCCGAGATGGCGGCGCACGCTCGGGCTCAGCGTCGGGCGGCGCGACTCGATCTCGGGCTTCCGATCCGTCCGCATCTTGAGCATGGCCCCGGCCCGTCCTGCACACCCATGACGGCCCAGGATCCCACGGACGTGGTTAAGAGGCCGTAACCGGGCCGGCAGAAAGTCGCGGTCGTCAACTCACGATCTCGACATTTACTGTATTCATCAACAATCCGGGCTCTTCACCATATTCCGTCGATCAGCTTGCTGAAGATAAGCCGTGACATTACCGTCTCGAGATAGAAATCTCCGAGGATCTCAGGATGTCGACACGGTTAATCATCATCGAGAACATCAACCAGGTCGCCGAGGAGCAGGAGAAGGCGCTGGCGCCCCTCACGGACGACCTCGTGCTGCTCGAATCCGGCCTCGATTCCCTCTGCTTCGCGATCCTCGTGAGCCGGCTCGAAGACGATCTCGGCGTCGACCCGTTCACCGCCTCGGACGAGATCGTGTTCCCGGTCACCCTCGGCGACTTCGTCTCGCTCTACGAGGCCGCGCGGATCGATGCGGCCGCCTGAGCTGCGATCGCTGCGCGAGGCGCTCACGCGCGAGGCCCGGCCGGGCGGGCCGGACGGGTCCCGGATGCTGCACGGCCTCGCCCAGAGCGTCGCCCTGCCCGACCTCCTCGACCTGAGCTGCCTGAACGGCGACGTCGCCGGGCAGCGGGTCCTGCTCGTCACGGGGGACCAGTTCCTCGCCGGGCTCGCCCTGATCGCGGTCGACGGCCTCGCCGAGGCCGTGGTGCTGTGCCCGCCCGACCTCGCGCCCGAGCACCTGCCGGCGATCGCCGCGCGCGCCGGCGCCACCTGCCTGCTCACCGACCGGCCGCGCTCGGCCCTGCCGGGGCTCGACGGCCTGCCGCTGATCGACTGCGCCTGGCCGCCGGTGCCGGCCGCCCGCGAGCCCGAGTTCGAGCGGGCGACGGAGTGGCTGCTCCTCACCTCCGGCACCACCGGGGTGCCGAAGCTCGTCCGCCACGATCTCGCGGGCCTCACCGGCGCGATCCGGCCGCGCCCCGAGGGCGAGCCGGCGCCGGTCTGGGCGACCTTCTACGACATCCGCCGCTACGGCGGCCTGCAGATCTTCCTGCGCGGCGTGCTCGGGGGCGGCTCCCTCGTCCTGTCGGGGGGGTGCGAGCCGGTCTCCGACCACCTCGCCCGCCTCGGGCGGCACGGCGTCACCCACGTCTCGGGCACGCCCTCGCACTGGCGGCGCGTGCTGATGAGCCCGGCCCGCGGCCTGATCGACCCCGGCACCATCCGCCTCTCCGGCGAGATCGCCGACCAGGCGGTGCTCGACGGCCTCCGCGAGACCTATCCGCGCGCCGCGATCGGACACGCCTACGCCTCCACCGAGGCGGGCGTCGGCTTCGAGGTCACGGACGGGCTCGAGGGCTTCCCGAAGGCGTTCGTCGGTCGGCCCGGCGCGGTCGAGATGCGGGTGGTCGACGGGTCGCTGCGCATCCGCTCGCGCCGCACCGCCTCGGGCTACGTCGGCTCGGACGAGCTCGCCCTCGCCGACGCCGAGGGCTTCGTCGACACCGGCGACATGGTGGAGGAGCGCACCGTCGACGGCGCGACCCGCTACCACTTCGTCGGGCGGCGCGGCGGCATCATCAATGTCGGTGGCCTGAAGGTGCACCCGGAGGAGATCGAGGCCGTGATCAACCGGCACGCCCGGGTGCGCATGTCCCTGGTCGAGGCCCGGCGCAACCCGATCACCGGCGCCGTCGTCCAGGCGAGCGTCGTCCTCGACGAGGCCGCAGACCTGCCGGCGCCCGACGAGATCCGCCGGGAGATCCTCGCGGCCTGCCGGGCCGAGCTCAGCCCGCACAAGGTGCCGGCGCTGCTCAAGATCGTGCCTCGCCTCGACGTCACGGCCGCGGGCAAGCTCGCCCGCCGCCCCGCCTGACCGGAGCCCCTCGATGCGCACCGTCCTCGTCACCGGCGGCAGCCGCGGCCTCGGCCTCGCCATCGCCACCCGGCTCGCCGCCTCCGGCCACGACGTGGTCGCGGTGGCGCGCCGCGAATCGGACGCCCTGCGGGAGGCCGCGGACGCGGCGCGCGCCGCCGAGACCGGCTCGATCCGCTTCCGCGCGGCCGACCTCTCCGACATCGAGAGCCTGCCCGGCCTCGTGCGCGAGACCCGGCGCGAGTTCGGCAAGCTCCACGGCCTCGTCAACAATGCCGGCCTCGGCACCGAGGGGCTGCTCGCCACGATGCAGAACCCGCACATCGAGGCCCTGGTCCGGCTCAACACCCTCTCGCCGATCCTGCTCACCAAGTTCGTGGTGCGGGGCATGATGGCCGACGGCGGCGGGCGGATCGTCAACATCGCCTCGATCATCGCGGCGACGGGCTACTCGGGCCTCTCGGTCTACGCGGCCACGAAGGCATCGCTCGTGGGCCTCACGAAATCGCTCGCCCGCGAGGTGGGTCACTTGAACATCACGGTCAACGCGGTGGCGCCGGGCTTCATCGACACCGAGATGACCGAGGGCCTGGGCGAGGAGGGCCGCGCCCGCATCGTGCGCCGCTCGGCCCTGCGCCGGCTCGCGGCGCCCGAGGACGTCGCCCACGCCGTCGACTACCTGCTCGGCCCCGGCGGCCGCAACGTCACCGGCACGGTGCTGACGGTGGATGCCGGCAACACCGCGTGAGGCGGGTTCAGGTGTTCCAGCGGGGGCTGCGCTTCTGCAGGAAGGCGTCGATGCCCTCGGCCGCCTCGTCCATCGTCATGTTCCGGGCCATCACCCCGGCCGTGTAGGCGTAGGCCTCCTCCAGGCCGAGCCCGCCCTGGCGCCAGAAGGCTTCCTTGCCGACCGCGACGACCCGGCGGGGCTTCTCGGCGATCCGCCGCGCCAGGGCGTGGGCCGCCTCCTCCAGCTCGGCCGCGGGCACGACCCGGTTCACGAGGCCGATGCGGCGCGCCTCGCCCGCGTCGATGGGCTCGCCGAGGAGCAGCATCTCGAGGGCCGCCTTGCGCGGCACCGCCCGCGACAGGGCGACCATCGGCGTCGAGCAGAACAGGCCGATCTGGACGCCGGGCGTCGCGAAGCGGGCGTCCTCGGCCGCCACCGCGAGGTCGCAGGTGGCCACGAGCTGGCAGCCCGCGGCGGTCGCGGTCCCATGCACCGCGGCTATCACGGGCTGCGGCAGCCTGGTGATCGCGATCATCAGCCGCGAGCAGGCCCGGAACACCGCCTCGACCGCCTCCCCGTGCGCCGCCCGCATCTCCCGGAGGTCGTGCCCCGCGCAGAAGGCCGGCCCCGCCCCCCTCAGGATCACGGCCCGCACCCGCGCATCCCCCGCGACGGCGTCGAGCTCCCCCTGCAGCGCCGCCATCAGCCCCATCGACAGGGCGTTGCGGGCCCCCGCCCGGTTGAGGGTGAGGACGGCGACCCCGTCCCGGTCCTCGCGCAGGAGGAGGGGCGGCTCGGGCGGGGCTGCGGGCAGAGCGGCGGCGGTCATGGAGCGGCTCCGGGGCGGGCCGAGCCCGCGAGCCCCGGAGAGGTAGCATGCCGGAGGCGTTCTGTCGGCCTCAGCCGAGAATCGCGGCGAGCTCCCGCCCGATCGCCGCGAGCGCCGGCCGCCCGGCGGGGATGAGGGGACCGAGGCCGTAGAAGAAGTGGATCATGCCGGCGTGGCAGGTGTGGCGCACGGGGACGCCGGCCTCGGCGAGGCGGGCGGCGTAGGCCGTGCCGTCGTCGCGCACGATGTCGTGCTCGGCGGTGTGGATCAGGGCCGGCGGCAGGCCCGCGAGGCGGGCCGCCCGAAGGGGGGAGAGGCGGGGGTCGGCGAGGTCGCGGACGCCGAGGGCCTCGATGTCGCGGGCGATCGTCGCCGCGTCGAGGAAATAGCCGCTCGCGTAGTCGGTCCGGGAGGCACCGGCGCCGACGGCGTCGAGGACCGGGCAGAGCAGGAGCTGCGCGGCGATGCGCGGACCGCCCTCCGGCGCCTCCTGGCCGAGGATCGCGGCGAGGCCGGCGCCCGCCGAATCGCCGCCGACCGCGAGGCGGCCCGCGTCGATGCCGAGGCGGGGCGCCTGCGCGGCGACCCAGGCGAGGCTCGCGCGGGCATCCTCGACCGCGGCCGGGAAGGGGTGCTCGGGGGCGAGCCGGTAGGCCACCGAGACGATTCGGCAGAGGCTCGCCGCGGCGAGCGCCCGGCAGATCCCGTCATGGGTGTCGAGGTCGCCCGCGACGAAGCCGCCGCCGTGGAAGAACAGGAGGCCGGGGCGCGGGGCGCCGCCCGCGCCCGGCGGCCCGTAGAGCCGGGCATGGAGCGGCCCGCCGGGACCGGGCAGGATCAGGTCGCGGGTCTCGGCCGGCTCGGCACCGCGGGCGGCGAGGCGCGCGAGGTTGCGCAGGGCCGCCCGGCGCCCGGCCACGGTGGGCTCGGACACGCCGCCGATCGCGATCATGTCGAGGAACCGGCGGGCGTGAGGGTCGAGCGTCACCGGGGGGCTCAGAGCCGCAGCGCCGCGCGCACCCCCTCCGGCCAGGAGGCGACGTCGCGGCCGTGCGTCGCGAAGAGGGCGACGGCGAGCCGGTCCATGCCGAAGGCCACGCAGCCCGTGTGCGCGGGCTCGCCGGAGGCGTCGCGCAGGTCCCAGGTCGTGCCGAAATGCTCGCGGTGATAGTTGAAGCTCATGCAGGCCGTGCCCGCCGCCTCGCCGCGCAGCGGCACCAGGAGCTCGAACTTCAAGGACTGCTCGAGTTGGCTGAAGGCCATGATCTGCCCGACGCGGCCGAAGAACGGGTCGCTCGCCTGCTCGATCCGGTAGGGCAGGCCGAGCTCGTCGGCGAGCGCCGTGGCACGGGCGATCCAGCGCTCGCGGAAGTCGCGCACCTGCTCCGGCGTGCCGATGCGGACGTACTCGCGCATCCGGAAGGATTGCAGCCGGTCGAGATGCGGCGAGGGCTCGCGGCGGAAGCAGTCGCAGGCGACGTCGAAGCGGTAGCCGCCCGGCGGCACCGGACCGCGGGCGGCCGCGATCGGGTAGACGGGGTAGCAGGCGGCCGGGGTCAGCACGAGGTCGGCGGTCTCGAGCCCGGTCGTCCAGTCGCCGCCCGTCGCGTGGAGATCGGCTGCGGCGCGGATCTCGGCCTCGCTGCCCTCGAGGCAGGAGACGCAACCGAGCAGGTTCGGGAAGCTCTTGAGGTAGCCGTGCCGCTCCAGATGCGCCCGGCTCATCACGGGCGGGAAGCGGAACACCTCCGTCTCCGCATCGCGCTTGACCGAGATGAGGGCGGCGAGCGCCTCCACCACCGACTCGTACGCGCCGGTGCGGGCGTAGACGCCCTGCGCGTTCATCGGGCGGAACATCGCGTCGAAGAGCGCGTCGAGCGGGTCCTGCGCCGGCGGCGCGGCCGGCACGTCCATGACCTTCATGTTCATGTGGGCGGTTCCTTGACCGGTCAGTCGCGGAGGGAGGCGGCGACGGGGGACATCAGGGTGAGGGTCGAGAGGTTGGCGAGGATGCGGTCGTTGTGGATCATGACCGGCGCCGAGAGGATGTCGCGCAGGGCCCTGCCGACGCTGAACGCGCCGTCCTGGCGGTAGCCGGCGAGGCCGTTGGCGCGCAGCGCGCTCGACACGGCGGCGACCGCGAGCTCCGAGACCTCGACCTTCAGCATCGTCAGCGTCGTCTGCACGTCGAGGGCGGAGAGCCGCGACGGGTCCTCGCCGGCCTCGGCGAACAGGTCGATCGCCTGGGCGATCAGGGCGCGGGCCTGGCGCAGGCTGGACACGGCGCGGGCGTAGTGCACGGCGCCGGGCGGCGCCTGGCCGCCGGCGCCCCGCGCCGCGGTGCGGGTGAAGGCCTGGGCCCGCTCCACGGCGCCCGCAGCGATGCCGGCCCAGGCGCTCGACCACAGGATGTGCGAGACCGGGGTCATGGTCTGGCCGTGGATCTCCTGGTAGCGGGCGGCGAGCACCTGCTCGGGCCTCGCCCGGGCGCGCAGGCGGAAGCCCGCGCTGCAGGTGCCGCGCATGCCGAGCGTCTCCCAGCCGCTCAGCCGCTCCAGCGTGTAATCCTCCTTGAGGAACACGCAGAGCACCTGGTCGGAGGCGGCCGCGTCGGCGGCGCGGCGGGCCACGGTGACGATGCCGTCGGCCTCGGCGCCGTAGGAGATGACGGTGGCGGCGCGCTCGAGGGTCACGGAACCGCCGTCCGGCTCGATCGCGGCGGAGGACGCGCGCACGTTGCCGCCGCCCTGCCCCTCCGTGGTCGAGGAGGCCATCAGGAGCTGCTCGGCGCCGATGCGGCGCATCACGCCCTCGCACCAGGGCTCGCCCGCCCCGTGGCGGACGATGCAGGCGACCTTGGTCTGGTGCATCGCGAAGATCATCGCGGTGGAGGCGCAGGCGCGGCCGAGCGCGTAGGCGATCTCGGCGAGATCCTCGGTCGTGGCGCCCTCGCCGCCGAGGGCGATGGGAATTCCCGCGCCGAGGAGGCGCTCGGCCCGCAGGGCCTCGACCGCCTCGGCGGGGAAGCGCGCCTCGCGGTCCACCGCCTCGGCGTGGTCGGCGGCGATCGCGGCGGCCGCGGCAGCGCGCGCCCGCAGGTCGCTTCCGGCCTCGAGGGGGGAGGCCGCGTGGCCGTGCTGGATCGTCATGGGACCTCTCGAGCCGCCTCGGGCCGTTGGCCGCCGGAGCGCGGGCCGTGTCGGGGACAGTAGAGTACGGCTACTGCTAAAACGCCCTTACGCGGATCCTCGAAAACTACTGAGATCGGCACGAGAGCGAATTAACAAGGATTATCGTTAAAATTGCCGCCTTATTGATTCAGGAGGATTGGGGACTTAATCAGGTCAGATCGGAGCTTCACCGGTTCATGATCCGGGCGAATGCTCTCCTTCAGGCATTTCGGAGCGCGAGAGCCCCATGTCCCAGACCGTTTCGAGCGAGGTCACCGACCGCACGATGGCGCTCGCCCGCGAGATTGCGGCCCAGCACGCGGGCACCCGCGAGTTCCGGCCGGGCGACGCCCTGGTCGATGTGGGGCTGACCTCTCTCGACCTCGTGAACCTGATGCTGGCGATCGAGGCGGAGTTCGACATCATGATCCCGCCGGCCTGCCTCAACCCGCAGAACTTCTACTCGATCGAGGCGATCTCCCGCATGGTCGAGTCGGTGCGCGTCGGGACCCACTGAGGGTCTCGGCAGGCGGCCTCTCAGGGGTTCGAGACGACGGGCGCCTTGCCGTCCGTCGTGAAGGCCGCCTCGAACGCGCCCTTCTCGGTCTCGGCCCGGCAGCGGACGGTGCCGGGCGGCTTGTAGGGATTGGAGAAGCGGCAGGTTCCGACCGCCCGCGCGCGCTCGGAGCGCCCGCCCGCGCCGAAGACGACGCCGTCGATCGGCTGCACGGCGCTGTCCGGGTCCGGCTTGACCTGGGCGCTGCCCATGCCCGTGAAGGTGAGCGCCGAGCCGTCCTCGCCGATGAAGTAGAAGCCGACGCGGCCGTTCCTGTAGATCGTATTGAGGAGCCGCCCCTTGCAGGTGCGCGACACGTCGCGCCCCGCCACGACGAGGCGCTCGCAGGTGCCGTCCGCGCTCACGAAGGTCGGCATCGCGGCCGGCTCCGGCGCCGAACGGGCCGGGCCGGTGGCGGCGAGCAGGACGAGGGGAACGGCGAGGGTGAGGGCGGAGAGATCCGTCGTGCGATGGGTCATGCGGCCACGATAGCGCCCGGGCCCGGCCTGTCGACCCGCGAGCCCGGGTATCCGGATCCTCAGGCGTCGGGCCGCATCGTCCCGTCCAGGATCCGCGCATAGATCTCGCCGTCGAGGGGTCGGTAGGTGCGGGCCGCCCCGTCCGCGACGAGGAGCGGGTCGGGAACGCGCGCGGGATCGAAGCCCTCGGCGGCGAGCGCGCCCTTCTTCTGCTTGAAGGTCTCCGTGAGGCCGATCTCGGGGCAGAGCCGCAGGAAGAGCGGGCGGGCGTAGACCGGCAGGCGCTCGGCGATCTCGGCGTGGAGGCGGGCGCCGTCGAAGCCTGGCTCGACCGTCAGCGCCGCCATGCCGGCGCGGCCCTCGGCGCCCGGCACCGCGACCCCGTAGACCGTCGCCTCGCGCACGCCGGTGCAGGCCGAGAGCGCCTCGGCGACCTCGGTCGTGGCGACGTTCTCGCCCTTCCAGCGGAAGGTGTCGCCGATCCGGTCGACGAAGTGGAAGAAGCCCTGCGCGTCCTGGCGCATGAGGTCGCCCGTGCGCATCCAGGCATCCCCGGGCTTCAGCACGTTGCGCAGGACCTTGCGGGCGCTCTCGGCGGCGCTGGTGTAGCCCTCGAAGCGGTGCTCGGCCTTGTCCGAGAGGCGCCCCAGCAGCTCGCCCGTCTCGCCGCGGGGGCAGGGGCGGCAGAACCCGTCCGCGCCGCGCAGCGGCGCGGCGGTCTCGACGTCGTGCGCCACGAGGAGGGCGGGCGAGCGGTGGGCCATGAAGCTCGGCACGCGGCCGACCGCGCCGACCCGGCCCTCGACGTTGTAGAGCGAGACCGTGCCCTCGGTGGCCGCGTAGAACTCGAGGATGCGGGGAACCGCGAAACGGTCCGCGAACCGCTCCCACACGTCCGGCCGCAGGCCGTTGCCGGCGCAGAGGCGCAGGGCGTGCGCCCGCTCCAGCGGGTGCTCGGGGGCGAGCGTCAGGTACCGGCAGAGCTCGCCGATGTACTGGAACAGGGTGCAGCCCTCGCCGACCACGTCGTCCCAGAAGCGGCGGGCCGAGAATTTCTCCCGGATCACCACCGAGCCGCCGCCGAGGAGCACGCTGCCCGTCGCCACGACGCCGCCGACGCTGTGGTAGAGCGGCAGGCAATCGTAGATCCGGTCCTCCGGCGTCGGCTCGATCAGCCCGGCGAACCAGTGGGTCCACATCATGATGCGGTGGTGGCTCACCCGCGCCGCCTTCGGCAGGCCGGTGGTGCCGGAGGTGTAGATGAGCAGCGCCTCGTCGGCGAGGGTGACCGGCGGCGCCTCGTCGGCCCCGAGCGGGCCGCCGGGATGCTCGGCGGCGGCCTCCTCGATCCGCCGGAAGTCGGCGCCGGGGCCGTGCCACCACAAGTCCGGGCTCTCGGGCAGGAGCGTTCGCGCACCGGCGTAGGCCTCGGCGAGGCCGGCCTCGACGATCAGGCAGCGGGGCGCGGCGACCGCGATGCAATGGGCGAGCCCGGCGCCCCGCAGGTTCGTGTTGAGGAGGGCGACGCGCAGGCCGACCCGGGTCAGGCCGAGCCAGAGGGCGAGGTAGTCGGGCCGGTTGCGCATCAGCAGGCCAACCGTGTCGCCCTTGGCAAACCCTTCCGCCAGGGCCCAGCGGGCGTAGCGGTTCTGGCGGGCGGCGAGCTCCGCGTGGCTGAGGCGCTCGTCCTCGCCGATCAGGGCCGGCCGGTCGCCGTGCTCGGCAGCGAGGACGTCGACGACGCGCGGGAAGGTGCGCTCCGGCCGCGCGTCGATGCGCGCCGTGCGCTCCAGGGCGCCGATCCAGCCGGAGGTGGAGGAGCGCTTCGCGGGGGCGGGTTCGGACATGCGGGCTCGGGCTCGGAATAAGGCTGTTCAGGCGACGCGGGAGGTTGCCGGGGCGGTCGCCTCCGGCGGCCAGGACAGGGCGTTCGCGGTGCGGGCTGCCCGCCGCGCCACCTCCGCGAGCCAGGCCCGGAACAGGCGGGCGGCCTCGGCCTGCCAGGCGGCCTGAAGCGGGGGCGCCGGGTCGACGGCGGGGTAATCCGCGAAGCGGCCATCCCGGGCGGAGGCGAAGCGGGCGAGGCGCGCGGCCGCCTCCGGGGCGAAGTAGTGGGCGGGCAGGACCGGTGCGGCCGGGCGCTCGCCTCCGAGGAAGCGGCCGACGTCCCGGCGGTACTCGCGGGCGAGGCTGTCGCCGTCGTATTCCGGGTGGCCCTGCAGGAACACGAGGAGGCTCGCGCCCTCGCGCACGAACAGGTCGACGCCGACCTCGTCCGAGCGGCGCAGCACCGTGTAGCCGCAAGCCGCGAGGTCGTCCTCGGCGAGGTCGTTCCAGCGGGAATGGGGCACCGGCACGACCCGCGGCGCGCCCGCGAGCAGCGGGTGGCGCGCCGCCGCCGCGCAGGCGTAGATGCCGGAATGCTTGGCGTGGAGCGGGCGCCGCTCGATCTCGTCGAGATGCAGCACCGCCGCGTGGGCGGCGAGGCACGAGAACAGGGTCGAGACGGTGGCGGAAGCCGCCCAGTCCACGATCTCGGCAAAGGTGGGGTAGTAGGGCTCGTCGGACAGGCGCGCGGCTCGGGGCTCGCAGCCCGTCACGACGAGGGCGTCGAGACCCGCCTCGACGAGGGCGGTGTGGGGGGCGTAGGCGGCCTCGAGATGGGCTCGCGCCGGCGCGCCCCGCTCGAGCCCGGCGAGCGAGAACAGGCGCAGGTCGACGGGCACGCCCGCCCCCTCGATCAGGCGGCGGAACTGGCGCTCCGTGGCGAGGAGGGCGGCGTCCGGCATGTTGTTGAGGAGGCCGACCCGCAGGCTCGGGACCGCGGCCGGCGCCTCGGCCAGGGCGGCGAGAACGCGGGGCTCCGCTCCGGCCATGTCCTGCGGCGCTTCTAGGTCCTGCGGCGCTTCCAGCATGTCGGGCTCCCGGGGCGAGGGTTCGGGCGGGCTCAGGCGGCGAGCGCGGCCGGGCGGGCGGCCGCGAGCGCCTGCTCGAGGTCGGCCGTGATGTCGTCGATGTGCTCGATGCCGACGCTGAGCCGGATCATCTCGGGCAGGACGCCGGCGTGGCGCTGCTCGTCGGGCTTCATCTGGCGGTGGGTGGTCGAGGCGGGGTGGCAGGCGAGCGACTTGGCGTCGCCGATGTTGACGAGGCGCTTCACGAGCTTCAGCGCGTCGTAGAAGGTCTTGCCGGCCTCGAAGCCGCCCTTCACCCCGAAGGTGAGGAGCGAGGAGCCCCGGCCGCCGAGATACTTCAGGGCCATCGCGTGGTGCGGGCTGTCGGGAAAGCCCGCGTGGTTCACCCAGGCGACGCCCGGATGCCCGCGCAGGTACTCGGCGACCCGGCGCCCGTTCTCCACGTGCCGCTCGACGCGCAGGGCCACGGTCTCGATGCCCTGCAGGAGCAGGAAGGCGCTCAGCGCCGGCAGCACCGCGCCCGTGGTGCGCTGGTAGACGCTGCGCGCGCGGGCGACGAAGGCGCCGGGGCCGAAATGCTCGGCGTAGACGAGGCCGTGATAGGAGGCGTCGGGCGTGCAGAACATCGGGAAGCGCTCGGGCTGCGCCATCCAGTCGAAGCGCCCGGCCTCCACGATGACGCCGCCGAGCGTGGTGCCGTGTCCGCCCATGAACTTGGTGAGGGAGGCGATGACGATGTCCGCCCCGTGCTCGATCGGCCGCAGCAGGATCGGCGTCGCGACCGTGTTGTCGACGACGAGCGGGACGCCGTGGGCGTGGGCGACGCGGGCGAGGCCCGCGATGTCGCAGATGTTGCCGGCCGGGTTGCCGATCGACTCGCAGTAGACGGCCCGTGTGTCGGCATCGATGAGGGCCGCGATGTCCTCCGGGCTGTCGCTCGCGGCGAAGCGCGTGGTGATGCCCTGGCGGGGCAGCACGTGGGCGAGCAGCGTGTGGGTGGTGCCGTAGAGTTGGGGCACCGAGACGATGTTGCCGCCGTGGTCGGCGAGCGTCGCGATGGCGTAGTGCAGGGCGGCCTGCCCCGTGGCGACGGCGAGCGCGGCGTGGCCGCCCTCGAGCGCGGCCACGCGCTGCTCCAGGACCGCGACGGTCGGGTTCGCGATGCGGCTGTAGCGGAATCCCTCCTCCTCCAGGTTGAAGAGGGCAGCGCCGTGGTCGGCGCTGTCGAAGGCGTAGGCGACGCTCTGGTAGATCGGCACCGCGACCGCGTGCGTGGTCGGGTCGTGCTCGAAGCCGGCGTGGACGGCGATCGTCTCGCTGCGCATGGATGTTCCGTCGTGTGAGGCCCGGGGCGACCTGCGCCGGCAATCGCGCAAGGCCCGGGCCAGGATGTGCTGTTCCACCACGATACGATTGCTGAAGATCGATGGTTAAGCGGCTCTCATCCGTCCATCGCGGTGAATGATTGGCGAAAGACCAGTCTTCGCAAGCACACCGGCGAGTTTCCGGCGGAACAGGCCCGCGGCCTGGGGAACGCCGCCCGCCGCAGGGAGAGGCGCGCCCCTGTGCCGGCGCGGGACGCAGGAGTCTCGATATTGGATGATCCCGCGGATCGGCCAAATACAGATCCGATCAGATCAGGGATCGTGCGAGAAAAGCCAGTTAATCATGTCACCATGTCAGGTCTTGCCGTCGGCGGTGACCTGCCGCTTATAGGCAGGCACGCAGACCGATCCTTCATCCCGCGACCCGACCCAGGAGCCGCCCGTGCCGACGACCCCGATCATCCCGTCTGTCACCACGGTGGAGCTGAAGCCAGCCCCGATCGAGCCGAGCTGGATCCGCGAGGGCCGCCCGGTGGCGCGCAACGCCACGCTCTCGCAGAGCGCCGACGGCCAGGCGAGCACGCTGGTCTGGGACTGCACCGCCGGCACGTTCGACTGGTTCTACGACATCGACGAGACGATCTACTTCCTCGAAGGCTCGGCGACGATCAGCGACGGGCACGCCCCGGCGAAGACTTACGGGGCGGGCGACGTGCTGTTCCTGCCCCAGGGCGCCGTCTGCCGCTGGCACGTGGAGAGCTACGTCCGCAAGGTCGCCTTCTGCCGCCGCGTGCAGCCGAAGGCCGTGACGCTGGCCGTGCGCGTGCTCGGGCGCCTCAAGCGGACGCTCTCCCGCAAGCAAGCCCGCAATTCCGGCTTCCTCGAAGCCGCCTGATCCCGTCCTCGCGCTCCGGAGGAGCCCCCATGGCCACGGCATCGCCCGAGACGTCCGAGACGACCTGGACCTTCTTCGAGGACGCCTGGCACCCCGGCAACGTGCGGCTGATGGGCCCGCGCACCCACGGCGCCTGGCTCGGCTCGACGGTGTTCGACGGGGCGCGCGCCTTCGAGGGCGTGAGCCCGGATCTCGACCGGCACATCGCCCGCGTCAACCGCTCGGCCGTGGCGCTCGGCCTGAAGCCGAAGGTCGAGGAGGAGAGGTGGCTCGGTCTGGTGCGGGAGGGCCTCGCGCGCTTCCCCCGCGACGCCGAGCTCTACATCCGCCCGATGTACTGGGCGGAGGACGGGTTCGCCGGGGGCGTGCGCTTCGATCCCGAATCGACCAACTGGTGCCTCAGCCTCTACCACGCGCCGATGCCGCTGCCCGCGGGCGTGCGCGCGACCCTCTCGCCCTTCCGGCGTCCCTCGATCGAGACGGCACCGGTCGACGCCAAGGCCGGCTGCCTCTACCCCAACGGCACGCGGGCCTTGATCGAGGCGCACGGGCGCGGCTTCGGCAACTGCCTGATGCGGGACGGACTCGGCAACATCGCCGAGTTCGCCAACGCCAACGCCTTCTTCGCCCGCGACGGTGTCGTGTTCACGCCGGTGCCGAACGGCTCGTTCCTGGCCGGCATCACCCGGGCGCGGGTGATCGGCCTCCTGCGGGAGGCCGGCGTCACGGTGGTCGAGGCGACGCTCGCCTACGCGGATTTCCTCGCGGCGGACGAGGTCTTCACGGCGGGCAACTTCGCCAAGCTCGCGCCGATCACGGCCCTCGACGACGCCCGCTTCGAGCCGGGCCCGATCTTCCGCAAGGCGCGCCAGCTCTACTGGGATTTCGCCCACGGGTGAGGAGGTCCGAACGCCCTCAGCCTCCCCGCAGTGCCTTCTCGCGGATCGCCGCGAGGCTCATGCCTGGCGAGATCGCGTCGGTGGCGATCTTGAGGTGCACGATGGCGGGCTGGCCGGAGGCGCGGGCGGCCTCCAGGGCGGCGGGGAAATCCTCCGTCGCCTCCACGGTGACGCCGAATCCGCCGAAGGCACGGGCGTAGGCCGAGAAATCGGGGTTCTTCAGGTCGGTCGCGCAGACGCGGCCCGGGAAATCCCGCTCTTGGTGCATGCGGATCGTGCCGTAGCTGCCGTTGTCGCAGACGATGCAGATGACGGGCAGGCCGTACTGCACGGCGGTCGCGAATTCCTGACCGTTCATCAGGAAGTCGCCGTCGCCGCTGAGCGCGATCACCGTGCGGTCCGGGTGGAGCGTCTGCATGGCGATGGCCGCCGGCACCCCGTAGCCCATCGAGCCGGAGGTCGGCGCGACGTGAGTGCCGAGCTGCCGGAAGCGGTAGTAGCGGTGGATCCAGGCCGCGTAGTTGCCCGCCCCGTTGCAGAGGATGGCGTCCTCAGGGAGCGCCTCGCGCAGGTGCACCATCACGGCGCCGAGGTTGACGCGGCCGGGCTGGGGCGTCGGCACCTCGCTCCAGGCGAGGTACTCCGCGTGCGCGGCCTCGGTCCGGCCGGCCCAGCGGATGCGGGCGGGGCCCTCCAGCCGCGCCAGGGCCGCCGCCGTGCGGACCGGCGAGGCATTGATGGAAAGATGCGGCACGTAGACCCGGCCGATCTCCTCCGCCCCCGGATGGACGTGGACGAGCCGCCCCTGCGGCCGCGGCAGGTCGACCACCGCGTAGCCCTGGCTCGGCACCTCGCCGAGGCGCCCGCCGAGCACGATCAGGAGGTCGGCTTCGCGCGCCCGCGCGGCGAGCTTCGGGTTCGCCGCGAGGCCGAGATCGCCCGCGTAGGACGGGTGCAGCGGGTCGAACAGGGGCAGGCGCCGGTAGCTCGTGGCGACGGGAAGGCGGAAGCGCTCCGCGAAGGCGCGCAGGTCCGCGCAGCCCGCCTCCGTCCAGCGGCTGCCGCCGACGAGGAGGAAGGGCCGCTCGGCCTCGGAGAGCAGCGCGGCGAGGCGCTCGATCTCCTCCGCCCCCGGCGCCGCCTCCACCGGCTGCCAGGCCGGGGCGAGCGGCCCGGGGCAGGGCTCGCGCAGCATGTCCTTCGGGAGCGCCAGCACCACCGGCCCGGGCCGGCCCGAGGTGGCGGCGTGGAAGGCGCGGGAGACGTATTCGGGCACCCGCTCGCCCTGGTCGATCTCGGCCGCCCACTTGGCGAGCGGCCCGAAGGCGGCGCGGTAATCCACCTCCTGCCAGGCGTCGCGGTCGCGGTAGCCCCGCTCGACCTGGCCGACGAACAGGATCATCGGCGTGGAATCCTGCTGGGCGACGTGGATGCCCGCCGAGGCGTTCGTGGCGCCGGGGCCCCGCGTCACGAAGCAGATGCCGGGCCGCCCGGTCGCCTTGCCGTGCGCCTCCGCCATCATGGCCGCGCCGCCCTCCTGGCGGCAGACCGTGACGGCGATGTCGGCGTCGTAGAGCGCGTCGAGGACGGGCAGGAAGCTCTCGCCGGGCACCGTGAAAACGTGGCGGACCCCGTTGGCCTGGAGTTGCGCGACGAGCGCCTGGGCGGCGGTGCGGGTCTGCGTCGTCATGGAGGGCTCCGGTCTTCGCGGCGCGCGGCTCCGGCTCGCGGAGGATCCCGGTGAGCCTAACCGCGAAACGTTAGCGGGACGTCTCGCGCGCCTTGCCCGTGGCCGCCTCCGGCACCTCGTCGCGCAGCGCCACGCCCTCGAACAGGTGGCGGCCGAGCGGGTCCATCCGGAAGCCCGCCACGCTCTTGCGCAGCGCCATGTGCACGACCGTGTGGGCGAGCGGCACCCAGGGCGCCTCGCGCCGGAAGATCGCCTGCGCGTGCCGGTAGAGGGCCGTGCGGGCGGCGACGTCGCCGGTGCGGCGCGCTGCCTGGATGGCGGAATCGTACTCGGCCTCGCACCAGCGGGCGAGGTTGGCGCCGCCCGGCTCGGCCGCCTTGCAGCCGAGCAGCACGTTGAGGAAGTTGTCCGGGTCGCCGTTGTCGCCCGTCCAGCCGTAGAGCATGGCCTGCGGCACGCCCCCGTAGAGGGCGGCGCGGTAGGCGCTCCAGGGCTCCGTGACGAGGCGGGCGCGCACGCCGATCCGCGCGAGGTCCGCCTGGATCATGTCGGCGACACGCCGCCCGTCCGGGTTGTAGGGGCGGCTGACCGGCGGATACCACAGGTCCGTCTCGAAGCCGTCGGCGTGGCCCGCCTCCCGGAGGAGTTGCAGGGCCTCCGCCCGGTCGAAGGGGATGTCGGGCAGCCCCGGGTCGAAGGCCCAGAGGCCCGGCGGCAGCGGTCCGCGCGCGACGATGCCGCCCGCGCCGTAGGCCGCCTCGACGATGGCGCGGCGGTCGATGGCGAGGTTCATGGCGCGGCGCACGCGCACGTCGTCGAAGGGCGCCTTGCGAGTGTTCAGGGCGAGGTAGGAGACGTTGAGCTCCGCCTTCCCGGTCAAGTCGAGGTTCGGGTCCGCCCGGATGGCCGGCAGGTCGGCGGGTGCGGGGAAGGCCATCACCTGGCACTCGCCGGCCTTCAGCTTGGCGAGGCGCACCGCCGGGTTCGGGGTGATCGAGAAGACGAGCCCGTCGATGGGCTCGAGACCGGGTGCGGCGGGCTCCGGAGCGCGCCAATAATCGGCAAAGCCGCGATAGCGCACCGTGACGTCTGGCCGGTAGCCGGCAAATGAAAACGGTCCTGTGCCGATCGGCGCCCGCTCCAGGTCTTCGACGGCCCCGGCCGCGGCGAGCGCGTCCGCGTACTCGGCCGAATGGATCGCGGCGAAAGCCTGGGCGAGGTTCGGCAGGAAGGTCGCGTCCGGCTCCTTGAGGCGGAAGCGCACCGTGCGGGGATCCGGTGCCTCGACCCCCTCCAGGAGATCGGCGAAGCCGAGATCGCGGAAATAGGCGAAGCCGCTCTTCGCCCGGTGGAACGGGTGGTCCGGCTTCCACTGGCGGAGGAAGCTGAACAGCACGTCCCGCGCGTCGAGCGGGCGGGTCGGGGTGAAGCGGGGGTTGGCGTGGAAGCGCACGCCCGCGCGCAGGGTGAAGTCGTAGGTGCGACCGTCCTCCGAGATGCGCCAGGATTCGGCAAGCCCCGGGCGGATCACGGTGGTGCCGGGCGTGAACTCGACGAGCGTGTTGAACATCTGCCAGGTGACGTTCATCGCCGTCGTGGTGGTGACGGCGGCCGGGTCGAGCGATTCCGGGTTTCCCTCGGAACAGAAGACGAGGGTGCGGGCGAGCGCCGGGGCGGCGAGCGGCGGGAGGGCCGTGAGCCCGAGCGCGAGGCCGAGGACGCGGCCGGCCGCCCGCATCGTCGAGGGGCGGCGCATCAGACCGCCTTCGCGAGCGCCGGGCGCTCACTCTCGGCGAAGGAGGCCGGAAACTCGATGCGCACGCGTGTGCCCTCACCCGGGCGGCTCTCGATGGCGATGCGACCGCCGAGCTTGGCGGTGACGAGATTGTGGACGATGTGCATGCCGAGCCCCGTACTGCCCCGCGAGCGGGCGGTGGTGAAGAACGGATCGTAGATCCGGTCGAGGTTCTCGGGCGGGATGCCGCGCCCGTCGTCGGCGATCTCCAGGCGGATCGTACCGGGCCGGACCTCCGCGACCTCGACCGCGATGTGACCCGGCCGCCCGCCCGCGAAGCCGTGCACCACGGCGTTGGTGATGCAGTTCGTCACCACCTGCGCGAGCGCGCCGGGATTGGTCTCGACGGTGAGCGGCGGGCAGGCGCGCGCGACGCTGTGGCCGCCCTGGCGCAGCAGGGGCTTGAGGCTCGCGAGCAGTTCGTCGAGCCACGTGTGGAGCGGGAAGCGGCGCTGCTCGTCGCTGACCCGGTCGACGGCGACCTGCTTGAAGCCGTGCACGAGGTCGGCGGCGCGGGCGAGGTTCGTGCAGAGCAGGGCGGCCCCCTCCTGCACGCGCTCCACGTAGTGCGTGAGGCGCGAGCGCGAGAGCTGGCCCGAGGCGAGGGTCTCGTCGAAGGCCCGCGTCTCGTCGCGCACCACCGTGGCGGTGGTGAGCGCGAGGCCGAGCGGCGTGTTGATCTCGTGGGCGACGCCGGCCACGAGCTGGCCCAGCGAGGCGAGCTTCTCGGCCTGGATCAGGTCGGCCTGGGCCTGGCGCAGGTCGAGGAGGGCGGCGTCCGCCTGGTCCTTGGCGCGGCGCAGGGCCTGCTCGCGCCGGGCGATCTCGGTGACGAACACGTTCGTCGCCCGGGCGATGTCGCCGAGCTCGTCCCGGCGCGCGAGGCCGCTGACCTCGCCCCGCGCCGGGTTGGCGGCGAGCGCGATCATGTCCCCCTGCAGCGCGCGCAGCGGCGTCGTGATCGAGCGGGCGACGGCGAGGGCCACCAGGGTGCCGATGAGCAGGCCGGCGGTCGCCCCCGCGAGCAGGATCTGGCGGACGGAGGCGCCGAAGCTCTCGGCATCGCCGATGAAGGCGTCGTTGAGGCTCTGGGCGCTCGCGCTCATGGCGGCGGCGAGGCGGTCCATCTCGGCCAGCATCTCGTTCTGCCGCTCCAGGCCGCCGACCGTGGTGGTGAGGCGCTTGCGCCAGCCGTCGACGGCGTCGACCATCTCGGCCTGGATCAGGGGCGAGATCGGCAGGGCCTCGGCGCGGGCGGAGAGGCGCTCGCCCTCCCCCAGCATGGCCCGCACCGCCAGCACGTCGCGCCGCCCGAGCGCGTCGGCCGTGCGCTGCCCGAGCCGCAGGGTGGTGACGGCGATGTTCTGCGTGGCCTGCTCGGTCTCGTTGGCCTCGACCGCGTAGGTGAGGAGCTGAGCCACCTCCTCGTGGAGGGTGCGCTGACCCGAGGAATCGATCTTCTGCAGGCGCTCGGCCCAGTCCACGAGCTCGCGCGCCGCCGCCGAGTCGCGGGCGGCGCGCTCCGCGAGGCCGGCGAGCTCGTCCGCCTCGCGGTTGCGCCCC
>NZ_BJZU01000024.1 GCF_007992195.1 Methylobacterium oxalidis | reverse complement strand
GCAGCTCGGCCGCGGACGCGCCGGGCGCCTGAGCGCCCCCCGTCTCGACGGCGCCGACCTGCACCCCGGTGATCTGGCTCAGCACCTCCCGGGTGGCGCTCAGGCGCTGCACCTTCTCCGTGAGGGAAAGCACGAGGTCGGCGTTCGAGGCCTGCTGGCGCAGGCGCGCCCGGTCGGCGAGTTCCACGAGGCGTCCGGCCCGGGCTCCCATCTCGCTGACGAGGGCGTCGTTCTCGCGTGTGACGCGGATGAAATCCCGCATCCGCGCCACGTAGCGGGCGAGCGCACCCCGTGCGGACTCGATGCGGGCCGTCTGGTCGGCGGTGCGGACATAGGCTTTCAGCCCGTCGAGGCCGGTCCCCGCCTCCGCGGTCAGGGCGAGGAAGCGCTCGGCATGGGCGGCGCGCTCGCCGGCGCGGGCGCCGACATAATCGTCGCGCACCATGCGGGCGAGCGCGAGGACGCGGTCGACCTGGCCCGCCAGCACGGCGCCGCCGCGGGCGCGCTCCTCCTGCGCGAGGAGGAGCCAGCCGGCCGCGGCGATCGCGGCGGCGATCAGGATCGGGACACCGCCGACGAGGAGAATCTTCCGCCCGACCCGCATCGATACGCCTATCACCCCCCGCTCCGCGGCGCGTCGCGGCGGCAGAGCCCGCGCGGGCGGAGGTCTTGCAGGCGACGCAAGCCGCGCGGCAAACACCGGCTTCGGCTCGTGAAATCCGTCGCATGGACGGCGGCCAGTGTAGATCCTTCGCGCGGACGGGCAAGCGCGCCCGGCGGAGCGGCGCGGGGCGCGCCGTCCTGGCTCACGGGGAACAGGCCGGACCGGCTGAGGGGTGGGTGGTCAGGGGGTCACGAGCGCCTTGACGATGCGGGCGCGCGGGCCGCCCCGACGCGGGCGCGCTCCGCCGCGCGCCGGCCTGAGGCCGGGCTCAGACGTCGGCGCGGGCGTCGGCGCGCCGAAGCGCTCGGCGAGGCTCGGGGGCGCCGGCCGGGACGCGCCCGAGGCACCGGTCCCGTGCAGCATCTCCGCCAGGCGGGCGGCGGCCTCGGGATCGGCGTCGAGCAGGCTCTTCTCGAAATGGGACATGGTCTTCTGTCCGGATCCTTCGCGGATCGGCGGTGATGGTGCGGGATTCGCCTTGCCGGCGGACTCAGGAGATCCCTCGAATTGCGCGGATCCCCTCGCCGCGCAGGCGGCCGTCCGGCTCAGCGGTGCAGGTCGGCGCGGGGCCCCGGCGCGGCGCCCGTGAAGGAGATCACCCGCACGCTGCGGCCGTTCGGGCCGGCCGTCCGGTCCGAGCAGGCGGCGACCGCGTAGGGCCAGGCCGCCTCGCGGCAGAGGGGAGCCGGGCCCGTGCCGGCGGTGACGGCCGGAGCGGCGACCTGCGCCGCGTTCGGGGCCGCGTCCTGCGCCGCCCTGGCCGTGGCCCCGGCGCCCGGCATCGCGAGGGCGAGACCCGCCGCGAGGGCTGCGCTGACGCCGGCGAGATGAACGAAGATCGACATGACACCCTCCCGACCTGGCTCGGCCGTTCCCGATGCCTCATCTAGGGGTTGCGCATGTCCGCAGTTTTGCGTCGGCCGTCCCAGGATCCGGGGATCTGGGGCCGAGTGTTGCGTGGCGGCTCCCCGACGCAACAATCCCTGGTGGCGCGCCGGGCATCCGCCGGCCGGAGGCGCGCTGTGGCCCTGGGACGATTCGCCGGCCCGCCCCGCTCTTGGTGCCGGCGGCGGCGTGGCCTATCTCGCCTCCCGTCAAGCGGCCCTGACTCAACGAGGCCGCCCAGCCGAGGAACGTCCAGGATGCGCACGCTCTCCCTTCTCAGCCTCGGCCTCGCCGCCGGGCTCGCCGCGGCGCCCCCCGCCGAGGCCCAGATCCGCAACGCGCCCGCCCCGCGCGCGCTCGAATTCGCCGCCTACATCTTCGCGGCCTCGAACGTCTGCGGCTACCGCATCGGAACGGAGCAGTTCGAGGCGCTGCTCGCCAAGCAGAACACCCGCGCCGAGGACGTCAGTCCCCGCGGGCCCTTCGGCAACCGCGTGCAGACCATGTTCGCCCTGATGTCGAACCAGATGGCGCTCAACCGCGAGAAGGCCTGCCTCGCGGTGGCCGGCGAGTACGGACCGGAGGGCAACGTCGCCCAGAACGTGCTCCTGCCGGCCGCGGCAGTGGCGCCCGCCGAATCCGGGGGCCCGGCCGACAAGCCGGCCGCGCCGCCGGCCGAGGCGCCTAAGCCCGGGCAGTAGCCCGCGCACCGGGGCCGCGCATCGACCGCGGCGCCGGCCGGCCCGGGGACGTCCCGGCCCGGCGTCCGTTCTGCTAGGAGGGGACCGACCCAGAGCCGGAGACCCGCCATGCCCGACGCCCTCGCACCGTTCCGCGATCTCCTCGGGGAGGGCGGCGTGCTGTCGGAGCCCGACCGCACCGCCGCCTACACCCTCGACCACCGCGAGCTGATGCGGGGGCAGACGGAGGCGGTGCTGCGCCCGCGCAGCGTGGCGGAGGTGCAGGGGCTCGTGCGCCTCGCCCGCGCGCAGGGCTACGGGCTCGTGCCCCAGGGCGGCAACACCGGCTATGTGGGCGGCGCGACCCCAGAGCCCGGCCGGCGCCAGCTCGTGGTCAGCCTGGAGCGGATGACGCGGATCCGCGGCGTCGACCCGCTCAACTTCACGCTGGCCTGCGACGCGGGCGTGATCCTCGCCGAGGCGCAGCGCGCGGCGTCCGAGCACGACCTGCTGCTGCCCCTGAGCCTCGGCTCGGAGGGGAGCTGCCGCCTCGGCGGCAATCTCGGCACCAACGCGGGCGGCTTGCAGGTGCTGCGCTACGGCATGACCCGCGACCTCGTTCTCGGCATCGAGGCCGTTCTGCCGGACGGCGCGCTCTTCTCGGACATGCGCACCCTGCGCAAGAACAACATCGGGTACGACCTCAAGCAGGCCTTCATCGGCGCCGAGGGCACCCTCGGAATCGTCACCGGCGTGGTCCTGAAGCTGTGGCCGGCGCAAGCCTTCCGGGCGACCGCGTGGCTGCAGCTGAGCGCGGGCGCGCCGGTGCCCGAGATCGCGGCCCTGGTGCGGCGCGAGACCTCCGACCTCGCCACCACCTTCGAGCTGATCTCGGCCTCGTCCCTCGGCCTCGTCGCCGAGATGCGCGGGGCCGATCCCGGGCTGAGGGCCGGCCCCGGCGGGGCCGTTCTCCTCGAGTTGCAGGCCTCCTCCGCGCGCATCCCCCTCGACGACGTCCTGATGGGCACGCTCGAGCACCTGATGGAGCAGGGCTTCGTGGAGGACGCGGTGCTGGCCCAGTCCGAGACGCAGCGGCGAGCGATGTGGGCGATCCGCGAGACGATCCCCGAGGGCGAGAAGCACGCGGGCGGCTCGGTGAAGCACGACATCGCCGTGCCGGTCTCCCAGCTCACCGCCTTCCTCGACCGGGGCGGGGCGCTGCTCTCCGAGCGGATGCCGGAGGTGCGGCTCTCCTTCTACGGCCATGTCGGCGACGGCAACATCCACTACAACCTCGTGGTGCCGCAGGGCCGGGACCGCCTCGCCTTCACCCGCGAGATCGAGGCGGGCATCGCCCACGACCTCTACGCGATCGCGATCGACCTCGGCGGCAGCTTCAGCGCGGAGTACGGCATCGGCCGCTTCAAGCGCGACCTGCTCGCCCGCTACGGCGACCCGACCCGGCTCGGCCTGATCGCGGCGGTCAAGCGCGCCTTCGACCCGGAGGACGTGATGAACGCGGGGGCGATGCTGGTCGAGCCGCCCGACGCGTGATGCGCCCTCACGCCTGCGGCAGGTCCGGCACGATGCCCAGCGCGTCGAGGCCCTCGTCGAGGAGGTCGCCCGCATCCGGCGTGCCGAGGAGCTCGTGGGTCGCGCCCTCGCCGACACCCTCGCGCTCCCGGGCGAAGCGCACCGCGTCGGCCCATTCCTCGGGCTCGTAGTCGCCGCGGCCGACGTAGAGGAGCGCCAGCAGGTTGGCGCGCTCGTCGACGTTGAGGCCCGAGATCATGCTGCGGACCTCGCCCTCGGTGGAATCGTCCGTGCCCGAGACGAGAACGTCCGTCGAGCCGTCGTCGATCGGGTTCGAGCCGGAATCCGGATCGGTCGCCCCTTCCTTCACGTCGATCGCCCGCAGACGCAGGATGATCTCGGTGACCTTATCGACGGCGATGTCCATGGGTGACTCCTGAGGAACTGAGGGGCGTGACGGCCCCGGCGCACCGACAACACCCGAGCGGGCGCGCGGTTCGGCCGGGCAGCCGCGCGGGCTGTCCGGCCGGCGCCCCCATGCCTGCGCAGGCGCGGTCCTTCCCACCCGCCACGGCCGCGCTAACTCGGCTGGCGTGTCGACCATGCCGCCCTCATCCTCCGCCCCCGCCCGACCGCGCCGCGCGGCCATCTCCGTGACGTCCCTGGCCGTCCTCGCCCTGGCCGCGGCGGAGGCGCGCGCACAGGGCGAGGGCGCGGCGCCGGCCTGCTTCCTCACCGGCGGCGGCACCCTGGAGATCTGCCGCAGCGGCGGCGAGGCGGAGGGCGTGTTCTTCACCCCGCGCCCCTGCGAGTTCGCGGCCAACGTGCAGATCCTGCGGCTCACCGGCGTCAAGGGTGCGCCCGGCCCGCTGCAGGCCGTCTACCAGGGCGAGACGCCGCTGGAGCGGGGCCGCGGGCGCCGTGCGGGGGCGGAGACCTGCGAGCCGCGCCGGTCCACCAACCCCCTCGATGGCGGCTCCGTCCGCTCCGGCCGCAGCCCCGAGCAGCTCGCCACCACCATGCCGCCCACGGGCTACCGGCTCTGGGAGATGGCCCGCGAGGTCGCCCGCCCCGAGCGGCGCAAGCGCCGAGGGCGGTCCCGCGAGCGCGAGCGGGCGGAGGCGCCGGCCGAGGCCGCGGCGGAGGGGATCGGCGCCCGCGACCCCGTGGTCGTGACGGGCCGCAACTGGGCGGGCGACGAGTACTACTACGTGTTCCTCCTCGCCACCGCGATGACGGAGGGCGGCGCTCGGCGCGTCCAGATCCAGGCCCGCACCTACGATTTCGAGCGGTTCGACGTCCGCGGCCGGGGCGAGGACGGCAATCCCGCCTGGGTTCCCTTCCAACCCGAGGAGGGGCCGGGCCGGCGGGGCCGCCGCGGGCGTGGACGCGAAGGGGGATCGGACGCGGACAATCCGAGCCCCGCGGCGGTGCTCGACGAGGCGGGCAAGCCGATCTTCGGCAACTGCCCGGGCCGGGGCTTCGACACGCAGGGGCTCGCCGGCTCGATCAGCGTGGTCGATCAGGTCTACCACTGGTTCTACACGGACGTGCTGCCCTCCGACTGCAACGAGCCCGTGCTGAAGCGGCGCACCGCCCTCTACCTGCGCACCAGCCGCGACCTCACCGCCGACCGGGTCTGGTCGGCGCCCCGCACTGTGGCCGAACCCCTGCCGGCGGCGAGCCTCGTCCGGGTGGCCAAGGCCAAGGGCATGGATCGCTGGGTCGTGGCCTACGCCTGCAACCGGCCGGCCAATGCCCAGGGCGGGCCGGTGGCCGATCTCTGCGTGCAGTACACGCCCGACCTCTCGATCGGGTCGCTGGCCGGCCTCACCTGGTACGCCGAGCCCGTGGCGGCGATGCGCTCGGCCGCCTATCTGGGCCTGCGCTCGGGCGGCGACGGCAGCGGCCGCTACGGTCGCGCCCAGCATTTCTGGATGACCGACCGCTACGGCAACCTCGACGTGCCGACGAGCTTTTCCGGGAAGGCCGGCTTCCTCACTTGGCTCGATCGCTTCGCCCCGCGCGAGGACGGGAGCGACGCGTCGAGCGTCTACGGCCGCCCGGTCTACTGGGCGACCTGGTCGGTGCGGAACGTCGGGGTGCGGTGAGGGCCCGCGCGGGAGATCGTCCGGACCAAGCCCGCGCCTCGGCCGTCACCGGAGGCGAGCGGCGCCGCGCGGATGGCGGCCTCGAATGTCCGCCGCACCATTGGCAGCCGCGGGCTGAGCCTGTAGGCCCCGCGGAAGGACATTCTTCGGCAGGATGAGGTCGATGCGGCTCGTCGTGGTCGGCGCCGACGGGCGCATGGGACGGATGCTGATCCGCGCGGTGGCGGAGGCCGAGGGCTGCACGCTGGCCGGCGCGATCGAGCGCGAGGGTTCGGCCGCGCTCGGGCAGGATGCCGGCACGCTCGCCGGCCTGCCGCCCCTCGGCGTGAACGTGACCGACGACCCCCTGCCCGTCTTCGCCGCCGCCGAGGGCGTGCTCGACTTCACCACGCCCGCCGCCACAACGCATTTCGCCGAGCTCGCCGCACAGGCGCGCATCGTGCACGTGGTCGGCACGACCGGCCTGTCGGAGGCCGACCTCGCCCGGCTCGAGGCCGCCGCCCACCACGCCCGCATCGTGCGCTCCGGCAACATGTCGCTCGGCGTCAACCTCGTGGCCGGTCTCGTGCGGAAGGTCGCGGCGGCGCTCGGCACGGAGTTCGACATCGAGATCGTGGAGATGCACCACCGCATGAAGGTCGACGCGCCCTCGGGCACCGCCCTCCTCCTCGGCGAGGCGGCCGCCGAGGGGCGCGGCGTCAGCCTGCCGGACGTCCGGGTCTCCACCCGCGACGGGCACACCGGCGCGCGGCGCCCCGGCGACATCGGCTTCGCGACCCTGCGCGGCGGCACCGTGGTCGGCGACCACAGCGTCACCTTCGCCGGGCCCGGCGAGCGCATCACGCTGAGCCACCACGCCGAGGACCGGGCCATCTTCGCCCGTGGCGCCGTACGGGCCGCCCTCTGGGCCTTCCCGAAGCGCCCCGGCCTCTACGGCATGACAGACGTGCTCGGCCTGTAACCGCGCCCAAGCTTCAGCGCCCCCGCCCCCTCTGGTAGAGCGCCTTCAAGGCCCGCCCGAACCCGCACAAGGAACCGTCCCGATGGACCGCCTGCTCGTCCTCGCTCGCCACGGCCAGAGCGAGTGGAACCTGAAGAAGCTGTTCACGGGCTGGCGCGACCCGGACCTGACCGAGCTCGGCGTCGAGGAGGCCCGCCGGGCGGGGCGCTGGCTGCGGGACCAGGGCTACGGCTTCGACGTCGCCTTCACCTCGAACCTGAAGCGGGCCCAGCGCACCTGCTCGCTCATCCTCGGCGAGATGGACCTCTCCGACATCGAGGTGATCCGCTCGCAGGCGCTGAACGAGCGCGACTACGGCGACCTCTCGGGCCTCAACAAGGACGACGCCCGCGACCGCTGGGGCGACGAGCAGGTCCACCAGTGGCGCCGCTCCTACGACGTGTCGCCCCCGGGCGGCGAGAGCCTCAAGGACACGGCGGCGCGGGTGCTGCCCTACTACATCGAGACCATCCTGCCCCGGGTGATGGCGGGCGACCGGGTGCTGGTGGCCGCGCACGGCAACTCGCTGCGCGCCCTCGTGATGGTCCTCGACCGGATGACGCCCGCGACCATCGCGGGCCTCGAGATCGCCACGGGCATCCCGCTGGTCTACCGCCTCAAGGCCGACACGACGGTCCTGATGAAGACCGTGCTGGAGCGCGACATCGATCAGGACTGAGCCCGATCGCGGCGGCGCCGGCGCACGCGATCACCGTCGCATGCACGATAACGCCGAAGACGCAGCTTCTCGTTGAGCGCGCGTTCATGTTTCCGTTGCTAAGGAAATTGGAATCGCTTTAAACAGCTCGGCCGTCCACGGTCGAGCCGGCGCCTCACGAGGGTTTTCGTCGCGTATGACAAGCAGCTTGCGAGGGACGGGAACGGCCAGCAGGCAGGCACGCTCGGACGAAACCTCGGGTCTAGGCCGCGATGACCTGCCGACGGCGATCCACGACTACCTGTCGGAGCCGTTGCAGGAGTATTTCCGCCTCGCCGAGCAGGAGCCGCTGACGGCGCGGCTCGCGGATCTCGTGGCGCGGATCGAGGCGGCGCTGGCCGCCCGCGGCGGGGCGATCGAGACCGCCTTCCGCGAGGATCTGATCCGGGCGCTGCCGGCCCTGCGCACCTTCGCTCTCTCCCTCTGCGGGAACGTCAGCCGCGTCGACGATCTCGTCCAGGAGACGATGATCAAGGCCTGGGCGAACCAGGAGCGCTTCCGCCCGGGGACCAACTTCACGGCCTGGGTGTTCACGATCCTGCGCAACCAGTTCTACACCGAGCTGCGCCGGGCCAAGCGCGAGGTCGAGGACGCGGACGGCGCCCATGCCGGGCGGCTGACGGCGCTCGCCGACCAGGAGGATGCCTGCACGCTCCGGGCGGTGTGGGACAGGATCTCCGCCCTGCCGCTGACGCAGCGCCAGGCCCTGATCCTCGTGGGCGCCGAAGGCTGCACCTACGAGGAGGCGGCCGAGCGCCTCGGCTGTCAGGTCGGAACCGTGAAGAGCCGCGTCAGCCGCGCCCGGGCGGCGCTCTCGGGCGCGCTCGCGGAGAGCGCCGCTCCGGTCGGGCACGTGCCGGCCTGAGGGCTCTCCCGCCGGACGGGGACGGGCTCAGGCCGGCTCCGCGCGCGCCTTCTCCCCGCAGGCGGGACAATCGGGGAAGGGCTGCCAGTCGGTGAAGGCGTCCTGCGGGTAGCTGTGCTCGCAGGAGGCGACGTGCCAGGGCCGGGCGTCGCCGCAGCGGCGGGGATCCCAGCGGATCACCGCCCGCCGATCGGGGTCGTGTCGATCGATGGCGATGATCCACCGCCCGTCGTGAGGCGCCCTGTCCATCGGCCGCCAGCTGTTCATCGCGCGCTCCTGCCAAACCGCGTCGAGGGCGCTACAACGCGCGGGAGGCCCAAACCGTTCGGGCGCGCCGTCCCGTCGCGGGCCGAAGGGGCGACGCGATGTGGCGGACCGAGCTCCGGGCGCATGATCGCCGCTCCCGGCCTCGGCAGGCCTTCCCGAGACGGCCCTTAACCTGTGAGAAGCTGCAGTTCAGAATCTTTCAAGGTAGCGATAAATAGTTCCCGGCTAATGGACATGCAACCTTCCTCTATTGCAAAATTTTCCACGGCATCGAGCCAAAACAGGAATGCATTCTCTTCCAATGTACTGCGTCGTACTTGACATATAGCCGCGCTTTCTGCAGCTTGCCGCCCTCTACATGCGGGAGGAAGACATGCGACAGATTTTGTCGGAACCTTCGCGTGTCCGCGAGAATGATAACGGCTCCTATAGCCTCTATGTCGGTAACGAAGAGGTGATTTCCGGCCTGACGTACGACGACATGGTCGCGTTCTACTTGGAGTCGACCGGCGGGACCGTCGATGTCCGCGACGGTCGGCCCGCGGATGCGGCACCGCGGCTCGCGCTTCCGGAGGCGTCGGCTGGGTCCTGGTCCCGCACGGCCGAGGCCCGTCCGGGCGCGCCCACGGCCCGGCGTCCCGCCCGGCGGCGCGGGCGGCAGCTCTCGCTCCTGCCTCACGCCGAGTTCGTGCGGAAGGCGATGGAGCGCGATCCCCACATCCGGCCGATGAAGATGGCGCTCCTCCTCAATCAGGCCGGGGTGAAGGTGCACTCCCTGAACCCGGTGCGGAGCATCATGGCCTATTGCGAGGGTTGAGGGCGGGGATGGCAGGAGGGGTCGCGCTCGCGCCCGGGCTGATCCATCATCCCGGCCATCTCGACGCGGCGGCGCAGGCCGCGCTCGGGCGCGAGATCGAGGCGGGTCTGGCGCGGGCGCCCTTCTACACGCCGCGCATGCCCCGCACGGGCCGGCCCTTCTCGGTGCGGATGACCAATCGCGGGCCCCTCGGCTGGGTCTCGGACGAGCAGGGCTACCGCTACCAGGCGACGCATCCGGAGACGGGCGAGCCCTGGCCCGGGATGCCGGAGACCGCCCGGGCCGCCTGGGCGAGGCTCGCCGCCGATGCCCCGCCGCCCGAGGCCTGCCTCGTCAACCTCTACGGGCCGGGTGCCCGCATGGGCCTCCACCAGGATCGGGACGAGGAGGATCTCGACGCGCCCGTCCTGTCCCTCTCCCTCGGGGCGCCGGCGCTGTTCCGCTACGGCGGCCTCCGGCGGGGCGATCCGACGCGCTCGGTCCGGCTCATGCCCGGCGACGCCCTGGTGATGGGCGGCCCCTCGCGCCTCGTCTTCCATGGCATCGATCGCCTGCTGCCCGAGGCGCCCCACCTCCTGGCCGGCGCGGCGGAGGTGCGGCCGGGCTTCCTGCCTCCCGGCCATCGTTGCAACCTGACGCTGCGCCGCGTGACGCGGCCGGGTTCGCTCCGACGCGCCTGACGGCGCTTGACACCGGCCCCGGGGGCGTCGACGCATCGCATCCGGAGGAGACGTCGCCCGGGCCCGCTGCCCGCGGCCGTCCCTGGATCCCCGGCCGAACCGGGGTGAGAAGCGGAGTACCCTGTCCGATGCGGCTGCGTCACGCCACCCGTTCTCCCGCACGCCCTATCGCGGGTCCGCTGGTTGCCCTCGGCCTCGCCGCGCTCCTGGCCGGGCCGGCGCTGGCCGAGCCGGTCTTCCCCTCGGGCTCCCGCTTCGGCTTCGAGCCGCCCTCCGACATGGCGCCCTCGCGCCGCTTCTCGGGCTTCGAGCGGAAGGAGGGGGGCGCCACGGTCTCGGTGGTGGAGCTGCCGCCGGCGGCCTACGCGGATCTCGAGAAGAACTTCACAGACGAGAACCTGAAGAGCCAGGGCTTCGTGGTGCAGAAGCGCGAATCGCTGAAGGTGGCGGGCGGGGCCGACGCCGTCCTCTACACCGGCGAGCAGCCGCCGGAGGGCAACGGCGGCCCCGCGGTCCAGAAGTGGCTTCTCCTCGTCGGAGACCCGAGCGTGACGGGCATCATCATCGCCCAGGCGCTGCCCGGCGCCGAGACCGAGGAGACCATGCGCGGCATGGTGACCGGGGTGACGATCCGGCCCGCACTGAGCCTCGAGCAGCAGGTGGACGCCCTGCCCTTCCGCATCAACGACGCGGGCGGCTTCCGCCCGGTGCGGGTGCTGGCCGGCAACTCGGTGCTGCTGACGCAGGGGCCGAAGGACCAGATGATCAACCTGGAGCAGCCGATCCTCGTGCTTGCCCAGGCCGTTCAGCCCCCGCCCGCGGCCGAGCAGCGCGACGGCTTCGCCCGCGCCGCGCTCTACGCCAACCAGACCATGAAGGACTTCGTGATCGAGCGCTCGCAGAGCTACCGGCAGAACGGGGTCGACTGGCACGAGATCGTGGCCCGGGCCACCGACCTGCCCACGAACGTGCCGGTCGTCGTCTCGCAGACGATCCGCTTCGCGCCGGACGGCTACCTGCGGGCGGTCGGCGTGGTGCGCGAGGACCAGCGCGAAGGCACGCTCGCGAAGTTCCGCGCGATCGTCGACAGCGTGCAGATCAAGTAGGCGTCCCGAACCGCGGCCGTCAGGCCGCGATGCGGCCCTCCAGGGGAAACACCTTGGCGGGGTTCATCAGCCAGGCCGGGTCGAACACGTTCTTGACCCGCATCTGCTGCTCCAGGTCGGCCTGATTGTACTGGAAGCGCATCAGCTCGCGCTTCTCGATGCCGACCCCGTGCTCGCCGGTGAGGCAGCCGCCGACCTCGACGCAGAGCTTCAGGATCTCGTCGCCCGCGGCCTCCGCCTTCTGCAGCTCGCCGGGCTTGTTGATGTCGAACAGGATCAGCGGGTGCAGGTTGCCGTCGCCCGCGTGGAACACGTTGGCGACTCGCAGGCCGTGGCCGGCGCAGATCGCGCCGATGCGCTCCAGCACGTGGCCGAGCCGGCCCGTCGGGATGGTGCCGTCCATGCACACGTAGTCCGAGATGCGGCCGGTCGCGCCGAAGGCGGACTTGCGCCCCTTCCAGATGGCGGCGCTCTCGGCCTCCGAGCGGGACACCTTGAGGCTCGTCGGCCGGAAGCCCCGCGCGATGGTCTCGATCCGGCCGAGCATGTCGTCGATCTCGGCGTCCGAGCCCTCGACCTCGATGATCAGCATCGCCTCGGCGTCGCGCGGGTAGCCTGCCTGCGCGAAATCCTCGGTGATCTGGATCGCCTCGCGGTCCATGTACTCGATGGCGACCGGGATGATGCCGGCCCCGATGATCGCCGCGACACAGTCGCCCGCATCCTCCACCGAGGCGAACCCGACCAGCGCCGGCCGCGCCCCTTCGGCCGCGCGCAGGATGCGCACCGTCGCCTCCGTGACGATGCCGAGCTGCCCCTCCGAGCCGCAGATCAGGCCGAGAAGGTCGTAGCCGCCGCTGTCGAGGTGCTGGCCGCCGATCTCCACCACCGTGCCGTCGTTCATCACCAGGGTGACGCCGAGCAGGTTGTTGGTGGTCACCCCGTATTTCAGGCAGTGCGCGCCGCCCGAGTTCATGGCGATGTTGCCGGCGATGGTGCAGGCAAGCTGGCTCGACGGGTCGGGGGCGTAGAAGAAGCCTTCGTGGGCGACCGCGCCCGAGATCGCGAGGTTGGTGATGCCCGACTGCACCCGAGCGGTGCGGTTGGCGAAGTCGAGGTCGAGGACGCGGGTCATCTTGCCGACGCCGAGGATCACCGCGTCCGCCTGCGCGATGGCGCCGCCGGCGAGCGAGGTGCCGGCGCCGCGGGGCACCACCCGCACGCCGTTGCGGTGGCAGTAGGCCATCACGGCCGAGACCTCCTCGGTGGTCGAGGGCAGGATCACGGCCAGCGGCATCTGGCGGTAGGCGGTGAGCCCGTCCGTCTCGAAGGCGCGCCGCTCGTCCTCGCTGGTGATCAGCGCCTCGGCGGCGACCAGCGGCCGCAGGCCCTCGATGATCGCCTCGCGGCGCGCGACGATTTCCGGATCGGGGGCGGGGAAGGCGATCGACATGGCGTTCTCCCTGAAACTGCGGCCGGGGCGCCCGGCTTCAGCGCCCGCTCAGGTTCGAACGCCCAAGGTCGTGCGCGAGGCCCGCTCCGGGTCTCCGTACCGTTCTAGCCGAACGCGGGGCGCTGCGCATCCGGAACCGATCTGCGGCCTGAGGGCTTCCTTTCGTCGCAGATGCCCTAGATGCCGGCCTAGCGTTCACAGTCTCGATCTGTTCTAAACGTCAAGCTCGGCTATAAGCCCGGCGGTCGCGAACGACCGTCACCACGGAGGAAAACAATGCGTCACCTCATCCTCGGCGCCGCCCTCGCGCTGATGCTGCCCCTCTCAGCCCAGGCGCAGGACGCCGGCGACGCGGCGGCCGGCGAGAAGGCCTTCGCACCCTGCAAGGCCTGCCATGCCTTCGGCAAGAACGGCGTCGGCCCCGACCTGAAGGGCGTCGTCGGCCGCAAGGCGGGCGTGCACGAGGGCTACAACTACTCCGCCGCCCTGAAGAACTCGGGTCTCACCTGGGACGAGGCGAACCTCAAGGAGTGGCTGAAGGACCCGAAGGCCAAGGTGCCGGGCAACAAGATGGTCTACCCGGGCCTGAAGGACGACAAGAAGCTCAGCGACCTGATCGCCTACCTCAAGACGCAGTCGTAAGACCGCGACATCCGGACGGACCGGCCGCCTTCGCTGCGCGAGGGCGGCCTTTTTTCGTGGGCGCGATCGCCGCGACCCGGGACCTTCGCCGGGCGGCTCCGCTTCAGGCGGCGTCGGCGCTCTGAGCGGCCTGCTTCTCGGCGCCGGTCTCCTCGTGCAGGCCCGTGCGCAGGGTGACCAGATGGTCGAGGAGCGCGTGCCGCGCCTCGAGGTCGAGCCCGGTCATGCCGCCGGCCTGGTCGGGGATGCAGGCGAGGCGCTCCTGGAGGCCGCGCCCCTTCGGCGTGAGGAAGATGCTGACCTGCCGCTCGTCGGCCCGATCGCGCGCGCGGCGGACGTGGCCCGACGCCTCCAGCCGCTTGAGCAGCGGCGTCAGGGTGCCGGAATCGAGGAACAGCCGGGTGCCGATCTCCTTCACCGTCAGCCCTTCCTCTTCCCAGAGGACGAGCAGGACGAGGTATTGCGGGTAGGTGAGATCGTGCTCGCTGAGGAGAGCGCGGTAGGCGCGGCCGAACGCGTGCGCCGCAGCGTAGACGGCGAAGCAGAGCTGGTTGCTCAGGCGCTGGGACTCGTTCGGCACGGCGGCGGGTGAAGCGTCCCGCGGTGCGTTTCTCGGCTCCCCCCCGCGCGGGTCTTGGCGGCCCGGCATACGCGTTACTCCCTCCTCCGCGCGGCGACGCAGAAAATACTCACGACGCCAACATCCTAGTCAAATCACCGTGTGCACACAATCGAGACGCGCCCCCCAATTCGGTTGCGCGCAATAGAAAATCGTGCGAGACACGGAACAACATTGCGCGCAATCGATTTACGGATTCGTCCCGGATCGCGATGCAAAATCCGGTTCGTACCAACGATCCGCCATATCAAAGATCAACCTCCGCGCCGCTTTTTCGACGGCGCGCGCGGCCCCAGGAGAGCATCATGCAAGCACTGTATACCGCTCATGCGCACGCCACCGGCGGCCGCGAAGGATCAGCCGCGACGGACGACGGCACGCTCGACCTCCGGCTCTCGACGCCGAAACAGCTCGGCGGCGGGGGCGGCGCCGGCACCAACCCGGAGCAGCTCTTCGCCGCGGGCTACGCCGCCTGCTTCCTCGGCGCGATCAAGTTCGTCGCCGCGCAGGACAAGGTGCGGATTCCGGACGACGCCAAGGTCGAGTCGAGCGTCGGCATCGGCAAGCGGGAGGACGGCGCGGGTTTCGGCCTGACCGTGACGCTGCGGGCGACGCTGCCGGGCATCGACCCGGCCACGGCGCAGGATCTCGTGAAGCGGGCCGACGTGGTCTGCCCCTACTCGCACGCCACCCGCGGCAGCATCCGCGTCGACATCTCGGCGGCCTGACCGGGCTCGCGCCGGACGAGGCAGGTGGCCACCCGGTAGGTGACCCGGGCCCCGGCCGCGTCGAAGTCGCGCAGAACCCGGCGCAGCGCGCCGGCGGGCAACGGCCGGCCACCGCGCGGCGTGCCGGCCCCGATCGCGCGCAGCGCCGACAGGAAGGCGCGCCCGTCCGGGTGCGCCTCCACCAGCGGCTCCGTCTCGACGCTCAGGGTGCAGCCGGGTGCCGCGATGGCGCGCAGGGACGCGGGCGTCGGGTAGGCGGGCGTGGCGGGGGCGCAGCCCTGCGCGAGATGGGCCCGCCGCCACTCGGCGAAGGTGCCGTCGGCAAGCGTCGCCAGCGCGAGCCAGCCCCCTGGCGCGAGGAGCCGGCTCAGCGTCTCGACGGAGCCGGGCAAATCCTCGAACCATTGCACGGCGAGGCTCGAGGCGATCAGGTCGAAGCGAGGGACGGGGGCGAGGCACGGCCGCTCCCCGTCCATCACGAGGTAGCGCAGCCCCCCGCCCTCCGGCGCCCGCGCGCGGGCCCGGTCGATCATGCCGGGGGCGATGTCCGTGGCGAGGAGGCTGCGGGGCGCGAGCCGCTCGCGCAGGGCGGCCGTCAGGAAGCCCGTGCCGCAGCCGATCTCCAGCACGCGGGGAGCCGGCGCGAGGGGCAGCGCCGCGATCCGCTCCGCGAGCCGCGCGGCGACCCGGCCCTGGATGCCGGCCGCCCGGTCGTAGCCCTCGGCGCCGTCGAAGGCGCGCGCGACGGCCTGCTTCCATGACGACATCGGCGGGATTCAGAAAAGTTCGAGCGCGGAAGCCGGATCGCTTAGCGCGCGGCGGGCCGGGGCTCAACCCGGAGCGGCGCCCGCCCCCTCCTCCGCCTCGTCCATCAGCGGGTGCAGGTCGCGGACCATGCCCTTCAGGCGCTCGTCGAGGACGTGGGTGTAGATCTGCGTGGTCGAGATGTCGGCGTGGCCGAGCAGCTCCTGCACGATGCGCAGATCCGCGCCGTTCTGGAGCAGATGGCTCGCGAAGGCATGGCGCAGGACGTGGGGGCTGACCCGGTCGGCGCGCAGGCCCGCCGCGCCGGCCGCCGCCTTCAGGTCGCGGGCGAAGGCCTGGCGCGTGAGATGGCCGCTCTCGCTGTCGGAGGGGAACAGCCAGGCGCTCTCCGGGCCAGCCTGGGGCTCCGCGCCGAGGTGCTCGCGCATGGCGGCCCGCGCCATCTCGGTGAGCGGCACGAGGCGCTCGCGCCCGCCCTTGCCCTTCACCACGAGGAAGCGCTCGCGCGTCGAGGCGGCCGTGCGCGGCAGCGCGATCAGCTCCGAGACGCGCAGTCCCGTGGCGTAGAGAAGCTCGATCAGGCACAGCATCCGGCGGGCTCGGGCGATCTCGCCCGGCGGACCGGCCGCCGTCACCCGCGCGCGGGCGGCCGCCAGCAACCGATCGACCTCGGCCACCGAAAGGACCTTCGGCAAAGCGCGCCCGCGGCGCGGGCCCGCGACAGGCGCGCTCGGGTCGGTCTCGGCCATGCCCTCGGCGTAGAGGAACTTGTGGAAGCCGCGGATGCAGGAGAGGCGGCGCGCGGCCGACGAGCTCTTGAGGCCCCGCGTCTCCAAGCCCGCCATGTAGGCGCGCAGCGTCCCGGCCTCGACCTCGGCGGGGTCGATCCCCTCTTCGGACAGGTAATCGAGGTAGTCGTCGAGGTCGCGCCGATAGGCGTCGAGGGTGTTGCGCGCCGCCCCCCGCTCGGCCGCCAGCATGTCGAGATAGGCCGCGATCTCGGGCGCCGGGCTCGCCTCTCCCAGGGCCTGTCCGGCCCGCGTCGCGGGGCCGCGCGTCACCGGTTGCCCGGCTGGAGCTTCGCGGCGGGGATCGTCACGCTCATCTCCCGCGGGGTCGGCTCCACGAAGGTCGCCAGCGCGAACATGCCGGCGAAGACGAGGCCGGCGAGGATGGCGAGCGTGGCGATGAAACGGAACAGGGTCGGCACGTCGGGCGAACCTCGATCGGGCGCACGCGGGTCGGTGTTGCGCTGCGGCGTCAGGGGGTTCCATCACGCGAGCCGCGCGATGGCAAGGTCCGCGAAGCCACAGCGATCGTCTCGCGGGAGCCCGCCGGCCTGCGCGCCCACGATGCACCCCAGGGCACCGGAGAGCGCGCGGGGAGCCCATGTCCGGTGTTTCGCGCAAGAGGCAAAACGCGGTAAGACCCCAGGTCTCCGTACAGACTGGTCCATGCGTAGATCCGAGCCATGACAGAGCCTGAACCAGCAGGCGAACCTATCGAGTTGCGCTTGCGCCGGGCCCTCGGGCCGCGGTCGATCGTGCTCGTCGGGCTGATGGGCGCGGGCAAGAGCACGGTCGGGCGGCGGCTGGCCGGACGGCTCGGCATGATCTTCAAGGACGCCGACAACGAGATCGAGGCGGCGGCCGGCCTCTCGATCCCCGACATCTTCGCGATCTACGGGGAGCCGAGCTTCCGCGAGGGCGAGGAGCGGGTGATCTCCCGGCTGATCCGCGAGGGGCCGATGGTGTTGGCCACGGGCGGCGGCGCCTTCATGCGGGACTCGACCCGGGCCCGGATCGCCGAGGGCGGCATCTCGGTCTGGCTCAAGGCCGATCTCGACGTGCTGATGCGGCGCGTGCGCAAGCGCGGCAACCGGCCGCTCCTCCAGACGGAGGATCCGGAGGAGACGATGCGCCGGCTCATGGAGGCGCGCCACCCGGTTTACGGCGGCGCCGACGTGATGGTGCTCTCCCGCGACGTCTCCCACGACCGGGTGGTGCAGGACGTGCTCGAAGCCCTCGACGCCCATCTCAACGGGCCGACCAATCAGGGCGTCGCCGCCCAGTGACCGAGACATCGACCGAGACAGTGACCCAGGCGGTGACCGCAGTGACCGAGACAGACGGCGAGGCCCTCACCGTGCACGTCCCCCTCGACGGGGGGCGCGCCTACGACATCCGGATCGGGCGCGGCCTCCTCGACCGGGCGGGCGCCGGGGTGGCGGCGCTCGGCGCGCGGGCCGCCGTCATCGTCACCGACGAGACCGTGGCCGGCCTCTACGGCGAGCGGGTGCGGGCGAGCCTCGAGGCGGCGGGCCTGCGCTCCGGGCTGATCGCGGTGGCGCCGGGCGAGGCTTCCAAATCCTACGCCACCTACGCCGCCGTCTCGGACGGCCTCCTCGCGCACAAGGTGGAGCGCAACGACCTCGTCGTGGCGCTCGGCGGCGGCGTCGTGGGCGACCTCGCGGGCTTCGCCGCGGCCACGCTCCGGCGCGGGGTGCGCTTCGTGCAGGCCCCGACCACGCTGCTCGCGCAGGTCGATTCCTCGGTCGGCGGCAAGACCGGCATCAACTCGCCCCACGGCAAGAACCTGATCGGCGCCTTCCACCAGCCCCGCCTCGTGCTCGCCGACACCGGGGCGCTCGACACGCTGAGCGAGCGGGAGATGCGGGCGGGCTACGCCGAGGTGGCGAAGTACGGTCTCATCGGCGACGCGGACTTCTTCGCGTGGTGCGAGGCGCACTGGGCCGGCATCTTCTCGGGCGGGCCGGCACGCGACGAGGCGGTGGCGATCTGCTGCCGGGCCAAGGCCGGCGTCGTGGTCCGGGACGAGCGCGAGGACGGGGAGCGGGCACTCCTGAACCTCGGCCACACCTTCGGCCACGCGCTGGAGCGGCTGACAGGCTACGAATCCGAGCGCCTCGTCCACGGCGAGGGCGTCGCGATCGGCCTCGCGCTGGCCTTCCGCTTCTCCGCCCGGCTCGGCCTCTGCGCCGGCCAGGAGGCGGGGCGTGTCGCCAACCACCTCGCGATGGTCGGGCTGCCGACCCGCCTGCAGCAGGTGCCGGGCGGCTGCGGCGGCGCCGAGGCGATCCTCGAGGCCATGGGGCAGGACAAGAAGGTGCGCGACGGGGCGCTGACCTTCATCCTCGCCCGCGGCATCGGGAAGAGCTTCATCGCGCCGGGGATCGACCGGGCGGAGGTCCGGGCCTTCCTCAGCGAGGAACTGGCAGCCTGAGGGCGGCTGCCGCCTGCACGGCGGGCGCGGAGCGGCCGAGGGCCCGCAGGTTGAAGCCGCGGGCGAGCCTTATCGCCAGAGCGGCCAGACCGAGACCCGCGAGAACGTCCACGAAGTAGTGGCCGCCGTCGATCGGCGTGGCCGCGATCATCGCCAGATTGAGGGCGAGGCCCGGCCAGCGGGTCCAGCGATGCTGCCAGAACGCGTGCGCGAAGATCGCGGCCAGCGCCGCATGGAAGCTCGGGAAGGTGATGATGCCCTCCAGGTGGTTCAGGGACACCGTCCGGAAGGAGCCGTCCCGAAGCCCGTTGAGATCCGCGACGTGGACGAAGGCCGCCGCCGGGTCGAGGTGCGGGAAATCCTGGAGCCGGTTGATGTCGAGGTGCACGAACATCGCCATCGCCGGCATCAGCCCGGAGATAACGACGGCCCCGAGCGCCGCCAGCATCGTCGCGAGGACGAAGTCCCGGCAGGCCCGGAGCCGTCCCGAGAGCGCGAGCACCAAGAGGATCACGGCGATCTGCGGCATGATGCTCTGGTAGGCTAGGCTCAGGATCAGGCCCAGCCGGGGCCGGTCGTTCACGAAGGCGAGGTAGGCGCGCCAATCGAGGCCGATCGCCCTGTCCCAGGCGTGCAGCGTTCCGTCCCAGAGCGGGCCCCCGGCCCGGGCGACGGCGTAGGAGAGCGGCCCGGCAAGGGCCGTGAAGGCGACGAGCTGGGCGGCCGAGCCGAGCAGGACGGAGGCGCGCTCGTCCATCCGCAGCGTGCCGTAGTAGGCGGATCCCAGGGCGCAGGCGACCACCGCGAGCAGCGGCCCCGGCACGCTGCCCCAATCGACGCGCAGGCCCGCCCAGGCCAAGGCGAGGCCCGTCACGACCGCGACCGCGGCGATTCCATGCCAAAGCTGAGCGGAAGCCCGGATCTCGGGATGCACGGCAGGCCGCACGGGGCGCACTCCAGGGACAACACCCCGGGGATAGCCCGCGCACCGACAAGGACCAGTTAATGCGGAGCAGCAACGGTCGGCTCACGAGCCCGCATGGCCGACTGCGGACGCCGGGCCGCCGTGATAATCCGGCTTCCCGCAAGGACGACACCGGCCGATGGAAACCCACACCGACCTCTGGCTCGCCGCGAGCATCGTGGCGATCTCGCTCCTGCTCTCGGCCTTCTTCGCGGGCGCCGAGACCGCCTTCACCGCGGCCTCGCGGGCGCGGATGCTGTCGCTCGAGACGTCGGGGGACCCCCGCGCCGCCATCGTCAACCGGATCCTGGCGATCCGGGAGCGCTTCATCGGCTCCATGCTGATCGGCTACAACATCGTGGCGATCGGCGCCTCGGCCTTCACCACGAGCGTGCTCACCGCGCTCTTCGGCAAGAGCGGCGTGCTCTACGCCACCGCGGGCATGTCGGTACTGGTCATCGTGTTCGCGGAGGTGCTGCCGAAGACGCTGGCCATCTCGAAGCCGGACCGGGCGGCCCTCCTGATGGCGCGCCCCGTCGCCTTCACGGTGGCGCTGCTGGGGCCTCTCGCCGTCGCCATCGAGAACCTCGTGCGGCTGATGCTGCGCCCCTTCGGCGTCACCATCGGCGAGCACCAGTCGATCCTCTCGGCCACCGAGGAGATCCGCGGCCAGGTGGCCCTGCTGCACCGGGAGGGCGGCGTCGCCAAGGCCGAGCGCGACATGCTGGGGGGCCTGCTCGACCTCTCCGACCTCACGGTCTCGGAGGTGATGGTCCACCGCACCAAGATGCGCATCATCAACGCGGACCAACCCTCCGAGGAGATCGTGCGCGAGGTCCTGTCCTCGCCCTACACGCGGATGCCGCTCTGGCGGGGCAGCCCGGAAAACATCGTCGGCGTCCTCCACGCCAAGGACCTGCTGCGCGCCCTCGACGCGGCGGGCGGCGACGCCGCGGGCCTCAAGGTCGAGGCGCTGGCCCTGGAGACGTGGTTCGTGCCCGGCACGACCTCCCTGCGCGACCAGCTCAAGGCCTTCCTCACCAAGAAGACCCACTTCGCCCTCGTCGTCGACGAGTACGGCGAGGTGATGGGCCTCGTGACCCTGGAGGACATCCTGGAGGAGATCGTCGGCGACATCGCCGACGAGCACGACGTCACGGTCTCCGGCGTGCGCCCGCAGGGCGACGGCTCGGTCAACGCGGACGGCTCGGTCCCGATCCGCGACCTCAACCGGGCGATGGACTGGAACCTACCCGACGACGAGGCGACGACCATCGCCGGCCTCGTCATCCACGAGGCCCGGGCGATCCCCGACCAGGGCACCGCCTTCAACTTCCACGGCTTCCGGTTCCAGGTGCTGCGCAAGGCCAAGAACCGCATCACCACCCTGCGCATCACCCCGCTCGCGCCGGCGCCCTCGGCCCGACGCCCGGCTGCCCCCGAATCCTGAATTTCGCATTCAGATCACGATGCAGCCGGGTCACATGTCGCGCATCATCGTGCGCCGGAGACCCGGAACCCGGCCGCTCGCGCTCCGCGAGTGTTGAGAGCGCACGCAACGCCGAATAGATTGCATTCGCGGTTTCGCCTTCACGGATCCGCCAGCATGGGCCGTCTAACGAATCGACCGGCAGCGTTGCCCGGGCGAGCCGGGCCGGCACCGGAACGGATCGATGCGCCTCGACACCCCGACCCTGCTGCTCGTGACGGTGATCGTCACGTTCATGGTCGGAACCCTGTTCCTGCTGTCGTGGGGGCAGGACCGGAAGGCCCGCTCGCTCGCCATCTGGGGCATCGCCCACATCACCGGCGCCGTGGCCTCCGGCCTGCTCTCCCTGCGCGGTACAATCCCCGACGCGGTGTCGGTGGGGCTCGCCAACACGCTGATGATCGGGGCCTACGGGCTGATCTGGAGCGGCGTGCGCGCCTTCGAGGGGCGCCCCTTGCGCCTCGGCCTCGCCCTATCGGGCGGCGCGCTCTGGGGCGTCCTCTGCCTCGTACCCGAGTTCTACGCCTCGCTCGCCGCGCGGGTGATCCTCGCCTCGGCCATCGCCGGCGCCTTCTGCTTCGCGGGCGCCTACGAGATCTGGCGCGGGCGGGGCGAGCCTCTGGTCTCGCGCTATCCCGCTACGATCCTGCTCGGGGCCTACGGGCTCGTCTACGTCGTGCGCATCCCCCTGGCGCTGCTGACGCCGCTGCCGACGAACCAGAACCTGATGCAGTCCGCGTGGCTCGCGATCCTGTGCTTCGCCGGCATGCTGTTCACGGTGGCGATCGCCTTCACCTTCATGGCGCTCACCAAGGAGCGGATCGAGCGGGTGCAGCGCCTCGCCGCCGACACCGACCCCCTGACCGGCGTCGCGAGCCGCCGCGCCCTCGTCTCGGCGGCGCAGGCTCTGCTCGCCGAGCCGGAGCGGCCGGTGACCCTGCTGCTGTTCGACCTCGACCATTTCAAGAGCATCAACGACGCCCACGGCCACATGATCGGCGACGGGGTGCTGGTGGGCTTCTGCTGCGTCGTTCGGGCCCTCCTGCCGCCGGATGCCTTGTTCGGCCGGATGGGTGGCGAGGAGTTCGCCTGCGTGCTGCCCGACCGCGACGTCGAGGTGGCTCTGCGCTATGCCGCCCTGATCCGTGCCGCGGTGGCCCGCCTCGCCGTGCCGGATCTGCCGGAGCTGTCGGTCAGCGTGAGCATCGGCGCGGCCGGAAGCCGGGCCTTCGGGCAGGATCTCGACACCCTCCTGCGGGAGGCCGACGCCGCCCTCTACCGCGCCAAGCGCAACGGCCGGAACCGGGTCGAGGTCTCGGCCGCCCGGCGGGCCGCCTGATCAGATCTCGATCTCGGTGCCCACCTCGATCACCTGCCGGGTCGGCACGCAGAAATAGGCTCCCGTGCGCTCGCCGTTGCGCTGCATGAAGGCGAACAGCTTCTCGCGCCAGGGCGACATGCCGCGCCGGTCGTTCTTCGGGATCACGGTCTCGTGGCCGATGAAGACCGTGACGTCGTCGAGGAATTCCGGCGGCAGCAGGCCGTGCCCGACCGCGCAGGCGAGGCCCTCGGGGATCGAGGCGTCCTGCATGAAGCCGTAGCGCAGGATGATCCGGTAGAAGTCGGGCGCGATCTGCGAGACCTCGGCCCGCCGGTCCTCGGGCACGGTCGGCGTCTCCTCGTAGAGCGCCGTGATGATGAGGAGTCGCTCGGCCAGCGCGTGGCTGCGCTCCAGGAAGCGCGACAGGGGCAGCGGGATCCCGTGCGTCGCCGAGGACAGGTAGGCCGCCGCGCAGGGGAGCCGCACGGGCGGGTCCCGCCGCAGCCGCTCCAGGAACTCCGCCTCCGGCATGCGCAGGGAGGCGCGCGTCTCCTCGATGATCGCCGTGCCCTTCCGCCACGTCAGCATCATTAGGGCGACGAGGCCGGCGAGCACGAGCGGAAACCAGCCGCCCTCGAACAGCTTCACGCTGTTGGCGCCGAGGAAGACGAGGTCGATGACGAGGAAGAAGCCGTTGACGGCCGCGACCGCCACGGGGTTGTAGCCCCATTTCAGGGCGATCAGGGCGGCGAGCAGCGTCGTGATCGCCATCAGGAGCGAGACCGCGATGCCGTAGGCCCCGGCCAGAGCGTCGGAGGAGCCGAACACGACGACGGCGGTCAGCGTCGCCACGGCGAGGAGCGCGTTCACCGCCGGCACGTAGATCTGGCCGCGCTCGTCCGAGGCGGTCTGGACGATGCGCATGGTCGGCAGGAAGCCGAGCTGGATCGCCTGCTGGGTCAGCGAGAACACCCCCGAGATGATGGCCTGGGAGGCGATCACGGTGGCGAGGGTCGCGAGGCCGACCAGGGGGAAGTGCGCCCAGTCGGGGGCGAGCGCGTAGAAGGGGTTCTCGATCGCGCCGGGCTCGGCGAGCAGCACGGCGCCCTGGCCGAAATAGTTGATCACGAGCGCCGGCAGGACGAGGGCGAACCAGGCTTGCCGGATGGCGCGGGCGCCGAAATGGCCGAGATCGGCGTACATCGCCTCGCCGCCCGTGACCGCCAGGAAGGCCGCGCCGAGCATCGCGAAGCTGACCCGCCAGCCCGCATGGGTCAGGAAGTCGAGGGCTTCGAACGGGTTCAGGGCCCGCAGGATCTCCGGCTGGTGCAGGATGCCGCCGATGCCGAGGAGCGCCAGCACCGCGAACCAGGCCAGCATCACGGGCCCGAAGATGCGCCCGATGAAGGCGACGCCCTTGCTCTGGACGAGGAACACCCCGATCAGGATCGCCAGGGTGATCGGGACCACGAACCGGTCGAGGGCCGGCGCGTCGACCTTGAGGCCCTCCACCGCCGAGAGCACCGAGATCGCCGGCGTGATGGCCCCGTCGCCGTAGAGAAGCGCCGCGCCGACGAGGCCGACGACGAGGAGGAGCGCCTGCCAGGTTCCGGGCCTGGCGTGGCGGGCGCCGAGCAGCGCCAGCATCGCCACGATGCCGCCCTCGCCGCGGTTGTCGGCCCGCAGGATCAGCACCGCGTACTTCATCGAGACGATCAGGATCAGCGCCCACAGGATCAGCGAGACCGCGCCGATCACGGCCGCCGGCTCCGCGGTGCCGGTGCCGTGGCTCGCCGCCCGCACCGCCTCCTTGAAGGCGTAGAGCGGGCTCGTGCCGATGTCGCCGTAGACGACGCCGAGCGCCCCCAGCAGGAGCGCGGGGCGGGTGCCGCCCCGCCCGTCAGCCCCGTGGCGGGATCGGGCCTCGCGGTCCGCGGCTTGGCTCACGGTCGTCACTCCGCCGTCGGGCCGAGCCGGAGCGGGCTTGGCCGTACTTCGCGAAGGTAGACGGAGGATTGGCCGCGTCCAGGGCGGAGACGGTCGGCGGTGCGGCGCTCACGCGCTCGTGTCGGGAGAGCGCGGCGGCTCCGCCGGGAAGGCGAGAGCCGCGAGCGCCTCCGGGCAGTCCGCGCCGCGGTGCAGGCAGAAGACCGGTGCCCCCGCGCGCCGGCCGATCGCCTCCGCGACGGTCTCGGGTGGCACCGGCGCCCCCGCGCTCTCGCTCACCGCGACGGCGAGGAGGGGACAGGCGTGGGCGCGCAGGGTCTCCACCGCGGTGAGGGCGTGGCTGATCGCGCCGAGATAGCTGCCGGAGACGAGGAGGACGGGCAGGTGCAGGGCCTTGACCCAGTCGAGGCCGGTCTCGCCCGCGGTGATCGGGCTCATCAGGCCGCCCACGCCCTCGATCAGGACGTGCGTTCCCGGCTCGGCCGAGGCGATGCGCGCCTCGCACCACGCCACGAGGTCGGCCATGGCGAGGCTGCGGCCCTCGCGCGCGGCGGCGAGGTCGGGCGCGAGCGGGGCCTCGAAGCGCCAGGGCGAGCAGGCGGCGACGGCCCCGTCTGTGACGGCGAGCCCCTGCGCCGCGAGGAGCCTGCCGGTATCGCTGTCGGCGAAGTCGGGATGATCGTGGGGCGGGACCCCGCTCGCCAGGGGCTTCAGAGCCCGGACCGGGCGGCCCGCCGCCCGCAGGCGCCGGGTCAGCGCCGCGGTGACGTAGGTCTTGCCGATCTCGGTCCCTGCCCCGGCGACGAACAGCGCCCGCAT
>NZ_BJZU01000023.1 GCF_007992195.1 Methylobacterium oxalidis | reverse complement strand
GGTGAGGGGTGCGCGTGATCCGAAAAACCCGCACCCCTCACCCCAGCCCTCACCCGAACGGGAGAGGGGGAACGGTCGCGGGTCCGGTGTCGGCTCGCCGTCAGTGCCTCCGCTCCACATCCATCCTGAGCCCGTGCTCCGGCCGCAGCGTCACGCGGTGGAGGGGGATCACCGGCGCGTGGTCGGCGGGCAGGGAGAGGCGCACCGCGTGCACGATGTGCGCGAGGGCGATGACCTGCTCCTGCAGGGAGAAGCTCTGCCCGATGCAGACCCGCGGGCCCGCGCCGAAGGGCAGGTAGGCGAAGCGCGGGATGGCCGCGCGCGCCGCGCCGTGGAACCGGTCCGGCACGAAGGCGTCCGGGTCGTCCCACAGGGTGCGGTGGCGGTGCAGCACGTAGGGCGCCACCATCACCAGCGAGCCGCGCGGGATCTTGATGCGCCCGATCCGGTCCTCCGCGATGGCCTGCCGGCTCATGAAGGGCACGGGCGGGAACAGCCGCATGGCCTCCTCCATCACCGCCTTCGCGAAGGGCAGGTTCGCCACCGCGAACCCGTCCGCGCCCGCGGCGGCGTCCACCTCCGCCTCGAGCCGCGCGCGGGCGGCCTCGTCCTGGGACAGGCAGTAGAGCGCCCAGCCCAGCGCGTTCGCCGTGGTCTCGTGGCCGGCCGCGATGAAGGTGACGATGTTGGCCTTCACCTCGAGGTCGGTGAGCCCCTGCCCCGTCTCCGGGTCCTGCGCGGCGAGGAGCAGCGTCAGCAGGTCCTGCGGCGCCTCGCCGGCCCGCATCAGCCGGCGGCGGCGCTCGATCAGCTCGTCCACCACCTCGGCGAAGAAGCGGATCGCCGGGCGCGCCCGCAGGCGCCCGATCCGCGGCACGACGGCCGGCACGCCGAACACGTCGAGCGGGTCGATCGGCCCCACCGCCTCCAGGAAGCGCGTGATGGCGCGCCCGAGCGCGTCCGGGTTGCTCGGCAGGCCGTGGGTGAAGATCGTCCGCTCCAGCACGTCGAGGGTGACCCGCGTCATCTCCAGCGCCACGTCGACGCGCTGGCCCCCGCGCCGGGCGAGGCGCCGGGCGATGCGCGCGCCGGCCGCGTTCATGGCGGGCGCGAAGCCCTCGACGGTGCGGGCGTTGAAGATCGGCGCGAGCGTGCGCCGCTGCAGGCGCCACTCGTCGCCCTCCGCCGTCAGGAGGCCGTTGCCGAGGCCCGGCGCCAGCACCCGGCGCTGGAGGTCGTCCTTGCGGTAGTTGCGGGCGTTCTCCACGAACAGGTAGCGGATCAGGTCCGGATCGCTGACCACGGTGACGCGCCCCATCGCGCCCTCGCCCGCGACGACCGGCAGGGCGAAATGGTCCTCCATCCAGGTCGTGATGGGGTTCGCGCGGGCGGCCCGCAGGAAGGCGAACAGCCCCATCGGCTCCCGCAGCGGCGGCGGGACCCTGGGGCGGAAGCGCGCCTCCGGCGCGGGCGTCGTCAGGCTCTGCATGCAGGCTCGATCCGGTTTCCCGGCCCCGGACAGGCGGAGCCGTTTGTCAGGCGCCCCGAAAAGCGCCATCGCGATTTGCGGTCGCCTGCCGTAAGTAGGTGCGCTGCAAACAGAGACGTAGAGGCCACGATGTCGCCGCAGACCGAGACCGCCACCCGCACCGAATCCGACACGTTCGGGCCGATCGAGGTTCCGGCGCACCGCTACTGGGGCGCGCAGACCCAGCGCTCGATCCAGAACTTCCGGATCGGCGTCGAGCGGATGCCGGCCCCGCTGGTGCACGCGCTCGGCCTCGTGAAGCAGGCGGCGGCTCTCGTGAACAAGGATCTCGGCGTGCTCGAGCCGCGGATCGCCGACGCCATCGCCGCCTCGGCGGCCGAGGTGGTCGAGGGCCGCCACGACGACGAGTTCCCCCTCGTCGTGTGGCAGACGGGCTCGGGCACGCAGTCGAACATGAACGCCAACGAGGTGATCGCCAGCCTCGCCAACGAGCGGCTCGGCGGCCAGCGCGGCGGCAAGTCGCCGGTCCACCCGAACGACCATTGCAACCGCGGCCAGTCCTCGAACGACACCTTCCCGACCGCCATGCACATCGCGGCGGCGCGCGAGATCAACGACCGCCTGATGCCGGCGCTGACGCACCTGCACGGGGCGCTCGACGCCAAGGCCAGGGCGTTCGAGGGCATCGTGAAGATCGGCCGCACGCACCTGCAGGACGCGACCCCGGTGACGCTCGGCCAGGAATTCTCCGGCTACGCGGCGCAGGTGGCGCTCGGGGGCGCGCGCGTGGCCGCGACGATGCCCGGGCTCCTCGCGCTGGCGCAGGGCGGCACCGCGGTCGGCACCGGCCTCAACGCCCACCCGAAATTCGCCGACGCCTTCGCCGCGAAGGTGGCGGAGCTGACCGGCCTCGGCTTCACCTCGGCGGAGAACAAGTTCGAGGCGCTGGCGAGCCACGACGCCCTCGTCTTCGCCCAAGGGGCGCTCTCGGCGCTGGCCTCCGGCCTGTTCAAGATCGCCAACGACATCCGCCTGATGGGATCGGGCCCGCGCTCGGGCCTCGGCGAGATCTCGCTGCCCGAGAACGAGCCCGGCTCCTCGATCATGCCCGGCAAGGTCAACCCGACCCAGGCCGAGGCCCTGACGATGGTCTGCACGCAGGTGATCGGCAACGGCACCACCGTGTCCTTCGCGGGCAGCCAGGGCCATTTCGAGCTGAACGTGTTCAAGCCGGTCATCGCGAACGCGGTGCTGCAGTCGATCCGCCTCCTCGCCGACGCGGCGGTGAGCTTCGCGGACAATTGCGTTGTCGGCATCAAGCCGAACGAGGACCGGATCGGCGACCTGATGAGCCGCTCGCTGATGCTCGTGACCGCGCTCGCGCCGACGATCGGCTACGACAAGGCCGCCGAGATCGCCAAGACCGCGCACAAGAACGGCACCACCCTCAAGGAGGAGGCGCTGCGCCTAGGCCACGTCACGGAGGCGGAGTTCGATCGCGTGGTCCGTCCGGAGGACATGCTGGCGCCGGGCGCCGAATAGGTCCAGCATCGCGCGGGCCGCGGGAGGCTTCCGCGCCGCGCCCCGACACGAGGAGGCAGGCATGGGCGAGATCATCAACCTCCGCCAGGCCCGGAAGAGCCGGGAGCGCGCCGCCAAGGCCGAGGAGGCGGCGCAGAACCGCATCCTGTTCGGGCGCCCGAAGAAGGCCCGGACGCTCGCCGAGGCCCGCAAGACCCTGGAGCGCGACCGCCACGAGGGCCACCGCCTGGGCGGCGACGACCCGGAGGCATGACGACGGGCGTCGCCAAGCGCTCGGTGATGATCGCGGGGCACCGCACCAGCGTCTCGCTGGAGGAGCCCTTCTGGGACGCGCTGCGCGACATCGCGCGGGGCCGGGACCTGTCGGTGCAGGCCCTCATCGGCGAGATCGACGCGGGCCGGGGCCAGCAGAACCTTTCCTCGGCGATCCGGGTGTTCGTCCTGGCGGCCGCCCGCGGCGAGCGGGCCTGAGGCCGCCCTGAGCCGGCGCCCACCTAGGACAGAGGCGTCTCGAAAAGCGTCCGGCGGGGCGGCGTCGGACGGCGGATATGGAGAAGGCTGGCCGAGGCCGGCGCTCCGAAGGTCCGGCGGAAGTCGTGCGCGAAATGCGGCTGGTCGGCGAAGCCGGCCGCGTGGGCGGCCGCCGTGAAGTTCGAGCCGGCGACGATCTCCGCGATCGCCGCGCGCATCCGCAACCAGGCTCGGTAGCGGCGCACGGGGACGCCGGTCTCGCGCGTGAAGAGGTGCTGGAACCGGGAGATCGACAATCCGGCCTCCGCAGCGAGGATCGTCGCCGTCGCCGCGCACGAGAGACGCGCCATGCGCTCGACGGCGCGCACGATCCTGGGATCGAGCGAGTGGTCGTCGCGGCGGCGCGCGAAGGCGATCAGGTCCGCGAGGGCCGGCGCGGCCATATCGGCGCCCGTGCCGCTCTCGAAGACTTCCCTGAGCAGGCCCGCGCCCTCGGGCTGGCCGATGAGGACACCGTCGATCTCGCTCGCGCCCCGCAGCAGCCGCGAGAGCCGTCGATGACCCATGGCGCCCGGTTCCACGTACAGCACCGCCAGCGGGTTGCCGCCGACGTCGAGTTCGTGCGCGGTGCCGGCCGGTATCATCGCAGCCCGGCATGTCCGCCAAGGGCGTTCACCCAGGCGCAGGCCGAAGGGACCCTGCAGCCCGGCCAAGAAGACCGGCGCGCCGTGCTGATGGCTCGCGTTGTAGCGGAGCGGCCCGGTGAAGAAGGTGTGCGCCCCCTCGACATGCCAGAGCGGCCCCTGGGCCGGATCGGCAGCACGTTCGTACAATCCGCCCCCCTCCCCGGCTGCTAAGCCCGAGCGCTGCCGCTCCGCAAGCATAGGCCGCAGGACGGCGCCGGGAAGGGGGATGATCCGATGAACGGACCGACACGCAGGCAGCTCACCACCGCCGGACTCGCCGCAGCCGCGGTTGCACGCACGCCGAGTCCTGCCACCGCGGCCGATGCAGGCGGCTGCTCGGCGGTGGCACTCCATCGGTTCCGGCTGGGCCGATTCACCGTCACGATGCTTCTCGACGCGTCGCCGCTGATCGAGGGCCCTTGGCCGATCGTGGGAGAAGACCGGCCGCGCACGGAAATGGCGGCGCTGATGCGCGAGAACCGCCTGCCCCCCGACCGCTTCCGGCCGGGATTCACGCCCGTCCTCGTCGAGACCGGCCGGCAGCGCGTTCTGTTCGATACCGGGAACGGCGCCGTCGGCTTCGTGCCGCGCCCGGCCGGTGGGCGGCTTCGGGAGCGCTTGATGCAGGCCGGATGCATGCCGGACAGCATCGATGTCGTGGTGCTCACCCACTGTCACACCGATCACATCGGAGGGCTGATGGACGCCGGCACCCGCGTCTTTCCGAACGCACGCATCGTGGTCGGAGCGGCGGAGCACGCCTTCTGGTCGACCGATGCGCCACTCGCGGCGCCGCCGGAGAGCAACGAGCACAAGTCGGCGCTCGTGTTTCGCAGCCATCTGCTGCCCCTCGGCGGCCGCACGGAATTGATCGCGGCCGGAGCGGAGATCGTCCCCGGTGTCACCGCGCTCGCGGCCGGCGGACACACGCCGGGCCATCTCGCCTTCCACGTCGAGAGCGAGGGGCGTCGCCTTCTGATCTGGGGCGACTGCGCCCACCACGAGGTTGCATCGCTCGCCCGACCCGACTGGCATGCCCTGTTCGACATGGACAAGGAAGAAGGGGCCGCGACCCGGCGGCGGATCTACGACATGGCCGCGAGCGAGGATCTCGTGGTCGCCGGCTATCACACCAGCTTTCCGTCGCTCGGTTACGTCGTCCGAGCGGGCGCCGCCTACCGCTGGATTCCCGTGACCTATCAGCTCGACCTCTGAGGCCCCTCGCTCCGGCGCGGCACCTCTTTTCCGTTCGGCAGAGACGGGGTGATAGATCAGGTCTATCCGGAAAAGGCGCACCCCTCACCCGGTGCTCTGACGCGCACTTGACCTCTCCCGAA
>NZ_BJZU01000022.1 GCF_007992195.1 Methylobacterium oxalidis | reverse complement strand
CGGCGCTACTCCGCCGCCATCGGGGCGGCGCGGTCGGGCAGGTTTGCCAGCGCCTCCGGCCTCGGACCGCCGGTGGCCCAGTCGAGGAGCTCGACCGTGTGCACGATCGGCAGCGCCGTGCCCTTCCCGATCTGCGTCACGCAGCCGATGTTGCCGGTGGCGACGAGGTCGGGCTGCATCCGCTCGATGTTGGCGACCTTGCGGGCGCGCAGGCGCTCGGCGATCTCCGGCTGCAGGATGTTGTAGGTGCCGGCCGAGCCGCAGCAGATGTGGCCCTCCGGCACGTCCTTCACGGTGAAGCCCGCCCGCTTCAGGAGGTTCTTCGGCTCCGTGCGGATGCCCTGGCCGTGCTGCATCGAGCAGGCGGAGTGGTAGGCCACCACGAGGTCGCTCTCGATCACCGGCTCCATCAGGCCGAGACTCGCCACGTACTCCGTCACGTCCTTGGCGAGGGCGGACACGCGCGCCGCCTTCTCGGCGTAGGCCGGGTCGTTGCGGAACATGAAGCCGTAATCCTTGATCGTGGTGCCGCAGCCGGAGGCGGTCACCACGATGGCGTCGAGGCCCTTGCCGTCGATCTCGGCGATCCAGGCGTCGATGGTGCGCTTGGCGAAGGCGTGGGCGGAATCCTCGCGGCCCATGTGGTGGGTGAGCGCCCCGCAGCAGCCCTCCCCCTTCGGCTGCACCACCTCGACGCCATGCCGGTTGAGGAGGCGGATCGCCGCCTCGTTGAAGTCGGGCCGCAGCACGCTCTGGGCGCAGCCCCTGAGCAGCGCCACGCGCCCGCGCGGGGCGTTGCTGTTGGCCGGCGGCGGGAACACGCCGGGCCGGTCGGTCGGGTTGCGGCCGGGCAGCGCCGCCGGCGCGAGGTCGAGCATGGCGGCGAGCCGGTTGCCGACCCGCGGCAGGCGGGCGACGACCGAGCGCAGCGGCTGGCCGATCTTGGCGCCGAGGAGCGCGAGGCGGAAGCGGTTCGGGTAGGGCAACACGAAGGCGAGCAGCGACCGCAGCCAGCGGTCCTCCGGCGGGCGCGCGTAGGTCGTCTCGATATGCGCGCGGGCGTGATCGACGAGGTGCATGTAGTGCACGCCCGAGGGGCAGGTCGTCATGCAGGAGAGGCAGGAGAGGCATCGGTCGACGTGCTTCACCACCTCGGCGGTGGCGGGCTTGGCCCCCTCCAGCATGTCCTTGATCAGGTAGATGCGCCCGCGCGGGGAATCGAGCTCGTCGCCCAGCAGGAGGTAGGTCGGGCAGGTGGCGGTGCAGAAGCCGCAATGGACGCAGGTGCGCAGGATCTTCTCCGAGGCCGCCATGGCGGGATCGGCGAGCTGCGCGAGGCTGAAATTCGTCTGCACGGTCGTTTCCTCGGCGCGGCCGGGCGGGTCTCGTGCGCCGCCGCGGCCGGATCCATCACATTCGAATGAGAATCATTACACCAACGCGGGCGCGCGCGGTGGCGCCCGATGTCGCGTCGGTCAGATCCCGGGATACATCCGGCCCGGATTGAAGATGCCGACCGGGTCGTGGGCCGCCTTGAGGCCCTGGCTGACCCGCATCAGCGGCTCGGCGAGGGGCTCGAAGACCGGCACCGCCGCCCGCACGGCGTCGGGCGCGCGCACCAGGGTGGCGTGGCCGCCATAGGGCCGCAGCGCGGAGCGGATCGCGGCGGCGCCCGCGTCCTCGGCGGCGTCCGTGGCGACGAGGACGAGGCCGCCGCCCCAGTCGTAGAACCAGCGCGCGGCCCGTGCCCGCCCGATCGCGGCGGCGATGGCCGGCCCGTGCGTCGGCGCCGCGGAGAGGCGCCAGACCGCCTCGCCCGTGCCGGCGAAGAAGCCCGCGTCGCGCACGGCGGTCCAGAGCGTGGCGCTCGCCTCGCCCTCCACCAGGGTCGCCGCACCGAAGCGCTTGAGGAGGCGGCGCAGCTCGCCCGCGCGGTAATCGATCGAGGTGGAGAAGCCCTCGATCCGCATCAGCGTGAGGGCCCGCTCGTCCGCGATGCCGGCCGGCAGGTGGGCCGCGCCGGTGAGCTCGAAGGGAGAGCCGAGCGCCGCGCACAGCGCCTCGACGGCGCGGCCGTCGTCGAGCCCCTCGAGGACGAGGGTGGCGACCCGCTCCTGCACGGGCAGCACCTTGAAGGTCACCTCGGTGAGGAGGCCGAGCGTGCCCCAGGAGCCCGCCATCAACTTCACGAGATCGAGGCCGGTGACGTTCTTCATCACCCGGCCGCCCGACTTGATGACCTCCCCGCGCCCGTTGACGAACCGGACGCCGATCAGGCTGTCGCGGGCCGCGCCGGCGTTGATTCGGCGGGGGCCGGAATTGTTGATGGCCGCCACCGCGCCGATGGTCGGCTCGCCGGAGGAGCCGAGCAGGCCGCGGTGATCCATCGGCTCGAAGGGCAGCATCTGGCCGCGCCCGGCCAGCAGCGCCTGCACCTCGGAAAGCGGCGTGCCGGCGCGGGCGCCGACCACCATCTCGGCGGGCTCGTAGAGGGTGATTCCGGAGAGGCCCCGGGCCGAGAGCGTCGCCTCGTCCTGGGCGGGACGGCCCATCGGGGCCTTGGTGTCGCCGCCCACGAGCCGCAGCCGCTCGGCGCGGCTACCGGCTTCCCGCACGATCTCCGCCGCCTCGTCCTCGCCTCGCGGCTCGTATGAACGCATCGCTTCCTGCCCGAACGGGTCCCGCTTCCGGGGTCCCTTTAGGCAGGATCATGGGGGATTGCACCCGCGATTCAAGCGCCACCTACGCGGCGGGCGCGGGATGGCGCCGCCGGAAGCGCTCCTCGACCGCCCCGCGCAGGCCGGCGATGTCGAAGATCCAGACCAGGGCGCCGTAGATCGCGGCGCCGAGCGGCACGCACAGCGCCAGCGCGGTCGCCGGCGGCAGCGCGCGGAAGGGGGCCAGCGCGAGGCCCATGACGAGGCAGGCGGCGGCGGCGGCTGCGATCTCGCGCCAGGGCAGGCGCAGCCGCTCCGGCCCCGCGAGAGCGCGCAGCGCGAGGCCGAGGAAGGCGGCGGCGAGCCCCGCCGTCTGCGCGAGCGCGATGCCTGCCGGCCCCATCAGGGGCGGCAGCACGAGCAGGCCGGCGCCGTTGACGGCGAGGCCGAGCACGGAGGCCGCGATCACCGGCATCGTCCGGCGGCGGATCTGGAAGACCGGGTTGAGGGCGAAGTTCATCATCGCGAGGCAGAACAGGCCGGGCAGCAGCAGGAGCGCGTAGGCCGCGAAGGGCCCGCGATACGCCTCCGGCACGACGAGGGCCTGGAGCGCCGGCAGCACCGCCCAGAACCCCACCGCGCAGGGCAGCAGCAGCGCGACCACCGTGGCGGCGTTGCGCGCCACCTGGCGTTCGGCCTCGGCCGCGCCCGAGAGCTCCTCGGCGCGGACGGCGAGCTGGAACAGCAGCAGGTCGAGGGCGGTGCCGAGGGTGCTGAGGCTGCGCAGGGTCACGTCCGCGGCCAGCGCGAAGTAGCCGGCCTCGGCGAAGCCCGCCTGCGCGGCGAGCGCCGCCCGGTTGAGGAAGGGCATGGCCTGGTAGATCGCGTTCGCGGCGATGAGCGGCAGGCCGTAGACCATGAACAGGCGCCAGGTCTCGCGCAGGCGGACCCGGTGCACGGGCGCGGCGGGGTCGCGCAGCGGGCCCCGCAGCAGGAACACCGAGGCGCACTGGCCGACCGCGAAGGCGACGAGCACGCAGGCCGGCTGCGGCAGGTACCAGGCGGTGGCCACCATCAGGGTGAAGGCGAGCGCGTTCTTCAGGCCCACGAGGCCGAGATAGAGGCCGCCGTCGAAGCGGGCCCGGGCGAGCGCGGCGTGGTAGTCGAACACGCCGATGCCGAGCGCGGCGAAGGCCGTGCCGGCGAGGAGCGCGCCCCGGCTCTCGGGCCCGGCCTCGACGCCGAACCCGGCGCAGAGCATCGCGGCGGCGAGCAGCGCGAGGCCGAGCACCGCGTAGGCCCGGTCGAGCCCGTGGCGGATCCAGGGCTCGCCCGCGCGCACGCGCTGCGAGTAGAAGCGCGTCGCCGAGAGGCGCAGCCACTCGAACAGCAGCGTGTTGAGCACGATGGCGCCGGCCGTCGCCAGGGCGAAGCGCCCGAAATCCGCCGGCCCGAGCAGCTTCGCGATGACGAGGCCGAGGATGAAGTTCAGCCCGGCATTCAGGACGAAGGCGGCGATCACGGCCATCATGGCCCCCCAGGGCGGACATCCCGCGGCGGCGCGAAGGGACGCATCGCCGCTCCATACAGGCGGACGCGTAAGATTCCCCTAATCCGGCACCAAGATGACGGATCCGCACGGGCGGAGCGCCCTCCTGCCCGCTTCGGATGCATCCTGTGGGCCAGTGCGAATGGCCCGGAACTGTCCCGCTAGGGTTGTCGTTGCTTGCGCATCTTCAACTCACGGAGGATTGTCCATGCGCAATCAGCTCTTCGCCGCCGCCACGCTCCTCACCCTGTTCGGCGCGCAGGCCGCCACCGCCGAGACCACCGTCATCCGCCGCGACGCGCCCGACGTGGTGGTCGACCGGCCCGCGACCGAGCGCAAGACGGTCGAGACCCGCGAGCACAGCGACGGCTGCGCCTCGAAGACGGTCTCGAAGACGAACGAGTATGGCGACCGCAAGACGGTGACGAAGGAATCCTGCGACTGAGGCGACCGAGCGCGGGGCCCCGTTCCCGGACGGGAGGGGTGACGACGGGCTCCCATTCCCGTTCGGGAGAGGGC
>NZ_BJZU01000021.1 GCF_007992195.1 Methylobacterium oxalidis | reverse complement strand
CGGGAGAGGTGGGGGCCGCTCTGCCCCGAACATTCAGGCGCGGACCCCCTCTCAGGAACGGGAGCGGTCGGGCGCGCCCTGCCCCTGCAGGGCCTTCTCGTAGCGCCACGCTTCCATCCCGTCCTCGTAGTAGCCCGGCTTGACCGCGAAGCGCCGGTAGCCGCGGTGCTCGTAGAGGCGGATGGCGGCGGCGTTGTCGGCCCGCACCTCCAGGCGCAGATGCGAGCAGCCACGCTCGGCCGCGTCCGCCTCGGCCGCGTCGAGCAGCTTTCCCCCGAGGCCGAGGCCGATTCGGCTCGGCGCCACCGCGATCGAGGACAGGCGCGCACGCCGGCTGCCCCGGCGCCGTTCCAGCGTCGCCGCCCCGACGAGGACGGGAGCGCCCGACGCGTCGTCGGCCAGGGCCACCAGCAGCGTCATGCTCGGGGAGTCGATGGCGTGGCGGATCGCCCGGCGCTCCGCCCGGTCGCTCGCGAAGGCCGCCTGCTCCAGAGCCACGAGGGCGTCGAGGTCCGCGCGCGTCGCCTCGCGCAGGTGGATCGTGGTGGTACGGCTCGGCGCGAGGGTGCTCACGCGGCGGCCCAGGCGTAGGTCCAGGTCTCGCTCAGCGCGCGGGTGCCGGCCTGCAGGAAGGCCCTGAGCTCCGTGCCGTCCCCGGCCGCGTCGAGGCGGACGTCGATCGCAGCGCGCAGGCCCCGGATGTGCGGGTTCGGGGTGAGCGAGGTCGCCACCACCTGCCCGCGCGAGGTGCTCGCCACCACGGCGACGCCGGCCGGATCGGACAGATGGTAGCCGAGGTCGCCGCCCGCGAAATCGACGAGGAAGCGGCGGGTGAGCGCGGGCGGCTCCCCCGCCTGCCGCGCCGCCCCGCTCGCGGCCGCGCCGACCACGTAGGTGTTGACGACGCGGGCGTTGCCGTGGAGATCGTCCCGTCCGATCGCCCGGACCCGGTAGGCGATGCGCAGGGGCTCGCCCGGCCGCAGCGGCGCCTTCGGGCGCCAGCCCGCGACGATGTTGTCCGCCGTCTCGTTGTCGGTCGGCAGTTCCATCAGCATCACGCTGCCCTCGCCCCACGCCCCCTCGGGCTCGACGAAGTAGCCGGGCCTGCGGTGATAGCTCGCCTCGAGATCCTGGTAATCCTCGAAGCTGCGGTCGCGCTGCATCAGGCCGAAGCCCTTCGGATCCGTGTCGGCGAAGCTCGAGATGCGGCGCGCCCGCGGGTTGTCCAGGGGCCGCCAGAGCCACTCGCCGGTCCCCGCCGCCATCAGCAGGCCGTCCGAATCGTGCAGCTCCGGCCGGTAATCGTCCGAGGATTGGCGGTCGTTCTCGCCGATGAAGTACATCGAGGTGAGCGGCGCCAGGGCGACCGTGGCGACCTCGCGCCGGGGGTGGAGCGCGGCCTCGACCGTGACGCTCGTCTCCGCGCCCGGCCGCACCGTGAACCGGTAGGCGCCCGCGAGCGCCGGGCTGTCGAGGAGCGCGTAGAGGACGAGCGGGTCGCCGTCCGCCTCCGCCGTCTCCACCCAGAATTCGCGGAAGAACGGGAACTCCTCCGGCCCGTCCGCGCCCTCCACGTCGACCGCGAGGCCGCGCGCCGAGAGCCCGTAGAGCTGGTCGCGCCCGAGGAAGCGGTAGTAGCTCGCCCCGAGGAAGACGATCAGCTCGTCGAGGAAGTTCGGCCGGTTGAGGTCGGTGTGGAAGCGCAGGCCCGCGAAGCCGAGATCGACCGGCAGGGGCTTGTCGATCTTGGTGCGGCCGAAATCGAACAGGCTCGGCTGGTAGGCGATCGGCGTCGAGACGCCGCGGCGCAGGAGGTTCACCGTCACCGGCCGCTTGAACAGGAAGCCGAGGTGAAAAAGCTGGAGCCGGTAGGGGCTGCCCGGCACGTTGAGGAACGCCTTGTCGGGCCGGAAGCGGATGTCGCGCCAGGCGTCGTAGTCGAGCTTGGCCAGCGGCGGCGGCAGGGTCGGCTCGCGCAGGTCGAACGGGGCGGCGGCGAGCTCGCGGGCGCGCGCCTCGACCGTCTCGAACCCGAACGGCCTCGGGTTGCGCCCCTCCCCTCCGGCAAAGGCCGCGCCCGGCGCGAGGGCGGCGGCCGCGAGGCCGGTGACGATGGCGCGGCGGCTGGGCTCGGTCATGGTCCTCGTCGTGTCGGGGCCTGAGGGAAGTCGGGGCCGGAGAAAGCCGTGTCCGGCGCGGGCGCGGCCGGGTCGACGCCGTGTGAGATGCCCCCTCCCCCGGCGCTTGGGAAGCCCGCGCCGGAGGCGGCGCGGCGTTTCTGCAACAAAACCGCGAAAGAGCGGGGATTCCTCGGCGGTTGCCTGCGTTTTTCCCTTGTGACGGGGGGGCGCCGCACGTATATCCCGCTTGCCCAATTTCGCACGTGCCTGTGGCCGCGTGTCGGTTGGTGGGCATCCGGTCAACTGCCGGACAGCCGCCAGGGGTCTTAAAGGATCGATGGTCGAAAGGGTGGATTCCCTCCGGCCGGCATCCAGGTGGCGACACCGGACCCCGACAACAACCGGCAGCCGGAGGCGAAACCGGCGAACCCCGCTCTCCACGGGGGACGCAGCTTAAAGCAACGACGAACGGGCTTTTTTGGTCTCGTCGGCCCTCCAAAGGCCGGCACCGAAGAGGCTTGTTTCTCTTTGCCCGGCGTGCGGTTGGGGTCTCCCCTACCAATCCACGGCAGCTTCCGGGTGCTCTGCGCCCGCTCGGATCCGCGTGTCTCCAAAGCACACGGGCCCGCGCGTCGCATCGCCCCCTGACGCCGGCGGTCCCGCGCGGATCGCCAGACATTCGACATCGCGCCCCGCGTGAGGGCGCCTGCGAACCTGTGGTGGGGACGTCCATGACCGATCGCATCCGCGACTTCCTGCGCGCACGCCGCGACCTCGGCCGCGACGAGGGCCCCGTGATGGTCCTCGACCTCGACGTGGTGCGCGAGAACTACACCGCCTTCGCCCGGGCGCTGCCCGACACCCGCGTCTTCTACGCCGTCAAGGCGAACCCGGCGCCGGAGGTGCTGCGCGCGCTCGCCGAGATGGGCTCCTGCTTCGACACGGCCTCGGTGGCCGAGATCGAGATGGCGCTCGCCGCCGGCGCCACCGCCGACCGGATCTCCTTCGGCAACACGATCAAGAAGGAGCGCTGCATCGGCCGCGCTTTGAGGCTCGGCGTGCGCCTCTTCGCCGTCGACTGCGAGGCCGAGGTCGAGAAGATCTCTCGCGCGGCCGCGGCGTCGGACATCGAGGCCGGCGACGTGAAGGTGTTCTGCCGCATCCTCTGCGACGGGGCCGGCGCCGAGTGGCCGCTCTCGCGCAAGTTCGGCTGCGTGCCCGAGATGGCGGTCGACGTGCTGGAGCACGCCCACCGGCACGGGCTCGCCGCCTACGGCGTCTCGTTCCACGTCGGCTCGCAGCAGGCGAACACGGAAGCCTGGGACGGGGCGCTCGCCTCCGCCTCCATGATCTTCCGCGCGTGCGCCCTGCGCGGCATCGGCCTCTCGATGGTCAACCTCGGCGGCGGCTTCCCGACCAAGTACCTCAAGCAGGTGCCGGGCGTGGAATCCTACGGCGACGCGATCTTCCGGGCGCTGACCAAGCACTTCGGCAACCAGATCCCGGAGACAATCATCGAGCCGGGCCGCGGCATGGTCGGCAACGCCGGCATCATCGAGGCCGAGGTCGTGCTCGTCTCGAAGAAGTCGGACGCGGAGGACGAGGTGCGCTGGGTCTACCTCGACATCGGCAAGTTCGGCGGTCTCGCCGAGACGATGGACGAGTCGATCCGCTACGCGATCCGCACCGAGCACGACGAGGACCGCATGGCCCCCTGCGTGCTCGCCGGCCCGACCTGCGACTCGGCGGACGTCCTCTACGAGAAGGTGCACTACCCGCTGCCGGTCTCGCTCTCCATCGGCGAGAAGGTCCTCATCGAGGGCGCGGGCGCCTACACCACGACCTACGCGGCGGTGGCCTTCAACGGCTTCCCCCCGCTCGAGCAGATCGTGATCTGATCCTCGCCCGGGCGGGACCCCCGCCCGGCTCCGGCGCCCCACCGGCGCCCCTTCCGAACCTCACCGTCCCGGACGGCCGGCCTCGGGCACGAGGCGGGTGCGAGGGCTGTCGCTTCTCCCCAACCTGTCCGGGAGGCCACGGCCGTGATCGAGATCCGCGAAGAGCACCCCTCCGACGTCGCCGGCCGCGAGCGCCTGCTCGACGCCTGCTTCGGCCCGTCGCGATCCGCCAAGACCTCTGAGCGCCTGCGCGAGGGGCGGCTGCCCGCGCGCGGGCTCGCCCTCACGGCGACTCGCCGCGGCCGCCTCGTCGGCACCGTGCGGCTCTGGCACGTCGAGGCGGGCCCCGCCCGCCCGGCCCTGCTGCTCGGGCCGCTCGCGGTCGAGCCGGCGATCCACGGCCAGGGCCTCGGCAAGGTGATGATGCACGCCGCGCTCGGCCGGGCCGAGGCGCTCGGCCACGGCGCGGTGCTGCTCGTCGGCGACGCGCCCTACTACGCCCGCTTCGGCTTCGACCCGGACCTCGCCGCCGACCTCTGGCTGCCCGGCCCGTTCGAGCGCGAGCGCTTCCTCGGCCTCGAGCTGCGCGAGGGCGCTCTCGCGGGGGCCGAGGGCCTCGTGCGCCCGACCGGCATCCCCGCCCCGGCGGAGGCTGTCCCGGTCGTCGCGGCCGAGGCGCGACGACGCGCGGCCTGACGGCCTCCCGGGCTGAATGCCGACAGACCCCCGTCCCGCCCGGGACGGGGGCGCGCGCATGCCGATCGCGCCGGGACGCGATTTCAGCGGGCCGGCTCGATCGCCGGCAGCTCGTTCGGCGGCAGGGCCGGCCCTGCGCTCGCCTGGGCCTGCGGGCCCGCGATGCCGCGGGCGCGGTTGGCCAGCGCCACGGTGAGCTTCTCGGCGGCGTCCGGCTGCATCACGGCCAGCACCTCGGCCATCTTGCGCGGGTTCATGGCGAGCACGATCGGCACCAGCACGTCGTGGTTGAGCCGGTCGAAGACGCGGGCGGCGTCCTTCGGCTTCATCGTCTCGTACATGGTGACGATGTTCCTCAGGCCAGCCTTCTCCGCTTCGGCGCGCCTGGCGCCGCCGGCGTCGGCCTTCTCCTCCGCCTGCTTGAGGTCGCCGAGCCCGCTCTCGAGCTTGCGCTCGGCCTCGCCGAGCATCTGCTCGCGCAGGTCGAGGTCCTGGCTGCGCTGCTTCAGGGCGTCGCGGCGGGCGCCGAGCTTCTCCAGGAGGGCGCGCTCGGCCGGCGACATCGGCTCCTGCATCGGCGGCTGCGCCTGCGGCGGCGGCTCGGGCGGCTTCTCCTTCTCGGGCTCCTTGGCGCCGACAGAGCCCGTCGTCGTCGGGTCCGGCGGCTCGTAGCCGCTCCGCGCTTCCGCCAGCACCCGGGCGAAGCTCGGAAGCTCGGTGCCCGGCCGGTCGGCGTCGGTGGCGATGGAGGCGAGCTTGAGAACGAGGAGGCCGGCGGCTGCCAGCGTCACGGCGTCGATCAGGCGCAGGCGAAGCGGGCGCTGCGGGCGGCGGCGTGCCCGGCCGAGGGGCGTGCGGGCCTTGGCGGCCTTGGCGACCGGGCCCGGCTCCGGCAGGGCGACCGGGACTGGCACCTTCGCGACCGGCGCCGCTGGGCTCGGCGCGGGCGCCGGCATCTTGGCGGGCTTGCGGCTCACGCGGCGCGGCTCCGGACGCGGCTCAGCGCGCGCTCGGACATGGCGAGCGCGGCAGCCGCGGCGGCGCCGAGGCGCTCGCCGTTGGGGCTCTCCGGCAGGACGGGCGCGGCGGCCGGGACGGCCACGGCCGGCGGCGATAGCGGCTCGGGCCGGCCCCGAACAGGGGACTGGGCTTGGGACTGGGCTTCGGGCCGGGCCTGCGCACCGGGCCGGAACTCGGCCACGATCGCGCCGATGCGGGCGATCACGCCCTGGCCCGCCTCGACCTGCGCGGCGATGTCGGCGGCGTAGCGCTCGGCGGTGCCGAGGCGCTCGGCCAGCGTCCGGTCGCACTCGGCGAGCGCGCCGCGCAGGCCGACGATCGCCCGCTCGGCGTTGCTCGTGGCCACCATCAGGTCGCCGATGGTCTGGCGCAAAGCCGTCTCGTCGCCCTTGAGCTGCGCGATCCGGCGCGAGAGCCGGATCGAGGTCGCGATCGTCGCGACGAGCAGGACGGCGACGAGGACATCGGCGAGGAGCGTGACGAAGATACTCATGACGCTACCCGTCGTTTCGGTTGTTCATGGAGGCCTCGAAGGCCTGCAGCGTGGTGCGCGAGCGGCGCAGGGGCCGCGTCACCTGCACGGCGATGTTGTCGTCGACGCGCCCGATCCGGCCCTGCGTAAGGGCCCAGTCGCCGCAGCGCACCGTGATCAGGTCCGTGGGCTTGGCGTCGAACATCAGCGTGTCGCCGACCCGGAGGCCCATGACGCGCTTGAGCGGCAGCATCATCTCGTGGAGGACCGCCTCCATCGCCACGTCCGCCTGCCAGATCTCGGTGGCGAGGTGCCCCTCCCAGACGTGGTCGCGGCCGAGCTTCTCGCCCATGAAGCTCTGCATGAGCAGTTCACGGATCGGCTCGATCGTCGCGTAGGGGAACAGGATCTGCAGCAGGCCGCCGCGCCCGTCCATGTCGAGGCGCAGGCCGATCAGGATGGCGGCGTTGGCGGGCCGGGTGATCGTGGCGAAGCGCGGGTTGGTCTCGATCCGGTCGATCAGGAAGCGCACCGGCGAGAGCGGCTGGAACGAGAGTTCGAGGTCGCCCAGGATGATCTCCACGAGGCGCCGCACGAGCTGCATCTCGATCGTCGTGAAGGGCCGCCCGTCGAGCCGGCTCGACGTGCCGCCGCGCTTGCCGCCGAGCAGGAGGTCGAGGGTCGAGTAGGCGAGGTTCGACTCGACCGTGACGAGGCCGGAATTCTCCCAGGCATCCGCCCGGAACACGCCGAGCAGGGTCGGCAGCGGGATCGCGTTGAGGTAGTCGCCGAAGCGGACCGAGGTGATGTTGTCGAGGGTGACCTCGACGTTGTCCTGGAAGAAGTTGCGCAGGCTCGTCGACAGCAACCGGATCATCCGGTCGAAGACGATCTCCAGCATCGGCAGGCGTTCGTACTGGACGACGCCCGAATCCACGATGGCGCGAACGCCGCCCGCGCCCGAGGCCGACAGCTCGCGCAGCGAGAAGCCGAGGACCCCGTCAATCTCCTCCTGGTTGAGGATGCGGTCGTTGCCGGCGAGTTCGGGGAGATTGTCGGTCTCCCCGTCCTCGATCATCGTCGCCCACTCGGCGGCGACGTCGCTGGCGTTGCGGGTGGTGCCCTGCTCGGCGAGCGCCGCGCCCCATTCCTCGGCGAGCGAGGCGTCGCCGCCGCCCTCGCCATTCTGCTCCAGCAGGGCGGCGGACCAGTCGTCCTCCAGGTTCGGATCGTCGGGTTCCATCGTGCTCTCGACAACCGCTACTGGATGATCACGTCCTTGAAGAGCACCGCCTCGACCCGTGCCGGGTGGAGCGCGATGTTGACCCGCCGCAGCAATTCCTCGCGCAGGCGGTAGAGGCCGGCCGACCCGGCAAGGTCGGTGGCGCGCAGCTCGCGCATGTAGACCTGCAGCGTGTCCTCGACCCGCGGCATCAGCGGCTTCACCTCGGCCTCGACCTTGGCGTCGCGCAGTTCCAGCGCGATCCGGAGCTTGGCGAAGCGCGCCTTGTCCTGGCCGAGCTCGGGCGTGAGGTTGAGCACCATCTCGCGCACGTCGAGGAAGACGGCGGTCTTGCGGGTGTCGACGGGCTGCTGGGCCGCCTGCTCGGCTTCCGCGTGCGCGGCGGCGCGCTTCTTCATCACGAAGAACCCGCCGCCCCCGCCCGCCGCGAGGAGTGCCGCGGCCGCGATGACGACGAGCTTCTTCTTGCTTTTCGGGGCTTCGCCCTCGCCGCCCTCGCCTTCGGCGGGCGCCTTCTTCGGCTTCTTGGCCATGACCCGTCTTCCGAGCTCCGGCCCGCACACCGCGGGTTGTGCGGGATGCGGCCGGCTTCAGGTATTCGCCCGTACGGTTAACGGCCGGTTAAGCCGGCAATTTCTGCCGGGCGATGTTTGCCGGCAGGCGCACCGGGGACACACCGCCCGGCGCGGCGCCGGCGCCACAAGGCGCTGATTTCGCGAGAGAAACCGGGCCGTCTCCGTCTGGCACGGGGGATGCGGGTAACGTTAACGGCGCCCCCCGCGCCAGCCCGGGTTCAAGCGATGCAGAACGCTCTCTTCGTCGGTGTGTCGAGCCAGGTCGCGCTCCAGCGCGAGCTCGACGTGATCGCCAACAACATGGCGAACGTCTCGACCACCGGTTTCAAGGCCCGCAACGCCCGCTTCCAGGAATACCTGATGCCGGTGGCGAGCGCGGATTCCTTCAAGACCTCGGACCGGCGCCTCTCCTACGTGATCGACCAGGGCACCACCCTCGATCTCGGCCAGGGGCCGATCGAGCAGACGGGCAACCCGCTCCACGTGGCGGTGCGCGGCGAGGCGTTCCTGACGGTGCAGACCGCGCAGGGGGTGCGCTACACCCGCAACGGCGCCTTCGAGTTCGACCCGCAGGGCAATCTCGTCACGAGCGACGGCTACGCCGTGCAGGGCGAGGCCGGCCCGATCGCGATCGGCCCGCAGGAGACCGGCGTCCAGATCGGCCCGGACGGCACGGTCTCGACCAATCTCGGCGTGCGCGGCCGCATCCGCCTCGTCACCTTCGCGAATCCGCAGCGCCTCCAGAACGAGGGCGCCAACCTCTATTCCTCGCCCGACCAGCCGCAGCCCGCCGGCATCGCGGGCCGCCTCGAATCCGGGGCGCTCGAGCGCTCCAACGTCAAGCCGGTCATCGAGATGACCCGGCTGATGGACGTCAACCGCAGCTACGCGATGGTCTCCAGCGTGATCTCGCGTCTCGACGACCTGCGCGGCACGGCGATCCGCCGCCTCGCCGACGTTGCCTGAGGAGATCCGGCATGCGCGCCCTCTACGCCGCCGCCACGGGCATGGCGGCCCAGGAACTCAACGTCCAGGTCATCTCGAACAACATCGCGAACCTGCGCACCACCGGCTACAAGCGGCAGGCCCCGCACTTCCAGGACCTGCTCTACCAGAACCTGCGGCGCTCCGGCTCCTCCACCTCGGACCAGAACACCCAGCTCCCCGCGGGCCTCGCCCTCGGCTCCGGCGTGAAGACGGTCTCGACCGGACGCATCATGTCGCAGGGCACGCTGACCTCGACCGAGAAGGACTACGACGTCGCGATCCGCGGCGAGGGCTACTTCCGGGTCACCCTGCCGGACGGGCGCACCGCCTACAGCCGCGACGGCTCCTTCGACCTCTCGGCGCAAGGGCAGCTCGTGACCCGCGACGGCTACCTCGTCGATCCCGGCGTCACGGTGCCGAACAACGCGACCTCGGTGCAGATCAGCGCCACGGGCGCCGTGCAGGCGACCCTGCCGGGCCAGACGGCGCCGCAGGCGCTCGGCCAGTTCCAACTCGCCCGCTTCGTCAACAAGGTCGGCCTCGAGTCGATCGGCGACAACCTGTTCATCGAGACCGCGGCCTCGGGCCCGGCCATCAACGGCCTGCCGGGCTCGGAGGGGTTCGGCAACCTGCAGCAGGCCTATCTCGAGGAGGCGAACGTGAACGCCGTCACCGAGATCTCGTCGCTGATCGCGGCCCAGCGCGCCTACGAGATGAACTCGAAGGTCGTCACCGCCGCCGACCAGATGCTCTCCACCACCTCCCAGATGTTCCGCAGCTAACCGGAAGCGTGAGCGCGATGCCCGTCCTCGCCGACCCCTTCGACCCGGACCAGACCGTCGCGATGCCCCCGCTCGCGGACCGGCCGCACCGGCGCGTGGCGCCGCTCGGCGCCGCGGTGCTCGGCCGCCTCACCGCGACCCTGATCACGCTCGCCGCCATCGGCTACCTGACCCTGCCGGCCTTCGCGGGCGAGCCGCTCCGCCTGCGCGGGGACGTGACCGCCCGCGGCGACGTGCTCACCCTCGGCGACCTCGTGGAGGGCGCGGCCGCGGAGGCCGCGGCCAGGCCGCTGTTCCGGGCGCCCGCGCTCGGGGCCACGGGCACGATCCAGAGCCGGCGCATCCTCGAAGCGGTCGCCGGGCTCGGGCTCGGCCCCGTCGAGACCGGCGGCCGGGTCCAGATCGCCGTGCAGCGCGCCGCGCGCCGGGTCGGCGCCGCGGAGATCGAGGCCGCCCTCAAGCGGGCGCTGGAGAGCGGCCAGGGCCTCGACCCGCGCGTCCTCAGCATCCGCCTCGACGGCGAGGCGCCGGTGCTGCTGGCGCCGGTCGATCTGAACGGGGCGGCCGCCGCCCTCGACGTCGTCTACGAGCCGCGCTCCCGCCGGGTGACCGGCCTGATCAGCCTCGGCGAGCGGCAGGCCTCGCTCCGGGTCTCCGGCCTCGTGGTCGAGATGCGCGAGGTCGCCGTCCTCACCCGTGCCGTGAAGAGCGGCGAGCCGATCACCGCCGCCGACGTGGCGCTGGAGCGCCGCCCCCGCGAGGGCTCGCCCCCGGACGCGCAGGCGAACCTCGCGGCGCTCGCCGGCGAGGTCGCCCAGCGCGCGCTCGGCGCCGGGGCCGTGCTGCGCACGGGCGACACCGCCCCGCCCGAACTCGTCGCCCGCGGCGAGGCGGTGAGCATCGTCTACGAGACGCCGGGCGTCAGCCTGACCATGCGCGGGCAGGCGAACGAGGCCGGCCGGCTCGGCGCGACCGTGAGCGTCGTCAACGTCGCGTCCAAGAAGGTCCTCCAGGCGGTCGTCGTCGGCCCCGCCCGGGTCTCCGTCGGCCCCGCCGCCCCGCAGCGGCAGGCGAGCGCGGCGTTCGGCCCCGCGATCCGCTGAGCGCGAAACTGCAGACGAGTGATGCGTCCGATGAAAAACCTCTCCCGCCCCCTCGCCGCCGCCGCCCTGGCAGCCCTCGCCGCCGGCCTCGGCGCCTGCAACACCGTCGACCGGCTCTCCCAGGTCGGCGAGCGGCCGGCCCTGTCGGCGATCGAGGATCCGACCGCCCAGGCCGGATACAAGCCGGTTCGCCTGCCGATGCCGGAGGTGCAGCCCGTCTCCTACGCGCCGAACTCGCTCTGGCGCACGGGGTCGCGGGCCTTCTTCAAGGACCAGCGCGCCGCCCGGATCGGCGACCTCGTGACGGTGAAGGTCAACGTCACCGACAAGGCGAACCTGAACAACGAGACCAAGCGCTCGCGCTCGAACACCGAGGGCTTCGGCCTGCCGAACGCCTTCGGCCTGGAGACCGACGCCAAGACCGCGGGGATCGCCGCCGACAAGCTCATCAACGCCACCTCCCAGAGCGCCAGCGACGGCGCCGGCTCCGTGCAGCGGGCCGAGCAGGTGACCACGAACATCGCGGCGATCGTCACGCAGGTGCTGCCGAACGGCAACCTCGTGGTCGAGGGCAAGCAGGAGATCCGCGTCAACTTCGAGGTCCGCGAGCTCATCGTCGCGGGCGTGGTCCGGCCGGAGGACATCGAGTCGGACAACACGATCGACTCGGCCAAGATCGCACAGGCCCGCATCGCCTACGGCGGGCGCGGCCAGATCTCGGACGTGCAGCAGCCGCGCTACGGCCAGCAGATCGTCGACATCCTGCTGCCCTTCTGAGCGCGGCCGGCGACGGCGGGAGGCGCCGTCGCCGGGTTCTCAGTGCTCCGTGCCGGGCCGGTTCGGGCGGGGCGCGCCGCCGTGCTGCTCGGTGAAGGAGGAGCGGCGGGGATCTTTCTTGGCGTTCGCCACGCGGGCGCGCTGCCAGAGCGCGAAGCCGATGACGAGCGCGAGCGTCGCCACGGCGAGCACGATGATCAGAAGATTGTTGTCCATTTCGGCAACCCTCAGTCGAGGTTTCTGCGTCGAGAATGGACCGGCGTCGGCAAAGTTCCTGCGCTCTATTTATGCGACCTTGCCACGGCGAAGCTGATTTGCACTGCAACCGGGATCGGAACCCGGCTGTACTCGACCGTCGCGCCACGAAGCATGTTGCGGCGCGGTGGCCCGAGGCCGCCCGGAGGCGTCCGTACGCTACCGCTCAGTCGTCGCGGTAGACCCGCTCGCGCCGCTCGTGGCGCTCCTGCGCCTCCAGCGAGAGGGTCGCGATGGGCCGCGCGTCGAGGCGCTTGAGCGAGATGGGCTCGCCCGTCTCCTCGCAGTAGCCGTAGGAGCCGTCCTCCAGCCGGGCCAGCGCCGCGTCGATCTTGCCGGTGAGCTTGCGCTGCCGGTCGCGGGCGCGCAGCTCGATGGCGCGGTCGGTCTCCGAGGAGGCGCGGTCGGCGAGATCGGGGTGGTTCTCGTTCTCGCTCTGGAGCGCGACCAGGGTATCCTGCGCCTCGCGCAGGATGTCGTTCTTCCAGCCGAGCAGCTTGCGCCTGAAGTACTCGCGCTGCCGTTCGTTCATGAAGGGCTCGTCGTCGGTCGGAACGTAGCCGTCCTCGAGCGTCACCTTCGCCATCGTCGCCCTCACACTTCCCGTAAAGTCGGTCCGCAACGATATTTTTCGAGCCGTATAGTCGAGGTCTCCGGCCTCTACAACGCATGTCGCCCTTCCGGACCCGTGAAGGGCGTGGATGCCGCGCCGGATGCGGCAAACACGTCACGGTGGCAAGGCCCCTCGGGACCGCGTGATCAATCTTCGCCGGCTCCAGATCGTCCCTCACCTTGTCGAGAGGCCGCGAAACTCCGGTTCGGCGATCAACCGCCTCGCGATGCCTCCAGCTTGGCGAGCTCGACGGCCGCCCGCAGCTCGATCTCGGCCATCAGCCCGTCGAGGCGCGGGTCGCCGCTCGTGCCCGCCCGCTCGGACAGCCGCCGCGCCACGGCCTGCAATTCGTGCGCCGGCACGCGGCCGGTCAGGATCGCGGCCTTGAGCCGGTCGAGCCCGTCGAGGAGGTCGAAGCCGCGCCGCGCGGAGCGGCGGCGTCGCTCCCGGGGCGTCTCCTCGCCGTTCTGGAGCATCAGCACCGCGTCGAGCCCGGCGAGCGTCGCCGCGGCGGCCGGGGCGTGGGCCGCCGCGCCGGATTCGGTCGAGCCCAGCGAGAAGGCGCGGCCGCCCTCGGCCCGCCGGCCGGCGGACACGGAGGCCGTTCCCTGGGCGGCGAGGCGGGTGTCGACGCGCATGGTCGCTGGTGCATCCGGGTTCGGCGGGCGCCCCGCGGGCGCCCGAGAGGGGACAGTCCGGCGGGGATGGTTAACCGGCGGTAAACGGCCCGGCAGAACCTGCCGGGTCGGCAGGACGGGCCGGCCCCCGAACGGCCCCGCGGCGCGGCCCGCTTCCGGCGAAATCGAGCGATCCCAGTGACTTAGCGTTCAGCCTCCGCTGGCACGATCCTGGCAGATCCGAACCCGACCGTCTCCGCGATGCCGGCATGACCCTGGACCGATGACCCTCGCCATCCGCACGATCTGGCTCCTGGCGCTCGCCGCCCTCCTCGCCTGGACGGGGCCGGCGCTCGCCCTGTCGCGGGTCAAGGACCTCGCCTCGATCGAGGGGGTGCGGCAGAACCAGCTCGTCGGCTACGGCATCGTCGTCGGCCTCAACGGCACCGGCGACACCCTCAACAACATCCCGTTCACCAAGCAGTCCCTCCAGGCCATGCTGGAGCGCCTCGGCGTGAACACCCGCGGCGCCACGATGCGCACGCAGAACCTCGCGGCCGTGATGGTGACGGCGAGCCTGCCGCCCTTCGCCGCGCAGGGCACCCGCATCGACGTCACGGTGTCCTCCCTCGGCGACGCCAAGTCGCTGCAGGGCGGCACGCTCCTCGTGACGCCGCTCCTCGGCGCGGACGGCGAGGTCTATGCCCTGGCGCAGGGGTCGGTGGCGATCGCCGGCTTCGCGGCCGAGGGCGAGGCCGCCAAGATCACCCGCGGCGTGCCGACGAACGGCCGCATCGCGAACGGCGCCAACATCGAGCGCGAGATCGCCTTCCGGCTCACCGACGCGCGCTCGCTGCGCCTGTCGCTGCGCAACCCCGACTTCACCACCTCGAAGCGGATCGCGGCGGCGATCAACGACTTCATGGGCGCGGACACGGCCGAGCCCACCGACCCCGCCACCGTCACCATCCAGATCCCCCCGCGCTACCAGGGCAACATGATCCGCCTCGTCACAGAGGTGGAGCAGCTCAAGGTGGAGCCGGATCAGACCGCCAAGGTGATCGTCGACGAGCGCTCCGGCATCATCGTGATGGGCCGCGACGTGCGCGTCTCCACGGTCGCCATCGCGCAGGGCAACCTCACCGTCACGATCACCGAGCAGCCGCAGGTGAGCCAGCCGAACCCGCTCTCGAACGGCGAGACCGTGGTGGTGCCCCGCAGCGCCGTGAAGGTCGACACCGGCGACGGCAACAAGCTCGCCCTCGTGAAGGAGGGCGTGACCCTGCGCGAGCTCGTGGACGGCCTGAACGCGCTCGGCGTCGGCCCCCGCGACCTCATCTCGATCCTGCAGGCCATCAAGGCCGCGGGCGCCCTCCAGGCCGACATCGACCTGATGTGATGCGCAGTCCCTGCCCCCTGACCCCAGCGAGGTGAAACGATGCTCCCGCTCGCAACCTTCGCCGCCTCGGCGGCCATCGGCGTCGGCAAGGCCATCGCCGGCTCGGTCGCCGCCAACGCCGCCAAGCCGGACGCGGCCGCCCCCGTCTCCGAGGCCGCCAAGGCCAAGGCCCGCAAGACGGCCACCGAGTTCGAATCGATGTTCCTGGAGCAGTCCCTCGACCGGCTCACGCAGTCGGAGGGCACGGACGGGCCGCTCGGCGAGAACGGCACCGGCGGCGGCGTCTACCGCTCGATGCTGACCAAGGAGTACGCCACCCAGGTCGTGAAGTCCGGCGGCGTCGGCATCGCCGACCAGGTCTACCGGGAGATGATGCGCCTGCAGGAGGGCGGCCGTGGCGCCTGACCGTGCCTCCGCCCCCGTCCGCATCGCGGACCGCGCCGGGGCCGAGGCCCTCGTCGCCGAGGTGATGGGCCTCATGCAGGCCCTGGAGACGGTGCTCGGCGAGGAGAGCGCCCATGTCCGCGAGGGCCGGCTCCGCCAGGGGCTCGACCTCACGCAGCGCAAGACCGCGCTCGCGGCCTCCTACTTCCAGGGGCTGGAGACGGCCAAGCTCAACGCCGTGGCGCTCGCGCGCTTCGCGCCGCAGGGCGTCGAGACGCTGAAGGCCGGCCACCGCCGCTTCGCGCAGGCCGTCGAGGCCAACCAGACGGTGCTGGCCACCGCCAAGACGGTGTCGGAGGGGCTGATCAAGTCGCTCGCCGACGAGATCGGGCGCAGCCGCGCCCCGAGCGTCTACGGCGCCCCCTCGGTCGCGCCCTCCCCTTACGGGCGCGGCACCCGCAGCGGGCCGCTGGTGCTCTCGCGCAGCCTGTGAGGGCGCAGAGGGCCGGCGCGGCCGTCAGGGCCGGCGATCAGGGCCGGCCGTGACCCATGCGCACGAAGGCGCGGACCGGGCCGTAATCCGAGTCCGTGCGGGTGTCGATCGCGAAGCGGCCCGCGGCCGAGGGGGCCGAGCGGGTCCCGGAGCCGGCGCGCAGGTCGATGCCGGCGCCGACGCGGCCCGACAGGCGGAAGCAGGTGCGGGCGCCCCGGGCGCGCACGAAGCCCGGCCCCTGCTCCGGGCAGGGCGCCAGCGCGTCCGCCGCGGGCGCGCGGGCCGGCTCCCTGGCGAGGGCGGGCCCGGCGGCGAGGCCGGCCGCGAGGACCAGGGCTCCGAGACGACTCACCATGCTGCGCTGACCTCCGGCACGGTCCATGTCGCCCGGACGGGCATGGCGATTCAAGAGAGGCGGCGGGCGAGCTCGCGGTGAAGATCGTCGATGTGTCCCTCGACCGCGTCGAGGAAGGCGTCGAGCTCGGGGGCGCGCAGCCGCAGGCGGGCGAGATCGCGCAGCAGGATGTCGAGGGCGATGACCTTGTCGCCGACCTGGTGGAAGTCCGAGACGTAGGCGTCGACCACGGCCTCGGCCTCGAGGATCGCCCCGGCCCGCGCCTCGGCGGCGAAGTGGCGCAGAGCCCGAACCGGCTGAGCCAGCTGTTCCATCACGTCCTCCCGTTCCCATCTCGCGACGCCCTTTCCCACGCGCGAAATGTCTGCTGACGCCCTCAAGGCGGCGACAATATGGTCGCGGCACCCGCCTAGGGGTCTCGCCGCAAGATCGGCCGAAGTTCGCGGCCCGTCACGGCTCCGTGCGGCAGCGGACTGGATTGATCGGATCAGAGATAGTTCACGAGCGAGAGCTTGGAGAGCATCGACGTGACCTGGTAGCTCGCCTGCAGCCGGTTCTGCACGGCCAGAAGCTTGGCCGCCACGTCTTCGAGCGGCGCGGTCTCGATCCCGTCGAGGCTGTCCTGCAGCGTCGCCCGGGTCGTGCGGTTGTTGTCCTCGGCGCTGGAGAGCGCGGCCGAGGCGAGGCTGTAGTCGCTCGCGATCTCGGGCAGGCCCGGCGAGGTCTTGGCGTTGGTGAGGATCGAGGCGGTGCGGTCGGCGAGCGCCGCGAAGCGGTCGTTCGTGACGGCTCCGGCCGGGTCGGCCAGGATCTCGACGGCGATCGCCGCCATGCCGGCGAGTGCCTCCTGGAAGGCCGGCTCGTTGGCGCGGCCGCCCACGGCGAGGTCGCGGTCCGTGCCGATGCGGACCGTGGCGGTGTCGCGGGCCGCCGTGCCCGAATCCTCGCCCTGGTACCAGATCACGGTCTTGTTCTGCGGCACCTGCCCGAAGACGGGGTTGCCCGCCGCGTCGGTGGTGATCCGCCGCGGCTCGAACCCGGCCACGGGCGAGCCCGCGAAGAAGTCCTTCGAGGCCCGGGTGGTCGAGCTCGCCGAGAGCGGCCCGGCGGCGGCGTTCTGCAGGGCGGTCTTGAGGGAGTTCCCGAGGTTCTGCGCGGTCGCCGCCGTGTCGGCGCCGATCACGAACTCGCCCGCCCCGCCGGTGGCGGGAGGCGCCTTGGCGGTGAGCTTCACCGTCGTCGTGGTGCCGTCGTGCAGCTTCAGGCTGACGGTGAGCGTGTCGCCGGGGTTCGGCTGCGCGGTCACCCCGATGTTGAAGGCCGCGGGCTGGCCGCTGCTGAACGTCGCCGTGATGGCGGGGCTCGCCGCGCTCTGGAAGCTCGCGACCTCGCCGCCGAGCCCGTTGAGGCCGGCATTCGCCGAGGCGAGGTCCGGGTAGAGAGGGAAGCTGTCCGTGGAGCCCGGCGGGACGGGGTTGCGCACCGTCAGGTCGAGGGTCTTCTGGCTGCCGTCGGGGAGGTTCACGACGACGCGGAAGCTCTCGCCCACCTGCGGCACGCGGCTCAGGGCGGCGGTCGTGGCTTGAGCGGTCGAGGTCGCCGTCACCGTGATGCCGCTGCCCGTCGTCGCGGGCGCCTGGGCGAGGCGGAAGCCGAAATTGGCGCGGCTCTGGCCGGTCGTGTCGTTGGGGTCCTCGGAGAGGTTGAGCGTCGTGCCGGGCGCCGTGGCCGGCGTCAGGGCGAGGCGGCCGGTCTTGGCCGGCGCGCCGAGATCGGCGGCCTTCTGCTCCAGCACCAGGGTGGTGAGGCCGGCGAGCCCCTTGGAGGCATCGCCCTTCAGGATGGTGTCGCTCGAGAGGACGGGCGGCTGGTCGGTGATGCGGCCGCCGAACAGGTACTGCCCGGCCGATTGCTGGTTCAGCGTGTCGAGGGCCTCGTCGAGGGTGGTGCGGGCGAGCTGCGCGTTCGTGGTCGCGCTGGCGCTGCCCAGGATGTTGTTGCTCAGGCCGGTGCTGAGCGTCGTCGCAAGCTTGATGAACTGGCTGACGCTGGCGCTGGCCAGCGACACCCGCGTCTTCGCGCTGGCGATCGCCGCGTCGTAGCCCTCGAGGGCGGAGAGCGTGGCGTGCGCGCTGAGGCTGGTGACGCGCCCGGAGCCGAGGCCGCCGTAGGTCTCCGAGGCCCGGCCCGTCGAGAGCTGCGTCGAGAGCGTGTCGAGCTGGTCCTTCAGGGTGAGGATGTTCTGGGTGTTGCGGTGCGTGACGTAGCTGCCGGCCGCGAAGGAGGAGATCGTCGTCATGGCGCGCCTCAGATCCGCAGGAGGGTGTCGAGCATGTCGCGGGCGGCGGTCAGCACGCGGGCGTTGGCGGTGTAGGCCGTCTGCAGCTCGATCAGGCGCGACATCTCCTCGTCGATGTTGACGCCCGCGCTCGCCGAGTAGCGTCCCTGCGCGGTGGCGAGGGCCACGCCCTGCCCCTCGTTGAGGCTCTGGGCGTTGACCGAGGCCGCGCCCTGCGCCGCGACGATGTCCTGCGCGAAGCCGACGACGCTGGCGCTGTGGGGCGCGTCGATGCCGCCGATGCCGCTCGCCGCCGAGAAGGTCTGCCTGGTGCTCGTCAGCGCGTCGTAGAGGAAGAGCGGGCGCACCGTGTCGGGCGAGGTGCTGGTGGCGCTCGCCGCCACGAGGGTGGCGGTGTTGTTGGCGACCGCCGGATTCAGGGTGAGGCGCTGCGCGAGCCCCGTGAGCTGGGAGCCGTTGTCGACCGAGCCGGTGACGAGGGTGCCCGCCCCGTCCGTGAAGAGCGGGATGTAGGGAAAGCCCGACGCGACGTCGCTCGCCGAGGCCGGCATCGTGATCCCGGCGCTCGCCCCGGCGACGCTCCAGGTGCCGGGGCTGGAGAAGCGCACGGTGCTGCCGCTCACCGCCGAGGCGGTGATGTCGGGCACCGCGGTGCCGCCCTGCGCCGTCAGGCGCGTCTGGACCGCGGCCAGGGCCTCCTGGAGCTTCGCCCCGTAGGTCGCCGGGCCGCCCGAGATGTCGAAGGTCTGCGCGATGCCGGAGGAATCGACGGTGAGGCTCGGGTCGGCCTGCGCGGTCGCCTTGTTCGAGGCGATCAGGATGATGTTGCGGACCGTGCCGTCCGCCCCCTTCACCGGCACCGTGACCGCGTTCCCGGGCTTGATGTTGGACAGGTCGATGTCCGCCCGCGCTCCGCCCGCCCCCGTGGTGAGCGTGCCCGTCACCGGCTTGTCGGTGAGCGCGCGGGCGAGCCCGGCGGCGAGGTCGTCGAGCTGGCGCTGCGCCTGGGGCAGGATCGTGTCGCGCAGCTCGAACTCGGCCGCGATGGTCCCGGAGCGGAGCGTTCCGGGCTCGCCGAGGTCGATCACCGCGCCGCCCGGCGTCGTCGCCGTGATCGTGCCCACGCCGCGCTTGGCCGGGTCCGTCGAGTAGGCGGTGTTGGCGTTGAGCGTGCCGCGCCCGTCGAAGCTGAGGGTGGCGGAGAGCCCCCGGTCGACGAGGGTGACGCCGGAGCTCGTCATGACGCTGACGGTGCCGTCGCGCTGCGCCACGGTCTTCACGTCGAAGTAGCTGGCGAGCTGCGTGATCTGCTGGTCGCGCTGGTCGAGGAGGGCCGCGCGGGTGGCGTCGTCGGCGGTGCCGGTGACCTTGATGTTGAGGTCGGCGATCGAGGCGAGCAGGTTGCTCGCGTCCCGCGTCTCGGTGCCGAGCCGGCTCTCGACGCCGCTGCGCAGCTCCTGCACGCTGTCGGCGATGCTGCCGATCTGGGCGGCCAGCGCGGACGCGGTCTGCACCGCCGTGGTGCGCGCGGCCGTGGAGTTGGTGTTGGCCGCGAGCGTCTGCAGCGCCTTCGTGAAGGTGTTGAGGATGCCGTCGAGCGCCGTCGAGGAGCCCGGCGTCCCGTAGAGCTTGTCGATCTGCGAGATGACGTCCGCCCGCGTCCCCGTATAGGCGGCGCCCGCGGTCTCGAGGCGCAGCTGCCGGAGCGCCGCCTCGTCGAAGGTGCGCGTCACGGTGCCCACCGCGACGCCGTTGTTGGCAGCCCCCTGCGAGACCGGCGTGAGGGTGCGGCGGACGTAGCCCGCCGTGCCGGCATTGGCGACGTTCTGCGAGACGAGGCCGATGGCGGCCTGCATCGCCTGCAGGCCGGCCGTCGCGGTGCCGAGGGCGTTCACCGACATGTCACACCTCCCGGCCGGGCTCGTTCGGGATTCCGGGCCCGCCGCCGTCAGCGGATCACGTTCAGCAGATCGGACATCATCTGCTGCGCGGTCGACATGACGCGCGTGTTCGCAGAATAGGCCTGCTGGGTTACGATCATCTTAGAGAATTCGCCGGCAATGTCGGTGTTCGACTGCTCGACGTTGCCGCCGACCACGGTCGAGCCCTGGAGGCCCGTGAGCGGCACGCCGGAATCGATCGTCTGCTGGTAGTTGCCCTCGGATTCGGGCTTCAGCCCGTCCGGGTTCACGAAGCGCACGAGACCGACCGTGGCGATGGGCAGGGCCGAGCCGTTCGAGTAGTTGCCGACGATCTTGCCGTCCGCGGTCACCGCGACGCTGTTGAGGTCGCCCTTGGTGTAGCCGTTCTGCGAGAGGATGTTGGTGGTCGTCTTGCCGGTGGCGTCCGAGTACTCGGTGAGGCCGTTCTTGCCGATGTTGACGACGACGTTGCCGAGGCTGGTGCCGTCGACCGTCAGGTTGGCGATCGTCACCTTGGCGGGCATGGTCGGGACCGCCTGCCCCGCGAGGTCGAAGCCGAAGCCGGTGCCCGCGTTGGTCCAGGCGGTGCTGGAGCCGGTGCCGCTCGAGGTGTTCGCGTAGTACAGGTTCCAGACCGCGGGCTGGGCGGGGGTGGTGCCGGTGGCAGCGGTGGCGTCGCTGATCTTCGCCCATCGGGTGGTGAGCGAGAGCGGCGCGCCGCTCTCGGTGTAGACCGTGAGCGACGGGCCGGCGATGCTGTTCGAGATGAAGTCGGCCGCGTTCGCCGCCGGGATCTGGAGGCCGTCCGTGCGCGTGCCGTCCACCGCCGTGACCACCGGGGCCGGGGTGATCGCGGCGGGCGGCCTGTAGAGGGCCGAGCCCGTCGTCGGCGAGTTCGCGGTGATCGGGGTCTTCGGCAGGTTCGCCGTGTAGGTGATCTCGGTGGTGGCACGGGCCGGCAGCGTCGCGTTCGAGACCTTGACCGGGCCCGTCGTGGTGACCTGGCCGGTGACCGGATCGAGGTTCTCGCCCTGCAGGTAGCCGCCCGCGCCGTTGACGAGGTAGCCGTCCCTGTCGACCGTGAAGTCGCCGCGCCGCGTGTAGAGGTTGGCGCCCGAGAAGCTCGGCTGGCCGTTGGCGTCGCCGGTCTTCTTCTGCACCACGAAGAAGCCGTCGCCGTTGATCGCCATGTTGGTCGAGACGTTGGTGGCGGTGATGTTGCCCTGGAGCGTGTTGGTGAGCTGCGCCTGGGCGAGCACCGTGCCGGCCACCTCGTGCTTGGGCGTCTGCTCGGCGATGAGGTCCACGAAGCTCGTGTCGATGCGCTTGTAGCCCGTCGTCTGCGAGTTCGCGATGTTCCCCGAGATGTTGCCGATGGCGTAGGACTGCGCCTTCAGTCCGGTGACCGCCGTCTGCAGCGCGGTGAAGATATCCATGGCTCGATGACCCGCCCTGAACGCGATGGGCACCGCGACCCGACGGGTGCCCGCCCGATCAGGCTGGCAACGGGCATGCCAAGGCCAAGTCCTTGAAAACACGAGGGCCGACCGGCCCTCCCGGCAAGAATGGCGGGGCCGCGCAGGGTACGGCCGGCAGCTTTTGCCGGGCGGTCCGGGCCGCCTCCGCCCGTTTACGCACCGTTATCGCCGGACTGTCTAGAATGGTCCCGAAGATGGTGGACGAAACCAGTCATGCGCGCGAAACGGACGAGCCTCGTCCACCTGATCTACTTCTCACGCCTGAACCTGTCCTCGGACCCGCAGCTGCGCGCGAGCCAGCTCGGCGACATCACGCGTCAGGCGCAGAAGAAGAACGAGTTCGCCGTCATCACGAGCTTCCTGATCATCGAGCAGAACTTCGCCGCCCAGGTGATCGAGGGCGAGCGCGGCTCGATCCAGGAGGCGTTCAACCGGATCGCCGAGGATCAGCGCCACCGCGACGTGCAGATCTGCGAGTGGCGCGAGATCGCCAAGCGCGAGTTCGTGCACTCCTTCAAGACCGGCATGCGCAACGCCGCCTCCGAGAGCCTGTTCAACAAGGCCAACCTGCTGCCGATGCTCCAGCGCGGCACGCCGAAGGCCAGCGCCATCCACGCCCTCGCGGTCGGCCTGCAATCCGACGCGATGTCCAAGCAGGGCATCGATCATCTCTTCATCTGACCTGACGCCGTCCCGGACCCGAGCCAACACCTGCCGAGCCAGCACCTGCCATGAGCGACACGCCCCCGATCCTCGTCGTGGACGACCAGGAGAAGCTCCTGAAGCTCGTCGTCATGCTGATGAACCGGCTCGGCTTCCCCGAGGTCGAGGGCGTGACGAGCGGGCCCGACGCGCTGGCGCTGATGCGTGAGCGCCGCTTCGCGCTGGTGATCGCCGACCTCGACATGGAGCCGATGGACGGGATCGCGCTCTTGCGCGAGATCCGGGCGGACGATGCCCTGATGAACACGCCCTTCATCCTGACCGAGTCGTCGTTCGACTTCGAGGACATCAACCTCGCCCATCAGGCGGGGGCCGACGCCTTCATCCTGAAGCCGTTCGACATGTCGGTCCTGAAGGGCAAGCTGAAGCAGGTGCTCAACCGCAAGCCGCGCCGGCGCGAGGCCCCGCTCGCCACGGAATCGACGCTGAGCATCGACTTCCCGATGCTCGGAAAGTTCTGAGGGCGCGACCCTCCCCGCCAACGCCCCCGATCCGCGCTCCCGAACCGCGCTCGTGACCTCCGCGGCCGAGCCCCGAACGGCGGGCCCGTCCGCCCGCCGGCGGCCCGATCAGGGCCCGACGATGCGCGGGACGAGGGTCTCCACGAGCCTCCGGGCGTGAGCGGTCGCCACGGCCTCGGTGGCGGCGAGGACCCGGACGGTGAGGAGGTCCCCGTCCCGGATCACGGTCGCGGTCGCGCCGGCAGTCCCTCCGAGGCTGTAGCTCGTGAGCCATCCGACCGCCGGGGCGACGGACAATCCCGATAGCCGGCAGGTGGGATTGCGGGCGCGGCAGAGGGCTTCGAGCTTGTCGAAGGTCGTCTGCCCGGACCGGACACGGCCCTCGGTCCCGTCCGACTGCCGCCCGAGCTGAAGGTCGACGATGGGGTCGCCCTCGCATCCGGTGCAGATGAGACGGAGCCTCTCCCGCTCGGCCTTCGCCTGGAAGCCTCGGCCGAGCGCCGTCCGGGCCTCGGCGGCGGCGGCCGTGAGGTCGCGCAGGGCGAAGCCATCCGCCGCGGCTGCGGGCACGAGGCCGAGGAGGGCGAAGGGAACGAGACGGGCGTGGCGCATGGGATGCTTCCGGTCCGGGGCCCGCCGCGCCGGCCCGCCGAGGCAGGATACGCGCGGCCCGCGCCTGTGATACGGACACGGCACGCGGCGGCAAGGGATCGCGGGGGGGCGGACGATGACGGAGTCACCGTCGGGGCACCGGAGCTTCCTCGTCCGGGAGATCTGCGAGCCCGAGGAGAACAGCCTGCGGGTCGTGATCGTGGAGACGACGACGCTCCCGGATCCCGAGCCGATGCCCGATCTGCCGCTGCTCGCCCGTCCGGTCGTCATCCTGGACGAGACGCCGTCGCTGGAACTGCTCTGGCCGGACTGCGTCGCCTACGCCGTCGAGAACGAAAGCTACGCGGCGCTCTCAGCGAGCGCCGGTCCGGTCTCGCCGTCGCTCCCGATGCTCCGGCGGTGCACGGCCTCGGCCTACCTGGATTACCTCGCCCGTGCCACCTTCGCGTCGGAGGCGTATCCGGGCCCGCTCACCCACTGGATCGTGATCACGCTCCGCCACGTCGTCAACGTCGTCTCGGTGGACGCTCCGCGCCCGCGGTGGCTCACCGAGCCGCGCGCCTACCCGATCTGTTGACCGAGGCCCCGGGAACCCGGCCGCTTGCCCGGGGTCAGCCCGCCCGCTTCTGGTAGTCCTTCACGTCCGTGAAGCGGATCTTCTCCCAGCGCTCCTCCTCGTAGCGCAGCGAGAAGGCGGTCGTGGCCATGAAGACCGGGGCGCCGTCGAGGTCGCTCGCCATCGATGAGCCGTGCGCGCCGACGAAGCGGTCGAGCTCGACCTCCGAATCCGCCGCGATCCAGCGGCAGACCGTGAAGCGGGTGGCGTCGTAGTCGACGGGCAGGCCGTACTCGGCCTGGAGGCGCTCCTTCAGCACGTCGAGCTGCAGGGCGCCGACCACGCCGACGATCGCCTGCGAGCCGTCATGCGGCAGGAAGACCTGCACGACGCCCTCCTCGCCCATCTGCTGGAGCGCCTCGCGCAGCTTCTTGGCCTTCATGGCGTCGGTGAGCTTCACGCGGCGCAGGATCTCGGGCGCGAAGCTCGGGACGCCGCGGAAGAGCAGGTCCTCGCCCTCGGTCAGCGTGTCGCCGATGCGCAGGGTGCCGTGGTTCGGGATGCCGACCACGTCGCCGGCGTAGGCCTCGTCGGCGATGGCGCGGTCCTGCGCGAAGAAGAATTGCGGCGCGGAGAGCGAGATCGGCTTGCCGGTGCGCACGAGGCGGGCCTTCATGCCCCGGTTCAGCCTGCCCGAGCAGACCCGCATGAAGGCGATGCGGTCCCGGTGGTTCGGGTCCATGTTCGCCTGGATCTTGAAGACGAAGCCGGTCATGCGCGGCTCGGTCGGCTCCACGAGCCGCTTGTCGGCGTCCTGGCCGCGGGGCGGCGGCGCGAAGCGAGCGAGCCCGTCGATGAGGTCGCGCACCCCGAAATTGCGCAGGGCCGAGCCGAAGAAGACGGGCGTCAGGTGGCCCTCGCGGAACGCGTCGAGATCGAACGCCTTGAGGCCGCCCTCGGCGAGCTCCGCCTCCTCGCGCCAGCCATCCGCCTCGCCGGCCTCGGTGAGCAGCGCGTCGAAGAGCGGGTCCTCGAACCCGGAGACCGGCACGACGCCGGCATCGTCCGCCGCGTCGAGCCGGCGCACCCGGTTCGCGCCGAGCTCGTAGGTGCCGGCGAAGCTGCGGCCGCGGCCGATCGGCCAGGTCACCGGCGCCACGTCGAGGGCGAGCGTCTTCTCGATCTCGTCGAGGAGGTCGAACGGGTCGCGCGCCTCGCGGTCGAGCTTGTTCACGAAGGTGACGATCGGGATGTCGCGCAGGCGGCAGACCTCGAACAGCTTGCGGGTGCGCGCCTCGATGCCCTTGGCCGCGTCGATCACCATCACGGCCGAGTCGACGGCCGTCAGCGTCCGGTAGGTGTCCTCCGAGAAGTCCTCGTGGCCCGGCGTGTCGAGCAGGTTGAAGACGCAGTCGCCGTACTCGAAGGTCATCACCGAGGTGACGACCGAGATGCCGCGCTCCTTCTCGATGCCCATCCAGTCGGAGCGGGTCGAGACCCGGTTGCGCTTGGCCTTGACCTCGCCGGCGAGCTGGATGGCGCCGCCGAACAAGAGGAGCTTTTCGGTCAGCGTGGTCTTGCCGGCGTCGGGGTGCGAGATGATCGCGAAGGTGCGGCGCCGGGAGACCGGGTCCGAGGGGGCTCGCGCCGCCTTGGCGTCGCTGGAATCGTGCGTCTGCATCAGCATGGCGGACAACGGCTCTCGCGCCCCGCGCGGGGCGTTCGTCGTCGCGGCCGGGGGTTCGCCCTTGGGCCGCGGGGTGTCGAGGGGGCGTGCGCCCGGCCGGGACCGGGCGACGGCAGCCGCTATGTATGGGCAACGGGCCGGATTGGCAAAGGCGGCCCTCCCCTCAGCCCCGGCCGATATAGGGCATCTTGGTCGCCACCACGGTCATGAACTGGACGTTGGCCGAGAGCGGCAGCCCCGCCATGTAGACGACGGCGTCGGCGACGTGGGCGGCGTCCATCACGGGCTCCGGCCGCATCGAGCCGTCCGCCTGCCGGGCGCCGTCAGCGAAGGCGCGCGTCATGTCGGTCTCGGCATTGCCGACGTCGATCTGCCCGCAGGCGATGTCGTGGGCCCGCCCGTCGAGGGAGGTGGCGCGGGTGAGCCCGGTGATGGCGTGCTTGGTGGCAGCGTAGGGCGCCGAGTTCGGCCGCGGCACCTGCGCGGCGATGGAGCCGTTGTTGATGATGCGCCCGCCGCGCGGATCCTGCGCCTTCATCTGGCGGAAGGCGGCGCGGGTGCAGAGGAAGGCGCCCGTGAGGTTGGTGTCGACGCTCGCGCGCCAATCCTCCAGGCTCACCGCGTCGACGGGCACGGCCGGCGTGAACACGCCCGCGTTGTTGAAGAGCACGTCCACCCGCCCGAATGCCCCGACCGTCTCGGCGAACAGCCGGTCGACGGAATCCGGGTCGGTGACGTCGGTGGCGATCGCCCGCGCCTCCGGGCCGATCTCGGCGCGGAGGGCCTCCAGCGGCCCGGCACGCCGCCCGGCCAGCGCCACCGCGTAGCCCGCCCGCCCGAGCCCGAGCGCCACGGCCCGGCCGATCCCGGACCCCGCCCCCGTCACGATCGCCACCGGCTTGCCCATCTGGCCTCTCTCCTCACGCGCCCGCAATCCTGTTGCCTCCGGACGCGCCGCCGTCTAGACAGCGCGGGCCTCGGTGGGGCGTCGCCAAGTGGTAAGGCAGCGGTTTTTGGTACCGCCATTCCCAGGTTCGAATCCTGGCGCCCCAGCCAACACCCGACAGATCGTTGTCTGTCAGACACTTAGCCGAAAATCGGGAACGCGAGAAGGGCCTCCGCCGTAACACCCTGCCGGGTGCCACGTCCGGTAGGGACCAACCGCGAACAGTCACGTTTTCTGGTCACGTCCGCTCCCGGCTCCGCCTGTCGCTCTAGGCCGATCACCGCGAGCCGACGGCCTCACGTCCGCCGACGCCGCCGACCGACAGGAATGCGGCATCTGCGGGAGCGACGTGAACACGACGGCTCCGGACGCGGCGCTGCTCGGCCCTTTCGCGCTCGTCGCTTAACACACAAGACCGTCGATCGCATTCGCAGGCGATGTTCGGCGCCCCATGATTTCGAATATTTTTGAAATTGAAGCCATGATTTTCGCTCCTACTATAAAATCCTTCGGCGGTTGCGTATTGCGAAAACTCACTTGAATAATATTTTTACTTATGTAATTGCGGTTGTATATAAATTAAATATGCCGATTATATAACTAGCAACTGTATTTGCTTAACAAATAATTTACGTAAGATCCACACGTATAGGCGCCTACTATGATAATAAACCATATTATAAATATAACATTTCTATTCTCACTTGCAAGAAATTCTAGCTACCTGCTGTATCTCATCAATAATAAATATAAAATGAAAACAAACGGTATGGCATTCGCAGCGGCCATGATAGCGAAAAAATTACTAAGATTTTTATTTGAACGTCCAAAATAAATGATGGAGATCAAGCTTTCAATTAACACGAATATGGATATAAATATAAATAAAGCCGAATTCTTTGAAATCTTATGTGTCATTTTTGACATCACCTCATGGGACTACGTGATTGATCAGAGGAAGCATTACATTTCATCGCTCATGCCCCGACTCCATGATGCGCCTGGACGTATGACCGCTCGCCCACGTGCTTGCGCGCCACACGGTACAGCCAGCGCTCGTGGTTGCCCGGGATGGTCAGGTAGGCCTCGCTGAGCTGCAGCACCCGCCGGTCCTCCACCGCCGTCCGGAACCACTCGCTCAGCCTCACGTCCACGCTCCCGCGCCGTTCTGCGAAAATCGCTTCCTCAATCAGCGCAAAGGTCCGCTCCGCGCCGAATCCCCCGTCGGGCCGGATGTTCGTCGTGTAGCGCGTGCCCTGCAGACGCTCCAGGCTCGCTCGCATCAGATCGTACTCGCGCCCGCTCCCGGTTAGTCCACGCGCCTTCAGTAGACGGCGCGGGTTCAGGCTGACCACCTCGGGCACCGCGCTGCCCTGCGGTTGCTCGTGGATGAGCTTGCTGGCGATTAGATGTTATGCGCTCGACGTTTGTCCTCTTTGGCCAAGTCAAACGAACGAAGAAGGTCTAGAGTGGGAGGTCTCCATTAGTTCTGAACGTACGGAGGCGGAGATGATGAGTTCATGGACACGCAGCAGCGTGTTGACTATCGCCCTTCTTCTCGGGACGTTCGGAGGAGAAGCGCAGGCGGGTCCGAGCGTCCGCGTTGCTCAGGGCACGGTCACGATCCCCACCGAAGCGCAAATCAACCGCATGGAGCAGGATTCGATCACGGCGCCCCCGCTTGATGTGAGCGACGGCGTCCTGCGAGGCAGCGAAGGGTTGCAGATCCGGCAGCTGGATCGGCGTGATCACCGCATCGATCAGAGGCTTCTGAAGCACGACGGCGTCTGCGACGACTGCTGATCAAGGTCAGGCGCCGGGGACGTCTGCACGGAACCGGACGCGCCTCGCGGGAACGCTCTGACCTGTACCGGTAACTTCCCCGAGCACGACAAGGCCGAAATGACGAGAGGGGCGTAATGATGTCGGACGTAACGCCCATCGATCCCAGTCCTGAGACGACGGGCCAGGAGCGGCCCGCCGTTCGCGTGCCGCGCCGTCGACGCTGGGGCCGCCTCCTCGCTGTTATCGGGGGGCTGCTCCTCGTCGCCGCAGGGTTCGGGTTGGCTCACGTCTGGTCGCCGCACGCCAACCTGCGCATCACCACGGGTCCGCCCGGTAGTACGGCGCAGCGCTTCATCTCCGCCTTCGCGACGGTCGCGAAGACGCAGCACCCCCGCATCAACCTAGACCTAGTGCAGGTCGACGACCTTGCGGCGAGCGCCAAAGCGCTGGAAGAGGGCCGCACCGACCTTGCCATCGTGCGAAGCGACGTGGCACCGCCTGCCAATGGCCAGACCATCGTCATCCTGCGCCGGGACGTCGTCGGCTTTATCCTGCCGCCCAAGAGTCATGTCAGCTCCATCGCGAACTTGGCAGGCAAAACGGTCGGCATTCCGGCCGGGCGATTGCAGGCTTACAATACCCAGATCCTCGACACGGTGCTGAGCTTCTTCGACGTGCCGGCGAAGGACGTCAGCAGGGTCTTCCTGTCACTCGACGAACTGGGTGAGGCCGTCCGGGCGAAGAAGGTGGCGGCCGTCCTCGCCGTTGGTCCTTTAGCACCGGGCGAGGCCGTCGACGCCGTCGCGGCGATCGCCCGCGCGACGAAGGGCACACCGGGACTCCTCTCGCTCGACGAAGCGGAGACCATCGGCAAACGCTTTCCCGGCTTCGAGTCGATCGACGTGCCTGCTGGTGCGCTTCGGGCAAGGCCGGCCACACCAAGCGACACCGTGACGACGCTCGCTGTCACCTATCGGTTCGCCGCACCGGAGCTGATGCCGAATGTGGTCGCAGCGGCCATTGCCCGCTCGATTCTGACGACGAAGGCCAAGTTCATGGCGCTGACGCCGCTCGCCAACCAGATCGAGGCGCCCGACCCGGACGCCAAGGGGTCGCTCCTGCCGGTGCACCCCGGTGTTGCGGATTACCTGAACAACGGGGATCAGAGCTTCTTCGACCAGTTCCAGCAATATTTCTACGTCGGTGGCGTCGCCGTCAGCCTCGCCGGCTCGCTGTTTGCCGCCGCGACGACCTACTGGAGCCGGCGCCGGTCGGAGGCGGATTGGCGGCCGATCAAGCGGCTGGTCGAGATTGCGGATGCGGCGCCTTGCGCGGACGCCTCTGGGCTGGCCGCGTTGGACGAGGAATTCCACCAGCTCGTCTCGGCTGTTCTGGGCATCTCGCCCGGGGGCGGCGACACGGATCGGATGTCAGCCTTCTCGACGGCCCTGGCGCATGCGCGGCACACCCTGGATCAGCGACGGGCAAGCCTCGCACGGGAGCCGGGGCTTCGGCCCGCCACAACGCTCATCGCGGCGCAGTGAGCGTTCACGGCCTCGGCTGACTTGGTGCTTCTGTCCCTATCCTGAAGCGAGCCGCGGCGCGATCGCAACCGGACTGGTCGAGCGAAACGGCAACCGTCTTCAAGGGGCGGCGAACGGAGACCGGGTCGGAACCTGCGACTCAACGCCATCTGAGACTACGCTGCCGGGCTTCAGCAGGATCGTCCGCAACCTCGTGTGGCCGAGCACCCGACCGAGTTCGCGGTAAGCGAAATAGGGCGTCAGTGCCACCAGCAAGATCCAGGCAAGCGAGACGAGGCCCGCCGGGCCTCCGGCAACCTCGGGGAGGACCTGTCCTACCGTCTTGCCGTGCCACGCCCCCTCCAGCACTGCTTCCACCATGTACGCCGCGACCAGCACGACGGTGAATGCCGACACGCGGTAAAGGATCACCGTGACAAGGCGTCCCGCCTCCAAGCGTCGCCCGATGAGTAGGGAGCCGACGCCTACCGCCTCGGCCAGCAGCATGATCTTGGCAAACACCAGCGCGTTGATCAGGCCAAGCACGTAAAAGTGATGACTCGAGTAGTGCGGAACATCGTGGTCGATGCGGACGTAGATGTTGAGACTGAACAGGATCAATGTTCCTAAGACCACGATGAGGTAGAGAGCAAACCAGAGATAGCGCTCGGCCTCATTGATGGCGCGCCGGGTCCATGAATGCTCGGGGATCTTCGCAGCGGGGCCACCGAGGCCTGTTGCCGGTGCAGTCTGAGCTTCCGTTCGATTCGCTTTGAGCTTCACGGATCACCTCCTGCGTTCTGACAGGAGCGAGCGCAGCGCGGCTGCCGGTGCTATCGTGGCTCGCTTCAGCTTCGGCGTCTCCGCCTGACGGCTATTCCGCCCCGGCCTGCTTCTTGAGACCTCCTGTCCGGCTTCGGCTCTCACTCGGCTGGACAGCGCTGATAGCTCTGGAGGCTTTTGAAGTCCGACCCCAGCGAGACCATGCCGTTCTCCCCTGAAACGAGGATCAGGTTCGCAATCGACGGCTGCGGCTGTTCGCCGGTCGAGCAGCGCATGTGAGCGGAGTAGATCGCACCGGCTCGTCCAGCGGTTTCACCAACCCAGTCGATCGTGCATCGCGTGTCGGCGCGGGTATATGTCGACGCGGTGATTGAGAGGGGTGGCTGATCGTTCTTGATGCAGGATTGACCAGCCGCAATCCACTCGCCCCAGAACACTTCCGGGACCGCCTTGTGGCGCTTGATGTCCGCAGTCGCAGCATGGGAAGTAATAAGGAAAAGGAAGAGGGAGACCGCGGCCATGCAGGTGAAGCGCATGCAGGCCTCCTGTTTCTTGGGTGCGTTCGACCATCAGCGCGTGTCCCGGACCGGGTGTTCTGGAGCGCGTGAGCATGTGTCGAGAGCGGCATCAGATCGCAGCGCGATGCAGCATACGAACCCCGAGAAAAGCAGCTTGACCAAATGAGACATCGGCTCACTTTCGGATCGGAAGCGCGCTGGATGCCTGACGTTCCAACAGGGCTTGGCGAGAACAGAGGTGGGCGGAAGTGGGGCGTCTGCTTAGCCCGGCAGTTCGCCCGAAAGCTGCCCTTCCGCTGACGGCCAATTCCGGCCGTCGAGATGCGTGAGATCAGACTGTCCGAAAACCGGCTTCTCGAAGACCCGCTCTCGTGAAGCGCTGCGTTTTGTGAGGCGCCTATATCAGTGATGAACGTGCGCCGCAGCACCCACCTGCGAGAAGCTAAACCGCAGCGGGCATGAGGAGACACAATTTCGATACGTCGGAAAAGCCATCTGAAGATCGCTCAAGGCCCGACCCGTCTCACCATCAGTGGCTCGGATCGCCCTTGGAGCAGCACTTCCTGCAGTGACGGCGCCTCAATCTTCGCCGCCGCGTAGACCGCCTCCGACACGAGCGCGATGCAGCCGAGCGACTTGGTCATGCTCTCCAGGCGGGACGCCACATTGACGGTGTCGCCGAGCGCCGTGAACCGGGCATCCGTGTGATCCCCCATCTCACCGACGATCGCCGCACCGGCATGCAGGCCGAAGCCGTAGCGCAGGGTCTGACCGAGATCGGCGGCGAGCAGCCGGTTCAGGCCGGCGACGTGCTTCGTGATCAGGTCCACGCCCCGCAGGGCCTGCTGTGCCCCCATCTCGGGGTCGGTCTGCAGGCCGAACAGCGCGAGCATCCCGTCCCCCAGCAACTGGTTGACCGATCCGCCCGCCTCGCGCACCGCGTCGCCGACCGCCCCGAGGAAGCGGTTGATGATGAACACGGTGTCGTAGGGAAGGCGCTCCTCCGCCAGCCGCGTCGAGTCCCGCAGATCGACGAACATGGCGACGATGAACCGCACTTCGCCGGCCTGCGCCGGCTCGGCCCTGCGCGCCGGCAGCTGGCGCGGCGGGAACAGCGGCGTGATGGCGAGATCGTGGGTCGGGTTCAACTGGCACGCCAGCCGGACTCCGGGCGTCGCCCCGATGCGGTCGAGCACGGCCTGCTCGGCCTTGGACGGAATGGGCAGGCTGCGCCCGTCGTCTCCGTCGAACACCCGGACACGGCAGGTCGAGCAGCGCCCGCGCCCACCGCAGACGCTGGCATGCGGGATGTTGTGACGCCGGCTCGCTTCGAGAACGTTCGTGCCGCGCGGCACCCTGACCGCGCGCCCGTCGGGGTAGCTGATGCGGATCGTTCCGTGCCGCACCTCCAGGAGGGTCCGCAGGCCGCGCGCGGCGATGACGAGGGCGATCGCCGAGCCGTAGCTCGTCAGCAGGGCGTCGCGGATCGCCCTGAGGCGCGCGATCTTGTCTGCCTGACCCACGTGGATCGGCGCGAGGGCCTCCGCTTTCCAGGCCGGATCCTGTGCCAGCAGCGCGATGCTGCGGCCGCCCTGGACGAAGCCGAGCAGCGCGAGGATCGAGACGAGCACGGCTCCCGCGAGCAGCCAGGGGCTCACCGTCGAGAAGCCCGGCTTCAGCCGGAGCCAGAAGAACAACCCGAGGCATCCATGCACCCAGGCGAGGATCAGGAGTGTGGATTGCATCACCCCGTTCGCGGGCGAGGCGACCCAGAAGACGTAGAGTTCCTGCGCGTAGCCCTTCTCGAGCCCTTCCGTGCTGAAGGCGATCCGGGTCCCGACGACGTGGGTGGCGAGCAGGAGCGGGACCGCCAGCCCCAGAACCAGCTGAAGCAGCTCGGAGACGCGCCATTGGAAGAAGCGGCGCTCGTAGAGCGCGTAGAGGCCGAGCAGGAGGTGGGCGGTCAGGGCCGCGTAGAGCAGGACAAGCCCGAGCGGGTTCAGCCAGATCGCCGACGCGACATCCAGACCGGCGTCCATCGCCGACAGCGAGACGTTGCCCAGCGCGTGGTTGAGGAGGTGCGTGAGCACGTAGCCGAACACGACGAGCCCGCTGCCGAGCCGGACTCGGCGGAGCGTCAGGCGTCGGAAGGCTGTGAATGGGGTCAACCACATGACGCTGATGGCCGCTGCGGCGGGCCCCGGGCGGGCAGCCGCATGCGTGCGCGGATTTGCGAAGGTCACGCTATAGCACAGCTCACGGGCGCGACGCCTCGACGGGCCGAGACCGGAGGTGGGCATCGCGGCCCGGGTTCGGGCCGGGCGCGGATCTCAGTGCGGCGCGCGTTCGGCGAAATCGTCCTGGAATTCCTTGAGTTCGACCGCGTTGAGATCGGATACGGCCCAGAACGCGAGCCCGGCCTGCTGCCAACCGAGGATGTTGTAGCCCTCTCTGGCAAGGGCGTTCGGCCGCGAGCCTTCGGAGGGCCACATGAACAGATTGATGACGTGCTGGCGACGCTTGTAGATGAGTGCGGCCACGACCCGGTTCTCGATGTAGTCGAGGCGCCCCCCGACGAGCGTGAAGCCCCGGTCGTCGAGATCCACGACCGGGGGCGAGAAATCGGTCTTCCCGGAGAACCATGGCTTCACCGTGTGCTGGTCGGAGGTCGGGACGTCCGTCAGATGGTTCGCCAGAAGCGAGCGGACATGCCCGGACACAAGCTGACCCGGCAGGTCCGGCCTCTCGTCGAGCCGGCTGATCAGGACGGCGAGCGCGAGGCTTGCGGCGAGGGCGAGGCCCGCGGGCACGGCACGCCATCGGCCCACCGCGTCGCGCAGGCGCGCGGCCCAACGGTTGGGTTCTCGCGTCCGCGCCGGAGCGGCCCGGACACCGGGGGCCTCTCTCGCGACCTCTTCCGCGAGGGCGGCGAGGATTCTGGCGCGCAACGCGGGCGGCGCGCGCCAGGCGACCCCCTCGCGTGCGAGACGGTGACGCAACGCGCGCAGGCGATCGAGTTCGGCGGCGCAGGCGGGACACCGGGCGACATGGGCCTCGCACCGCAGGCTGTTGACCGCGTCGAGCTCCCCGTCGAGGAGCGCGTTCAGCGAGGCCGGATCCTCGCCGCAGGGCCGATCGTGCCCTCCCGTCATGGCCGATCCTCGCCGCACTGGCGCCGCCACGCGGTGCCCAGCATCTGCCGCGCCCTTGCGAGGCGCGACATCACCGTGCCGATGGGCGTCGCGGTGATGTCGGCGATCTGCCGATAGGACAGGTCGTCGAACTCGCGCAGGACAAGCACCTCGCGGAAGGCTTCCGGCAGCGCCTCGATCAGGCTTCGGATCAGACCGGCCTCGCTGGCGCGAAGCAGAGCGGTCTCCGGCGTGCCATGATCGGTATCGGCGAGTTCGAGCGCTTCCGCGTCTGCTCCCTCCTGCGCCTGCGGTGTCGCGAGCGGCTCCGTGATCTCCCGAATCCGGGCCCGCTCGCTGGCCCAGCTCCGCACGCAGTTGCGCACGATCGCGAGGAGCCAGGCCCGCGGGTCGCCGCCCCGGAATCCGCCATAGGCCCGGAAGGCGCGCAGAAAGGCGTCCTGCACGATGTCGTCGGCGGCGTCCGCGTCCCGGGTCAGGAAGCGGGCGAGGTTGTAGGCCGCGTCGAGGTGGGGCAGCACGATCTCGTGGAACGCGGTGCCGGAGCCCGGCAAGGGCGCCGAGGCGGCAGGCTCGTCGCGACCGCCTCGGCGCCCGGTCGGTGCCGCGGGGTGCAGGCGTTCGGACGGAGCCGGGACCGCCCGCGAGAGCAGCGCGCCCAGAGCCGCGAGATTGACGAGGATCGACGCGATCCAGGCGCCGACGGGGGCGGCGGGAAGCGCCGCCAAACCCGTTCCGGCCACACTGAGCCTGCCCGTCATGAGGCACCTCCTGCGGTCGCCGTTGCCGCTCTCGCTACCGGGCCGGGTCAGTCCGTCGAGGCCTTCACCACGACCGTGCCGGTCATGTGCGGGTGCAGGGAGCAGAAATACGCGTACTCGCCCGGCGCTTGAAAGGTGAAGGTGAAGCGGTCGTCCGTATCGAGCGTCTTCGAACGGAAGAGCTTGTTCTGCGCCACGACCGTGTGGGGGATGTCGTCGCCGTTGACCCAGGTCACGCGCGTTCCCGGCGCGACGGTCAGCGCCTGCGGGGCGAAGGTGAAGTTGTCGATGCGGATGATTACCGGATCGGTGAGGGTGCGGTCCGCCGCTGCTGTGGCCGGTGTGAAGGCGAGGATCTGCAGGATGATCGCGGCGATGCCGCATCCGGCCAGACGGCGCGGCAAGCGTTGAGCTGAAGGCATGAGACGCTCCTGGTCGACGAGGGTTACGGCCGGCTCACCCGGCGAGCGGCGTATCGATGATGGCCAGGGGCTCGCTGCCGCGAACGAATCGGACGCTCGTGATCCCGAGCACCCTGCGCAACTCGCCGGCCGGCACCTTCATCGGCCCCGGCGAAGGCGCGGTCCCGGGCGCCGGCTGCGGGAAGGCCGTCGAGCGGGCGGTGTGGAAGGCGACGTTGCCCTCCACCTTCTGGATGATCTGGTGGATGTGCCCGTTGAGGACCGTGACCGAGCCGAAGCGCTTGAGGCAGCCGAGGACCCGCGCTCCGTCCTGCGTGCCCCACCCCCACTCGGGATAGACGGTCCAGAGGGGAATATGGGCGAAGACGACGATGGGCATGCTCGAGGCGAGCCCCGCCACGTCGCGCTCCAGCCAGTCGAGCTGGTCGGCCCCGAGGTTGCCGAGGCCGCCGGCTTTCAGGTCGACGACGTTGACGAGGCCGATGAAGTGGACGCCCTGCTGCTCGAAGCTGTACCAGCCGGCCCCGCGCGTCCCCTTGCCGTAGCGGTCGAGGTACGAGCGGCCCTGCCCGTCATCGAGCAGGTCGTGCTCGCCGGGCACGAAGAACAGGGGCAGCCCGATCTCGCGAAGGATCTGGTCGGCATCATCGAACTCCTGATCCTTCGAGAGATGGCTGATGTCGCCGGTGTGGATGATGAAGGCGGGCTTGTCCGGCAGCCGCCGGATCTGGGCCACCGCCTCGCGCAGCGTGCCCAGGGCGTCGGGATTGGCCGGCTTGTTGAAGCCGACATGGCTGTCGCTGATCTGCAGGAAGGTGAAGGGTGCCGGCGGCGCCTCCGCGGCCAGAGCGCGATCCAGGCCCATCGCGCTCGGCACCCCACCTCCGAGCGACCAGAGGAGCCCGGTTCCCGCCCAGGTCATGCATTCGAGGACTCCGCGCCGGCTCATCGTTCCCCGCGCGCTCGGATTGTCAGGATGCTGCATTGTTCCGGCTCCGCTGACGTGGGACCCCGGTCCCTGCCGATCCTGATCCTCGGCGGGCGTCGATTATTCCCGACGCGGTGAGATCGATCGCAACCGGTCGCGCCGCAAGCGCCGGGGGCGTCCCGGCATCGGTCCGAAGTTCGGCGGCGCAGTCGGGAATAAAGGGGCCGGCGGAGAGGTCTGGCCAATCGGAGAGGCCGTGAGCCTCTCGATCCGTGCCAGCGCCACCGCGTCGAGATGCGCTCCAGGCGGCCGGCCGGCGGCCCCGCATGCCTGGGCCCGCCAGCCGGGCCGCCGGCCGCTGGCCGTGCGTCAGGAGAACGCCATGTCCATGAATCGATCCACGCGTCCTGGGGAAATGCTGCTTCGGATGACAGCCGCCCTGCTCATCCTCCCCGTCGCCGCAGCGCCTGCCGTTGCCGCTCCACGATCCTCGGCGCGTCCTGGTCTCTTCACGAGCTACAGCGAGGCCGGTTCAGTCGGTCCGAGATGGACGGGCAGCCTGCAGGCGACGGGCGTGGCAGCCCCATTCCATCCGTCCCGACGGAGCAGCACGTCGGGCAACGCAGAGTTCCCGGAGCGTGACCCGATCGCACAGAACCTGGGCGGCACGGCGGGCGGTGGGATCAACTGAGCGGCCGCAGTTTCAATCAGGGTCTCGCAGAGACCCTGCAATCTTCGCTTAGCCACGGACCGCGCGGTATCACGCCCGTGCGGCCCTCGCTCGAGCACCCGCCTACCCAGCCTGGACACCCGAAAACCGCCGATCCGCCTTCGGCCATCTCGAAACGGCAGCCTTGCGCCCATTTCGGCCTTTCAGGCGTCCCCAGGCGCTCCTCCGAAGCGGAAGTTCGTGGGCCGGATGTTTTGGAGCGTCTGCCAGCGAGGGCGTCAGCCCCCAGTGGCGCGGAACTGCTGTCCTATTTGATCAAGTAGCAGTTTGCGCGTTGTTCCATCTGAGAGCGGGAGATTGCCCATGCTCTCGCCTAACCGATTACGCATCAACCGCTTTCCAGATGGGACTGTCACGAACGGAGATCTCGACGTGGCCACTCAGCCATCCTCGCTGACGGATGAGCTTCGCCAGGATGTCCAGAACGCGGTCACTCAGCAGCGCTGCAAGGCGGAGCGCGTGGCGTGCCTGAAAATGATCACCCACCGCACCCCGGGCCGCCGCCTGAGGGCCGAAGGTACGAGCTACAAGCAGCTCGTCAACGAGGCCCAGTTCGGGATTGCGAAGCGGCTTCTGGCTGACACCACCATGACGATGGGGCAGATCTCGGTCGCTCTGGCCTTCTCCGAGCCCGCCGCCTTCACGCACGCCTTCCGCCGATGGTCGGGCGTGACGCCCAGCGAGTGGCGGCAGATCAACCGGGTGGGGATGCCGCGCGAGGAACACCACGAAGATCCTCGCCCGTTGCCGGTACTCCAATAAGGCTCGCTCTTACGGAGCGTTCCACGCGCCGACGAACCTTGCTCCACACACGTCGTCCGGCATTCTTGGAACGGCGGACGCGCTGACGTATCAGACCCCGTTGGAATGCCGCTCGTCCTAGCCTCCATTTCGCACCCGGCCAAAGCCTACCAGCCACGTCGCGTCCGTTGGCGCCGTACAGATGTCTCAGACTGCGTCCCGGAGGCGGACCCTACGATAGCGTAGCCTTGAGTCTGGATCGCGCCATGAGCTGATCTTCAACCTCGCGCGCTCAAAGGTCAGCTTTCGGCGCCGCACCAGACGTATCGGTGAAGCCGCGTTCCGGCAGCCTGATGGACGCTGATCGTTCGTGAGCTAAGCTACTTGGATCTATCGCCTCACGAACCCAATGTCGGCGGCCACCGCCTTGAGCCGCTCGGGCTCGCGCTCCTTGCGCTCCGAGTAGCGGTCGACAAGGTAGGCGGCCCGCCCGCGGGTGAGCAGGGTGAACTTCATCAGTTCCTCACAGACGTCCACAACCCGGTCGTAGAGCGGCCCCGGCTTCATGCGGCCGGCGTCGTCGAACTCCCTGTAGGCCATCGGGACCGAGGACTGGTTCGGGATGGTGATCATCCGCATCCAGCGCCCGAGCACCCGCAGGCTGTTCACCGCGTTGAAGCTCTGCGAGCCGCCCGAGACCTGCATCACCGCGAGCGTGCGCCCCTGCGTCGGGCGCACCGAGCCCTCGCTCAGAGGGAGCCAGTCGATCTGGCTCTTCATCACCCCGGTCAGGTTGCCGTGCCGCTCGGGGCTGACCCAGACCTGCCCCTCCGACCAGATCGAGAGCTGCCGCAGCTCCTGCACCTTCGGGTGGTCGGCGGTGGCGTCGTCCGGCAGCGGCAGGCCGTCGGCGTGGAAGATGCGGACCTCGCCTCCCATCACCTCCAGGAGCCGTGCCGCCTCGTAGGCCAGGAACCGGCTGTACGAGCGCTCCCGAAGCGAGCCGTACAGGATCAGGAAGCGCGGCGCATAGGCGAACGGCGTCGACGCCTCGACCCGCTCCGTGTTCGGCAATTCGAAGTGCGCCTCGGAGAGGTTCGGCAACCCGTCGGCGAACGGCTGGCGGGGCTTGTTCACGCGGCAGTCTTTCCATACGCTTCAACGAACGTTGGATTGATGGATCAATCATGGACGAACGGCAAGCCCTCGCCGCCTTCGCCGCGCTCGGCCAGGAGCACCGCCTCCGGGTCGTGCGCGCCCTTGTCACCGCCGGGCCGGACGGCCTCTCCGCGGGCGTGCTCGCCGAGACGGTGGGGATCGCGAACACCAACCTGTCCTTCCATCTGAAGGAGCTCTCCCATGCCGGGCTGATCAGGTCCCGGCGTGAGGGCAAATCGGTCATCTACAGCGCCGCCTACGTCGGCCTGTCCGACCTGATCGCCTTCCTGATGCGTGATTGCTGCCAGGGCCGGCCCGAGGTCTGCGCGCCAGCCGTCGCCGCCCTGTCCGCCTGCGATTGCCCCACCGGAGACACCGCCCATGCCTGAGGCGTTCGACGTCGTCATCTACCACAACCCCGCCTGCGGTACGTCCCGGAACACCCTGGCGATGATCCGCAACGCGGGCATCGAGCCGCACGTGGTCGAGTACCTCAAGACGCCCCCGAGCCGGGCGCTCATCCGCCAGCTTCTGGCCCGCGCCGGCCTCTCGGTGCGGGACGTCCTGCGCGAGAAGAACACGCCGTACGCCGAGCTCGGCCTGGCTGACCCAGCCCTCACGGACGAGCAGCTCCTCGACGCCGTCGACGCCCATCCGGTGCTGCTCAACCGCCCGCTGGTGGTGAGCCCGAGGGGCGTGCGCCTGTGCCGGCCGTCCGAGGCGGTGCTGGACCTGCTGCCCGCCCAGCAGGGCGAATTCGTGAAGGAGGACGGTGAGCGCGTCGTCGACGAGCACGGTCGCCGCGTCGCCACCGCCTGAGGAAGCCCGATGTCCCTGTTCGAACGCTACCTCACCCTCTGGGTGGCGCTGTGCATCGCGGCCGGCATCGCGCTCGGCCACGTCATGCCCGGCTTCTTCCACGCCGTCGGCGCCGCCGAGGTCGCCAAGGTGAACCTGCCGGTGGCGGCCCTGATCTGGCTCATGGTCATTCCCATGCTGCTCAAGATCGACTTCGCATCGCTGCGCCAGGTCGGGCGGCACTGGCGCGGCATCGGCGTGACGCTGTTCATCAACTGGGCGGTGAAGCCCTTCTCGATGGCACTGCTCGGCTGGCTCTTCGTGGGCTACCTGTTCCGGCCCTATCTGCCGGCGGACCGGATCGACGGCTACATTGCCGGGCTGATCATCCTGGCGGCGGCGCCCTGCACAGCGATGGTGTTCGTCTGGTCGAACCTGACCCGGGGCGAGCCGCACTTCACGCTGAGCCAGGTGGCACTCAACGACACCATCATGGTGGTGGCCTTCGCGCCCATCGTCGGCCTGCTGCTCGGGCTCTCGGCCATCACGGTGCCCTGGGGCACGCTGGTCCTCTCAGTGGTGCTCTACATCGTCATCCCGGTGGTGATCGCTCAGGTAGTCCGCCGGAGCCTGCTGGCCTCCGGCGGGCAGGCCGCCCTCGACCGGCTCCTCGCCAGGCTCGGGCCCGCCTCGCTCGTCGCGCTGCTCGCCACCCTGGTGCTGCTGTTCGGCTTCCAGGGCGAGCAGATCCTGGCGCAGCCGGCCGTCATCGGCCTGCTCGCGGTGCCCATTCTCATTCAGGTCTACTTCAACTCGGGGCTGGCCTACCTCCTGAACCGGGCCGCGGGCGAGCAGCACTGCGTCGCCGGCCCGTCGGCGCTGATCGGCGCCTCGAACTTCTTCGAGCTCGCGGTGGCCGCGGCCATCAGCCTGTTCGGCTTCAACTCCGGCGCGGCGCTCGCCACGGTGGTCGGCGTCCTCATCGAGGTGCCGGTGATGCTCTCGGTCGTCTGGATCGTGAACTGGAGCCAGGGGTGGTACGAGCGCGGCGCGGCAGGCAAGGGAGCGGCTCTGGTGCACGCATCCCGCGAGACCTGACGTCCCGGCTGCCGGCCGTGACGGCCGCGAGCGATGTCGTGGGGGCGCTCGACGAGGCGAAGGGGAGCGCATGAACGTCGAGGTCAGGGAGGCGCCCGAACCGGGGGCGGTGCGACGCCGGCGCTTCCGCTGGGGCCTGAAGGAGGTGTCGGGCGCGCTCGGCGACCTCGGGACCTTCCTGCCCCACATCATCGGCGCATAACGGTGGTCGGCATGGCTCCCGCCGGCACCCTCGTCACCTTCGGGCTCTTCTACGCCCTGGGAGGCGCCTTCTACGGGTTGCCCATCGCGGTCCAGCCGATGAAGGCGGCCTCGGCGGTGGTGCTGATCGAGCCGATGGAGCCCGGCGCCATCGCGGCAGCGGGTCTCGTCCTCGGTGCCTTCTTTCTCCTCGCCGGCGTGACCGGCCTCGTCGAGCGGCTCGCCCGCCTCGTCCCCAAAACGGTCTCCGCCGGCCTCCAGCGCTCACTCACGGCGGCGCGGACGCGGCCTACGGCCTCTTGGTCGCCCTCGCGCTGGTGAACCTCGGCTTGGCATGAGCCTTGTGGGGCACGCGACCGAACGATGTCGCGGGAGGCGGCGTTCGCTGAACGGAAGCTGCGCGCGGGCTTCAGAACGGGTTCAACGCGATCGGCGCAACCTGGGTACATCACGACCCTGGAGAGTCCTTCCATGAAGCTTCGCATCGCCGGTTTGATGGCCGCCGCCCTCGTCCTGATCCCCGGCGCGGCTTCCGCGCAGTGGTACGAACGCGGCCCGCGACACGGGCATCACCATCACTGGGACCACCATCATCACCATGGCTACGGCCACCGCCACGGCTACGAGCGGCACCACCACCACGGCTACGATCGCCCCGTCCACTTCGACCGCGGCCACCATCATCACCATCACGGGTACTGACGGCCGCGGCGGACCGTACGGGGCCCTCCGATCCGGTCCCGGCGGCCGCTGCCCTTGACCTTCCCACCGTGGGAGGGTGCAGCCTGACGTCCATCGACCTTCCGCACGACCCGGAAAACTGGCATCGTCGATTCATGACGCCCTGGCTCGCCCTCCGGCGGCTGCTCCCGCTCCTTGCGGTTCTCAGCCTCGCCCTGACGCCGGTGACCGCTTCCGCGGCCGCCGCGGGCATGCACGCCTCCATGACGGCGCAGGCCCACGGCTCGCACGATGCGATGCCCGCCATGAACCACGCCGGGTTGGACATGGCCGGGATGGACATGGACGACATGCCCTGCTGCCCGCCCGAAAGGGCGGCGAAGCCGGACTGCGTCAAGGCGGGCTGCCCCTTGATGGCGCTCTGCCTCGCCAGCGTCGCCTCGCTCCTACCGGTCGCGGTGCCGGTCCCGGCGCCCGACGCGACGCGGACAAACAGGGCTTGGCCCTCCGCAGCATCCTTTGCCAGCCTGCACGGGCCCCCGCTGCCCGAGCCCCCCCCGAGCCTGAACCGGATGTCGCCGGCGCTCGCGCCGGCACGGTGACGCGCGCCCGCGCGTGGCCAACCATCGCGTTCAGGAGACAACATCCGTGACCAAGAACCCCTTCGCGCGCGCCGTGCCGGCCGCGCTGCTCGGCGCCGCCCTGTCGGCCCCGGCACTGCCGGCGCTTGCCGACATCAAGGACTACCGCTTCGAGCTCGTGCAGGAGGAGGCGAAGGTCGGCGAGGCCGTCATCGCCGTCCGGCTCGTCGACAAGCGCAGCGGCAAGCCGGTGCCAGACGCCGTCGTCTTCGCCAAGCGCCTCGACATGGCCCCCGACGCCATGGAGGAGATGGCCACCAAGGTCGAGCAGGTCCCCTCGACCGAGCCCGGCGTCTACCGCTTCAAGGCCAAGCTCTCGATGCAGGGGCGCTGGCGCCTGTCGCTGGCCGCGAAGGTCCAGGGCGAGACGGGCACGGTCGAGGACAAGCTGGTCCTTCAGGCCGCGAAATGACCCGCCCGGCATGGTTCGCCGGGACCCTCGCCGCGCTCGCGGCGGGGGGCCTCGGCTATTGGGCGGGACAGCAGGGCGGTCCCGTTCCGGCGCTCGTCGAGCGGGCCCGGCTCGGGGTCGCCCGCCTGCTACCCGAAGCGCCGCCACCGGCCCCTTCCAGGCCCGCCTCCGGCCCGGTGGTCTACTATCGGGACCCGGACGGGAAACCCGTCTACTCGGCGACTCCGATGGTGACCGAGAACGGTCGCGAATTCCGGGCCGTCCACGCCAGCGAGGACGTGCGCTTCGACGGGGACGAGGCGACCGATGCAGTGGCCGGCGGCGTGCCGATGGATGCGCCCGCCGCGGCGTTCGGGGACCGCCGGGTGCTGTACTACCGCAACCCAATGGGCTTGGCCGACACCTCGCCGGTGCCCAGGAAGGACTCGATGGGGATGGACTACATCCCCGTCTACGCGGGCGAGGACGAGGCCGGCGTCGTGAAGGTGTCGCCGGGCAAGGTCCAGCGCACTGGCGTGCGGACCGAGACCGTGGAGCGCCGGGTCCTGTCGGTCCCGGTGCGGGCGCCCGGCAGCGTCGAGGAGGACGAGCGCCGCATCTCCGTCATCGCCATGCGCACGGATGCCTACATCGAGAAGGTCGAGCCGGTCACCACGGGCGACCACGTCCACAAGGGCCAGCCGCTGCTGCGCCTGTTCGCGCCCGAGATCAACGCGGTCGCGGCCCAGTACCTGACCTCCATCGGCTACGAGGGCGGCCGCCGGCGATTGGAGAACCTCGCCATCCCTCCAGAGGTCATCGACGAGATCGAACGCACCCGGAAGGTGCCGCCCTCTATCGTCTGGTCCTCACCGCGGGACGGCGTCGTGGTCGAGCGCAACGTCTCGGACGGGATGAAGGCCAAGTCCGGCGATGTCCTGTTCCGCATCGTCGACCATACCCGCGTCTGGGTCCTGGCAGACGTGACCGAGCGTGACCTCGCCGGGGTGGCGGAGGGGCAGAAGGCGACAGTCCGGGTCCGGGCCTTCCCCGACCGAACCTTCGCCGGGACCGTGACGCGGATCTACCCGCACCTCAACATGGAGACCCGAACCGCGCGGCTGCGCATCGAGCTTCCCAATCCGGACGGCGCGCTGCGCCCGTCGATGTACGCCGACGTCGAGATCGCCACGGGCGCGGACAAGCCGGTTGTGGCAGTGCCCGACGACGCCGTCATCGACACCGGGGAGCGCCAAGTCGTGCTGATCGACCGCGGTGAGGGACGCTTCGAGCCGAAGGCGGTGAAGCTCGGCCTGCGCGGCCGTGGCTACGTCGAAGTCCACGACGGCGTCTCTGCCGGCGACCGGGTGGTCACGGCGGCGAACTTCCTGATCGACGCCGAGAGCAACCTGAAGGCGGCGCTGCAGTCCATGAGCGCCCCGAAGGACGACCGGCAGGCGGCGAGCGCGGGAGGCACGCCGTGATCGCTCGCCTCATCGGCTGGTCGGCCCGCAACCTCGTCCTGGTGCTGATCGGCACCGTGTTCGCGGTCGCCACCGGCATCCTAGCGCTCAGGACCCTGCCGCTCGACGCCATCCCCGACCTCTCTGACGTACAGGCCATCGTCTACACCGAGTATCCGGGTCAGGCGCCGCAGGTGGTCGAAGACCAAGTCACCTACCCGCTGACCACCGCCATGCTGACGGTGCCCAAGGCGAAGGTGGTGCGCGGCTTTTCGTTCTTCGGCGTCAGCTTCGTCTACGTGATCTTCGAGGACGGCACCGACCCGTATTGGGGCCGCTCGCGCGTGCTGGAGTACCTCAGCGGCGCGGCGAGCCGCCTGCCGACGGGCGCGACGCCGACGCTGGGGCCCGACGCCACGGGGGTGGGCTGGGTCTACCAGTACGTCGTCGTCGCGAAGGAGCGGACGCTGGCCGAGCTCCGGTCGCTGCAGGACTGGGTGATCCGCTTCGGCGCCTCGCGGGCCGAGGGCGTGGCCGAGGTCGCGGGCGTCGGCGGCTTCGTCAAGCAGTACAACGTGGTCGTCGACCCGAACCGCCTGCGCGCCCAGGGCATCGGCCTCAACAAGCTCCGGGACGCCATCCGGTCGAGCAACGCCGACGTCGGCGGCCGCACGGTCGAGCTCTCCGAATTCGAGTTCATGGTGCGCGGCCGCGGCTATATCCGGAGCGTCGCCGACATCGAGAACATCGTCCTGAAGACCTCGGGCGGAACGCCGCTGCGGGTCAGGGACGTCGCCCGGGTCGAGCTCGGGCCGGACGAGCGGCGCGGCATCACCGAGATGAACGGCGAGGGCGAGGTCGCCGGCGGCATCGTCCTGCAGCGCTTCGGCGCGAACGCCCTGAACGTCATCGAAGGGGTGAAGGCGAAGCTCGCCGAGGTGGCCAAGACCCTGCCCCAGGGCACCGAGATCCTGCCGGTCTACGACCGCTCGCAGCTGATCGACGCGGCCATCTACACCTTGAGGCACACGCTGGTCGAGGAGAGCGTCGTCGTCTCGCTCGTCTGCATCGTGTTCCTGCTGCACGTCCGCAGTGCGCTGGTGGCCATCCTGATGCTGCCGGTCGGCATCCTGACGGCCTTCGCCGGCATGAGGGCGCTCGGAATCGGCGCCAACATCATGAGCCTGGGCGGCATCGCCATCGCGGTCGGCGCCATGGTCGACGCCGCCATCGTGATGATCGAGAACGCCCACAAGCACCTGGAGCGAGCGCCCCCGGGCAAGCCCCGGGTCGAGATCCTGGTCGAGGCCGCGTCCGAGGTCGGCCCCTCCCTGTTCTTCTCGCTCCTTGTCATCACGGTCAGCTTCCTGCCGATCTTCACCCTTGAGAGCCAGGAGGGGCGGCTGTTCGGGCCGCTCGCCTACACCAAGACCTTCGCGATGGCGGCGGCGGCGCTCCTGTCGGTCACCTTAGTGCCGGCGCTCATGGTGCTGTTCGTGCGCGGGCGGATCGTGCCCGAGCACCGCAACCCGCTGAACCGCCTCCTCGTCTGGCTGTACCGGCCGCTCATCGCCGGCGTGCTGCAGGCCCGGCTGCTCACCGTCCTGGTCGCCGTGGGCGTCCTGATCGCGACCGTGTGGCCCGCCCGGCAGCTCGGCTCCGAGTTCATGCCGGAGCTCGACGAGGGCACCCTGCTCTACATGCCGACGACCCTGCCGGGGATCTCGGTGACCAAGGCCGGCGAACTCCTCGCGACCCAGGACCGCATCGTCAAGTCGTTCCCCGAGGTCGCATCGGTCTACGGCAAGGCTGGACGCGCCAACACCGCGACCGACCCCGCGCCGATGGAGATGTTCGAGACGGTCATCGCCCTGAAGCCGAAGTCGGAGTGGCGTCCTGGGGTGACCCTCGCCACCCTCAAGGCCGAGATGGACGCGGCGCTGCAGTTCCCCGGCGTGTCGAATGCCTGGACGCAGCCGATCCGCGCCCGCATCGACATGCTCTCGACCGGCATCCGTACGCCGGTGGGCGTGAAGGTGCTGGGTGCCGACCTGACGGTCATGGAAGGGGTCGCCCGCCAGGTCGAGACGGTCGCCCGCAACGTGCCGGGCACGTCGAGCGCCTACGCCGAGCGGGTCATCGGCGGCTACTTCCTCGACATCACGCCGGACCGCGAGGTGCTCGGGCGCTACGGCCTGTCGGTCGGGGACGTGCAGGACGTGGTCGCGACCGCCCTCGGAGGCCAAGCGGTGACGAACACCGTCGAGGGCCGCGAGCGCTACACCGTGAACGTACGCTACCCGCGAGCCTTCCGCTCGGACCCGAGGGCCATTGCCGACGAGGTGCAGGTGCCGCTCCCGGCCGGGGGAACGGTGCCGTTGCGCGAGGTCGCCAAGGTCGAGCTGGTACGGGGGCCCACCTCGATCCGCACCGAGAACGGTCAGCTCGCGGTCTACGTGTTCATCGACATTGTGGGCCGCGACCTCGGCGGCTACGTGGCCGAGGTGCGCAAGGCGGTCTCCGACGAGGTCAGACTGCCCCGGGGCACGACCCTGCAGTGGAGCGGGCAGTACGAATACCTGGAGCGGGCCGAGGCGCGCCTCGCGGTCGTGGTGCCCCTGACGCTGCTGATCGTGTTCCTGCTCCTCTACCTGAACTTCCGGCGCCTGACCGAGACGCTCATCGTCATGCTGTCGCTGCCCTTCGCGCTTGTCGGCGGGGTCTGGCTGCTCTGGTGGGTGGGCTTCAACATGTCGGTCGCGGTGGCGGTCGGTTTCATCGCGCTCGCCGGCGTCGCCGCTGAGACCGGCGTGATCATGCTGGTCTACCTCGACCGCGCGCTCGACGAGGTCCAAGCCGGCTGCGAACAAGAGGGTCGCCCGCTCACGCGCGGGGACCTGCGGCGGGCCATCATGGTCGGCGCGGTCGAGCGGGTCCGCCCGAAGATGATGACGGTCGTCGCCATCATGGCAGGGCTCGTCCCCATCCTCTGGAGCACGGGCGCGGGTTCCGAGGTGATGCAGCGGATTGCGGTGCCCATGATCGGCGGCATGATCTCCTCGACGGTGCTGACCCTGGTCGTGATCCCGGCGGTCTATGCCCTGGTGAAGGGGCGCGGGTTGCCGCGAACGGGCGAGGCCGGGGAGCCCGTTCGGCTCCCTCTGGCCGCCGAATGAGGAACCGAAGGAGCGAACGATGAAGGTCGAGATGACGCTCACCCGGCGGTCGGTGCTGGCGGGTCTGGCAGCGGGAACGGCCGCCGGGCGGCAGGCTTGGGCCGCGACGCTGCCCGAGTGATCGGCCCCCACGCGGTGATCCGGTCTGAAAGTTAGTGCAGGGTTGGCGTGGAGCTGCCCCGATCCGCGGGCACGCGATCCCGTCCGCGCGTCGCGCGGCATGGGCGGAGCTTCGGGCCGAGGGGCAGGTTGCGCCTGAGCCGCGTCGGGCGGGGCAGCTCGCCTCCGGGACCGAGGGCGGGCGTCGGCCGCCCGCCCTCCTGCCTCAGCGCGCGCGGCTCGTCGGGTCGGGCGAGCGGCCCGCGAGGAAGAGGATGTCGTCCTCCTCCGCCGTCTGGGGCACGAAGCTGCCCTTCGCCTCGTCGAACAGCCACGTCCTGTAGCGGGGCTGCACTGCCGCGGCCTGGTCCGGCTTCACCCGCAGGACGATGTCGCCGCCCTTGATCGAGCGGATGACCTCGTCGGCGACCACGGGCCGGTGCGCGACCGCCTGGATCATCGAGGCGCGGCCCGCGCCGGCCTGCGCCGCCAGCGTGTCGGCCGTGGCCGCGCCGAGCGCGGGCAGGGTCACCCCGGCGTCGAAGGTCCAGTACTGGGTCCGCTTGTGGATCCCGGTCCAGGTGTAGCCGCCGCCGGAAACCTCGTCCCCGCCGGAATTCGGCAGGCCCGCCCAGCCCGGCGCGCCCCAGGTGCCCGCCCAGCCGGTGCGTGCCGCCAGGGCCTGCGACCAGCCGAGCGCCGCGGGCGAGCCCCAGCCGGACGCTCCCCAGCCGTAGGTGCCCCAGCCGTTCGCGCCCCAGCCATTCACGCCCCAGCCATTCACGCCCCACGCGGGCCAGCCCCAGGCCGCGCCGACGCCCGGCGAGACCGGCCAGGACGGGTAGACGTAGGCCCCGTTCATCCAGCCGGCGTTCCAGCCGTAGGCCGCCGGGGCGCCGTAGGCGAAGCCCTCCGTCCAGGGATAGCCGAAGCCGTTCCAGGACAGGCCGATCTCCATCGCGGCGAGGTAGTTCGCCCCGTAGGCGAGGAGCGCGGGTCCGCCCCAGCGCCCGGCGAACGGCATGCCGTAACCGAAGTTGAGGATGTAGTCCGGCGCGCCCGCCGTGGTGAGCGTGCCGATGCTGGCCGCGTACTGGCCGGGGCTGAACACGCCCTGCGCCAGCCCGATATCGCCGGGCAGGAGCGCCGTCAGCGCGTGCGGGCCGACCGTCCGCCCGGCCGCGTCGAGGGCCGGCACCAGCGTGGCGTGCGAGGCGAAGATGCGGTTGTCGCCCTCGCCGCCCGCGATGACGTCGCGGCCGACCGTCGCCGTGCCGAAGCCGAAGCCCCACTCGCCGAGGCCCCAGCCGCCGAAGCCCCAGCCCGCGCCGTAGGCCCAGCCGGCCCCGGCCCAGGCATCGAGGCCCCAGCCGTAGGTGCCGGTGCCCCAGCCGTAGCCGTAGCCGGCCCAGCCGTAGGCGCCCGCACCCCAGCCGTAGGCGCCGAGGCCCCAGCCGGAGCCGTTCCAGCCCCAGCCGTAGGCGCCGTAATCCCAGCCCGCGGCTCCGCCGAGCGTCCGGGCGATGGCCTGGGCGCGGTCCGTGGCGAGCGAGGCCGGCGTCGCGGCGCCGGTGGGCGGCACCTGGATGACGGCGGTGTCGCCGACGAGCGTGTCGTTTCCGCCGCCGCCGGTGATCCGGTCGTTGCCCCGGTCGAGGCTGTAGGACGGCGCCTGCGAGGCCACGATCGCAGCAAGGGCCGCGGTGAGCGGGTCCGTGCCGTGGTCGCGCGCCGCGTGGTCGGCCCGCCGCGCGTTCTGCTCCATCCACTGGCGGCTGAGCTCGGCCTCGACGGCGTAGGCGGTGCCGGCCGTCGCGGGGTCGAAGCTCGCGAGCGTGCGGCCCGCGCCCGACTGCACCAGGACGAGGCTGTCGCCGAGGATCACGTCGCCGCCCTCGCCGCCGTCGATGACGTCGTTGCCGACCGAGACGTGGTGGCTCACCCGGAAGCGCTCCGGCAGGTTGCCCGCGAGGCTCCAGGCCGGCTGGCCGGTCATCGCCTCGAGAGTCGCCGCGACCTGCGCCTGCGCGAGCCGGCCGGTCATGGCGAGGTCGCCGAGCACGGTCTGCATGTCGTCGAGGAAGCCGTTGAGGGCCGTCGCCGACGCCGCCGAGAGGTCCCGCAGGGGCCCGGCACCCCGGACGATCACGCGCCCGGCATCGCCGACGATGAGGTCGTCGCCGCCGCCGCCCGTGATGGTGTCGTTGCCGAAGGCGATCTCGGCCGGCGAGCGCCGTCCGAGGCCGGCGTTCATCAGGTCGGCGCCGCGGCTCAGGCCCTCGAACACGTTGAGGAGGTCCTGCATCGCGCCCGAGACCGCGTCGATGCGGCCGTTGAGGGTAGCGTAGGCGGTCACGTCGAGGGCGTAGGTCTCGCCGCTGTCGCCGTAGATCGTGTCGTTGCCGGCGCCGCCGTCGATCGTGTCGCTGCCCGCCAGCACGCCGCGCGTGTTGAGGAGGCTCGGCACGATCGAGGCGTAGACCGTGAAGCCGTGGCCGTCCGTGCGCCGGATCGGGCCCGAGCCGGCGATGTCGGCCGCGGCGCCGGCGAGCGCCGGGTAGACCTCGATGCGGGGCGAGCCCGCCGCGAGGACCGAGGGCACGAGGTTGGCGGCCGGTACGACGACCTCGCCGCCGAGGGGCAGCACGAGGTCTGTGCCCGCGGCGGCGCCGATCAGCCGCACGGCGTTCACGATCGCCGGCTGGTCGGAGACGGTCTCCGCGAGGTTCGAGGCGCGGTCTCCGTAGATCACGTCGTCGCCCGCACCGCCCCGCAGAGTGTCGTCGCCGCGCTGTCCGAACAGCAGGTCGTTCCCGTCGCCGCCGTCGATCACGTCGTCGTCCGCGGCCGCCAGGGAGACCGCGAGCACGCCCGTGTTCCAGGCCCCGTTGTCCCCGTGCAGCACCCGGGCGCCGGAGGCGTCCTGGCCCGCGACCGCGAGAAGAAGGTCGGCGGCCGTGAGGATGTCGGAGAGGCCGGCCACCTCGGTGCGGTGGCGCGCGTCGGTGGCGATGTTGGCCGTCACCGTGCCGATCTCCTCCAGCACCACGTCGCGGTGCCAGGTGCCGTCGGTGTTGAGGATCGCCGACCCGTCCTTGGCGTAGGCGCGCACGATCCGGCCCTCGTCGCCGAGGAGGATGTCGAGACCGGCGCCGCCGTCGATCGTGTCGCGGCCGAGGCCGCCCACGATCTCGTCGGAGCCGTCGCCGCCGAGGATGCGGTCGTCGCCGGTCTGGCCGAACAGGCGGTCGTCGCCCGCTCCGCCGTCGATCGTGTCGTTGCCGGCCACGAAGTCGATCAGGTCGAAGCGCAGCACGTCGCGCAGCACCGTGTCGGCGAAGGTGCCGGGGTTGCGCTGCCAGGTGACCGCCTTCACGTCGTCGACCAGCACGGTGCGGGTGATGACGCCGTTGTCGCCGAGGACGACGTCCGCACCAGTGCCGCCGAGGATGGTGTCGTCCCCGTCCGCCCCGCCGACCACGTTGTGGCCGCCCGTCAGGTCGTCGTCGCCGCCCTCGCCGAGCAGGGTGTCGCTGCCCTGCTGGCCGTACAGGAAGTCGTCGCCGTCGCCGCCCTCGATCCGGTCGTCCCCGCCGCCGTCCGCGGCCGCGGTGAAGATCGAGACGGCGCGCTGGTTCACCGGCAGGGCGCGGTCGTACAGCATGTGGTCGCCGAACAGGACGTCGTGGCCGCCGCCGCCGAGGACGACGTCGGCGCCGGTGCCGCCGGCCGCGTAGTCGTTGCCGCCGCCCGCGTCGATCGTGTCGGCGCCGCCGAGGAGCAGGTCGGTGGTGCGCGCGCGGCGCAGGACGGAGCGGTTGCCCGCCGGGTCGAGGTCCGCGCGGCCGTTGTCGCCGAGGATCATGTCGGCGCCCGCGCCCGCGACGATGCGGTCCGCGCCGACGCCGCCGAAGGCGAGGTTGTCGCCGTCGCCGGCCATGATGACGTCGTCGCCGCCCGCGCCCGCGTCGATCGTCTCGAGGACGACGAGCACGCCGCCCGTGAAGAGCGCGCGGCCGTGGTCGCCGAGGATCGCGTCGGCGCCGGCGCCGGTCGTGATCCGGTCGCCGCCGAGGCCGCCCATGACGAGGTTGTCGCCGTCGCCCGCGGAGATGACGTCGCCCGCGCCGGAGGTCGCGTCGAGGGTGACCGCCGAGGCGATCACGCCGCCGACGAACAGGATCTCGCCGCTGTCGCCGAGGACGAGGTCGGTGCCGGCGCCCGTCGAGACGGTGTCCGACCCCGCGCCGCCGAGGACGAGGTTGTCGCCCTGGCCGGCGTCGATCACGTCGTCGCCGCCGATCGCGGTGTCGGTGGAGAGCACCTGTGCGAGGCGGCCTTGCGCGTCGTAGCGGACGAGGCCGCTGTCGCCGAGGACCACGTCGCGACCGGCGCCGAGCGTGACCGTGTCGGCGTCCGCGCCGCCGAGAACGACGTTGTCCCCGTCGCCCGCTCGGATCGTGTCCTTGCCGCCGATGGCCGCGTCGAGGCTGCGCAGGACGACGAGACGCCCGTCCGCGAAGGTGGCCTCGCCGCTGTCGCCGAGGATGCGGTCCGCGCCCGAGCCGGTGGTGATCGTGTCGGAGCCGGCTCCGCCGAAGACGAGGTTGTCCCCGTCGCCGGCCTCGATCACGTCGTCGCCGCCGACGGCCGAGTCGGTCGTGTTGACCCGGCTGTAGCGCCCCTGCGCGTCGAAGCGCAGCTCGCCGCTGTCGCCGAGCACCGCGTCGCGGCCCGAGCCCGTGACGATCCGGTCGGCGTCCGCGCCGCCGAGCACCACGTTGTCGCCCGCGCCCGCCCGGATCTCGTCCGCGCCGCCGATCGCCGGCGAGGTCGTGCGCACGTAGACCGGAACCAGCGCCGAGAGCGTCACCGCGCCGTTGTCGCCGAGAACGATGTCCGAGCCCGCGCCCGTCGTGATCGCGTCCGCGCCGAATCCGCCCAGCACCACGCTGCCGCCGTCGCCCACCACGATCACGTCGCGGCCGCCGACATCCGGGGCCGTCGCGGTGATCTCGGTGGGGCGCACCTGCCCGTCGAGGTCGACCGTTCCGTTGTCGCCCAGCACCACCGAGCGGCCGTGGCCGAGCGTGATCGTGTCGGCGCCCGAGCCGCCCAGGACGACGCCGTTGCCGTCGCCGAGCGTGACCGTGTCGTTGCCCGCCACCTCGACGTCGCTGGTCTCGGCATGGACCGGGTTGCCGTTCGCGAAGCGCACGAGGCCGGCATCGCCGAGCACGACGCTGTCGCCGCGGCCGCCCTCGACCGTGTCGGAGCCGGCCCCGCCCAGCACCAGCCTGCGGCCGCTGCCGAGCTTGATCACGTCGGCGTCGCCGACGCGCGGGTCGAGGGTCTGGGCGAGCGCGATCACGCCGGCCGCGAAGTCGATCTGGCCGCTGTCGCCCAGCACGAGCTTGGCGCCGTCGCCCGCGGTGACGCTGTCGGCGCCGAAGCCGGCGACCACCACGTCGGTGCCGTCGCCGGCCCGGATCGTGTCGTTGCCGCCCACCGACGTGTCCGTCGAGAGAACCTGCGCGATGAGGGTTGCGGCGTCGTAGGAGACCCGACCGTGATCGCCGAGGATCACGTCCGCGCCGGAGCCGGTGGTGACCTGGTCGTCGTCCGCGCCGGCGATCGCGACGTTGTCGCCGTCGCCGAGGTCGATCGTGTCGGCGTCGCCCGTCTCCACGTCCGTCGAGCGGACGAGGATGCGCTTGCCGTCCGTGCGAAAGGTGGCGAGGCCGCTGTCGCCGAGCGCCACGTCGGCGCCCGAGCCCGCGCGGATCTCGTCCCGGCCGGTGCCGCCCAGGATGGTGTTGTCGCCGTCGCCCGCCAGGATCGTGTCGTCGTCGCCGCGGGTCGGGTCGAGGGAGGCGATGCGCGTGAGGCGCCCGCCCGTGAAGCTCGCCTCGCCGTGGTCGCCGAGGATCACGTCCGCGCCGGAGCCGGTCGTGATCGCGTCGCGGCCTGCGCCGCCGAGCACGATGTTGGCCCCGTCCCCGGCCTTGATCACGTCGCCCGAGCCGATGCGCACGTCGGTCGTGTAGACCTCATGGACGAGGCCGGCCTCGAAGGCGATGAAGCCGTTGTCGCCGAGCACGATGTCCGCGCCGGAGCCCAAGGTCAGCGTGTCCGCGCCGAAGCCGCCGATGACGATGTTGTCGCCGTCGCCCGCGTCGACCGTGTCGTTGCCGCCGTCGGTCGGATCGGTCGAGGCGAAGCTCACGCGCACCCCGGCCTCGAACACGGCGTAGCCGTCATCGCCCAGGATCACGTCGCTGCCGCCGAGAGCCGTGACGCTGTCGGCACCGGTGCCCGCGATGACGAGGTTGTCGCCGCCGCCGACCTCGATCACGTCGTCTCCGCCGAAGCCCGGGTCGAGGCCCTCGGCCCGCTTGACACGCCCTTGGGCGTCGAACGTGACCTGGCCGTCGTCGCCGAACACCACGTCCGCGTCCGTGTCCGCCTTGCCCGCGTCGATCGTGTCGGAGCCGAGGCCGCCGAGCACCACGTCGGCACCCGCGCCCGAGGCGATGCGGTCCCGCGCGCCGCCGTTGCGGTCGCTGGTGACCCGGGCCCGCACGCCGAGCTCGAACAGAGCGATGCCGTTGTCGCCGAGCACCACGTCGGCGCCCGCGCCGGTGGTGAGGGTGTCGCTGCCCGAGCCGCCGATGACGAGGTTGTCACCGTCGCCCGCGTCGACCGTGTCGTTGCCGCCGTCGGCCGTGTCGGTCGAGGCGAACTCGACGCGCACGCCCGCGGAGAAGACCGCGTAGCCGGCATCACCGATCACGACGTCGCTGCCGCCGAGGGCCGTGACGCTGTCCGCGCCGGTGCCCGCGATGACGACGTTGTCGCCGCCGCCGACCTCGATGACGTCGTCGCCGCCGAAGCCCGGATCGAGGCTCTCGGCCCGCTTCACGCGGCCCAGCGCGTCGAAGGTGACGTGGCCGTCGTCGCCGAACACGATGTCGGCGTGCGCGTCCGCCTTGCCCGCATCGATCGTGTCGGCGCCGAGGCCGCCGATCACGAGGTCGGCGCCCGCACCGGTCTCGATCGTGTCGCCCGCGCCGCCGTTGCGGTCGCTGATCGCCTCCAGGCGGATTCCGCCCGCGAAGGTCACGCTGCCGTTGTCGCCGAACACCACGTCGGCGCCCGCGCCCGAGACGATGCGGTCGGAGCCCGCGCCGCCGAGAACGATGTTGGCGCCGCCGCCGACCTCGATCTGGTCGTCGCCGCCGAGGGTCGGGTCGACCGTCCCGGCCAGGGTGACGCGGCCGAGCGCGTCGAAGACGATGTGGGCGTCGTCGCCGAACACCACGTCGTCGTCCGTGTCGGTCTTGCCGGCGTCGATCGTGTCGGCGCCGAGGCCGCCGACAACGAGGTCCGCGCCCGCGCCGGTCTCGATCGTGTCGCGACCGCCGCCGCCGGCGCGCTCGCTCAGGGCCTCAGCCCGGATGCCGCCGACGAAGTCCATCGCGCCGTTGTCGCCGAACACCACGTCGGCGCCCGCGCCGGTGGTGATGCGGTCGCTGCCCGAGCCGCCGAGCACCACGTTGGCGCCGGCGCCGGCGCGGATCACGTCGTCGCCCGCCACGCCCTCGTTCTTGGTGGTGATGCGGGTGAGGACGCCGAGCGTGAAGCTCGCCTGGCCGTCGTCGCCCACGATCACGTCCGCGCCGGAGCCCGTCGTGACGTCGTCGCCGCCGACGCCGCCGAGCACCACGTTGGCGCCCTCGCCCGCGTCGATCACGTCGGCGGAGCCGAGGCTCGAATCGAGCGTCTCGATGAAGGTCAGCAGGCCGTTGAGGAAGACGGCGTTGCCGTTGTCGCCGACGACGACGTCCGCACCGGAGCCGGTGCGGATCTCGTCCGCGCCGACGCCGCCGATCACGGTGCTGCCGCCGTCGCCGAGGGTGATCAGGTCGCGACCGCCCGAGGTCGGGGCGGTGGTCACCGCCTGAGACACGCGGCCCGCGGCGTCGAAATCGGCCCGGCCGTTGTCGCCGAGCACCACGCCGCGGCCGTTGCCGGCCTTGATCGTGTCGAGGCCGGAGCCGCCGAGCACGACGCTGTCGCCGTTGCCGAGGGTGATGGTGTCGTCGCCCCCGACGTTGTCGTAGGTGGTCTCGACGAGGATCGGCAGGCCCGCCGCGGTCAGCTTGGCGTGGCCGGCATCGCCGATCACCACGTCCGCACCGTCGCCCGCGGTGATCAGATCGCCGCCCGCGCCGCCGACGACGACGTTGCGGCCGCGACCGAGCGCGATCGTGTCCCTGTCGCCGATCTCCGGGCTGATGCTCGCGATCTCGACGACGATGCCGGCCTCGAAGTCGGCCTGGCCGGAATCGCCCATCACGACGTTGCTGCCGTCGCCGATGGTGATGGCGTCGAAGCCGGTGCCGCCGAGCACGACGTTGTCGCCGTTGCCGATGGTGATGGTGTCGTCGCCGCCGATCGCGGTGTCGGTGGAGACGGCGCGACGGATCTTGCCGCCCGCGTCGAACGTGACGGCGCCGTTGTCGCCGAGCACCACGGCGCCCTGGTCCGCGCCGGTGATGGTGTCGCCGGCCGCGCCGCCGAGCACCACGTTGGTGCCCGAGCCGAAGCTGATCCGGTCCGCCCCGCCGATGCTCGGCGCGGTGGTGGCGATGCGCGCGAGCAGGCTCGTCGTGGTGGCGCCCGCCACGGTGACGGTGAAGTCGGCCTCGCCGCTGTCGCCGAGGATGACGTGGTTGCCGGCGCCCGTGGTGATCTGGTCGGCGCCCGCGCCGCCGATGATGGTGTCGTCGCCGTCCTTGCCCTCGATGACGTCGTCGCCGCCGATCTCCGGGGTGATCGACTCGATCCGCTGGGTGCGCCCGCCGCGGAAGGTCGCTTTGCCGGAATCACCGAGGATGACGTGGTTGCCCGCGCCCACGACGATGCTGTCGGAGCCGGCGCCGCCCAGGATGGTGACGTCGCCGTCCTTGGCCGTGATCGTGTCGTTGCCGCCGATGTCGGTGGCGACCGAGGTGATGCTCGCGATCACGCCGGCCGTGAACTCGGCCTTGCCGCTGTCGCCGAGCACCACCTGGGTGCCCTTGCCGAGCGTGATCGTGTCGCCGCCCGCGCCGCCGATGGCGGTGACGTTGCCGTCCGCGGCGGTGATCGCGTCGGACCCGCCGATGCCGGGGTCGATGGTCTCGATGCTCGTGAGCACGCCCGAAGCGAAGAGCGCCTGCCCGCTGTCGCCGAGGATGACGTGTTTGCCCGCGCCCACCGTCACCTGGTCGGCACCCGCGCCGCCGATGATGGTGGTGTCGCCGTCCTTGGCCTCGATGACGTCGTTGCCGCCGATGCCGGTCGCCACCGAGACGATGCTGTCGATCAGGCCGTTCGTGAACGCGGCGCTGCCGCTGTCGCCGAGCACCACCTGGGTGCCCTTGCCGAGCGTGATCGTGTCGGCGCCCGCGCCGCCGATGGCGGTCACGTTGCCGTCCGCGGCCGTGATCGTGTCGTTGCCGCCGATGGCGGGATCGATGCTCTCGATGGTGGCGAGACGGCCCGCCGCGAAGACGGCCTTGCCGTTGTCGCCGAGGATGACGTGGTTGCCCGCGCCCACCGTGACTTGGTCGGCCCCGAAGCCGCCGATGATGGTGGTGTCGCCGTCCTTGGCCTCGATGACGTCGTCGCCGCCGGTATCTGTCGCCACCGAGGTGACGGTGGCGATCGCGCCGTTCGCGAAGGTGGCCGAGCCCGAGTCGCCGAGCACCACCTGGGTGCCCTTCCCGAGCTTGATCGTGTCGGCGCCCGCGCCCCCTATCACCGTGACGTTGCCGTCCGCGGCCGTGATGGAATCGTCGCCGCCGATCGCCGCCTCGCCGTCCGCCGTCTTGATGGCGGTGAGGACCGGCACCGCGACGGTGACGCCGCCGATGACGCGCGTGCCCGTGACGAAGGTCGCCTCGCCGGTATCCCCGAGGATCACCTGCGTGCCCGCGCCGACGCCGATGACGTCCTTGCCGGCGCCGCCGATGACGGTGGTGCTGCCGTCCGCGGCCGTGATGGAATCGTCGCCGCCGGTGGCGCCGGCGATGCTCTTCAGGCTCGTCAGGACGCCGCCCGTGAACAGCGCCTCGCCGTTGTCGCCGAGGATGACGTGGTTGCCCGCGCCCGCCGTGATACGGTCGCCCCCGAAGCCGCCGACGATGATGTTGTCGCCGTCGGTGGCCGAGATCACGTCGTCGCCGCCGACGCCCGTGTGGGTCGAGACGACGCGGCTGACGATGTGGTTGCCCTCCAGCCGGATCTGTGCGGTGGCCGAGCCGTCCTGATAGATCTGGCCGTGGTCGCCCAGGATGATGTTCGCGCCGGCCTTGGCGTCGATCGTGTCGGTGCCGGCCGCGCGGGCCTCGCCGATGTTGGGGTCGGCGATCGTGACGATGCGCGTCACGTCGTCGAGGTTGAAGCTTCCGTCGCCGACGATGATGTCGGCCGCGGGACCGCCCGTGATCGCGTCGTTGCCTGTGCCGCCCGCGATGATGTTGCGGCCCTTGCCCCCGATCAGCGTGTCGTTGCCGGCGCCGCCGTCGATGATGACGAGCCCGGTCGCGCCCGAGGCGTCGATGCGGTCGTTGAGGCTGACGGGCCTGCCGTCCCGCCCCGTCTGGCCCTCGTCGAGGAAGCCGAAGGCGCGGCCGGTCGGGTTCGCCGGGCTCGAATCGTAGCGGCTGCGGTCGGCGGTGGTGTCGCCGAACAGGGCCAGCGTGCCCTGGGAGCCGGTCACCGTGATGGTATCCGCCCCGCCGCCGCCGTGGATCGCCGTGATCGTGTCCGTGGCCGTGCCCGTCACCGTGACGGTGTCCGCGCCCTCGCCGAGGAGAACCTCGACCGAGCGCATGCCGCGATAGGTGATGCCGCCCTCGAAGGCGCGGGCCGGGTTGGTGCCGCTCGTCGCGACGTTGATGTCGTTCAGCGACATCCCGAACCCGTCGATGTGGTCGGCGCTCACGGTGCCGGAGACGCCGACGAGCGTGGTGTCGTTGTAGAGCGTGACCTTGTCGAAGTCGGGCAGGCCGTCGTCGACGATCTCGCGCTTGACGACCGGGCTGAGCTCGCCCGGCAGGACCACCGCCGGGGTGAGCGACCGGCTCGCGGGGCCGACGCCGCCTTCGAGCACCAGCGGGCCCTCGATGCGGCTGAGGTCGTGCGGCTGGCGCGAGAAGGTCTTGACGTCCGAGGTCGTCTGCGAGGCGGCCGGATTCCGCTTCACGACGATGCGGATCGGCTGGTCGTAGTTCGTGGCGTCGAAGGTGACGGTCGCGGGGGTCGTCCCGCTCGCCGCGCGGAAGCGGGGATCGGCGCTCGACGTGAGGGTCTGGCCGTCGCCCGCGAGGGTGATCGTCACGGGCGCGGTCGGCGCCGTGGTCAGGACGAGGTCGTAGTAGGAATCCTGGCTCGCCGTCACGGCGACGCCGCCCGGCGCCGGCGTCACGACGACGCCCGCGGTGTTCCCGTCCGTCACCTGCACCCGCACGATTGGCGTGCCGACGAGGGCGGCCTTGAAGAAGCCCTCCGGCCCGTTGGCGCCGCCCACATGGCTCGTCACCACGTGGGTGATGTCGGCCACGAAGCGGTTCTCGGGCTTCGTGTCGGCGGGCGAGGAGACGAGCACGGTCTGCGGCTGGTTCCAGTTCGCCGCCGTGAAGGTGAGGTAGGCGCGGCCCTGCGCGTCCTTCGGCAGCGCGACGCCGCTGGCGTCGGCGAAGGCGAGCTCCGTGGTCGCGACGTCGAGCGTGACGCGCACCTCCTCGCCGGCCTCGGGCTGGTTGTTCAGCGCGACGGTGTAGCTGTCCTTCTGCTGCGGCTTGCTGCCCTCGATGACGGCGGTGCCGCCGTCGCTCTCGGTGATGATGAGGCCCGGCTTGTCGTTGTCGATCACCGTGACGAGCGTGTTGCGGACGTAGGTGCCGTTCACCTCGGCGTTGGTGCTGATCACCGAGTGGCCGATCGCCACCCGCTGCTCGCCCTCGACCGCCGTGTCGGACTTCGCCCGCACCCACACCGTCTGGTCCGCGCTCCACGCGAAGCCGCCGTTGCCGTCGGCGACCGCCGTGAAGGTCAGCGTCAGGATGTCCGCGTAGGTGGCGCCGTCCTTCGAGACCTCGACCGTGCCGGCATTGCCGGAAAGCGCGCGCGACTGCGCGGAGGCCTGGGCGGCCGAGACCGTGATCACGGCCTTGTCGCCGGCGCGCAGCGCGGTGGATTTCGGCGCAGGCGGCACGATGCGGTAGGTGCCGACGCTGCTGCCGGCCGCGTTCGCCGTATTGACCGCGCTGTCCTCGCGCAGGCTCAGGCCGGGGCCGTCGCTGACGCCGCCGCCGTCCGCGGCCGAGACCGAGGCGTTGATGCCCTGGACGAACAGGCCGTCGAAGCGCGCGTCGTCGCTCTTCACCGTGTGGTTGATCACGGCCGAGTTGCCCTTGGCGTCGCGGGCGATCACCTCGCCGCTGACGTCGCCGGCCACGTTGAAGGTGTCGCTGCCGAGGCCGCCGATCAGCGTGGTGACCACGCCCGCGGGGGTCGAGAGCACGTAGAAGGTGTCGTCGCCCTCCAGGCCGTCCACCTCGATCGCCTGCACGTTCGCGAAGCGGATGGCGAGGCCCGCGCCGTAGATCCCGTCGTTCGTCACCACGAAGGTGTCGGCGAACTCGGTGCCGAGGGCGACGATCTTGTTGAACCCGGAGCCGCCGTCGATGTCGAGCGGCGCGTTGATGTTGTACTCGATCCTGTCGTTGCCGGAGCCGGCATTGAGCTTGATCTTGTTCTCCTTGGACGTCGCGAAGGCGCGCACGATGAAGGTGTCGTCGCCGTCCTCGCCCTCCAGGCGCAGGTCCGCCTTGTTCGAGTAGATCTGGAAGGTGTCATCGCCCGTGCCGCCGTAGATCACGGCCGGGATCGAGATGCCGCGCGAGAGGTAGCCGCCGAAGGAGAGCAGCGTCGTCTCGAACGCGTCCTCGGCGAGGAGCCCGTTGGCCACGTCGCGGGGCGAGCCGAAGACCTGGCCGACCTGGAAAAAGTCGTTGCCGGCGCCGCCGTCGATCGTCATCAGCGCGGCGTTGTCGTCCATGCTGAAGCGGTCGTCGCCGAGCCCGCCCTCGACGATGACGCGCCCGTTGACGCTCATGTCGTAGTTGATCCGCTCGACGTCGGTGTTGGTGTAGGTGCCGTCGGCGTCCGGGTGGACGAGGGCCACGAAGTTCCGGCGCATCAGGAACTGGTCCGCGGCGTCGGTGCCGAGGATCGTCAGCGTGTCGACGCCGCGGTCCGCCTCGCCCGTGTCGTGGACGTTGATGCGGTAGCGCGAGGTGCCGCTGACCTGGACGCGGATCGTGTCCGTGTCCTGGCCGCCGTCGATGTCGAGGGTGTCGGTGCGGCTCCCGCTCGTGCTGGTGAGCGAGGGCAGGCGGTCGACGACGATCGTGTCGGCCCCGTCCTCGCCGTAGACGGCAGTGTTCCCGGCGATCGAGACGAGCGCCATGTCGAGGCGGTCGTCGCCCGCGCCGAGGCGGATCTCTGTCGTCGACGACTGCACGCGGCCGCGCAGGGCGAAGCGGTCGCGCCCGCCGGCGCTCGTCAGCGTGAGCGCGGTGGCGGCCACCGTGGTGCCGAGGAGCGTGAGGACGTTCTCGCCCCCGCCGAGGTTCACGCTCAGCGTGCCGCCCCGGAGGGTGGCGGCCCGGAGGGTGAGGCCGCCGCTCTCGGCCGCGTCGACCACCGTGTCGTCGCCCGATCCGGTCGTCAGGCTGAAGGCGCCGGTCGCGACGTGGCTGCCGGCCAGCGTGAGGCTGTTCGCCCCGTCGCCGAGGTCGATCGCGATCGAGCCGGCCTGCAGGTCGGCCGCCTCCGTCACCGCCGCGCCGACGATGCGCGCGTCCGTGAGGACGTCCGCGCCGCTGCCGGCGGTGAGGCTGTAGGCGTTCGTCACGCGGTAGCGGCCGAGGAGGCTCGCGCCGTTGGCGCCGTCGCCGAGGGCGATCGCCAGGGACTTCGCCTCGACGTCGGCCCGCGAGGCCACGGCGCCCACCACCCGCACGTCGGCGAGCGTGTCGTCGCCCGTCGTGCCGGTGATCGTGAAGGCGTCCCCGATCCGGTAGGTGCCCGTCAGCGTCAGGTCGTTGCGGCCCGCGCCCGCCGAGATCTCCATCGAGCCCGCATTGTAGCGGCCCTGCAGGTCGAAGATGTCCCGGCCCGCGCCCGCGCGCAGCGCCAGGGCGCCGGTCACGTCGTAGGTGCCGGACAGGATGATGGTGTTGTCGCCCTCGCCCGCGTCGAGGGTGAACGACCCGGCCCTGATGCCGCCCGCGAGCGTGATCGCGTCGTTGCCGGCGCCCGTCTTCAGGAGCATCGCGCCCGAGACGTCGTAGCTGCCCGCGAGGCTCGACGTGTTCACGCCGTCGCCGAGATCGATCGTGAGGGAGGCGGCCTTCACGTCGGCCCAAGACGGGACGCCCGCGAGGGTGCGCGTGTCGGTGAGGACGTCGAAGCCCGAGCCGCCCGTGATCGCGAAGGCGTTCCCGATCCGGTAGGTGCCCGTCAGGGTCAGGTCGTTGCGGCCCGCGCCCGCGCCGGCCGTGATCTCCATCGAGCCCGCATTGTAGCTGCCCTGCAGGTCGAACGTGTCGGCGCCCGCACCGGCGCGCAGCGCGACCGCGCCCGTCGCCGTGACGGTGCCGTTGAGGGTGAGGGCGTTGCTGCCCTCGCCCGCCTCGACCGTGAGGCTGTCGAGCGTGTAGTCGCCCGCGAGCGTGGCCGTGTCCGCGCCCGCGCCCGCCTCGATCCGCATCGCGCCGGTGCTGTAGGTGCCCGCGAGCGTGAGGGTGTTGGCGCTCTCCTTGGCCTCGACCGTGATCGAGCCGCCGCGCACGAGCGCGCTCTCGCTGGTGCCTGCGGCGGTGCCGTCGCTCGTGATGGTGCGCGTGCCCGTGCGGAAGGTGCCGTCGAGGGCGATCGTATCGCCGTTGCTGCCGCCCTCGATCCGGATCGAGGCGCCGACGAAGGTGCCCTTCAGGTCGATCGTCGCGGGCGTGTTGTCGGGCGTGCCGGCCGCGCTGTAGTCGGCCCGCAGGACGATGGCGACCGCGGCCTTGACGACGGCACCCGCCTCGACGGTGAGGTTGTCGCCCGCATTGAGCGTCACCGAACCGCCGGTCGAGAAGATCGTGACGCCCGACTTCACCGTCAGGTTGTCGCCCGTGGTGTTGGTCTCGCCCGCCTGCTCCGTGATGTCGCCGGCCGCGACGATGTCCTTGTCGATGGTGAGCGGGCTGGAGGTGCGCAGGCCGATCCGGCCCGCGGCCTGGAGGCCGGTGGCCGCGGTCGTGACGCCGCCGACCCGCAGGCCGCCGATGTTCCAGAGCCAGATGTCGCCCGCGATGGCGCGGCCCTCGATGCCGCCGTAGCGGTCGCCGTCGAGGCTGCGCATGTTGGCGACGATGCGCTTGGTGTCGCTGCCGATGCTGCCCGAGGCGATCAGGTACGCCTTGCCGGAGCTGAGGTTCGAGGTGCCGCCGGTGGTCTCGTTGTAGTCCGTGGCACCGTTGAGGATGTCGCCCGCCTGCGCGGTGATGAAGGCGGTGCGGTTCTCGGCCGTGGCGACGGTCGCGAGGTAGAGCGCGTCCGCGGTCTCGACCGCGTAGATGTTGCTGAGGCCCGCGCTGAGCGTCACCGTGCCGCTCGTCGTGCGGGCGACGTTGCTGTTGAACTCGAACGCGTCGTCGGCGGTGCCGATCCCGTCCTTGGCGACGAGCGTCACCGAGCGGGCGCTGACGTTGGCGCCGGGGTTGCCGCGCGAGCCGGCGGCGGTGTCGAGGCCCGAGTCGATGTCGCGCGGGTCGGTGAGGTCGCCCGCGTCGAGGATCGAGGCGTTGGCGCGCAGCACGGCGTCGCCCAGCGTGTTGATGGCGAGCACCTTCATGCTGGCGCCGGTCTCGGTGAGCACCACGTCGCCCGTGGCGGTCGCCCGGATCGCGCCCGTCAGCTTCACCTCGATCGCGTCGGCCTTCGTGCCGATCGAGCCGGTGGCCCGCAGGTAGACGTTGCCCGCCACGATCTTGTTGGTGTCGGTGCCGACCCCGTCGAGGATGCTGCCCGAAATCGCCACCAGGGTGACGTTGCCGCTCTGCGAGAAGGCGGATTCCAGGTTCAGGTCGCCGGCGCGCTCGGTGACGTAGATGTCCCTGGCCGTGCGGACCGCGAGGGCGCCCTCGCCCTGCAGGTCGATGCCGATCACCTTCGCGGCGGTGCCGACGGCGCCGTCGCCGCCCTCCAGCACAATGTCGCCGCCCTTGACGTTGACGGCGTCCGCCGCCCCGCCGTTGACGAGGCCGGCGCTGGACTTGAGGCGGATCTCCTTGCCCCCGGTCGATTCCACCTTGCCGACCGTGACGACGTTCGGCGCGTTGATGAAGACCTGCCCGCCCGCCGTGACGTTGAGCGCCTGGGCGCTCTCCACCACCATCGCCTTGCGCTTCTGGATGAGCAGCGTGGTGATCTTCGAGAACGGGTTGTTCGGGTCGGTCGCCGACTGGAACAGGACGACGCTGCGCTGGCTCTCCGTGCGGAGCACCGGCCCGTCGAAGACGAGGGTCGAGGCGCTGGCGCTGCGGATCGTGTAGCCGGTCGTCGCGCTCGTGGCGTTGAGGGTCTGCACGCCGAAGGTGCCGGCGAGGCCGATCTTCATGCCGTCCGCGAAGCCGTCCAGCAGGAAGCTGCCGGCGGCCCGGGTGATCACCGAGACGCCGCCCGCGCCGGTGGCGCGCACGCCCACCTGCACCGTCTTGCCGGTCTCGGCCACGAAGAGCTGGCCGACCTCGAGCCGGATCACCGACCCGCTCACCGAGGCGATGCGGTAGACGCTGGTGGCGGCCGCGCTGGTGTTGGCCGTGTCGCCCGCGAGGTAGAGCGTGTCGCCGACCGCGTAGGAGGCGTCCCAGCTCTGCCCGTCGGTGCGGGTCAGCACGCCCTGGTTCGCCGCCGTGTCGTTCGAGAAGGTGACGGTGGCGGCCGCGGGGGCCGCCTTGAGGCGGTCGAAGGCGACGTCGGCGGTGGCGCGCGGCGCCTCGCCGCTCACCGCGACGCTGACGCCGAAGCTGAGCCCGCGGGCGGCCCCCGCCGTGAAGTCCCGGTCGACGGTGAGCACGCCGCCGGAGACGCCGGTGATCTTGAACACCGTCGTGGTCTCGGCCGAGGCGTTCGGCGTCAGGCCGCCGATGTAGAGCGTGCCGCCGACCGCGAAGGTCCCTGCGTCCCAGGTCCTGCCGTCCGTGCGGGTCACGGTCCTGCCCGAGAAGACCACGTCGGCCGCGACCGGCCGGGCCGTCAGGAAGACGATGTCGCTGCGCTCGGCTGCGCCGAGGTCGATCTGCTGGTCCTGCGTCAGCGCCGCCTTCTGGCTGAGGTCGATCAGCGTGACGTCGCTGACCGAGCCGACGTTGCGGGCCGTCTCGATGGTGACGCTGCGGCCCTTGATGATCGGGTCCTGCGTGTCGATGACCGTGCTGGTGGTCTCCTTCAGGAGGCCCTGGCCGACGGCGTTCAGGAGCTCGTCCTGCGTCCAGCGCTTGATGCCGGCATCGATGGCATCCGCCGTCGCCTGATCGATGAAGAAGTGCGGGTTCGCCTGCTGGCTCGCGGTGAGGACCTTGGCCGTGCCCGCGGCGGGCAGCGCGTTGAAGAAGGCGTGGAGAGCCGCGAACTCGGCGGTGAGCGCGTCGCCGCGGGCCTGGACCTTGGCGGCCACCGCCGCGGTGATCGCCGTCGAGCCCGCCTTCTCGGCCTCCGCCTCGGCCCGGTACTTGGCGACGGCGTCGGTGAGCGCCTGGCCGGCGAGGCGCGGCGCGAAGGCCGCGTCGTAGACGGACGGGTCGACCTGCTGGTTCCGGTAGCTCCAGTAGGTGTCGTAGGCGGCCCTGTCGGCCTCGGCCACGAGCGAGGCGTCGTAGGCGTTGCCGAGGCTGCGGAAGCGGCCGTCCAGGGTGGCGTAGCTCGCCTTCAGCGCGGCCTCCGCCGCGGCGATCTTCGCGGAGGTGGCCGTGCGCAGGGCCGCCTCGCCGAGCGACTGCGTCAGCGCGTCCTTGGCGAACTGCGTCCGCAGCGCGGTGAGCTCCGTGCCGGTGATCCTGACCGTGCCGCCGACATCCGCCGCGCGGTAGCCGCTGTAGATCTCGTAGGCGGCGGAGAGCTTCTCCAGATAGTGGTTGCCGAAGCCGGCGAAGATCGACGAGAGCGCGGCGTACTCGGCCGGCAGGGCGTCGCCGACCGCCTTGATCTTGCCCGCCACGTAGGTGTCGAGGGCCGCGCCGGTCAGGGTCCTGCCGGTGGCGTCGGCCGTGAACTCGGTCCGCAGGGCCGCGAGCTGCTGGGCGTTGAGCGTCGGCGTCTCGTCGACCACCGAGTCGCGCAATTCCCAATAGCGCCCGTACTGCGCGGCGAAATCGGTGATCTTGCTCGAGTCCAGGCCGCCGAATGTCAACTTGAGGTTGTTGTAGTCGGCGGTCCTGGAGGCTTCGAGGCGAGCGACCTGATCGTCGACGTATTGCGTGAGCGGATCGGCGGCGATGGCGCTCGTGCGCGTGTCGGCCGCCACGAGGCCGACGGTGAGCTGCGCGCGCAGCGCGATCAGGTCGGCGCCGGTCACCTTGGCGTCGCCGTTCGCGACCCGGGTCGCGTTGATCTCGGCGACCTTGGCGTCCACGGCGGCGTTGATCGCCTCGCCCGCGATGGCGCCGGCACGCACGGCGGCCTCGATCGCGGCCCGGTCGGCGGCCGAGACCTGCACCTTGTAGGCGCTGTCGTAGGCGCCCGGCTGCTGGGCCCGGTAGCTCCAGTAGGTCGCGTAGGCCGCGTCGAGATCGGCGTAGTGGACGTCGCCCAGCGCGCCGTACTGGGCGTGGAGCGTGTGGTACTGCAGCGTCCGCGTCGCCTCGATGGCGGCGACGGAAGCGTTGACGGACTGCGTCACCTGCGCGTCCGAGATCGTGACGCCCTTCGCCGCCGCCTCGGAGCGCGCCTGCGCCTCGAACATCGCCTGGTAGTAGGCGAGCTCGCCGTTCTGCGCGTTGAGCTTGATCTGGAAGTTCTTGTCGTAGACGGCCGGGTTCGGCTGCTGGTTCCGGTAGGACCAGTAGGCGTTGTAGTCGCGCTCGCGGGTGCTCTCGTAGGCGTCGAGCGTGTCCTGGAACTTGAGGTTGGCGGCGTCCGTGGTGAGGGCGAGATCCTTCCAGACGCCCTTGATCAGGTCGGCCGCCTTGCGCTCGTCGCGCACGACCACGTTGTTGACGTTGAGCAGGCTGCCGCCGGGGACCGCGATGCGGACGTCGCCGGCCGCCCGGAGGCTGTTGAGGCGCAGATCGCCCGTGGCCTGGCGGACGGAGACCTCGCCCTGCTCGGCCTGGATGTCGACCCGGTCGCGCAGGGTCTGACCCGCCGTGAGGGTGAGCGCGGCAGCACCCTTGCCGACGTCGCCGCCCTTCGCGGCGAGCGTCAGCACGCCGCCCGCGATCGTCCCGGCCTTGCCGCCCGCGACCGTGATGCCGGCATTCGAGACGAGCGTCACGTCGTTGCCGTTGCCCGCGCTCACCGAGGCGATGGCGAGGCCCGCGGAGCCGGTGCCCCGGATGTAGACCGAGCCGTTCGCCGAACTCGCCGTGAGTGAGGGCGAGACCCCGGCCTCCTCGGTGAGCACGACGGTGAGCGCCTGCGCGCCCGCTCCCGGCGTCAGGACGAGGTTCTTGTTCGCGTCGAGGGCGAACTTCGCCGTACCGGTGCCGATGCTGCCGTTGGCGGTGAGGACGACGTTGACGCCCTGCACGAAGGCGGTGTCGGCGATCTGCTCGATCGAGGTGTTCGAGGTGATCGTCGTGGTGCCGGAGGTGTTGACGATCCCGCCCTTGATCAGGACGCGGCCGGCCCCGGTCGCGTTGATCGTGATGTTCCCGGAATCCTGGCCGAAGAAGCTGACGTTGATGGTCCGGTCGGCGCGGATGCTGGCCGTTGCGGTGCGCTCCTGCGGCTGCTCGCGCAGCCACTCCTGGTAGTAGGTCTTCTTGCCGTACCAGGTGCTCGTGCTCCAGCTCTCACCCTTCTTCGGCTGCGAGAAGTCGCCCTTGTCGACGACCCTCACGCCGTTGAAGACGTAGTCCTGGGCGTTCGCGCTGTTGGACACGTCGAGATAGTAGTAGGTGCCCTCCGCCAGCATCCGCGGCTCGCCGACGGCGATCGTCTGGAAGCCGGTGATGGTCGCGGGATCCTTCGCGAGGGCGTCGATGCCGGCCCAGGACGAGGTGCCCGTGACCGTGCGCTGGATCTCCTTCTCCGTCTGGCCGACCGCGTAGGCGTAGCGCCACTTCGCGAGCGGGTCGTAGGTGGCGCCGGTCAGGCCGTTCGTCGTCGCCGTCGGGGTGACGACCACGGGATCCCGGTTGACGTCGTTGTAGATCGTGTAGCTCGTCTTCTCGACGACGTCCGCGTTCTGGGCGTTCTTCGTCGCCTGGTAGATGGTCTTGCGGTAGCGGATTCCGGCCGCGTCGGAGGCGTAGGAGAGATCGTTGATCTCGACCTTGCCGGCGCCGCGGTTGCTGTTGTCGAGGCGGTTGACGACGATGTCGAACCGCGAGGCGTTGTTGATCGTGATGTTCGAGTAGCCGGACAGGGCCTTCAGCTCGCCGGTGCCGATGCCGGTGTTCAGGATCGTGCCGGTGATCGAGATGTAGCCGCCGGCGGTGTAGAGCTCCTGCACCACGAGGCGCTGGTTGGCCACGTCGAGCAGCGTCGTGAACCCGTCCTTCGTCAGGGCGTCGATCTGCATGAAGGCCGCGGTCGGCCGGGCGAGCTTGCGCTCGATCTCGGCGATTGCCGTCGCGTCGACGTTGAGCGTGTAGTCGGAGCGGCCGCTCTGCACGAGGCCGTTGATGTTCACGTACTGCGCGTTGATCGTGATCTGCTCGGCGTACAGGTTCGGCGACGACGACTTGTCGTCGAGCCGGCCCGTGACCTCCGAGGGCGTCGAGGCCGTGAAGCCGTTGTCCTTGAACGCGCCCTTCACCTGCGAGTAGGGCGTGCCGCCGATCTCGACCACCGACTTGTCGGAGATGCCGCCCGTGATCGAGGCGCTGCCGCCGCTCTCGACGTTGCTCTTCTTGACGATGATCCGGGCGTCCTGGAAGTAGTCGCCGCCGCTCTGGGTCTTCGGCGAGTACTCGGCGTTCGGCGCGATGATGTCGCCGCTGATGATGATCGCCGGCGCCGGGATGGTGAAGTTGTTCTCCGCGACGAAGTAGGTGCCGCGGGTGTTGGTGATGTTGATGAAGCTCGACGCCGCGTTGGCGAAGTCCCCGCCCGCGTCGATGCGCGAGAATCCCGGGGCGACCGGCGTGTTGCCGTCCTTCTTCGCGTTGGTCTTCGCGCCCTCGAAGATGTCGGAGCGGTTCTCGCCGACGCTGCCCTTCAGGGAGACGTTCTCGCCGTTCAGGAACAGGCCGCCGCTCGATTCGGGCATGCGGATGCCGCCGATCCGGAGCGTCGCGGTCGACTCGTTGACGATCTCGACCTTGGTCGAGGCCTTGGCCTCGAAGGACCCTGCGCCGCTCAGCTCGTCGGCCTGGACCGCGATGCGGCCCGAACCCGCCTGGAAGGCGCCGATCGTGATGACCTGGACCTGCTGGCGCGCCGCGCCCACGCCCGTGATGTTGCCCTGCGCGTCGCGGAAGATCTCGGCGAGGCCGCGGGACTCCAGGACCTTGGCGATGCGGATCACCTCGTCGCCGTAGAACTTCTGCAGGCCGGCATCGTTCTTGTACTGCTTGGCCTTGGCCTGCGCGTCGTTCATCGCGTCGATGAGGGCGACGCGCTGCAACTCGTAGCCCAGCGAGATGGTGATGGGCAGGCGCGGCGCCGTGAGCGAGTTCGTGTTGCCGCCGGTGGGCTGCGAGAGGGTGAAGGTGTTCGGACTGCCGCCCGTCTCGTCGAGCGTGCCGTCGGCCTTGATGGCCTTGCCGCCGACGTAGATCGTGCCCGTGAGCACGGTCGTGCCCGGGGTCTGGCCGGTGATGATCGTCTGCTTCGTGCCGTCCGCCAGCGTGACCTGGTAGCTGCCGGTGACCTGGCCATCGGTCTTCGAGAGGTCGTGCAGGACGATCTTGAGGTCGCTGAGGATGCCGGTGCGGATCGTGCCGTCCATGACGACGCGGCCGATCGACTGGCTGCGGGCGTCGCCGGACTGGACCGCCTGGCCGCTGCCGCCGAGCATGCTGTCGATGGCGCCCGCGACCGCCGTCGTCCAGTTGGTGCCCTTGGCCTTGGAATCCGTGCCGGCGAAGCCGATCCAGTTGGTGTAGAGGTTGGCGTCGCCCCCCGTCTCGATCAGCGCGCTCGACCGCACCGTGACGGTGTTGGTCTGGCGCAGGTCGATGTTCGAGTCGATCGACTGGATCGGGATGGCGCTGCCGGCGAAGGTGTCGGTGCGCGCGGAGAGGTCGTAGGGGTCGTCGCGCAGGTCGGCCTGCGCGCCCGCCACGAGGCTCACGTCGCCGTAGGCGCGGATCAGCGTGCCGCTGCCGACCGTCACGGCGTTGTTCGGCTTGAGCGTGATGTCGGTGCCGCCGACCGCGACGGTCGCCGCGCCGTAGGTCTCCGAGTTGACGACGATCGAGCCCTTCACCTTGGCGTTGGCCGTGGCGAGGAAGGTGCCGAGCGTCAGCAGCTCGGCGCTGTCGCCGATGTTGACGCGGGCGTCGAGGCCGTTGGTGCCGCGTCCCGCGTTCCACGCGCCGCTCAGCGACGCGGTGGCGCCCGCGCCGGACAGGGCGCCGCCCGTCTTCAGGACGACCTTGTCGAAGACGTCGACCACGTTGAGCGCCGAGAGGGTGATGCCGCCGTAGCCGTTGGCGTATCCCGTCGTCTCGAGCTTGGTCCGGTCGGTCCCGTTGCTCGCGACGTTCACCGCGGTGGTGAGGTCGAGGACCGTGCTGCTGCTGGCGCCCGCGCCGCTGACGAGGCCGCCCGTGGTGCCGGAGATGTTGGCGTCCGAGAGCGCCGGCTTCAGTACGGCGTTCCGGGCACTCGCCGCGATGTCGTAGGCGAGCACCTTCGCGCCGGCATTCAGGTTGGCGGTCGCCGCGTACGAGACCGTGTTGGTGACGACCGCGCCGCTGCCCGCGAGGGCGCCGAAGCTGTTGGTCAGGACCTGCCCGTTGGTCTGCGCCGTGTGGTCGGCCGAGAGGTAGAACAGCCCCGTGCCGGAGCGGCCGGTGACGAGGTCGATGTTCGCCCTGGCGCCGATCGTCGCGGTGGTGCTGCCGTCGGTCCGCGTGTCGGCGAGGGCGGCCGCGCCCGAGATCACGCCGCCGGAGCCGGCCGTCGCGACGGAGAGGTTGTCGTCGGTGCCGTTGGCGGAGACCGAGAGGGAGCCCGCGCTGATCGTGCGCGTGGTGGCGACCGTGGCGGTCGTGGTCGTGGCGGAGCGGGCGCGGGCGACCGTCGCGCCCGCGGCCACGAGACCGGCGGTGGCGCTGTTGGCATCCGCGCGCTGCTGCGTCGCGCTCGTCGCCGCGAGCGAGAGCGCGCCCGCGACCTTCAGGAGGGTGCCGGTGTCGAGGGTGGCCGCGACGGTGCTCTCGTTGGTCGCGCCCGTGACGGTGGCGTTGATGCCGATGAGGCCGCCGACCGAGCCGTTCGCGTCCGCCTCGGCGGTCGGGTTGGTGCCCCTGGCGAGGCTCGCCAGCACGGCCGCGGTGTTGGCCGTGATGTCGCTGCCGCGGGTGAAGGCGCTCACCTGCGCGGCGACGGTCGCCAGGGCGGTCGAGGCGCCGACGGCGGCCGTGCCGGCGTTGATGCCGGTCGCCTTGGCGTAGGCGGTCGGGGTCGCCGTCGCGCTGACCACGAGATCGTCCGCGACGAGGGTGCCGCCGACGATGCTCGCGCTGACAGCGGGGCGCACGTTGACGGTGGCGACGGAGCCGCCGGCCGCGAGCGCGAAGATGCCGCCGGCGACCGAGATTCCGAGGACCTGCGAATCGACCGTGGTGGTGTCGGAGGCCCGGACGGAGAGGTCGCCCGCCGCCGTGACGCGGCTGTCGGTGATCGTGGCGCTGGTGCTGCTCTGGACCGTGTCGCCGGTGCCGGCGCCGCCGCCCGCGACGCTGAAGCCGAAGGGCGTGAAGCCGGCCGCCATCGAGGCGGTGCGGGCCCGGCTCGTCAGGCTCGCGCTCTCGGTCGCGGTCACGCTGACCGCGCCGCGGGCGCTGAGCCCGTCATTGACGTTGCGGATCGAGGCCGAGACGGCGTTGGCGATGAGGTTGTTGGCCGCCGCCACCGCGATGGAGACGGAGGCGCCCCCCACGATGCCGACCGAGGCGGCGACCGAGGCCGCGCCGGTGTCGACCGAGAGCCGCGACGTGTCGCGTGCCGTCACGGAGACGTCGCCCGCCGAGATGCCGGCGCCGTCCCCGTCGACCCCCGCGCTCACCTGCGCGGCGACGCGGTTCGTCGTGCCCGCGCCGGAGCCCGCGAGGCTGACGCCGATCGCGCCGCCCGTGATCGCCACGGCGCCGGCCTTGATCGATGCGTCGATGGTCTGGCCCGAGGCAGCCTCCACGGAGAGGTCGCCGCCGGTCTGGATGCCGCTGTTGCTCGACAGGGCCTCGATCGCCAGCGCGGGGACGGTGGTGGCGCCTGAGCCCATGCCGATCAGGTTGATCGCCACGCCGGTGCCGATGCTCGCCGCGACGGCCACGCCGCCGATGCTGGCGCCGGCCGCGATCGCCACGACCTCGGCGTTGATGCGGCTGTTGTTGGCCGCGCTCACCGAGACGTCGCCGCGGGCGTTGAGCGTCGCGCCGCTCAGCCGCGCCCGCGTCGATCCGCCGATCAGGTTCGTCGCCACCGCGCCGCCGCCCGCGACGGCCACGCCGACGCCGCCGCCCGCCAGCGCCGCGGAGGCCGCGGCGACCTTGGCGTTGATGCTCGCGCCCTCGATGCCGGGCGTGGTCGGGTCGTCGGCCGGCACCAGCGCCTCGACGGAGATGCCGCCGGTGCGGGCGGTCACGGAAGCCCCGTCGATCTGCGCGGTGAGCGCGTTGTTGATGATGTTGAGAGCGGTGGCGACGCCGATCGAGGGCGCGACGCCGACGGCGCCGCCCGCGGCGGCGACCGCCGCGGTGCCGACGTCCACCGTGATGGCGGCCTGGTCCTTGGCGCGCACCGACACGTCGCCCGCGGCGACGCTCGTCGTGGCGCCGTCGATCGACGCCTTGGTGGCGATGCTGATCGCGTTGCCCGAGTAGCTCCCGGCGCCGGCGACGCCGACCGCGACCGCCGCGCCCGTGACCACCGCGGCGCCCGCCGCGACCGCCGCGCTGATGGTGCCGGACGAGGTGGCGCTCACCGCCACCATCCCTTGCGCGTCCACGGTCGTGCCGCTGATCACCGCCTCGACGGCGGCGCTGCCGTTGGCGTTCAGCGACGGCTGGGCGAGCGCCTTGCCGTCCGAGCCCTTCGTCGTCCAGTCGCCGATGATGTTCTGGGCGCCGGCGAGGCCGATCGCCACGGGGACGCTGGCGATGCCGGCGCCGCCGCCGGCCGCGGCGAGGGAGACCACCTTGGCGTCGATCGCCTGTGTGCTGACCGTGGTGACCCGCACGCCCGCGGCACTGGTGACCCGGTTGTTGGCGCTCTGGCCGGTGGCCTTCTCGATCGCCGCGCGGGTGCGCGTGGTGATGATGTTGAGCGCCGAGGCGCCGCCCCCCGAGACCTGCACGTTGGCGATGCCGGCTCCGCCGAGGCTCACCGTCGCCGCCGTGGCGACGGCCTTGATGAAGCCGCCACTCGTGGCAGCGACCGCGACGTCGCCGCTCGTCGCGGTGATGCCGGTATCGGCGTTGCGGATCGTCGCCTCGACGGCGTTGCCGATCGTGTTGGTGGCGTTCGAGGCCGCGATCGTGACGCCGACCGCCGCGACGCCCGCGCCGCTGCCCGCGATGCCGGCGGCGCCGACCGAGGCGGTGATCTCGGACGTGTCCTGCGCCGTGACCGAGACCGCGGTGGCTCGGATGCCCGTGGCTCCGTCGCCGTCGATGTAGGCCCGGGTCGGGACCGCGATGACGTTGCTGGCGCCGACGCCCGCGCCGGCCACGCTGACGCCGGCCGCGCCGCCGCCCTGGACCGAGGCGGAGACCGCCGCGACGTCCGCCTTGATCGTCTGCTTCGAGGTGGCGGTCACGGAGAGCGCGCCGTTCGAGTCCACGCTCGTGTCGCTCAGGTAGGCCTGGACCTCGTTGCCCGCGCCGATGACGTTCACCGCCACGCCGACGCCGACCGAGACTCCGACGCCCGCCGCGCCACCGCCGCCCGCCGCGGCGGCCGCCGCGACGATGAGAGCCTGGATGTCGGAGGTGGCCGAGGCCGTGACGCTGGAGGCGCCGCCGCGCACGGTCAGCCGGCTGCCGGAGACGAGGGCGTTCGTCTTCGTGGTGATGACGTTGGCCGCACCCGCGCCGCCGCCGCTCACCGAGACGCCCGCCGCGCCGCCGCCGCCGACCGAGAGCGCCGCCGCCGCCGAGACGGCCTTGATGCGGCCGTTGCTGGTGGCACTCACCGAGACGCCGCCGTTGCGGGTCGTGAGGCCGGAATCCGCGCTCCGGATCGAGGCCTCGACCGTGCCGGCGATGGTGTTCAGCGCGAGCGCGAAGCCCACCGCGACGCCGACGCCCGCGGCGCCGCCGCCGGCCGCCGAGAGCGCGGCCGCGCCGGTGGCCGCGGTGATGGCGGAGGTGTCGCTCGCCTTGACCGAGACGCTGCCGGCCTGGATGCCGGAGCCCGCGCCGGTCCCGTCGCCTTCGATCGTGGCGCGGGTGACGACGCCGATGGCATTCGCCGTGACCGAGCCCGCCCCGCTGCCCGAGACGCCGGCCGCGCCGCCGCCCTGGATCGCGGCCGCCGCCGCGATCACGGTCGCCGAGATCGACTGGTTCGAGGTCGCCTCGACCCCGAGCGCGCCCGTGACGTCGAGGACGGAGTTGCGGACGGCGGCCTCCACCGCCATCGCGTCGCCCGCCAGCGTGTCCTTGCGCGCGCCGTCCGCGCCGCTCGTGGTCCAGCGGCCGATCCGGTTCTCCGCGCCGCCGACGCCGAGGGCGACGCCGACGCCCGCGGCCCCGCCGCCGCCGGCCGAGGCCGCGAGCGCCGAGACGATGGCGGTGATCTCGGAGGTGGCGCCCGCCGTGACCGTGAGGGCGCCGGCGCTCGTCAGCCTGCTCGCCTCGACCGTGGCGGCGACCGAGCCGCGGATGCTGTTCGAGGCGAAGGCGCCCCCGCCCGAGACGCCGACGCCGGCCGCGCCGCCGCCCGCGACGCTGATCGCCGCCGCGGCCGCGGCCGCGTAGATCCGGCCCGTCCGCGAGGCCGTGACCGAGATGCCGGCCGTGTTCGTGCGGATCAGCGTATCGGCGTTGGCGATGCTCGCCTCGACCGCGCCCGCGATGCTGTTGAGCGCGATCGTGAAGCCGACCGCCACCGAGACGCCGGCCGAGCCGCCGCCGGAGCCGGCGAGCGAGGCCGAGCCCGCGTAGGCCGCGATGGAGGAGGAATCCGCCGCGTTGACCGAGATGCTGCCCGCCTCGATGCCGTCGCCGTCGCCGTCGATCGTGGCGCGGGTCGAGACCGCGATGGCGTTGGTGACGACGACGCCCGCCGCCGAGACGCCGACGCCGGCCGAGCCGCCGCCGCCGATCGAGGCGGCCGCCGCCGCGACCTGGGCCGTGATCGCCTGGGTCGAGGTGGCCTCGACCTTGAGCGCACCGGTGGTGGCGACGCCGCTGTTGCGCAGGCGGGCCTCGACCAGGGAGCCCTGCCCGTCCGCGGCCGTGTCGACCCGGTCCTTGCCGGTGCCGGTGGAGGTCCAGCCGCCGATCTGGTTCGCCGCAGCCGAGGCGCCGACCGCCACGCCCACGCCGGCCGAGCCGCCGAGCGCCGCCGCCGCGCTCGCCGCGAGCACCCGCGCCTCGATCTGCGCGGCGCCGGCCGCCGTGACGGTGACGCTGCCGCTCCGTGTGATCGGGCTCGCGTCGATGACCGCGCTCGTCACCGAGCGGATCGTGTTGAAGGCGAAGGCGCCGCCGCCCGCGACCGCCACGCCCGCGGACCCGCCGCCGCCGAGGCTCACTGCCGCCGCCGTCGTGTTGGCGCGGATAGTAGACGCATTTCGAGCGTTGACGAGCACCGCGCCGGAGGCGGCGAGGCCGTTCCCCACGTTCTGCACGTAGGCCTGCGCGGCGGCGTTGATCGTGTTGAGGGCGAGCGCGAAGCCGATCGAGACGGAGACGCCGGCCGAGCCGCCGAGAGAGGCCGAGACGGCCGCCGTGAGCGCGTTGGCGACGATGCTCGACGTGTCGCGCGCCTGCACCGTGACGGCGCCGGCCTCAACCGCGTTGCTCGGGATGGCGCTGTTGGCGACGCCGTTGCCCTCGATGAAGGCGCGGGTCGACACGCCGATGGCGTTGATGACGGAGGTGGCGCCACCCGAGACGCCGACGCTGTTCGAGCCGCCGCCCGCGAGCGCCGCGGAGAGCGCGGCGATGTCCGCGTTGATGGTGTTGTTCGAGAGCGCGTCGACGGTGAGCGCGCCCTTCGCGTCGACGGCGACGCGGGTGAGCGAGGCCTCGACGACCGTGCCGCCGTTCGCGGCGAGCGCGTAGGAGGTCGCGCCGTCCGTGCCGGACGGGGTCCAGGTGCCGATCCGGTTCTCGGCGACGGCCGCGCCTACAGCAACGCCGACGGCGCTCGAGCCGCCGACGCCGGCCGCCAGCGACGCGGCCAGGATCTTCGCCTCGATCGCCGCGGAAGCCTCGGCCGTCACGGAGACGGCGCCGGTGCCGGTGGTGCGCAGGATGCTCTCGCTCGCCTGCGCGCGGGTGCTCGTGGTGATGACGTTGCGGGCGAAGGTGACGGCGGCGCTGACCGCAACGCCGTTCGAGGCGCCCGCCCCGATGCTGATCGCGGCCGAGGCCGCGTTCGCCTTGATGGAGCCCGCCGACTTGGCGGAGACCAGGATGGCGCCGCTCGTCTGCAGCGCGCGGTCGACGTTGCGCACGACGGCCGAGACGTCGTTGGCAATGCTGTTGAGCGCGATGCTGCCGCCGACCGCGATCGAGACCGCGTTCGAGGAGGAGGCGGCGAGCGCCAGACTCGCCGAGAGGGCCGTCGCCGCGATGGCGGAGGTGTCCTGCGCGCTGACCGCGGCGCCCGAGGCGGCGATGCCGACGCCCGTGCCGGCGCCGTCGCCGTCGACCAGAGCGGCCGTCGCGAGGCCGATGTTGTTCATGGCGAAGGTGCCGCCGATGCTGACCGCACCGGCGTTCGAGCTCGAGACGGTGACGCCGACCGCGATCGCCGCGATGTTCGCCGAGATCGTGTTCTGGCTCGACGCCGTCACCGAGAGCGCGCCCGTCGCCGCCACCGCCGTGCTCGACAGGGTGGCCGAGACGTTCGCGCGGGAGCCCATCGCGGGCGTCTGGCTGATCTCGTTCTTCGCCGCGTCGTAGGCCGTCCAGGCGCCGATCTCGTTGTAGGCGATGGCGATGCCGAGCGCGCCGGCGCCCGCGGCCGCGCCGCTGCTCACGCCGACCGAGGCGGCGGCGGCGATCACGTCCGCCTTGATGGTGGCGAGGCTCGAGGCCGACACCGTCACGGCGCCGGCCGCGCTGAGGGAGGCGCCCTGCACGGACGCCGTCGTGCTGCTGTTGAGCCTGTTCACGGCGCCGACGCCGGCGCCGGACACGCCGACGCCCTTGCCTCCGCTGCTCGCGCCGACCGCCACGCTGGCGGCCGCGGCGAGCGTCTCGATGCGGCCCTTGCGGTCGGCCGTCACGGTGACGCCGCCCGAGCGGGTCGTCACCTGGGCGCTCTGCACGGACGCGCCGACGTTGCCGGAGACGCTGTTCAGCGCCACGCTCGCGGCGAGCGCGACCGTGATGGCGCCGCCCTGGCCGAGGCCGGCGGCGATGGAGGCCGCGCCGACGTTCGCCTTGATCTCGGACTCGTTGAGGGCCGTCACGGACAGGCTGCCCGCGTCGATCGCCACGGAGCCGGCGACCTCGGACGTGGTCGCGACGTCGATGACGTTTCGGGCGACGGAGCCGCCGAGGCTGACGGAGGTGGCGTCACCGGTGCTGCTGCCGGACAGGCCCACGGCGACGGCGACGGTGGTCGCGTCGACGATCACCTTGGCGGAGGCGCGCACGCTCACGGTACCCGCGGCGCGCACGGGCGTGCCGGAGACGGTGGCGCGGACCTCGTCGCCGGAGCCGATCACGTTGTTCGAGACCGAGGCGCCGATGGCGACGCCGGTCGCCTTGTCGTTGGCGGAAGCCGCGAGCGCGATCGAGGTCGCGCCCGTGAGCGCGGCGATCTCGGCGGTGTCGCTCGCGGTGACGGTGAGGCTGCCGACCTTCGAGGCGTCGGTGGTGCCGTCGCCGACCTTCGCGGCGGTGATCTCGGCGACTGTCGAGCCGCCGACGGTGTTGAGGGCGAGCGCGCCGCCGCCCGCGACGGAGAGCCCCTGGCCCTGCGAGGAGACCTGCGCGCCGACAGCGGCCGCGAAGGTCTGCGCGAAGATCCTGGCCTCGCGCGTCGCGGAGACCGTGACGGCGCCCGAGCCCGAAACGTCGGCGACCTGCGTGATGCGCGCCGTGACGTCGCTCTCGATCTCGTTGTTGGCGAGCGCGGCGCCAATCGACACGGTGGGCTTGGTGCCGGAGCTGCTCGAGTCCGCCGAGAGGTTTGCCGAGACGGCCAGCGCCACCGAGGTCGCCCGGATGATCGCCCGGTCGCGGGCCGAGACGGTGACGCCGTCCGAGCCCGAGCTCACCGCGTCGTCGGTGCTGCCGGTGCCGTCGATGATCGCCGTGGTCGCCGTGACGATCTTGTTGCCGACGTAGAGGCCGCCGCCCGCGAGGGCGAGGCTCGACGAGCTGCCGCCCCCGCCGCCGCTGCCGCCGCCCGTCGAGACGCCGACCGCCACGGCCGCAGCCGTCGTCTTCGCCGTGATGGACTCGGCCGAATCCGCCTCGACCGAGACCTTGCGGCCGGCGCTCAGGCGGGACTTCGTCACGCCGGCGCGCACGTCGAGGGAACGGCCGGTGCCGTCCTTGAAGTTGGCGCCGGTCGGCAGGCCGCTGCCGTAGAAGCCGATCATGTTGAAGGCGAGGGTCACGCCGATGGCGATCGCCTGCGAGGTGCCCTTGCCGACGACGACCGCGGCGGCGGCGGCCGCCGTCTCGGCCGTGATGTCCGAGGCGTTCGCCGCCGAGACGGTGATGCCGCCGCTGCCGCCCGTCCCGTCCTGGCTCGGAGCCAGGGTGCCCGAGGCGGTGACCTTGCTGTCCGCGATATGCGCGTCGACACCGCCGAGGATCGTGTTGAAGCCGAGCGCGCCGCCGCCGGCGAAGCCGAGGTTCTTGCCGTCGTCCGTGCTGAGCAGCACCGCGATCGCGGTGGCGGTGGCCTTGGCGTTGATGGTGGCGTCGCTCCTGGCCGCGACGCTGACGTTGCCCGCCGTCGAGGTCAGGTCCGCGACCTGGTCGATGCCGGCTTTGAGGGCCTCGTCGACGATCGTGTTGCGGGCGATGCTGAGCGCCACCGCGACCGTCGAGCCGGACTGGGTGCCGGTGCCGCCCGAGGTGCCGCCGGTCGTGCCCCCGGTGGTCCCGCCCGAAGCCGGGTCGGTCTGCGACATCCGGTAGGCCACCGCCGTCACCGGAGCCGTGACGACCGCGTCGATCGCTGACGCGCTCGTGGCGGAGACCGCGACGCCGCCCGCGGCGCGCAGGCTCGTCACGTCGGAGATGGTGGCGGAGGTCGAGAGGCGAGCGAAGTTCAGCGCGACCACCGCGCCGACGCTCGTCACCTGTGCGCCGACCGTCGTGACGGCGTTCTCGATCCTGGCGTCGATCGTCGCCTTCGACTGCGCCGTGACCGTCACCGTGCCGGTGGCGTTGATCGGCTGGCCGGAGATCGAGGCCGTCGCCGCGAAGGTGCTGGCGCCCTGGATCACCGTGCCGAAGTCGGTGCCGAGGATGGCGTCCGAGAGGTCGAACAGCACGTTCTGGCTCGACGTGCCGATCTTGTTGAAGGCCGCGGTGACGCCGACCGCGGTGCCGCTCGACTCCACGGTGCTGTCGACGGTGGAGCGGATGGTGCCGGTGTTGAGCGCCTCGACCGTGACGTTGCCGACCGTCTTCGACGCGGCGGCGTCGCCGAGCTTCGAACCGGTGATGGTCGCCGTGCTCGATCCGGTGACGACGTTCGCCGCGATCACGGCGCCGATCGCGACCGACTCCTTCGTGCCGGGCTTGGTGCCGGGCTTCAGCTTCGACTCGACCTTGCTCGTGATGCTCGCGGTGATCGTGCCGGTCTGCGCGGCCTTGACCGCGACGTCGCCCGCCTGGACCACGGCGGCGCCGACGAGGCTCGCCGCGGCGGTGCTGCGCACGTCGTTCGTGACGAGGATGCCGCTCGCCGCCACCGCGTAGGGCTTCGAGGCCGCGGTGCTGCCGGCCGAGGTCGAGCCCTGGGCCGGGGCCGTGGAGGAGCCGGCCGTGTCCTTGCTCTCGCCGAGGTTGAGCACGCCCGGCGGCAGGAATTTCACGAACTCCTTGAGGTTGTTCTCACGCCAAGAATTCGCCTCGAAGGTCTCCGTACCGAGGTCGACGCTCTTCGTGGCGCCGAAATAGACGTAGCGCTTCTCCTGACCACTCACCTTCGCGAAGACGATGTCGCCGAACTTGACCGTCTTGGTGCCGGACTTGGTGGTGTAGGTGTAGTCGTCGAGGATCTTGTTCGCGAAGTCCTCCAGCACGCTCGCCTTCGTCAGGCTGGCGAGCGAGGCGAGGCTGTTCTGCGAGTCGATTCTCCCCGCGCCCGTGGCCGCGATCGTCATCGCGCCGCCGGCGTCGACGGTCTTCGAGGTGCCGGAATTGTCGAGCGTCGCCAGCGCCCGCGCGTTCACCATGTTGCCGGTGAGCGCGAAGCCGACCGCGTAGGCGCTCGCGTCCTTCAGGACCGCGTTCGAGGCGCTGGCCTTGTTGTTGAGCTTCGCCTCGATGGTCGCGCTGGAGGTGGCGGTGACCGCGAGCGCGCTGCCCGCGCCGGTGGCGACGCTCGTGCGCAGCACCCGGGCCGTGGCGCCGGACGGCGTGGCGTCGTAGCCGAGGCCCTCGGCGATCAGCGGCTGGCCCGTGATCGTATCGGCGGCGCGGAACAGAACGTTCTGCTCCTGCCAGCCGATCGTGTTGAAGGCGAGCGTGATCGAGACCGCGCCCTGGTCGCTCGACGTGGCGGTCTTGTTGGTGGCCTGGATCGTCGCGGTGTTGTCGGCCGTCACGGAGAGGCCGCCACCGCCCGTGATCGCGCTGTCGAGGATCGCGGCGTCGGCCGCGCCGAGCACGCTGTTCGTGGCGATGACACCGCCGAGGGCGAGGCTCTTCGTCTGCGTCTTGGTGCCGACGGCCGGCGTGCCGGCTGCCGGATCCGTTGCAGGCGTGGTGCCGCCGGCCGGTGCCGGCTGGCCGTTCGTCGGCTTGTAGGAACTCGCCGACTTCACGGTCGCCGCGCTGTCGGCGGTGGCGGTGATCGTCGCGGTCTCCTTGGCGGAGACCGTGATGGCGCCCGTGCCCGAGGTGGCGGTGGCCGAGACGATCTGCGCCGTGGCGTCGCCGTGCACGCTGTTGAGCACGACGAGGCCACCGATCGCGAGCGCGGCGGAATTCTGCGGCTGCACGGCGCCGGGGTTGGCGGTGGAGGGGTCGCCGGTCGGCGCGTCCGTGGTGGTGGCGGCCGTCGCGGCGGTCGGCGTCGCCGGCGCGGTGCCCGTGCCGGTGCCGGTGCCGGCCGGCGTGCTCGTGGTGCCCGGCAGCTTCAGCCCGTCCGGGATGAAGTTCGAGTCGAGCGCCCGCTTCCAGAGCAGCTTGTCGGTGAAGTCGGTGGCGGCGAGGTCGAGCTTCACCGGCGTGCCGTCCGGATTCGTCGACGCGCCCATGTAGACGAAGATGTCGCCGGCCTTGTAGTCGCCGGCCTTGCCGGCGATCTTGACCCAGTCGGCCTTGCCGCCGGTCTTCGTCGTCAGGTCGACGGTGCTCGGCTGCGTGTCGGTCAGGGTGGCGGCGGCGACGTACTTGTAGATGGCGCCGTCCGCGGTCTGGATCGTCTCGCCGGTCTTGATCGTGACCGCCTCGGTGGAGACGATCTGGTAGGTCGGCTTGGCGTAGCCGTCCGCGATCCGCACCCGCGTGCCGAACTCGACGGTCTGGACGTTGGCGGTCTTCGGCGGCTGGCCGAGGGCGGTCAGATCGAGGCTGACGAAGTCGGCCGTGCTGATGCCGAGCGGCTTCAGGAAGGCGTCGAGGCCCTCCTTCAGCGAGAGGATCGTCTCGCCGGCCGAGAGGGTCAGCTTCTCGATGCCGACGACGCGGCCGATCGTGTCGCCGACCGCCGTCTTGGCGGCGTCGCCGCTCGCGCGCAGAGCCGCGTCGTCGAGATAGCCGCGGGCGGCGGCCTCGGCGGCGACGCGGTAGGCGGCGTCGCGCAGCGCGTCCGTCTCCGGCTTCAGCGTGTCGGTGGCCGCCACCTTCTTCAGGTCATCGGCGGCCTTCGTGAGGCGCTCCCGCAGCTTCGTCGCGTCGCTGAGCGGAATCGTGGCGTTGCCGGAATCCGCCAGCGCCTCCATCGCGTCGGTCAGGGCCTTGTAGACCGCGCGGAGGTTCTCCGCCGCATTCGACTTCGCCTTGAGCTCGGCCTGGGCACGCTCCAGCGCGGCGGTGGCCCGCTCCACCTTGGAGCGCGCCTCGAGGGCGAGCTGCTTCACCCGCTCGACCTGAGCGGCGATCTTGTCCTCGAGCGCCGTGACCTCGGCGGGCAGAAGGTCCTTGCGGTTCTTGATGAGGTTCGACTGCAGCGTCGCCGACTGGGTCTCGTTCGGGTTCGTCGAGAAGTCGGAGGGCAGGTACTTGTTGAGCTTCGACTGGTTGGTGACCGCGCCGCCGTCGGCCTTCACGACGGTCGAGCTCGTGACGATCTGCGCGTTGGAGGTGATGCCGGCCGCATCCTCGGCGGTGACCGAGAGGGCCCCGCCCGCGAGGATCGTCTTGGCCGCCGTGCCTGTGTTGTCGATGCGCGCGAGCGCGCTGCCGCTGACCTTGTTCGAGGACAGCACCACGCCGAAGCCGGACCCGCCCGAGCCCTTCATGGAATCGGTCGAGGACAGGGCGGCGTTGCTGATCGTCGCGTTGATCTTGGCGGCCGAGGTCGCCGCGACCGTGAGGTCGCCGCCGGCCTTGGCCGAGGATTGAACGATCGTCGCCCGGGCGCCGGAGCCGACCTCGCCGCCGAAGGCGCCCGAGAGGGTCGGCGAGCCGATCAGCGCGTCGATCGTGTTGAACAGAAGGTTCTGGGTCTCGTAGCCGACCGAGTTGAACGCCAGCGTCACCGCGGCCGAGACGCCGCCCTGCGTGCCGCCCGAGGTGGTGGAGGCCGCGCGCAGGCGCGCGTCGACGCCCGCCTCGTTCTCGGCCTCGACCGAGAGGTCGCCCGTGGTGGCCTCGATCGCTGAGCGCAGGACGCTCGCGACGGCGCCGCCGCGCACGACGTTCGTCGCCGCGATGCCGTTGGCCGCGATCAGCGTGCCGCCGCCCGTGCCGCCGCTGGTCCCGGCCGTGCCGGTCTGCGACTGGAACGAGGCGCCGCCCGAGGCGGTCACGGTGCTGACCACGGTGGCCGAGATGTCGGCCGCGTCCTTGGCGAGGACCGCGAGATCGGCATGCGCCGTGACGGTCGCGTCGGTGATGCGGGCGGTGGCGCCGCCGTTCACCTCGTTGAACACGATGAGGCCGCCGAACGCCTTCGAGGAAGAGGCGGGCGTGCGGGCGGTCGGGACGGTGGCACCCGCGGCGGGCGGTGTCGCCGGCGTCGCGGGCGGGGCGGGATCGGCCACCTTGTCGAGCTGCGGCAGCACCGTGCGGGCCGGGGCCGGGATCCAGTTGTCGCTCAGGTAGTCGGCCGTCTTGAGGTCGACCCGCGTGTTGTCGGGGCCCCGGTAGATGTAGATCGTGCCCTTCACGCCCTTCGTGCTGGTGTCGTTCTTCGAGAACAGCACCGTCTCGCCGGTGCGCAGGACCGGGTCTCCATCGAGGGAGGAGTAACGCGCCTTGAGGCGCGTCACCGAGGTGGTGCCCTGCGGCGTCGTGACGGTGGTCGTCACGGCCGTGTCGGCGGCGTTCGTCGTGGTCGTCGTCGTGGTGGTGGTCGTGCCGGCGGGCGCCGGCTTCGTCACCACGCTCGCGCCCTCGGAGACGGCGAACCAGAGGGCCGTGTTGGCGTAGTCGGTGGTGGCGAGGTTCACGCTGTCCGGCGTGCCGATGTAGATGTAGACCCGCCCGGCGATCGCGGCGTTGGCCGCCGTGCCCACGGGGTGGTCGGCGGCGAGCCGCACCCGGTCGCCGGTCTTCAGGTCCTTCGTGCCGGACTTCGTGGTGTAGTCGTAGATCGTCAGCGCGGTCTCGGCGGCCTTCTTGGCGAGCGCCGCCACGGTTCCGGAGACGGCCGAGGAGCCGATCAGGGTGCTGTCGGCCTCGATCGAGGCGCGGTTCGTCGCGGAGACGGTGACGCTGCCGCCCGTCGAGGTCACGCTGGCGGCGGGCTGGGCGGGAGCCGCCGCGGCTTCCGTCGCGGCGCCGATATAGGCCTCGGCCTTAGCACTCACCTTGTTCGAGGCGAGCACCGCGCCGGCCGAGATGCCGCGCGCGCCGGTCTCGGCCGCGTGCTCCGTGTCCTCGGCGTCGGCCTGCGCGACCTCGTTGCCGACCTCGGCCGTGATCGTGGCCTGACTCTCGGCGGTGACCGAGACGTCGCCCTCGGCGAGCACGGTGGTGCGGGTGATGTAGGCCGTCGCGCCGGCCGGCTGCTCCGACTTCGTCGCAGTGGCGATGAGCGGGTCGCCGACGATCGTGTCGACGGCCATGTAGAGCGGGTTGTCCTGCTTGAAGCCGACCGTGTTGAAGGCCAGCGTGAAGCCGACCGCCGAGGTCTCGCCCGCGACCGAGCCCTCGGCCGTCGCCTCGATCTCCGAGGTGTTGACCGCGCTGACCGTGACGCCGCCGCCGGACGCCGTCGTCGCGCCCGCTTTCGTTCCGCCGTCGATGGTGCTGTCGGAGATGGAGGCGGTCGCGCCGTTGAGCACGCTGTTCGAGACGAGCACGCCGCCCGCCGCGGTGCCGCCCTCGACCTCGCTCGCGTCGGTGGCCTTGATCGAGCCCGTGGACTCGGCCGCGACGGTGACGTCGCCGCGCGCCTCGACCGCCGTGTTGACGATCTTCGCCTCGGCCTGCCCCTCCACGGCGTTGCGCGCGAACAGGGCGCCGAGGCCCTTCGAGTCGATCTTGCCGACCTTCGGCTTCGAGCCGGTGGTGCCGCCGGGCACGACGTTCGCCGCGTCGAGCTTCTTCCAGAGCGAGAAGTCCGAGAAGTCGCGCGTCGTGTCGCCGAGGTTCAGCGGGGTCGCGCTGTTCTCGCCCATGTACTGGTAGACCGCGCCCGCCACGCCCTTGCCGGCACCGGTCGGGGCGAAGCTGTCGCTGAGGCGGATCTTCTCGCCGAACTTGATCGCCCGCGAGCCCGAGGCGGTGGTGTAGGTGTACTCGCCGAGGAGCGCTTCCGCGCCGCGCTCGGCGCCGGTGACGGAGCCCGTCTTCACGGACTTGGCCGAGGCGCCGACCGTGGTCTCGGCCTCGATCGACACGGAATCCGTCGCCTTCACCGACACGTCGGTGGCCGAGACGGTCTTGCCCTGCGCGTCGAGCGTGGCCCGCGCCGCGCCGCTGACCCGGTTCATCGCGACGATGCCGGAGACCGCGAGCGCGTCGGCGCTCGCGGCCTTGGCCGAGGCTGTGACCTCGTTGCCGAGCTCGGCCGCGATGGCGCCGGAGGATTCCGCCTCGACCGAGACCGCGCCCGAGGCCGTGACCGCGCTGTTCGTGATCTCGGCGACGGCCTGGGCCGGCGCCGCGTTGCCGAGATTGGTCCCGACGATCGCGTTGAGCGTGTCGAAGGCGAGATTGCTGCTGGCGTAGCCGATCGCGTTGAAGGCGAGCTGGATGCCCGCCGCCCGCGCCGTGGTGCTCGGCGGCGTAGCGAGCCCCGTGCCGCCAGTGGTCCCGGTGCCGCCGGTGGTCCCGGTGCCGCCAGTGGTCCCGGTTCCGCCCGTCGTGCCGGTGCCGCCCGTCGTTCCGGTGGTGCCGGTGCCGGTGGGGTCGGACTCGCCCGCGGCGCCCTGCGAGGCGGCCGTAATCTGCGCCTTGACGGTGGCTTCGATCGAGCCCTCGGTCTTGGCCGTCACCGCAACCGAGCCGCCGCTGCCGCGGGTCGTGACCGTCGCGTTCGCGATGCGCGCCTCGGCGGTCGACAGGATGGTGTTCGTCGCGATGACGCCGTTGATCGCCAGCGCGGTCGAGCGCGAGTTCTGCGCGGTGCCGCCGGCCGGCTTGTCGAAGGCCGAGGTCTGGCCCGGAACGGTGCTCGCGGTGCCGGTCCCGGCGGTGCCGTCGGCGGCCGTGCCGGTCTGCTCCTTGATGGTGGCGATGGCCTCGACGGTGGCGTCGGCCTTGGCTGTGATCGTCGCGGCGCGCTCGGCCGAGACGGCGACGCTGCCGGACGTGACGGTCGAGCCGGAGATGGCGGCGCTCGCGCCGCCCTGGATCTCGTTGCGCACGACGATGCCGCCGGCGGCGACGGCCCCGGAGCCGCCCGCCTTGGCCGCGCCGGCGCCGCTGGTGGCGCCCTCGCCGTCGCCGACCCGGCGCCAGAGGTCGAGGTCGGCATAGTCGGCCGTGCGCAGGTCGAGCGAGTTGGCCGCCGTCCTGTCGGCGCCCATCCAGGCATAGATCGCGCCCTTCTCGCCGATCTTCTTCCAGGTGCCCGCGACCGTGAAATCGGTGGTGGCGAGGTTCAGCGCCGCGGAGGCGGTGGCCGGGACGTAGCGGTAATAGGCGCCGGCATCGCCCTTGCCGGCCGGGTGGCCCTGGCTGATCAGCACCACGTCGCCGGGCTGGATCACCCGCGTCGCCGGGCTGGCGGCGGGCGTCCGGCCGGCCTGGGCGGCCGCCGTGGAGGTCGGCAGCGCGCCCTTCACCTTGTCGAGGACGGGGATCGTCGCGATGGCGGCCGGGAAGTTCAGGGCGACGCGCTGGCCGAGCGTGATCGCCACCGGCGTCGCGCTGCTCGCCTGGTGGTCGGACCGGATCTGCGCCTGCTTCTTGAGGCCGCCGTCGCTCGCGGCCTGGCCCGCCGCGACGAGCTTCACGTTGGCGTTGATGGTGGACGTGTCGGCCGCCCGCGCGCCGGTCTCGCCGCCCGCCGTGATGGTGGCGGCGGAGACGATCTCGGCGCTGGCCGTGCGCGCCATCCGGTTCGTGGCGATGAAACCGCCGAAGCTGCGCGAGCCCGCGCTCGTCGTGGTGCCGCTGCCGGCCACCGTCTTGAGCGGGGTCTTGCCCGCGAGCTGGCGCGCCTTGTCGATGACGACGGCCTTGTCGCGGTTCTTGATCGCCGCGGCGGCGTTCTGCTCCGGCGTGCGGACGGTCACGGTGTTGCTGACCGTGGCGTTGACGGTGCCGGCGCTGGCGGCGTTGACGCCGACCGCGCCCGACGTCGCCATGACGGTCGCGCCTTCGATCCGGGCGCGGATCGCCTGCGTGGCGAGCGCCGTGAAGAAGCTCGTGCCGAGCACCGCGTCGAGGGCGGTGCCGACGATCTTGTCGGCGATGGCGCTGGTCGCGATGCCCGTGAGGCCGTAGCCGACGACATTGAAGGAGGCTGCGCCGCCGATGGCGGTGCCGCCGCCCTTGGAGCCGCCCTCGACGGTGGTCTCCACGCGCGAATCGATGTTCGAGACGTCGGCCGCGCTCACGGTGACGTCGCCGCCCGACGCGGTGACGCTGCCGCGGGTGATCGTGGCGGTGGTGCTGCCGAGCACGACGTTGGCGGCGATCGAGCCCGCGACGCCGAACTTGCTCGGTGCGGCCGACGCCTGCGCGTGGGTCGTGAGGTCGAGGGCGTTCTGGGCCGTCAGCGTCACGCCGGCCGTGGCCGTCGCGACGGAATCCGTGAGGGCCGCGGTGATGTCGCGCTCGACGGTGTTGATGGCCGAGCCGCGGCCGATCGCAACCGCACCCTGGCTCACGACCGTGGAATCGACCTGCTGGTCGAGCGTCGTGATATCGGTGGGCTCGGCGATGGCGCGGGCCACCGTCGCGTCCATCGCGGTGACGGTGATGCCGCCGGCCGTGGCCGAGAGGCGGGCCTTCTCGGCCGTCGCGACGGTCGAGCCGGTGAGAAGCGTGCGCGCCTGGATCGCGCGGGCCTCGATCTCGGTGCTGTTGGTGGCGACAGCCAGAAGCGAGGCGCCGGTGACGGACGCACCGCGCAGGGCGACGCGCACGGTGTCGTTGGCGGCGATGAGCGCGGCGCCGGCCTTGATCGGGGCGGCGAGCGAGCCGTCCTCCTCGCCGTCGCCCGCGATTGCCTTCGTCGGGTTCACCGGGTCGTCGGGCGCCTCGGTGGCGGCGCCGATCTTCACGAGCAGGGCGCCGCTGTTGGCCGCCTGCAGGGCGACGCCGCCCTCGGCCGCGATCACGGCCGGGTCGGAGGCGAGCGGGGCGGTGCCCGGCAGCATGCCGTTGGCCGCCACGCCGACATCGACGCTCGTCGTGCGGGTGACCGTCTGGTTGCCGGTCAGCGCGAAGAGATTGAGGATGTCGCTGAGGATCGGGATGCTGGCGCCGTCGGCCGCCACGAGCTTCGTCGTGACGTTGGTGGTGTCGGTGGCCGCGAGCTGGACCGCGAGGGCCGGGTCGGTCCCGGGGAGCGCCGACGTGCCGGCCTGCGTGAGGCGCGCGGCCTTGTCGACGGTGACCTGGGTCGTGTTCGTGACCGCGGTCTCGGCCTTCTTGATCACGCCCTCGACCGCGAGCTCGGCCGGGGTGAAGACGTCCGACAGACTGGTCTCGCCGCTGACGATGCCCTTGAGCGCGTCGCCGGTGCGCTTCGCGGTGTCCTGGAAACTGTCGGCGCCCGGCAGGACGAGGCCGATCGCCTTGACGTCGACGGTGGCGCGGGTCGTCGCCGCGAGCCTGATCGTGCCGCCGTTGACGGCGCCGGTCGCCCCGACCGCGATGACCGAGGTGTTGGTCTGCGTCGGCGTGATGCTCTTGAGCTGCGAGGAGAGCGAGGAGCGCAGGATGACGCTGTCCACGACCTCGGTGGTCAGGGCGGCGTCGCCCGCCGCGACGACGCTGCCGTCGAGGGTGATGCGGGCTGCGCCCGTGGCCGTGACGGACAGCGTCTGCGTGTTGATCGGCGCCGTGTCCGAGAGCGTGATACTGCTGCGCACGGCGATCGTCACGGCGGCGCCGTTGATGACCGCACCCTGGTTGATCGTCACGCCCATGCGCGCGTCGGCCGTCGCCGCGCGGTCGTCGCCGCTGGTGACCAGCACCGGGCTCACCGTCGCGTCCGTCGAGAGGGTGACGGCGCCGCTCGCCCGGATCGTCTTGCCCTGCGCGAGGACGAGGCTGTTGTCGCCCGCGCCGCCGTGGAAGGTCACGCCGATATCGCCGGCCTGCGCCCGCAGGTCGGCCGACAGGGCGATGCGGTCGTTGCCCGTGCCGCCGTCGAAGGTGATGGCGACGTTGCCGGACGCGACCGTCAGATCCGTGTCGAGGACGAGGGCGTCGTTGCCGGCGCCGCCGGTCAGGCCGAAGCTCGTGCCGGGCGGCAGGGTCGCGAGGTGGAGCGTGTCGTTGCCGGAGCCGAGGAGCACGCCGAAATTCGTGGTCGGCGCCGTGAAGGCGAGGCTCGCGAAGGCCGCGGTTGACGCGTTCGCCGTCCGGTCGAGGCTGTAGCCGCCGCCGGTCTGCGAGAGCGTGGCGTCGATGTCGCCCGCGACCATGCCGGAGAGGTCGAGCTGCAGGGAGGCCTTGCCGCCCGCGAACGTCCCGCTGAGGCTGCCGCCCGCGCCGACCTTCAGGGTGTCGGAGGCGCCCGCCGAGCCCGTGAGATTGCCGACGCCCGAGAAGCTGCCGGTGAACTTGCTGGCCTCGATCGTGCCGGTGTCTGAGCCCGTCAGCTCGAATGTCGCCCCGCTGGCGTTGCGCAGGACGATGCCGTCGCCGTCGGCGGCGCTGGCATCGACGACCGCGAGGGTCGGGCGGCGCGCGTCCGGCAGGATATTGAAGGTGTCGACGGCGACGGTGATGACGTCCTTGTTGGCCGCCGAGCCCTGGATCGTGAAGGTGCTGAAGGCGGCGACGTCGCCGAACGTGTGGAGGACGGCGCCCTCCTGGCCGTTCGTGTAGTCGAGGATCTGGATCCGCTGGACCGGATTGCCGGACTGGTTGGCGCCCTGGCTGTCCTGAACGAGCTTGACGAGGAGCTGGTGCTCCTGCGTCGGCGGGTCGGACGGCACGGTGTAGGTGATGTCCGCGTTGAGGAGGACGCGCGGCTCGAGCGGGTCGAAGATCAGCCGGTCGCGGTAGAGCATCCGGTCCGTCTTCGCCTTGAGGCGCATGACGAGCTCGCGCTTGGTGGGACGGTGGGCGCGCGCCGCGTCCTCGACCGGCTTCGGCCGGTTGCGGCGGCGAAACAGCGGCCCCCAGAAGCCTTCCGACTTGAACGGAAAAGCCATCCCACTCTCTCCAGCCGTAAGGCGCGCGCCGAGAAGCGCACACGAGGCGCTTGACCCGGCGCGCCGAGAGGCGCCCGGGGGTGTCGTTCAGGTGTTCCGGTGGTCTGGACCGCCGCTCCGCCCCGGCGCGGCGATCCCTGTCGGAGGGCCTCGCCCGGACCGCCCCCTCGCGGCCCAGGCGATGCCGCCTCAGGCGTTGCCGGAGGTCTCGAAATCGGCCGGCGTGGCCGGCGCGGTGTCCGCCGGCTCGGCGGCGCCGCCGATGCGCTCGGCGATCGGGGTCAGGTTCCGCAGCGAGCCGAGATGGAGGTAGATCAGCTCCAGCTCGTCCGCCTGCATCAGCTCGGCGAGCCTGTCCGCAGGCAGAGCCTTGAGGCGGTCGCGGTTGACCACGCTGAAGCCCGACAGCGTCGAGCGCTGGCCGGTGCGCAGGGTGAACTGCGCCTGCATCGGCTCCAGCAGGTCGAGATCCTGCAGCCGCTTCACGAAGTCCTTCGTGCGCTGGAACTGGACCTGGTAGGCCTGGAGGAATCCGAGCACGTTCTGCAGGTACTGCGTGCGCTCGCCGTCCGCATCGAACAGGCGCTCGCCGCGGCCCTCGTCGTTGCAGCCGGAGAACTCCTCGTCGACGCACAGGGTGAAGGTGGCGTCGGCCTCGTTCGCGTTGTCGCTGGAGAACACGAACGGGTAGCGGCGCAGGAAGGCCGGCACGTAGTTGCCCGCCCAGGCGCCCGAATCGTTGACGTAGAGGTTCTCGTTGTCGCGGATGCCGAGGAGCGCCACCGGGATGATCTCGTCGGCGGCGCCGCCGAACACGATCGTGTACTCGGCCGCCGCGTTGCCGAACTCGGCCACCATCAGGGGCACGGAGTTGACGCCGCGCGCGAACTCGAAGGTCGTGCCCGCCTTGACGGACCAGGAGCCGTGGCGCTGCCGCGTCACCGGAACCGCGCGCTCGTAGATCAGAAGTTGCTTGGTCATGTGTCCCCCAGGGGATGGATGTGCGGTTTCCGCATCGTTCCGTACGCTTCGTACCAACGCGGTCGCACGTTGCGGAGATGGGCGGCGCGTTTCGCGTTGATCCTGCGTCTCACGCCGCACGCCGTATTCTGAAAAGCACAGTTGAGGTAAATCAAAGGCGGCTCAAAGCTTGGCCCTGAGCGCACAGCTATTCGCTGAAATAAAGTCGAGCTGCGCATCCTTCGCCGCTATTTTCAGCGTATTCGGACGATCCCTGCGCGCTCCGAGCGGTCGAGCTGCGGATCACGTGAGCTTTTGGTGTCTTTGCCGTTCGCGCCGTGACGGCGGGTGCGGCTGCTGATTCTGCCGTGACTTGGAAGACATCAAGATGAGGGATCGGGCCGCCGGGGCGACGTCGGATGGTTCCGGGCCCCATGCGCCGGCACAGGCCGGCGCCGGCGCGGATTCGCAGGGCTGCGGCTGGCCCGGGAGGCACGAGAAGCCGGCCCGGTGATTCGGTCGCTTCGCGCAGGCGGGGCCCGACCGGCGCGGACGATCAGGCGCGGACCGTGCGCCGGGCGCGCAGGGGCCTCAGAAGCTCCGCCTCGGTCCCGAATTTCGCGATGTAGGCGGTGTTCAGCCCCAGGCATTCCCGCGAGGAGCAGGCGTCGCGGTGGACGCATTGGTAGAAGCCGTTGCGCTCGAACTCGCGCCAGAAATCGGGGTCGATGTGCAGCTCCGGCTGGCCGTTGACGAGCGCGTCGCCGAGCTCGCCCAGCAGGCATTCGGGGAAGTTCTTGACCTCCACCGCCCGGCCGAGGGCGCGGGCCCGCAGGACCGCCTCGCGCAGGTAGGGCAGGATCTCGGCGTGGGAGGCCACGAGGCCCTTCGCGTCGCGCTCGGCCATCGGGAAGTAGACCCAGAACTCCATCTGCGTCAGGCGCTTGAGGTGCGCGAGCCGCTCCACGATGCCGGGCAGGAGGCGGTAGCTCCGCGCCGTCACGACGGTGTTCGTGAGCGTCGCGACGCCCTCCATCGCGTCCAGGGTCTCGAGCCCCCGCAGGGCGCGCTCGAAGGAGCCGGGCACGAGGGTGAGGCCGTCGTGGCTCGCCGCGTCCGAGCCGGCGATCGAGACGAAGAACTCGTCGATCCCGGCCTCGACGAGGCGCCGGCAGAAGCTCGGCTGGCCGAGATGCATGCCGTGGGTCTGGATGCGCACGTGCTCGAAGCCGCTCGCCCGGGCGCGGCGGGCGAGGTCGGGCAGGTCGCGCCGGAGCGTGATCTCGGAGCCCGTCAGGATCAGCCCGGTCCAGCGCCGCTCCCGCGCGTTCCGCGCCAGCAGAGCCTCGAAATGGGCGTCGGATTCCGGCGCGAGCCGGTCCATCGTGCCCTCGATCATGCAGTGCACGCACTTCAGATTGCAGCGGAACTCCATCGTCAGCGAGACGTAGGCGGCGTGGTCGTAGAGAGCCATCGCGCGCCTCACAGCAATCCGTAATAGGCGCTCTTCGTCACCGCCGGGCGGCCGTCGACGACCGCGTAGTCGATGCCGACGTCGAAGAGCAGGTGGGAGAGCCGCCGCCGCTCGTCCCGCAGGAAGGCGAGGAGATCGGCCGGGTAGGCGAGCCGTTCGAGGGCGAGAATCAACGGGTCGATCCCGATCCGCGAGAAGTAGACGCCATCGCACAGGCGCTTGTTCGCCACGACGACGGTGTGGCAGCCCATCAATTCGGGCCAGAGAATCTGGTCGAGATCGAGGCCGGCGAGGTCGAGATGGGCCGAGCAGGCGGCCTTGGCGCGGATGGCCTCGCGCTCACTCGCCGCGTCGAAGAAGCTGTAGAGGTTGTCGAAGCGCAGGCCCTCCCGCGTGAGCGCGTAGGAGAGCCCGGACGAGACGCTGCTGCCGGGATTGCCCACGTAGATGTTGATCTGGTCGAGGTCCCGCTCGCCCCGCGCCAGCGCCGCGTCGAGGTCGAGCGAGAACATGAAGTAGGGACGCCCCTCCGGGTCACCGAGCCGCGTCGGCGCGAAGGGCGCCAGGATCGCCAGGACCCGCGCGACCGACACCGCACGCTCGAGGCGCGCATAGTCGTAGAAGTAGAACTCCCAGGTGGTGACCGCGCCGCGCCGCTTCGCGCCCCAGACGCTGCGGCCGGGGCCGAGACCGGCGCGCAGGGCGTCGCAGATCGCGTAGAGGCGCGGGTGCGCGCCGGCGCCCGCCAGCGAGTGCCAGAGCAGCGTCGATTGCCGCAGGCGGCCGGTGGTCGGTCCCAGCGGCTCGTAGTCCCACAGGCAGTAATCGGCGTAGCGGTCGTCCGGAGCGGCGAGTTCGACGCGGGCGGAATCGAGTCTCATGTACCCGATCCCGCGGCGACGCCGGAGTAGAGCGTGAGGAAGGGGCGCCCGTCCCGCCCGACGCCGCCCGCAACGTGGCCGAGGGATTCCTCGCGCCGCTCGGCGAGCACGGAGGCGGCCTCGGGCGGGGGCACGCCGAGATCGGCGAAGGCCCCGGCGAGGAGCGGTTCGGCCGCGGCGACCGGGAGGCCGCAGGCGTAGAGGTTGAGATCGTAGGAGAGGCGCGGGCCCGGCGCCTCCCGGGCTTCCAAGTAGTGGGGCAGGCCGCGCCCGCGCGCCCGCGCCAAGTCGAGGAGCGCCCGCGCCGGGGCGAGCACGCGGGGTCCGGCCTCGCCCCAGCCGGCCTCGCCCGCACCGAGGCGTGAGAGGCGCGCGGCGATCGCCTCGGGCGTGCGCACCCGCGGCCAGTGGTAGAGGGTGACGACCGGCGGCCCCGGCCGGCGCGGGTCCCACTTGTAGGCGCGGTGCACGAGGAGCGGCTCGCCGCCCGGCGCACCCTCGTCGGCGAAGGCCGCATCCGTCCGGGCCGACCACTCGACGTAGAGCTTGTAGAGCGGGCCCGCCGGCCCGTCCTCGTATCCGAGGTGCAGCAGGTCGGCCTCGGCCATGAGGGCCGCGGCCTCGGCGCGCGCCGCCTCGGCGAGGCCGAGCTTGGCCGCGAGCGCGTCGAGGACGGGGCCGGACTCGGGGCCGAGGCTCGTCCGGTGCAGGCTCATCAGGAACCGGTCGGTCTGGAGCACGCCCGCCGACGCCTTGACGGAACGCTCGTAGCCGAAGGGCTGGCCGAGGCCCGCGACCAGGTCGGCGAGGCGGGCGCCGTCTTCGCTCCGGCGTAGCGCCTCGGGCCCGGCGGCGGCGCGCGCCGCGGGCGCGACGCGAACCTCCGCGCGCGGGGCCTCGGCCGGCCCGTGCAAACGCTCCATCAGCAGCGCGTGCGGCGCCATCGTCTCCGCGATCTGAACGGCGCGGGCGCGGATTCCGGCGAGGAAGGTCCCGAGGCCGCGCGGGCCCGCGAGGTCGACCGGCGCGAAGGTGCGGCGCGGCAGGAGGTCGGCGCCCGCGAGCAGGCGGTAATGGTCGCTCTCCCCGAAGAGGCGCGCCTCGGGCACCGAGACCCGTCCGCCGATCTCGTAGAGATCGAGCCGGTCGGCGAGCGCGTCCGGCAGCGGCGCGGCGCGGGCCGCCGCCCAGAACGGCTCCGTGCGGCGGCCGAGGGCGTAGTGCAGCGCCACCGCGCCGAATGCCTCGTCCGCGAGATCGTTCATCCGCCGGGCATAGGCCTGGCGCAGCACGGCCACGCCCTCGCCGCGCGGCAGGTGCTCCACGAACGCCTCGAGGGCGCAGACGATCAGGTCGGCCTCGAACCCGCCGAGCGGGCCCGGGTCCCGGGCCGAGGCTCCGATCGCGACGACGTTGCGCAGCCAGGGCGCCCGGCGGCGGCCCGTCCGCAGCACGCGGTGGCGGATCGCGGCGCCGGGCGCCGCGCCGCTCAAGTCCCTCAAGGCGGTCTCGGCGGCCTCCGGTCCGGTCGCCTCCGACCGATAGGCGAGCGACGCCTCGGTGCGGCCGGCGAGCGGCAGGCGCGAGGTCCAGCCTTCGGGCGCGCCGGCATAGGTTGTGAAGGGCGGGCGCGCCGGGTCCGGCGGCAGCGCGAGGCTCGCGAGGCGGTCGCAGACGCCCGCCGCCGCGTCCTCGATCCAGGGCTCGCCGAGGGTCCCGCCGATGAGGAAGGCGGCGGCACCCGTGCCATCGACGAAGATGTCGCCCGCGACGCTGGCGCCGCCCTCGAGGGTGAGGCTCTCCACGTCGCCGAGCGGGCTGGTCTCGGCCGCCACGACCCGGCCCGTGATCGCGCGCACGCCCTCCGAGATGGCGATCTCGCGGAAGAAGGGCACGAGGCCGGCGCGGTCGAGATGGTAGCCGTAGCTACCCGCCTCGGTCACCGCGGAGCCGCCCTCCTCCGGCGCGGGACCGCGCCCGGCCGCCGCCATGTGGGTCTGCGGGGCGTAGTCCCCGTAGGCGCCCGCCTCCTCGCCGTCCAGGCGGTGCTTCAGCCAGGGGTGGAACAGGTCGAGCCCGTCGATGCGCGGCCCGCACTCGCCGTAGGGGTGCCAGTGGCCCGCGCCCTCCTCGAACCAGCCGTCGTAGCGGTTGGCGAGAGCGTAGGTCGCGCCGCAGCGGCGCATGAAGATCGCCTCGTCGACCGCGAAGCCGCGCAGGAAGCGGGTGAAGGCGGGCCGCGTCGCGAGGGCGCCCGGCTCCGGCGCTGCGGCAGCGGCGACGAGCGTCACGGGCGAGCCGATCCGGCGAAGGACGCGCCGAAGGTAGGCGGCCGACATCCAGGCCGCGAGGCCGCCCCCGACGACGACGACGCGCGGGGCTCGAGTGTCGGCGGTGTGGCGCATCATCGGGAGATCTCGGCTGCCGCCGCGGGTAGGACGCGGGCGAGAGCCGGTAGCGCCGCGGCGAGGAGGTCGGCAAGGGGAGCGGCCGGCAGGACGAGGTCGGCACCCGGCCGCACGCGCTGGCGCTGGATCGCGTAGGTCGGGCGCAGCAGATCCTCGTAGCGGCCGAGATAGGCGTCGAGGGAGGCGAGGAGCGGCGGCCCGGCGCGCGGGTCGCGCAGGGCCTCGGCGGTGAAGCTGCGGAGCTTGCGCGCGAGCGCCACGTCGAAGGGCACGTCGAGCCAGATCAGGTAGTCGATGTGGCAGCCCGTGCCCGCGTGGGCGCGCCCGAGGAGGGTGTCGAACAGGGCGACCCGCGGCTCGCCGCGCGGCAGGCGCAGGCTGCCGCCGCGAGCGCGGTCCGGCACGCTCTCGCCGCGCTTGAGGGCGGCGAGATCCGTCGCGAGGCCCGGCAGCGGAACCTCGGCGAGGGGCGCGCCGCGCCGCAGCCAGTCGGCGACGCGGTCGGGCGGCCAGGCCGTGATGCGCTCGTAGGCGTCGTAGGACAGGATCGGGGCGCCGCCGAGCTGCCGGCTCAGCGCCTCGGCGAGGCTGGTCTTGCCGCTGCCGGGGGGACCGGCGACGGCGACGACGAAGGCCGGCCCGCTCACGGGTGGCCCCCGGGCTTTCGCGCCTCGATCAGGTGGAAGGGCGTCTCGAGCTCGACGGCGCCGACCGCGACATCCGCGAAGCCGAGGCCGCGCAGCACGTCGCAATAGAGGTCGGCCGAGCGGAAGAACGGCTCGAAGACGAGGTTCGGCGCGGCGGCGAAATCCGCCCGGCGGCCGCGCCGCGGCAGCGGCGCCCGCTCGAAGATCACGAGGCACCCACCGGGTTCCAGGGCCTGCCCTGCGCGGGCGAGCAGGGCGCGCGCCTCCTCCTCGGGCCAGTCGTGGAGCACGGACTTGAAGGTCACGAGGTCGTGGCCCCCGGGCAGAGGATCGCGGCGCATGTCGGCGGGGTGGAAGGCGACCCGCGCACCCTCCTCCCGCCCCGACAGGTTCTCGCGGCCGAGCGCGCAGACCACGGGCAGGTCGACCACCGTCGCGGCGAGGTGCGGGGCCCGCGCGCAGGCGCGTGCCGCGAACTCGCCGCTGTTGCCGCCGAGATCGAGCAGGCGGCGGTGGCGGGTCAGGTCGATCCGGTCGAGGCAGGGGCCGGCCTCGTAGCGGGTAAGGCAGGTCGTGTAGGAGACCCAGCGGCGGGTCGCGGCGATGTTCTCGGGCGTCAGCGCGAAGCAGCGGTCGTAGCGGAACAGCTCGAAGGTGCGCGAGCCCTCCATGAAGGCCGGCATGTCGGCGACGAAGGCGGGAAACAGCGTGCGCAGGTCCTCCGCCGCCGCGGCGGCGAAGGCGAGCTTCGCCTCGATCAGGTCGCGGGCCGGGAGCACGGCCCGGAACTCCGGCGTCAGCGCGACGCCCTCTTCCTCTTCCGCCAGCACGCCGCTCTCGACGAGGAGCCCGACGAGCATGCCCACCCGCTCGGGCGGCAGGCGCGCGGCCGCGGCGAGGACGGGCACGGCGGCGGACCTGCGCGCGAGGCGGCCGATAAGCCCGCGCTCGAGGGCAAAGGCGAGGGCCCGCGCCTCGATCTCGTGGGCGAGGAAGCGCTCGACACGCGGAAACCCGATCTCCGCCGACAGCCTGTTCGGCGCATTCATGGGCAGGGCGGCGTGAATGCTGGGGTGAGACGCTGGATCAACACAAAATCCCCGACGCTGATCGTCCGCGCCACATTCCAATCCTGATTCGCCAGCACGGAGAGCGGGGATAGCACTGATCGTGTTGCTCTGCGACACTTGCAAAGCAACATGAAGTCGATATGCAGCAAAGGCAAGGTGCTCGTCGACGAGCGCTTTTACTCGAAAAAGACATTGACGGTGACTTGGGTGCATCACCCCCGCTTCGGCAGGGGCCGGTCCGGGCGCCGCGCCGAATGGGGGACGCCGTGAGCGACACGATGGGGACCGGGGCCGACGCGAAGGCCACCGATAAGGTCCGCGCGATCGAGTGGCGCGAGGACGGGATGGCGACCCACTTCGCCAACGTCGTCAACGTGCAGGGCACCCGCGAGCAGGTCGACCTGTTCTTCGGCACGAACCGGACCTGGAACGTCGCCGAGACGGCGAACGTGGTGGTCGACCTCTCGAACCGCATCATCCTGACCCCGCTCGCGGCCAAGCGCCTGCTCTCGGTGCTCGGCGGCGTCCTCGCCGAGTACGAGACCCGCCACGGGCGCCTCGACCTCGAGGGCTGATCACACACAGCGCAGCACGGGTCCGGCGGGGCGGGCGGCGAGCCATGAGCGAGCGTTTGGCGGCGGAGATGCCAGCGGCGGCCCAACCGGACGGCCGCCTGTCCGTCCTCGAGCCGGCCCTGTGGCAGCGCCTCCAGGCTGCCGATACGCTGGCAGAGGCCGCCAAGGCGTGGCTGACGCTTCAGGTCCGGATGCTGGCGGCCGCCACGGGCGGCTGCGTTCTGGCGCCACGCGACCTCGCCCCCATCGCCGTCACCGGGACGGAATCCGAGAGCTTTCTGCGCGAGGCGGCCGCCGCGGCGCTGCGGGAGAACCGCCCCGTGGTGCACGAGACGGAGGACGGGCCGACCCGCGCCGCCGTCGCCCTCCCCCTCGTCGCGGACGGGGCCGCCTTCGCGGTCGCGGCCTTCGCGGTGGAGACCCGCGACAAGGACGAGCTCCGCGGCGCGGTGCGGCAGGTGCAGTGGGGCGCGGCCTGGCTCGTCGCCAAGCAGAGCGAGGTGATCGGCCGCCAGGACCGGCAGGGCCTCGCCCGCTCGCGCGCCGCCCTCGATCTCTTGGCCGGCGTGCTGGAGCAGCCGGGCTTCCGCGGCGCCTGCATGGCGGCCGTCACCGACCTCGCCATCACCTTCTCGTGCCAGCGCGTCGCCATCGGCTTCATGCGCCGGGGCGTCGCCCGCATCGCCGGCATCTCGCACTCGGCGCAGTTCGGCCGCGAGATGAACCTCGTGCGCCGCCTCGGCGCCTGCATGAACGAGGCGGTGGATCAGCGCAGCCTGATCCTGTTCCCGCCCCCGCCGGGCGAGGTCTTCGTCACGACGGCGCACGCCGACCTCGCCCGCCTCCAGCACGACGGGCGCGTGCTCACCGTGCCGCTGCTCGTGGACGACCGCTTCGTCGGCGCCGTCACCCTGGAACGGCCGGGCGACCAGCCGTTCCTGCCCGAGACCATCGACCTGATCTCGGCGACCTGCGCGGCGATCGGCCCGGTGCTCGAGGAGAAGCGTCAGAACGACCGCTGGCTGGCGCTCAAGGCCGCCGACTCGATGATGGGCCTGCTGCGCCGGATCGTCGGACCGAACCGGACCGGGCTGAAGCTCGGCCTCGCCGCGCTCGTCGCAGCGATCCTCGCCCTGTCGCTGATCCAGGCGGATTACCGCGTCACCGCGGATGCCCGCGTCGAGGGGCTGGTGCGCCGCTCGGTGGTGGCGTCGTTCGACGGCTACCTGAAGGCTGCGCATTTCCGGGCCGGCGACACGGTGCGCAAGGGCGACCTCCTCGCCGCATTGGAGGACCGCGACCTCGCGCTGGAGCGCCTGCGCTGGGTCACCGAGCGCCAGCAGCGCACCTACGAGTACGACAAGGCGCTGGCGACCCGCCAGCCGGCCACGATCAACGTGGTCAAGGCCCAGATCGACCAGGCGGACGCGCAGATCCGCCTCATCGACGAGCAGCTGGCGCGGGCGAAGTTCACCGCCCCCTTCGACGGGCTGATCGTCTCGGGCGACCTCTCGCAGTCGATCGGCGGCGCGATCAGCCGCGGCCAAGTGCTGTTCGAGATCGCCCCGCTCGACGCCTACCGGGTGGTGCTCAGCGTCGACGAGCGCCTGATCGCCGACCTGCGCGAGGGCCAGACCGGGCAGATGCTGGCCTCGTCCCTGCCCGACCAGCCGCAGGCGCTCACCGTCCAGACCATCACGCCCGTGGCGGAGGCCAGGAACGGCCGCAACCTGTTCCGGGTCGAGGGCCGCATCACGGAGGGCTCGACCCGCCTGCGTCCGGGCATGGAGGGCATCGCCAAGGTCGACGTCGACCGGCGCCTGCTCGTCTGGATCTGGGCCCGGCCGGTGGTCGACTGGGCGCGCCTCGCCCTCTGGCACTGGTGGCCGTGAGGCGGCCATGGCGCAGTCGCTCTTCAGCCAGTCCTGGTACCGGGTCGCGGGCCTGAAGCCGCGCCTGCGCCGTCACGCCGAGATCCATCGCCAGCGCTTCCGCGGCGAGGTCTGGTACATCCTGCAGGACCACCAGACCGGGCGCTTCCACCGGCTCTCGCCGGCCGCCAACCTGATCGTCTGCCTGATGGACGGGCGCCGCACCCTGCAGGAGATCTGGGAGCAGGCGGCGCGGCGCAACGAGGACGACCCGCCGACCCAGGACGACGCGATCCGCCTGATCTCGCAGCTCCACGGCTCGGACCTCCTGCAGGGCGACCTGCCGCCGGACCTCGCGGAGCTCGCCGAGCGCTCGGCCTCCACCGCCCGCCGCACCCTGATCGCGCGGGTGCGCAACCCCCTCGCCCTGCGCTTTCCCCTGTTCGACCCGGACGCCGCCCTCGACCGGCTGGCGCCGCTCTACCGGCCGCTCTTCACGGCCTGGGGCTTCGGCGTGTGGCTGGCCGTGCTGATCACCGGCGCGGTGCTCGCCGCGCTGAACTGGAACCAGCTCACCGGCGACGTCGCCAACCAGATGCTGTCAGCGCAGAACGTCGCGCTGATGATGTGCCTCTACCCCGTCATCAAGGCCCTGCACGAGGCCGGCCACGCCTGCGCGGCGAAGGCCTGGGGCGGGGAGGTGCACGAGGTCGGCATCATGCTGCTCGTGCTGCTGCCCGCCCCTTACGTCGACGCCTCCTCCTCGGCCGCCTTCGCCAGCAAGTGGCAGCGGATGATGGTGGCCTCCGCCGGGATCTTCGTGGAGCTGTTCCTGGCCGCCGCCGCCGCGATCGTCTGGGCGCTGGCCGAGCCCGGCCTGGTGCGGGCGGCGGCCTTCAACGTGATGGTGATCGGCAGCGTCTCCACGCTCGTGTTCAACGGCAACCCGCTGCTGCGCTTCGACGGCTACTACATCCTCGCCGACCTCGTGGAGATCCCCAATCTCGGCTCCCGGGCGAACCGCTACGTCTTCTACCTGATCGAGCGCTACGTCCTGAAGATCGAGGGCGCGGAGAGCCCGGTGACGGCGCGGGGCGAGCGGGGCTGGATGGCCTTCTACGCGGTGAGCGCCTTCCTCTACCGCACCACCGTCTCCCTCGCGATCGCGACCTTCGTGGCGACGCAATACTTCATCTTCGGCATGCTGCTGGCGATCCTGGCCGTAACCGGCATCGTGGTCGGCCCGCTCGTGAAGGGCCTCAAGTTCATCCTCTCGGACCCGAAGCTCAACGGCCGGCGGCGGCGCGCCGTCCTCGTCGCGGGCGGCGCGGTGCTGACGGTGCTGGCCGCCCTGTTCGCGGTGCCCCTGCCCTACGCCACGATGGCGCAGGGCGTCGTCTGGGTGCCGGACGACACGCAGCTCCGCGCCCGCACCGACGGCGTCCTCACCGGGCTCCTCGTGCAGCCCGGCCGTGAGACCGGCCCCGGGGAGGCCGTGGCTGTGCTGGAGGATCCGAGCCTCGACAGCCGCGTCGCGGTCCTGGAGGCGCAGCTCGCCGAACTGCGCCTGCGCTACGACGCGGCCCGCCTCGGCGACCGGGTGCAGGCCCAGATCCTCCAGGAGCAGATCGCCAGCGCGCAGGAGAGCCTGCGCGTGTTCCGCGAGCGCCGGGCCGACCTGACGGTCCGCGCCGAGCACGCGGGGCGCCTGATCGTGCCGGGCGCGGTCGACCTGCCCGGCCGCTACCTGCGCCGGGGCGAGCGCATCGGCTACGTGCTCGCGGCGGACGATCCCGTAATCCGCGTGGTGGTGCCGCAGGCCGACGTCGATCTCATCCGCAGCCGCACCCGCGCGGTCGCGGCGCGGCTCGCGGAGGCGCCCGAGACCGTGCGCCTCGGCGCCGTCGCCCGCGAGGTGCCGGCCGCCCAGCAGGACATCCCGAGCCTCGCGCTGACGACGCAGGGCGGGGGCACCATCGCGGTCGACGCGAGCAACCCGCAGAAGCCGGTGGCGCTTCAGAGCATCTTCATCTTCGACGTGCAGCTCGCGGGCGGCCTGCCCCTCGACGTCCTCGGCGAGCGCGTCTACGTCCGGTTCGATCACGGCCACGAGGCCCTGGCCTGGCGCCTGCTGCGCGGGCTGCGGCAGGTCTTCCTGAGCCAGTTCCGTGTCTGAGGCGCTGCCAGCCCCCGGGCTAGCCCCGGCCTCGCGCGCAGGCCCGCCCCTGCCGCGTGCCCGCGCCTACGCCGAGCGCCCGAATCCGAAGGCGACCGCCCTCGACCAAGCGGTGGCGCGGGTCATCGGCCTCGCGCGGGCGGGGCTGTCGCGCTTCGGTGCCCGCCGCTACGCCCGCATCGCCGCGGGCGCGCTGGCGCAGGAGGCGGCCGTCGCCGCCCTCCCCCGCGAGGCGCTCGACGCGGAGATCCGCGCGGTCGCCGGCCGCCTGCGCGGGCGCGAGCGTTTCCGCGACGCCGACATCGCCCGCGCCTTCGCCCTGATCCGCGAGATGTCCGGCCGGGTCAGCGGCCAGCGCCACTACGCCGTCCAGATGATGGGCGCCGCGGCGCTCCTCGACGGGCGCGTCGCTCAGATGGCCACGGGCGAGGGCAAGACGCTGACCGCGACGCTCGCCGCCGGGGCGGCGGCGCTCGCGGGGCTGCCGGTCCACGTCGTCACCGTGAATGACTACCTCGCCGAGCGCGACGCCGAGCTGATGCGCCCGCTCTACGCGGCCCTCGGCCTCAGCGTCGGGGTGATCAAGGAGAAGCAGGAGCTGCCCGAGCGCGCGGCGGCCTACGCCTGCGACATCACCTACTGCACCAACAAGGACCTCGCCTTCGACTACCTGCGCGACCGCATCGCCCTCGGGCAGCGGGCGAGCGACGTCCGCCTCAAACTCGAGAGCCTGCACGCGGCGGGCGGCCGCCTCGGGCAGCTGCGCCTGCGCGGCCTGCACTTCGCCATCGTCGACGAGGCCGACAGCGTGCTGATCGACGAGGCGCGCACCCCGCTCATCATCTCGGCCGCCGCCGGCACGCAATTCGGGTCGAAGACCCTGTCCCGGGCGATGGCGGTGGCGGCGCTCCTCGAGAGCCCGCGCGACTACCTGATCGAGGCGAGCGAGCGCCGCGTGCTGCTCACGGAGGCCGGGCGCGACCGCATCGCGGAGCTCGTGGCCGGCGACGGGCCGGCCTGGCGCGGCCGCGTCACCCGCGAGGAGCTGGTGCGGCAGGCGCTCTCGGCGCTGCACCTGTTCGTGCGCGACGAGGACTACATCCTGCGCGAGGGCAAGGTCGTGATCGTCGACGCCAATACCGGCCGCGTCATGCCGGACCGGGCCTGGAGCGACGGCCTCCACCAGATGATCGAGCACAAGGAGGGCTGCGCCCTCTCGCAGGGACGCTCGACGCTCGCGCGCATGACCTACCAGCGCTTCTTCCGGCGCTACCGCCGGCTCTCGGGCATGACGGGCACCACGACCGGCGTCGTCGCGGAGTTCTGGAGCGTCTACCGCCTGCCCGTCGTGCGCATCCCGACCCACCGGCCGGTGCAGCGACGCCACCTGCCGGACGCCGTCCTGCCGGACGCTCCCGCTCAGTGGCGCCATCTCACGGCACGGATCGCGGAGCTGCACGCGCGTGGCTGCCCCGTCCTCGTCGGCACCCGCTCGGTGGCGGCCTCCGCCAAGGCCAGTGCCCACCTGACGGCGGCGGGCCTGCCCCACACGGTGCTGAGCGCGGCCCAGGACGGCGCCGAGGCCCTGATCGTCGCCGAGGCCGGCCAGCCCGGCCGCATCACGGTGGCGACGAACATGGCCGGGCGCGGGACCGACATCAAGCTCGGGCCGGGCGTCCACGAGGCCGGGGGCCTGCACGTCATCATGGTGGAGCGCCAGGACGCGCGCCGGATCGACGACCAGCTTGCCGGCCGCAGCGGGCGCCAGGGTGAGCCCGGCTGCTTCCAGGCGATCCTCTCCCTCGACGATCCGCTCCTCGACGACGGCGCGATCCCGCGCGGCCTCGCCCGCCGCACCCTCGCGGTCGCCGCCTCGCTCCTCGGCCCGCGCCGCGCCGAGCGCCTCGGCGCCCTGCTCCTGCGCCACGCGCAGGGACGGACCGAGCGCCTGCACGCGCGCATGCGCGCCGACCTCCTCCGCTCCGACCAGATGCAGGACCGCATCCTGGCCTTCGCCGGCCATTCCGAATGAGGACGCCCCCGATGACGACCCGACCGACGACGCCGATGCGCCGGAGCCTCCTCGCCCTCGGACTGATCCTGTGCGGGGGCGCGGCGGAGGCGCAGGCCACGCGGGTCGACTGCGTGGTGGAGCCGGCCCAGAAGCTGAAGATCGGCAGCGCGACGGTCGGAATCCTGAAGAGCGTCGGGGTCAACCGCGGCGACACGGTCAAGGCCGGCGACGTCATCGCCCGCCTCGATTCCAGCGTCGAGGAGGCGAACGTGGCGCTCGCCAGGGCCCAGGCCGAGACCTCCGCCGGTATCGAGTCCCAGAGGACCCGCGTCGAGCTCTACAAGCGCCGCCAGGACCGGCAGAGCCAGCTCGCCAAGGGAATCGTCACGCAGGAGAAGCTCGATCAGGTCGAGGCCGATTACGAGATCGGCAAGCGCGACCTCCAGACCGAGATCCTCAAGCACGACCTCGCGGGCATCGAGCTTCAGCGGGCGCAGGCCCAGCTCGACCTGCGCGTCATCCGCAGCCCCATCACCGGCCTCGTCACCGAGCGGCTGATGTCGGCGGGCGAGTTCGTGCGCCAGGACAGCGCGATCTTCACGCTCGTCCAGCTCGACCCGCTCTACGTGGAAGCCTACCTGCCGGTGCCGCGCTGGGGCGACGTCAAGCTCGGGCAGGCCGCCACCGTCGATCTCGACGAGCCGATCGGCGGCAGCTACCAGGCCAAGGTGACGGTGGTCGATCACGTGTTCGACGCGGCGAGCGGCACCTTCGGCGTGCGGCTCGAACTCCCGAACCCGGGCCACAAGCTGCCCGGCGGCCAGCGCTGCAAGGTCGGCTTCCCGCTTCCGGCCGGCGGCCCGGTCGCGACGGCGCTCCCGCCCGAGCGGCCCTGAGCGCGTCGATTCGCTTGTCGGCCGGCACCGGGATCGCGGGCCGCATCGGGCGGCTCCGCGACGTCGGCGCCCGGAGTGACGGCCCTCAGTGCGAGCGGTCGGTCCGGTCGGGCGCGTGGCCCATGTTGCTGTGGCGGTGATGCGCGTCGCGCTCGCCGCCGCCGCCCGAGACCGCGGATTTCGTGGTGTTCGTCGGGCTGCCCGGCTGCGGGCCGTGCCGCTCCTCGGTCTTCGGCTCGGAGCGGTCCTGGTGGCTGCTGCCGGGACCGCCGTGATGGCGGTCGGTGTTGGGGTGCTTCTGCGACGTGCTCATCAACGATCCTGCTGGTAGCCCTGGTTCGTGGTGTTCACCTTGCTGTTGCCCGACTGGCCGATCTTGTCCGGGTCCTTCGTCTGCGACGAGCCCTGGCCCTGCGAGACCGGGGCCTCGGTGGCGCTGCCGGTGCCCTTGGGCGAGCGGTTGGCGGGCGGGACGGGAGGCGGTTTCGTCGTCATGCGACCTCGCTTCTGGTTGTGATTCGGGGTTGTAGGGGGCCAACCCCGCGGCCGGCGACCCGTTCCGAGCGAATCCGCGCCGGCCGGGCCGCTGGGATGGCGCGCGGGACGGGGCTCAGCGCGCGGCGGGGCCGGTGGACCCGGTCGCGTCCGCGGGCGCGGGCTTGAGGCTCCACAGCTCGGTCGGCAGGCTGATCGGGGCGCCGGGCTTGTAGTCGGCCGAGTCCTGGATGTGCGAGGTCGTCACGTAGATCGTGCCGTCCGGCCCCTCGCCGAACGTGTCGGGCCAGCGCAGCCGCGCGTCCTGCACGAGCGTGGTGAGGCCCGCATGGCCCCCTGCCAGATCGCGGACCTTCACCGCGTCGTCCTGCGGCGAGGTCACGTACATCCGGCCGTCGTGGCGCGAGACCAGGAGGCCGTCGGCGACGCCGTTCTCGCCGACCGTCCTGATCTTGCCCGACAGGCTCTTGTCCGTGAGCGCCTCGGGCACCACCGAGGCCGTCGCCCAGCCGGTCAGCGCGTCGGTCGGCAGGCTGTAGAGGGTCTTGCCCTTGATCGCCTGCCAGTAGAGCGTGCCGCCGTCCTTCGAGAGGGCGATGCCGTCCGCCGCGAAGGTAACGCCGCGACCGTCCGGCCGGCGCAGCGGCTTGCCGTCGTAGGTCACCGTCACGGACTTGTCCGGCATGGTCGTGGGATCGCCCGCGAGCAAGCGCTTGGCCTTGCCGCTGTCGATGTCGACGACGATCAGCGCGCCCTCGGCACCGGAATCCGTAAGGTAGGCGGTCTTGCCGTCCGGCGAGATTCGCACGTCGTTGATGTAGGAGGCCTGCAGCACGGTGCTGGTGTCGAACGGGATCGTCTTGACGACCCGGTTGGTCTTCAGGTCGATCCCGACGAGCTTCGGCCCGTCCTTGATCACGTGCGCCATCGCGGGCGCGGCGGCGTCGACCACCCAGAGCCGGTCCCGGCCGTCCGCCACCACGCTCTGCACGCAGACGAAGTGGTCCTGCGGGGAGATCTCGTCGGCCTTGGCGTTGCGCCAGGAATTCCAGGCGGCGTCCGGGTAGGGCACGGGCTTGCCGTCCTTCACCTCGGCGACCGAGACGGGCGCGTCCTCGCTCCAGCGCGGGAAGTTGACGAAGATCCGCCCGTCCCGCGAGACGGTCACGCCGGTGACCTGATGCTCGAAGCTCGCGACCTTGGTGAGCTGGGCCTGCCCCGTCGCGGGCACCGTTGACTGCTGGGCGGAGACCGGCACGGCGAGCGGCAGCAGCGTGCCGGAGAGCAGGATCGCGGCGAGCCCGGTGCGGGCGCGGTGGGCTGTGTTCATGCGGGATGTCCTTTTGGGAGCGTGGGACGCGCAGCAGCGGTCCATCCGCCGGGCAACGCGGGCGCGGCCGGCCAAGCTCCGGCCCGTTTTCCGCCGGGCCGGGGCCGCTCGGCCTAGTAGCCTTTCCAGAGGCCGGGGGTCGCGAGTTCGAGGAGGTGCCCGTCCGGGTCCCGGAAGTAGAGGCTGGTGCCGCCCCGCGGCCATCGGGTACGCCCCTCGATGACGATATCCGCTTCCGCGAGATGAGCCTCCCAGGCGGGGAGCGCCTCGGCCGCGATCGCGAAGGCGACGTGGTGCGGCCCGCTGCCGTCGTGCGGCGGGATCGTGCCGCCGGGCGTCTCGATCGGGTGCAGCGAGCCGCCGCGGGGGAAGAGCAGCAGCACGCCGCGCCGGGCCACGTCGTAGCCGCGCATCCGGAAGTCGCTGTGGAGGCAGGGCAGCCCCATGACGCCGCCGTAGAAGGCGTCGGCCCGGTCGAGATCCTCGACGTACAGCACGGTCTCCAGGATGCCTGTCAGGTCCGGCATGAGCAGCCTCCCGCGATCGGACATGATGAGGCGGCGGTGCCCGCCCGAGGGATAACGGGCGGGCACCCCGGCGCGTCCCGTCGCCCGCCTCACCTTCGCCGCAGACGGCTGCCCGCCCCGGCACGCTGCCTGGCTCGGCCCGATCTCGGCGCTATCTTGGCGATGGGGGCTGCGGAGACGCGGGCGGGCTCCGCATCGTGCAGGGGCGGGAGCGGCTTTGGATCAGGTATCGGATCACGTCGACTTCCTCGTCATCGGCGGGGGCATCAACGGCACCGGAATCGCCCGGGACGCGGCCGGACGTGGGCTCTCGGTCATGCTGTGCGAGCAGGGCGACCTCGCGGAGGCGACCTCCTCGTCGAGCACCAAGCTGATCCACGGCGGACTCCGCTACCTGGAGCAGTACGAGTTCCGGCTCGTGCGCGAGGCCCTGGCGGAGCGCGAGCGCCTGCTGCGGCTCGCGCCGCACATCATCTGGCCCCTGCGCTTCGTGCTGCCGCACGACGAGGGCCTTCGCCCGGCCTGGCTGCTGCGGCTCGGGCTGTTCCTCTACGACCACCTCAGCAGGCTGCGGGTCCTGCCGGGCTCCGAGAGCCTGCGCCTGCGCGAATCCGATCTCGGCGCACCGCTCCAGGCCCGGCTGACGCGGGGCTTCGCCTACTCGGATTGCTGGGTCGAGGACAGCCGCCTCGTCGTGCTCAACGCCCGCGACGCGGCCGACCGCGGCGCCGAAGTGCGCACGCGGACCCGGGTCGAGGCCGCGCGCAGGTCGGAGGACGGCACCGCCTGGAACGTGCGCCTGCGCGACCTTTCGACCGGCGTCACGGGGAGCGTGCGCGCGCGCGCGATCGTCAACGCGGCCGGTCCCTGGGTCGCGGCGATCCTCGGGCAGACGCTCGGCCTCGACACGCGCGCCACCCTGCGGCTCGTCAAGGGAAGCCACATCGTGGTCCGGCGCCTCTACGCGGGCGAGCAGGCCTACATCCTGCAGCAGCCGGACCGGCGCATCATCTTCGCGATCCCCTACGAGCGCGACTTCACGCTGATCGGCACCACGGACGTCGCCTACGACGGCGCGCCCGGCCCCGTGACGATCTCGCCTGAGGAGACCGCGTATCTCTGCGCCTGCATCAACCGCTCGTTCGAGCGCCAGATCTGCCCGGCGGACGTGGTCTGGAGCTATTCCGGCGTGCGCCCGCTCTACGACGACGCGGCCGCCGACGCCTCGACCGTGACGCGCGACTACGTGCTGGACCTGGCCGCCGCGGACGGCGCCGCGCCCGTCCTGTCGGTGTTCGGCGGCAAGATCACCACCTACCGGCGGCTCGCCGAGCACGCGATGGAGAAGCTGAGGCCCTACTATCCGGGCCTGAGGCCGGCCTGGACCGGAGCGGCGCCGCTGCCGGGCGGCGACATGGCGGGTGCGGATTTCGAGACGTTCCTCGCCCGCTTCGCCGCGCACCACCCGTTCCTGGCGCCCGAGACCGCCCGGCGCCTCGCCCGCGCCTACGGCACCCGGGCGGAGCGGATCGTGGCCGACGCGCGCGGCATCGCCGATCTCGGCGAGCGTTTCGAGGCGGACCTCACCGCGGCCGAGATCGCCTACCTGCGCCGGGAGGAATGGGCCCGCACGGCCGAGGACATCCTGTGGCGGCGCACGAAGCTCGGGCTGCGCACGAGCGCGGAGGGCCTCGCGCGGCTCGAGCGCCACCTCGCCCACGCGGAGGCCGCCGCCTGAGAGACCGCGCGCGTCGGGGAGAACGCGCCGCCACGGAGGAAGCAGCCATGACGCGCTACGTCGGCGCCATCGACCAGGGCACCACCAGCACCCGCTTCATCGTGTTCGACCGCAGCGGACGCATGATCGCTTGCGCCCAGCGCGAGCACGAGCAGATCTACCCGAAGCCCGGCCACGTCGAGCACAGCCCGCAGGAGATCTGGCGGAACACGCAGGCGGTGATGCGCGAGGCCCTCGACGCGGCCGGCCTCACGCACAGGGATCTCCTCTCGATCGGCATCACCAACCAGCGCGAGACGACGCTGATCTGGGACCGCCGCACCGGGGAGCCGCTGCACAACGCCCTCGTCTGGCAGGACACGCGGGTCGAGCCGCTCGTGGCGAGCCTCGCCCGCGAGGGCGGGCGCGACCGCTTCCGGGCTCGCACCGGCCTGCCGCTGGCGAGCTACTTCTCCGGGCTGAAGCTCGCCTGGCTCCTCGACCACGTCGAGGGTGCCCGGGCGCGGGCCGAGGCCGGCGAGATCCTGTTCGGGAACGTCGACACCTGGCTCGTCTGGAACCTGACGGGCGGCGCGGCGGGCGGCCTCCACGTCACCGACGTGACCAACGCGAGCCGCACGCTGCTGATGTCGCTGGACGGGCTCGCCTGGGATCCGGACCTGTGCCGGGCGCTCGGAGTGCCCGAGGCGATCCTGCCGCGCATCGTCTCGTCGAGCGAGGTCTACGGGCAGACGCGGGCGCCCTTCGAGGGCATCCCCATCGCCGGCATCCTCGGCGACCAGCAGGCCGCCCTGTTCGGGCAGACCTGCTTCCGCCCCGGCGAGGCGAAGAACACCTACGGCACAGGCTGCTTCCTCCTGATGAACACCGGTGCGGAGCCCGTGCCCTCGACCTGCGGCCTCGTCACCACGGTCGGCTACCGGCTCGACGGGCAGGCGCCGGTCTACGCCCTCGAAGGCTCGATCGCGATCACCGGCGCCCTGGTGCAGTGGCTGCGCGACAATCTCGGACTGATCCGCGACAGTGCCGAGATCGAGGGCCTGGCCGCCGACGTCTCGGACAACGGCGGCCTCTACTTCGTGCCCGCCTTCTCGGGCCTCTACGCGCCGCACTGGTGCGAGAGCGCCCGCGGCCTCATCATCGGCCTGACCCGCTACGCGAACCGGGGCCACATCGCCCGGGCGGCTCTGGAGGCCACCGCCTTCCAGACGCGCGAGGTGGTGGAGGCGATGGTCAAGGACTCGGGGATCGACATCCGCGAGCTTCGCACCGACGGCGGCATGGTCGCCAACGATCTGCTGATGCAGTTCCAGGCCGACATCCTCGACGTGCCGGTGGTGCGCCCGCGGGTGACCGAGACGACGGCGCTCGGCGCCGCCTACGCCGCCGGCCTCGCCACCGGCTACTGGAACAGCCTGGACGACCTCGTCGCCAACTGGGGCGTCGACCATCGCTGGGAGCCGGCCATGGAGGCGGCCGAGCGCGGGCGCCTCTACGCGGGCTGGAACCGGGCGGTGAAGCGCTCCTTCGACTGGGCCGAGCCCGAGGCGTGAGGCCGCGTCACGGCGCGGGCCTGCGGCCGAGGCGCTCGGCCACGAGGATGCCGCCGAGCACGAGGGCGAGCGCCAGCGCGTCATTCCAGCCGAACGGCTCGCCGACGAGGAGCACGGCGAGCGCCGCGCCGAACACGGGCACGAGGTTCACGAACACGCCGGCCCGGTTCGGGCCGATGAGCTCGACGCCCCGCATGAAGAAGAGCTGCGCGGCGAGCGAGGGCCCGAGCCCGACGAAGGCGGCGATCAGCCAGCCCTTGGGCGTCGGCCAGATCGTCTGCCCGGCCGCCCATTCGGCCAGGAGCAGCGGCAGCGAGGTGGCGAGGGCCGCCGCCGCCATCGCGGTGAAGAAGGTCAGCGAGGAGACCTTGGGGCGGGAGGGCAGCGCCACCGTGTAGCCCGCGTAGAGAACGCAGGCGGCGAGCATCAGGAGATCGCCTCGGTTGAAGTCGAGCGTGGCGAGCACCCGCCAGTCGCCGTGGCTCGCCGCGACGGCCGCGCCGAGGAGCGTGATGGCGACGCCGACCCCCTGCCCCCAGGTCACCACCCGCCGGTAGACCGCGAAGTTGAGGAGGATGACGAGGACGGGGATCGCGCCCTGCAGGAGGGCGAGGTTGACCCCCCGCGTGAGCGTCCCGGCCGCGTAGAACAGGCTCGCGTAGATCGTGTAGCCGCAGGCACCCATGGCCAGCACGCGGCGCCAGCTCGGGACGATGCGGTGCCACTCGGCGAGCAGCGGGCGCCGCGCGAAGACCGCGAGGGCCGCGCAGGCCACCGCCCAGCGCAGGCAGGTGAGCGCCTGCGGCGAGACCTCGCCCACCGCCATCTTCCCCGCGGCCGCATTGCCCGCCCAGAGCAGCGCCGTGAGGGTGAGAAGCCCGTAGGCACGGCGGCCGGCGGCGGTGGAGGTAGGCGACATCTCCGGTCGGATCTCGTGGCGGAACGGGACGGAGTGTTAGGAGATCGCCGTCCGCAACGACAGGCGGCGGGGCGCAGGTCAGCCCCGCCCGGGCGCCTCAACGCGCCCCGCCCTCGCGCGCGAGCAGCCGGCGCTTGCGCTCGACGCCGAAGCGGTACCCCGACAGTGCCCCGTCCGACCGCACGATCCGGTGGCAGGGGATCGCTACCGCGATGCCATTGGCGCCGCAGGCCTGCGCCACCGCCCGGACGGCGGCGGGCGCGCCGATGGCGCGGGCGATGTCCGCATAGCTCGCGGTGCTGCCGGCGGGGATCCTGCGCAGGGCGTCCCAGACACGCTGCTGGAAGGCCGTGCCGCCGATGTCGAGGGGCAGGTCGAGCCCGCGGCCCGGCGCCTCCACGAAGCCGACCACCTCGGCGACGACGCGCTCGAAATCGCCGTCCCCAGGGCCGATCTCGGCCTTGGGGAAGCGCGCGCGCAGGTCCGCGACGAGAGCCTCGCCGTCGTCGCCGAGCAGGATCGCGCAGATGCCCCGCTCCGTCGCCGCCACCAGGATCGCTCCGAGGTAGCAGGTCGTCGCGGCGTAGCGGATCGCCGCGCCGGCGCCGCCGTCCCGGTAGGCCCGCGGCGCCATGCCGAGTCGCGCCCCGGCGCTGGCGTAGAAGCGGCTCGGCGCGTTGAACCCGGCCTCGTAGACGGCCTCGGTGACGCTCGAGCCGCGCTGCAGCTCCGAGGCGGCCCGCGCCGCCCGCCGCGCGTCGGCGTAGGCCGCCGGGGTGACGCCCGCCACCTCCTTGAAGACGCGGTGGAAATGGAACGCGCTCAGCCCCGCCGAGCGGGCGAGATCGGCGAGCGCCGGCACGGTCTCCGCCGTCTCGATCGTCCGGCAGGCCCGGGCCACGATCTCGGCCCGGCGCTCGCGCCGGGACGGCTCGTTCGGCCGGCAGCGGCGGCACGGGCGGAAACCCGCAGCCTCCGCCGCCTCGCAGGTGGGATGGAACGCGACGTTCTCCGGCCGCGCCCGCCGCGCCCGGCAGCTCGGGCGGCAGTACACGCCCGTCGTGCGGACGGAGTAGACGAAGAGCCCGTCGGCGCCCGCGTCCCGCCGCGCGAGGGCCGCCCAGCGCGCCGCCTCGTCCGGGCCCGGCGCCCGGCCCGGCTCGATGTCTCCGTGGATCTTCTCGGCCATCAACATCGACCATCTCTCCCGGCTTGCCTCTGGCGCGCGGATCGGCGCCCGGTCTCGGCTCACCTTCGCCCGCCCGCGCGGCCCGCGCTTCCCGGCTCTTGCTCGGCAATCCGCGCCGCGTCGCCGGTCCAGAGGTGCAGGACGGCGTAGGAGCGCCACGGCCGCCAGCCCTCCGCCCGGCGCAGCAACTCGGCCGGGGTCGGCCGCCCCCGCCCGAGATCGAGGGCGCGCAGCAGGCCGATATCGCCGACCGGCAGGGCGTCGGGCTCGCGCAGCGCCCGCATGGCGATGTACTGCGCCGTCCACGCGCCGATGCCGGGAAGCGCGGTCAGCCGCTCCACCGCCCTGTCGAGCCCCTGCCCCGGCGCGAACAGGTCGGGCTCGGCGAGACACGCGGCCGCGAGCGAGGAGATCGCGCGGCCCCGCGCCCGCGGCATGTTCAGCGCGGCCGCCACATCCGCCTCGGCGAGGCGCTCGGCCTCCGGGAACAGGTGGGTGAGCCCGTCGCTCCGCGCGGCGAGGTCCGGCGCGAGCGGCGTCCCGAGGGCCGCGACGAGCCGGCCAGCGAGGCGCGTCGCCACCGCCACCGAGACCTGCTGTCCGAGGATCGCGCGGACCGCCATCTCGAACCCGTCGAAGGCGCCCGGGACGCGCAGGCCCGGGCGCGCCCGGACGAGGGGCGCGAGCGCGGGATCGGCCGCGAGGCGGGCCGCGATCGGCTCGGGGGCGGCCTCGGTGTCGAACAACCCGCGCAGGCGGTCGAGGATGGCGTCGTGGTCCCCGGCCGGCAGGTCGATCGTCACGCGCAGCGCGTCCCGTGCGGGCTCCACCGCGACCGTGCCGTGAACGCCCCGGTGCCGCAGCGTGCGCCGGTACAGGCCGGGCTGCACCGACTCGACGCCGGGGATCGCCCGGCCGGCCAGGAAATCCGTCATCGCCGCCCAGTCGTAGGGCGCCCGGACGGGGATGGCGCGGTCGCTGCCCAGGCTCATCGGCGCTCCCCCGTCCGCCCACGCGCCGGCGCCTTCCGCGACCGGACAGAGGCCGCCCGAGAGTCGACGGGGAGCGGTCGCGCATGGCACAACCCGGAAAGGCATGTGGGGTGCTGCATCGTGAGTGAGAGCGGAACGGCGCGGGGCGTGAGTTTCGGCGTCGAGATGGGGCCGAGCAATCCGCGAATCCGGATCCAGATCGGGGAACGGTCGATCCCGGTGGATATCGAGCCGGAACAGGCGGCCAAGCTCGGACTCTCCCTGCTCGCAGCGAGCGCGATCTGTTCGCCGGGCCACCCGCGGCCGAACCAGGGCGAGGCGATCGAGCCCGTGCACCTGCCCGTGGTCGGCTGGCAGACCGGCAGCCTCAGCGCCTCGCGCCTGCCGGTGATGGTGGCGCACCTGCTCGGCGGCGCCCAGATCGTGCTGCGCTTCTCGGTCGACCAGGCGATCGCCTGCGCGAACGCCCTTCAATCCGTCGGCGAGAGCCTGCGCTCGCCCCCGCCCGCGGCCTGACGGAGCCGCCGGAAGCCGGGCGGGAAGAAATCCGGGTCGGTGAGCGCGGCTGCCAGGAAGGCGAACAGCCCGGCATGCAGCGCGACCGCGGCCGGCCCCACAACCTGCATCTGCCAGAGGGCTGCAGCCCCGCCCGCCATCAGGGCCGGCGCGGCGAGGTAGACCGCCTCGCGCCACGGGGCTGCGGGACGGGCGAGGCGCCACAGACAGACGAGGAGCGCCGCGAGCGCGAAGCCGCCCTTGACCAGGGCCATGAAGCGGATCAGCCGCGCGAGATCGGGCTCGATCCCGGCCGGAGCGCCGCCGAGCGCGAAGGCCGCCGCCGGCGCCGCCAGCGCGAGGCCGACCATGGCGGCCCGGCGTCCGCGCCGGTCGCGCGGGGCTGAGATGGGCGAGGTCCTGTCGAGGAGAATGGCCGCGTCGTGCATCCTGCGCCTCCTTCGGGACCCGAGGGTAAACGCCGGCCGAGCCGAGGGATAGTCAGGACGTCTCCGCCCACTTCATCGCACCCGAGCGGTCGCGGACGCCGAGCGCCCGGTAGAGGGCGTTGGCGTGGACCTTCACGGTGTTCTCGGTGAGTCCGAGGCTCTTGGCGATCTCCTTGTTCGAGAGGCCGGAGCGGATCAGGTGCAGCACGTCGAGCTGGCGGGGCGTCAAGCGGAAGGGCTGAGCGTTGCGCCGCTCCGAGCCGGGCTCGCCCACCGCTTCCGCGGCGAGCGGCAGCGCCACGAGCTCGGGCGGCACGAACACGTCGCCGCCCATCATCTGCGCCACCGCTCGGACGATCTCGGCCGGCTCGAACGTCTTGGGCACGTAGCCGTGCAGGCCCGCGCGCAACGCGAGGAAGATGTCATCCCGTCGGAGCGCGGCGGCGAGCGCGGTGAGGCGCAGGTCGGGATAGACCTCGCGCACGCTGCGCAGGCTCAGCGGATTGCCGACGCCGGGCGTCGCGAGATCGAAGGCCGCGAAGGCGATGTCCTTGCGCTCGTCGAGCATCTGCAGAGCCTCGTCCAGCGACCCGGTCTCCAGGACGCTGCCGAAGCCGCACCCGCTCTGCAGAAGCGTGGCGAAGGCCTCCCGGAACAGGCGGTGCGTGTCGACGATGAGGGCGAGGGGCCGGTCCGCCATGCCCGTCACATCCCGTCGGCGCCACCGCGGCGCGCCGGGAGTCGGCGGGTGGTGCAACCGCACGCGTCGCGAACGAACATCAAACCGACGACCCTGAAATGACCCTCACACAAGGTATACCGGACCTCACAACGCCAAGCATGACAAGAACGATCCGAAGATCCATCCAATCATTTGAGTGTGTTTTACACTAACATAGCATCAAATGATGATCTCCGTACGCTTTTGTACATGTCAAGAACATTCGTTAATTTTAACTGTGCTAGGATGCCGAGGTGTGTGGGAAGATCCAGGAGCCGACACCCGGCGTGCGGCTCCAATACTCCGATGGGGGTAATCTCGTTCCGCGAAAATTCCGGGCGGCGACGTCACGAGGCTCGACAGTAAAATCCGCGTCAGCGCCGGCCTCGTCACTCGGGAAACGGCACGGAACGGGCTGTCGCAGACGGGCCAAGTATGTTTCACCGACGCTTCGGCAGGTTCGACCCGCAATTTTTACCATGCTGCCAGCCGCGAGCGGCACCGTAGAGTAAAGATGCGTTAAGCTTGAGTGGGAATAACCAAAACGACACGGATGATTAGGTATTAAGCCGTAGGATTAGCGACAGATTGCGCTGGATTCCCATCGTACGAACCGTCTACAAAACCTCGGCCTCGGAGGATCGATCGCCGTGAGAAGTGAGCGCAACTCGGTCG
>NZ_BJZU01000020.1 GCF_007992195.1 Methylobacterium oxalidis | reverse complement strand
TATCGCGCTCTACCCCGACGACGCGACCGAGCGGGCCATGCTCCTGAGCTACGCCGACACCGCCCTCTACCGGGCGAAGTCGGAGGGCCGGGGAACCTACCGCTTCTTCGAAGCGAAGATGGGTGCGCAGGTGCGGGAGCGCCGCCTCCTCGAGCACGACCTGCGCCACGCCGTCGCCCGCGGCGAGATGCACCTCGTCTACCAGCCTCAGACCGACGTCCGGAACGGGTCCGTAACCGGATTCGAGGTGCTCCTGCGCTGGCGGCATCCCGAGCGCGGGGCGATCTCGCCGGCGGTCTTCATCCCGATCGCCGAGGAGAGCGGCGTCATCCTGCAGATCGGTGAGTGGGTGCTGCGGGAAGCCTGCCGGGAGGCCGCGAGCTGGGCCAACCCTCTCACGGTGGCCGTCAATGTGTCGGCCGTTCAGATCCACGCGCCCCACTTCGTTCAGCTCGTCCACGAGAGCCTGTTCCGGACGGGGCTGAAGCCGGAACGCCTCGAGATCGAGATCACCGAGACGGCGCTGATCCGTGACCCGTCCCGGGCCCAGTCGACGCTGCGCCAGCTCAAGGCGCTCGGCGTGCGGATCGCCATGGACGATTTCGGAACCGGATATTCCTCGCTGTCGAACCTGCGCGCCTATCCGTTCGACAAGATCAAGATCGACGGCTCCTTCATCCGGTCGGTGGATGCCAACGAGCAGACGGCGGCCATCGTGCGCTCGGTTCTGGGCCTGGGGCGCGGCCTCGGGCTGCCGGTCCTCGCCGAGGGCGTGGAGACGGACGCCGAGCTGCGCTTCCTCGCCGCCGAGGATTGCCAGGCGGCACAGGGCTACCTGATGGGACGGCCGGCCGCGATCGAGCAGTTCGCGCGCTTCACGCACGGCACGGCGGTTGAGGAGATCGGTCAGGCCCTGGTGGCCTGAGGCGGCGCCGCGCGTCAGCTCACGGCGAGCACGGCGGCCATCACGGGCGAGGCAGGCGGCGGCCGAGGATCCCGGCCGCCCCGTTGAGGAGGGCGACCGCGTGCAGGCGGTCGATGGCGGAGGGAAGCCCGGAAGAGAGCGAGGCTCGCGGTCCAGCCGGCGAGCGCCGCCAGACCGACGAGTCGGATCAGGGCTGGGCCGGCCAGGCCATCGCTCACAGTCGGCGCTCCAGGAGGACGGCGAATCAGGGGCGTGGGGTTGCCGATACCCGACCGCCGAGGGTTGTTCCCCGGCTGCGCCGCCTCGGGACTTCGAGCGCGCTCAGGCGGCGCTCGGCTGTTCCAGCTTCTCGCGGGCCGCGGTGAAGCGCACCACGCGCTGCGCCGTCGCGACGGAGAGGTCCTGAAAGGCCTGGAACGCGCTCTGCAGCGCCTCCGCGTTCGGCATTCCCTCCGGCCTGCTTGCGAGGAAGAGCTTGAGGGTCTTCCAGCCGAAGCGGACGGAGCGCACCAGAAACAGAAGCGGGTCCGTGGTCGGCGCCGCATGCGCGTTGAGGGCGATCGCGGAGGGAACGCCCGCGAGCTTCGCCAGAGCCACCAGCGCGTAGGTGGTCTGGCCGGAGGTCAGCCAGGTCTGCACCGCCCCCTCGTCGAGGCCGTACTTGGCGTGGCAGGCGACCGCCACCTCGGCGGGTGTCAGATCGACGGGCGGCTCGGTCATGGACGAGGCGACCGACAGGGTCGCCTGCGCCGCGGCGTTCTCACCGAACTCCGCTGCCAACGCCTGCCGGGCGCGCTCGCGGGCAATGGCGACGAGCTGCGCCCGCTGTGCCTCCGGCACGTCGGAGCGCTGCGTCAGAACGCGGCCGAGCTCGGCATCCTGCTGGGCGCGCGTCGTCAGGATCTGGAAGCCGCCGGCCGAGAACCGGGCGCCCTGGTTGCCGGCGACGCTGCGCACGACCTGATCGTTGCCGCGGGAGACGATGACGTCCGTGACGCGCTCGGCCAGGGTGCTCCGGCGCGAGAGCGCCATCAGGTGCTGCTGGCCGGCGCCGCTCGCGATCTGGACGAGATCGCTCTCCTCAAGGCGGGTCGAGCGCTCGAGGACGGGGCCGGCCACCTCCGCGGATGGATCGTAGGCGAGGTTGCGCACCACCCGGCGCGGGGCGTTCGCCACCTCCGCGAGGCTCGCCGACAACTCGGCGCGGGCCCGGGTCTCGATGTCGCGCGAGAGCCGCAGGATCACCTCGTCGAAGGCGCCGATCTGGTCCTCGTTCAGCCGCGGTGCCTGCGCCGTGAACAGGCCGGTCATCTGCCGCAGCATGGTCATGCGCTTGGTCGGATCGCCACTCGCGATGGCGCCCTCGACATCGTTCACCACGGAACTCAGCGCAAGCATGCGGACGTCCTGTTGACAGCCCACCGACTGTCGCGGGGGCGACTTGCGAATTGATTAAAAACCGTCAGATGCGCGCCTTTCCACCTGGAAATCCGGTCTCTAGAGGCGTCGACGCCCAGAATTCAGTTCTTCTCGGTATTTTTGTGCGGATGAGGCAGCCTCAAATTTAAGGAAATCTTAGGCATGGCGGGCCGCGTCGCCTCAAGCCGCCTGCGCGACCGCCTTGCCGAACGCCTGGACGAACCGGGGCTCGATCTTGCCCTGCATGCCCTGCAGAATGACCATGGCCTCGGTCGGCGAGAGGGCCGGCTTGTAGGAGCGGCGCTCGGTCAGCGCGGCGTAGATGTCGCAGATCGTGAGGAAGCGGACGACGTCGCTGATCGCGTCGCCGCTGATCCCGTCAGGATATCCGCTGCCGTCGATCATCTCGTGATGGTGGCGGACCGCGTCGAGCATGGCCGGGTCCGAGCCGCTGCTGGCCTTCAGGATCTCGTAGCCGAGGACGGCATGGGTCCGCATGATGACCGCCTCCTCGGGCTCGAGGGAGCCTCGCTTGAGGAGGAGGGCGCGCGGGATCCGCGCCTTGCCGACGTCGTGCACCAGGGCGGCCCGGACGAGGCGCTGCCGCTGCGCCTCCGGAAAACCGATATGCGTGGCGAACTGCGCGGCGAGCCCGGCCACCACGAGCGAGTGCTGGTAGGTCGCGTTGTCGTGCGCCCGGATGGTGTTGAGCCAGCGGGCGAGGCCGCCGTCGCTGAGGGCGAGAAGCATCGGATCGACGCAATTGTCGATCGCCTGGAGATCGACGCGCCCGCTCGTTCCGGCAGCCGAGAAGAGGGTGGTCAGGACCGCGCCCGCGCGCTCGGCGCATTGGCGGACGGTGGCGTTGAGCGCGCCCTCGTTCGGGTTGATCAGGTTGAGGAGAGCCGTCACGACGACGTGCGGCTCCGTGTAATAGGGCAGGCAGGCGCTCGCGCCGAGGACCTGCGCCTGCCGCAGGGCCTTGTCCGAGGTGCGGTGAGTGATGCAGAGCAGCGGGCGCGCCTCCGCCCAGGGCTGCCTGCGCAAGCCGAGCAGGCATTGCATCGCCGCCGGCCGCGCGAGATCGACGTCGGTCACCACGGCGACGGCGTTGGCGTAGGTCGACCAGTCGACCTCGAAACCCACGAGCTCGCACATGGCGACACCCTGCAGGGCGTCGGCCAGCGGCGCGCTGCGGGCGGGCTGATCGCTGACGAGCACAACCACCCCGGTCAGCAAAGTCGCACTCCCTCTTCTCAGTTGAGCGAGTAGGGGGAGCAAGCTGTTCAGGGCCGGTTAAACGGTGTGAGCCAGCGTCGAGGAAATCGCCGTAGGCTTAACAGGTTCCGCCTCAAGACGTGTCCAGACTTCGGATGTCGGCCTCGTTCAGGGACCGGTCGCGGCGAGGCGACGCTCGGCGCGGGCGCCGAAGACCTGTGCGGCCGGCGCGACCACGACGAGACTTCCGCAGGGCGCGCGCGAGGTGATCACCGCGCTGGCGACGCCCCAGACGAAGAGGCCGCGCCGGTCCTGCGCCACCACGGGACCGCCGGAATCGCCGACGCAGACGCGGGCCCCGTCGACCCGCGCGATCGTGAGCCCCGTGCTGGTGGCGGCGAGCGGGACGAGGCGGGCGGTGCGCAGATGTCCGGCGCCGCGCCGCGACAGGCCGACGCCCGCCATCCGCAGGGCGGCCGGCACCCGCTGCGGGCTCGCGGCGAGGGGCACGGGGACCCGGTCGCGCACCGGGGCGGACAGGCGCAGGACCGCGATGTCGAGGGAGAGGTCCGCCAGGGTGATGCCCGCCGCGCTCGCGCTCAGCTCGCCCGGGTCCGGGCTGTAGCGGGCGACGACGCGGGCCGTGTAGACCGGGCGCACCGCCGCGCTGCCGCGGTAGAACATGACGATCGCGCCGAGGGGATCGCCGTTCAGGCAGTGCGCCGCTGTGAGCACGAGGTCGGTGCCGATCAGGACGCCCGAGCAACGGGTCAGCCGATAGGTGTCGTCGGGCCGGGTCACCGTGCCGATGCCGACCGTCGCCTGAGCCAGGGCGTCCCGTCGTCCCGGCGAGGCACCCCCGTCGATCGCCCGCGCCGGCAGGGTCGCCGTCAGGCAGGCGAGAAGACCCGCCGCGAGATGCGCGGGCAGACGGAGGCGGCCGAGCGGGGATGAGGCGAGGGAGAGCCGGATCGCGCCAGCGGCGCGCACGGGCATTGCGGTCAGGGCTCGGGTCACGGATGCTCCCCCGTCATCGGCACTCTCGTGAGTAGGCTGCGCTCGGGGCGGGGAGGCAAGTCGGACCGGTGGACGCGGGCCGCTGCGAAGGGCGGCTTCCGGGCCTCAATAGGGCTCCTCCGGCGCCGCCGCGCCCGGTGGCTGAAGGGGGATCGGATCCTCCGGAGCGCTTCGCGAGCGTCCCCGCTCCGGTTCCTGGCCGCCTCGGCCCCCGACCACGCCGCGCGGCCCCGGCGGCCCGGCCGGCCCGCGCGGACCGACCTTGCCCGGCTGTCCGGCCGGGCCGGTCTCGCCGGGCGGACCGGGCGGACCGGCCGGCCCGGGCTCACCGCGCAGCCCCTGGGTTCCGGGAGGACCGAGGCTCCCCGCGGGGCCCGGCGGCCCGGCCGGTCCTGTCGCTCCGGCCTCGCCGGGGGGGCCCTGCGGGCCCTGAGGCCCGGGCGGGCCCGGCGGCCCGGCCACGGTCTCCGCCGCGGTCGCACTCGGACCGGGCGGTCCCGCGGGCCCTGCCGGTCCCACGGGCCCCGGCGGACCCTGCTGCCCGCACTCGCCGACGACCGCCGCGCGCTCCTGCTGACGAGCCCGCAGGGTCACGATGCAACTCGCCGGGTGATAGACGAGCCGGAACTCGAAATTGCCGCTCTTGTCGGTCTTGCCGGTGAAGCGTTCGTCCAGCGTGATCTCGGCCTCGACCGCGTCGGCGGAGCCGAGAACCCAGAGCTCGCCGCCGGTGATCTTGGCCGCCAGCACCCGGATCTCCGCCTGCGCCGGGCCCACGAGGACGCCCGCCTGCAGGAACAGGGCGAGCACCAGCCGCCGCGGCCCGGGTCCTTGCCGCCTCATGCGGAGCGCCTTCTGTCCATGCCGACTGCCGACAACCTGCCCGGATTCCGCCGGCGGCGGAAGCGCGCTCGCGGCGGGTCCACACGGTTCGGCGCAAGGTACGCTCGCGGACGGTCGGCGGCCGGCCGGTCGATCCCTCCAGCTCGACAGTCTGCAGGAGCGCTGTCCGAGCATTCGGCACAGATCTGTATTCCGAAATCTCGCCGCAGACCTCGGATTCCCTGTTCCACTGCTCGGCGGAATGCTACCGTCCTCTCGTTCCGGTCCGCTTCGCGGGCCGGGGCCGAGCGTCGTGCCAGACGACAGCGAGGTGGCCCGCCATGAGCGCGCAACGGACACGGTCGGCGGACGAGTGGGCGGACATCATCGCCGGGGCCTACGCCGCCAAGACCCGGCCGCCCCTGACGCCTCAACTCCTGATGGAGATGCGCGCCGTGCTGCTCGAGGCCGTCCGCGAGGCCGAGGCGTCGCACGTGCCCGGCAGCGAGTGGTGCGAGCGGGTGAACCTCGTCCTCGACCGCAGCGAGATGTCCTTGCACTCGGCGGTGGGGCCGCGGCTCGCGGCGATCGACCCGGAGGCCGGCACGGCCGAGATGGTGCACCGGTCCGAGGCCGGCCGTCCCCTGCGGGCCTTCGGCGGCCAGTGACGCGCTTGACCGAACACGGCCCCGCGGGGCCGTCCCTGAGTGCCGATGGCGGCGGAGTGGAGGGGCGTGATGGGTGACCTGTCCGAGGATTCCCGGCCCGGTTTGGAGGCGCCGGACGAGCTGCCGCCCCGTCCGGAGGCGGGTGCCGACTGGCCGACCGTCCGCGCCTGGCGCAAGGAGACGCGCTCCGCCCTCATCGCGCGGCGCGTCGCGATCCCGTCCGAGGACCGGATCGCCTGCAGCCGCCAGATCGATCTCACCCTGGCGCAGGCGGTGCAGGCGAGCGGTTGCGGGCTGATCGGCTTCTACTGGCCGTTCCGGGGCGAGTACGACCCGCGCGGCGTGATGGCGGCCCTGCGGGAGCAGGGGGCGCACCTCGCCCTGCCGGTGATCGTCGCGAAGGGCGAGCCTCTCGTCTTCCGGGAGTGGACGCCCGGCAGCCTGATGACCCAGGGCATCTGGAACATCCCGACGCCCGAGGCGGGCGAGCCCGTTCAGCCGGAACTCCTCGTCGTACCCCTCGTCGGCTTCGACGGGCAGGGCTATCGCCTCGGCTACGGCGGCGGGTTCTACGACCGGACCATCGCCGCGATGCCGGCTCGGCCGCGGACGATCGGCGTCGGCTTCTCCCTCGGGCGGCTCGACACGATCTATCCGCAACCGCACGACATCGCGCTCGACCGGGTGATCACCGAGGGGTGATCGCTTCGGCGTCGGCCGAGCCGGCGTCCGGTCTCCGTTCTCAGGTGCCGACAGCGTCGATCACGCACTTCTTGGTGAAGCTGCTCTTGGCGGCGCCGGCGAGCTTCTTGTCACCCGCGGCAGTGTCGCAGGTCGTCTGGGCGTCGCTCTCACACTTCTTCATGAAGCTGTTGAGCGCGGCGCCCGCGAGCTTCTTCTCGGTCGCCCGGGCCTTGCAGGTGCCCTCGGCGGCCATCGCGTGACCGGACAGGGCCAGCACCAGAACGGCAACGGACACGGCGCGCATGATCGTCTCCTCTCGACCGGATCAATCGGACGAGAGGAGCACGGACTCCGGTCTCCGCAAAGGGCCGCCGCGGTCGGTGCGGCGCCTTTTGCACCACCCGTTCGAGGTATGAAGCGCTCAGGTCCGGGGCAGGGAGGCGGCGGCATTGCGCAGGGCCGCCTTGGCGTCGGACACGTCCGGCGCGTCGATGTGGCGGTAGCGGGCCTGCACCAGCCCGAACAGGCCGAAGGCGAACAGCCCCGCCGCGGTCACGCCGAGGAGCACCCAGCCGAAGGGCTGCCGCCCGATGAACTGGAGGGCCTCGCCGAGGCCCTTGGCCTCCGCCGAGCGGCTGTGAACGGCGGCCAGGATGAGGAAGGCGCCGATGAGGGCGAAGACGACGCCCCGCGCCGCGAAGCCAAGCCGCCCGACCGGTACCGCCCAGCGGTGGATTTCCGTCGGCAGCGAGAGACGCCGCAGCACGTCGCCCTTCCAGCCCTTGCGCAGGTAGGCGAGGCCGACGCCGATCACGACCGCGCCGACGAGGCCGGTGAGCACTTGCCCGAGCGGCTTGGCGAGGAGCCACGCCGTCCAGTCCTGCGTCGCCCGGTCGTCCCCGCCACCGCCGCTGCCGGCCGCGAGCCGGACGGCCGAGAGGGCGAGGCCGCCGTAGACCACGCCGCTGACGAGGTGGCCGGCGCGCACCGCGAGCCCTTTCGCCGAGTTGCCGTGCCGGTCCGCGTCCGTGACCGCCTCGATCACCCGCCAGAGCGCGAACCCGATCAGGCCCGCCGCGATGAGGGCGAGCCAGGCCCGCCCGAAGGGCTGGCCGAGCAGCGTCGCCAGCGCGCTCTTGCTGCCGCCGGTTCGGCCTCCCGAGCCGATCGCGGCGAGAGCCGCGAGGCCCCCGACGAGGCAGTAGACGATGCCGCGCGCGCCGTAGCCGAGACGGGCGAGCAACTCGAGTTTCGGGGCGTCCGGGTGAAACACCGTGGCCTCCGGGCCGGCACCTGGGAGGCATGAGTAACGGGGCCGTGACGGACCCGTTCCGGACGGGACTCGAGATCCCTTCCGCAGCCCGCATGGGTGGCCGGTGTGACCCGGCCACCCGAGGCGCGCGGCCTACTTGTTGAGTCCGACGCTTCCGGTCACACCGCCGAGCAGGCCGCCGACCGTTCCGAGAAGACCGCCTACCAAGCCGCCGACCTGATCGATCGCACCCGAGACGGCGCCGAGCTCCTGGCTGGCGTCGACGCCGAGGCCCACGCCGAGGCCGACATCGAGGCCACCACCGACCTCATCCAGTTCCGAAGCGTCGAGCTCACGGATGGTGTCGAAGTTCTGCGACATAAATCTTCTCCTAGAATGCAGGCTATTGGCAAGAATTACTTCAAGCCTCCAGAGAAGCGCTCTAAGCAACGCTTCCTCAATCAGGGGAGCATGGCAGATGCTGAGCTTCAACCCGCAGAAATTGTGCAGGGCAATACGGTGCGCTCGGCATTCAAAATTCAACGAAAACGAGGATGACCCTGAGATCGTTCTATGTCACTCGCTTCAAACCGCTTTCCCGATCGGCGTTTCGGCAACCACGGAGCTTCGTGGCAGGACTGAGGCTCGGCCGCAATGTCGCCGGAATTCCGCCAAACGCCGCGGATAGCGGCGTGAGTTCGCCGGACTGCGGTCGGATGACGCAGGGCCGGTGACGACGCAGAGTTGTGTCGGGGGGGAACGGTCACGTATCGCCTCAGCCGCTCCGCTCAAGTCACTCGGCAACGGCGATTTCGTCCATTTTCGTACGGATCGGCGGGGGACCATTCGCAGCGCTCGACATCGAGCGTTCGTGTTGCGCTGCAACATCATCGGCCGGGGCGGTCCTGGTTGATCTTCGCCGTCCAGGCCGGCCAAAAGGGCGTCGATGACGTCGCCGCTCTTCCGGCGCGAGGTCGCCGCTGCCCGGCGGGATGCCTGGCTCGGCGAGGCGCAGCTCGTGCAGCCGCTGCCCGTGCGTATCGTAACGGGCATCTGCCTCGTGCTGATCCTGGCCGGGCTCGCCTACGGGGCGCTCGGCACCTACACGCGCCGCGTTCACGCGCAGGGGCTGCTCACGCCGAATGTCGGGCTGATCACCCTGACGAGCCCCGCTTCCGGCCGGGTCAGCGCCGCGGGCGGGCGCGAGGGCGGCCGCGTCGAGCGCGGGCAGCTTCTCTACACGATCGACCTCGACGCGGTCTCGGCGAGCGGCCCGACACAGACCCGTGTGATCGATGAGCTCGGCCGTCAGAGGGAGAGCGTCGAGAAGCAGCGCTCCCTGCGCGCCGCGACCGCCGCGACCGAGAAGCGCGCCCTCTCGGACCAGATCGGCAATCTCGAGGCGCAGTCGCGCCAGCTCGCCGAGCAGATCGACCTGCAGGAGAAACTCATCCAGCCCCTGCGCGAGCGCGTCGAGGTCCTCTCGAAGGCGGTCACGAACGGGCTCGCGCGCGCCGCCGACCTGCAGAGCCAGAATTACCTCTACATGCAGGCCAGCACCCAGCTCGCCCAGCTCAAGCAGACGAACCTGCAGCTCACGGGGCGGATCGCCGATCTGAGCGCGCAGCGCGCGACCTTCGACGACCGCCTCGCCCGCGATCTCGCCGACATGGATCGCAGCGCCGCCCAGCTGGAGCAGCAGCGGGCGGAGAGCGAGGCCCGCCGCGCCATCGAGGTGCGCGCGCCAGAGGCCGGCATCCTCACCTCGATCCGGGCGCAGGCCGGCCAGAGCGTCGGAGCCGGCGCGACGCTGCTGACGCTGCTGCCGAGCGAGGGCCGCCTGCAGGCGAACCTGTTCGTCGATTCCGCCTCGATCGGCTTCATCGAGTCGGGTGCCGCCGTGATGCTGCGCTACGCCGCCTTCCCGTTCCAGCGCTTCGGCCTCTACCGCGGCGTGGTGACCGAGGTGACGCGGGCGCCGCTCGAGGGCGGCGACCTGCCGGAGACCGCCGGATCCAAGCGGCCCGGCGGCATCTACCGGGTCGTCGTCCGGCCCGACGACGACGGCGTCGTCGCCTACGGCGAGCGGCGTCGGCTGGAGGCCGGCATGCGCGTCGAGGCCGACATCTCGCTGGAGAAGCGCCCGCTCTACCGCTGGCTCCTCGACCCGCTCTACCGGGTCAAGCGCAGCGTCGACCTCGTCACCGAGGGCGGCTGAGGCCCTTGTCCTTCCGCGACGCCCTCCAGCTCGGCTTCGGCCGGCGCCTGCCCGTCATCCTGCAGGCCGAGGCGGCCGAGTGCGGCATGGCCTGCCTCGCCATGCTGCTCGGCCATCACGGTCACCACGTCGATCTCGGGGCCCTGCGGCGCCGGCACGCCCTCTCCCTCAAGGGCATGACCCTGCGCAACCTCGTCGATTTCGCCGGCACGATGGGCCTCGCGACCCGGGCGCTGCGCGTCGAGCTGAGGGATCTCGGCCGCCTCAAGCTGCCCTGCATCCTGCACTGGGGGCTCAACCACTTCGTGGTGCTGGCGGAGGTGCGCGCCCGCGGGATCGTCGTGCACGATCCGGCCCGCGGGCGCCGAGCCCTCACCCTGGCGGAAGCCTCGCGCGAGTTCACGGGCGTCGCCCTTGAGGCGAGCCCGACCCAGAGCTTCGTGCAGGCGAACCCGCCGCCGGGCTTCCGCCTCACGGACCTGTTCCGCAACGTCTCGGGGATCCGCGGGGCGCTCGCCCGGATCCTCGCCCTGTCGCTCGGCATCGAGTTCGTCGCGATCCTGATGCCGATCGCCTCGCAGATCGTGATCGACGAGGTGATCGTGAACGCCGACCTCGACCTGCTGCTCGTGGTCGCGATCGGCGTCGTGCTGCTGCTCGTCGTGCAACTGGCGCTCGCCGTGGCGCGGACCTGGGCGATCATGCTGGCGGGCTCGACCCTCAGCTATCAATGGTCGGGCAGCCTGTTCGACCACCTCTCGCGGCTGCCGCTGGACTATTTCGAGAAGCGGCATGTGGGCGACGTGATCTCCCGCTTCGGCTCGCTCTCGACGATCCAGAAGGGCCTCACCACCGATCTCGTCCAGGCGGTCCTCGACGGGATCATGTCGGTCGGCATGCTGATCATGCTCGTCGTCTACGGCGGCTGGCTCGCCCTCGTCGCCCTCGTCTCGACGGCCCTGACGACGGCGCTGCGCGTCGCCGCCTTCGCGGCCTACCGGGAAGGCACCGAGGAGGCGATCGTCGCCGAGGCGCGCCAGCAGACCCACTTTATCGAGACGGTGCGCGGCATGGCGAGCGTCAAGCTCCTCGGCCTGCGCGAGCGCCGCGGCGGCGCCTGGATGAACCAGTTCGTCACGGCGCTGAACGCGCGCCTGCGCCTGCAGCGCCTGGACCTCGTGTTCGGCCGCGCCAACGAGCTGCTGTTCGGCGCCGACCGGCTGATCCTGCTGGTGCTCGGCGCGGGGGCCGTCATCGAGCAGTCGATGACGCTCGGCATGCTCGTCGCCTTCCTGACCTACCGGGACCAGTTCTCGCAGCGGGTCGGCAACCTGATCGAGTCCGGCTTCAAGCTGCGCATGCTCGACGTGCAGACGGACCGCATCTCGGACATCGTGCTCACCGAGCCCGAGGAGCAGCCGGGCGCCGCCCCGCCGCAGGTCGCGGCGCCCACCATCGCCGGGTCGCGGGCCGGGTCGATCGCCGTGCGGGGACTCGCGCTGCGCTACGGCGCCGACGAGCCTTGGATCTTCCGCGATCTCGGATTCGACGTCCCGGCGGGTTCCAGCTTCGCCATCACCGGCCCTTCCGGCTGCGGCAAGACCACCATGATGAAGATCATGATGGGGCTTCTGACCGCCACCGAGGGAAGCGTGATGGTCGACGGTCGCGACATCCGCGCGATCGGCCCCGCCGCCTACCGGCGCCGCATCGCGGGGGTGATGCAGAACGACGGCCTGTTCGCCGGCTCGATCGCCGAGAACATCTCCTGCTTCGACGAGCGGCCGGATCTCGGCTGGATCGAGGAATGCGCCGCCCGCGCCGCGATCCTCGCCGACATCCGGCGCACGCCGATGGGCTTCGAGACCCTCGTCGGCGACATGGGCTCGACGCTCTCGGGCGGCCAGAAGCAGCGCGTCATCCTGGCCCGCGCCCTCTACCGGAGGCCGGACATCCTGTTTCTCGACGAGGCGACGAGCCATCTCGACGAGCCCACCGAGGCCGCCATCGCGGCGGCCCTGCGCGAGCTCGACATGACGCGGGTCATCGTCGCGCACCGCCCCGCCACCATCGCGCATGCCGACCAAGTGCTCGGCTTCGAGCGGCCCGAGCCGCCGCTCGCGGTCATCTCACCGCGCGCGGCCGAGTGAGCGGAGGGCTCACGCCTCCATCAGCACCTGCACGTGCGCGGCGACCGAGTCCGCGAGCCCGGTAAGGTCGTAGCCGCCTTCGAGCAGAGAGACGACGCGGCCCTGGCAGCAGCGCTCGGCCTCCTCCAGGACCTGCCGGGTCGCCCAGGCGAAGTCCTCGGCCTCCAGCATCAGGTTGGCGAGCGGATCGCGCCAGTGCGCGTCGAACCCAGCCGAGATGATGATGAGATCCGGCCGGAACGCCTTCAGCCGCGGCAGGATGCGGCTTTCGAAGGCCTCGCGGAAGGTCTCCCCGTCCGAGCCGGGGCGGAGCGGCGCGTTGACGATCGTGCCGTGCTCGCCCTCTTCGGAGAGAGCGCCGCTGCCCGGGTAGAGCGGCATCTGGTGGCTGGAGCAGAACAGCACCGACGGGTCGTCCCAGAAGATGTCCTGGCTGCCGTTGCCGTGATGCACATCCCAGTCGACGATGGCGACGCGCTCAACCCCGTGCGCGGTGCGGGCGTGGCGGGCCGCGACCGCGGCGTTGTTGAACACGCAGAACCCCATCGCGCGGGTCTTCTCCGCGTGGTGCCCCGGCGGGCGCATCGCCGAGAAGGCGTTCTTGGCCGTCCCGGCCATCACCGCGTCGACGCCCTGGACGCCCGCCCCAACGCCGCGCAGCACGCACTCGATGGTGCCGGGCGACAGGACCGTGTCGGAATCGATGCTGACGAGGCCGTCCGCAGGGGCGGCCGCGACGATCGCCTCCACCCACTCCTCCGGGTGCGCGAGCGCCACGGTCTTCAGGGCGGCCGGCTCGGGGGCGCGCCGGTCGAGCCCGGCGAAGGCTTCGGCCTCCAGCGCCTTCTGCACCGCCCGCATCCGCTCCGGCCGTTCGGGATGACCGTGCGGCGTCCGGTGCTCAAGAGCGGCAGGATGGTGGAACAGGATGGTCATGCGGGCGCCCTCCCCAATTTTGGCATTCAGTATACCAGTTGCCGCTGTCCTGCGCTACGCTGGTAGCGGGGCGGGCCCGATCTGACGGCGTTCCGCGGGCTGCAGCAAGCTTCGCCCTGCCCTTGCGCGCCGTGCGTGGCCGGTCGGTATTCCGCAGCCCGGTACATTGCGACGCAGGTTCGGTCGGAGCGGGCAGGCCCTCTTGACGCGGCCGGTCCGCGCTGCCAAGTGGTGGGCAGATCACCTAACCCATTGAAAGTGTTGTAGATTTCAACGGTTCTAATCTAGCGGTCAAAGCGGTGCCGGAACTCGGAATTTCGGTTGCTCCGTGTTCTCGGTGCCTGCGATCCACCGGTCGGGCGGTCAGCCCGCGCGACCGTCCGTCACCCTGCGGCCCTTGCCGCGTCCCGAGTTGCGGTCCCGAATGATCGTCTGTTCCTGCAACGTCCTGTCCGATGGTGCCGTGCGCTCCTGCCTCAGCCCGGGGCCGGGCTGCCCGCGCACGCCCGCGCAGGTCTACGCCTGCCTCGGCTGCAGCCCGAAATGCGGTCGCTGCGCCCGCACCATCCGCTCGATCATGCAGAAGGCCCTTGATGAGGCCGCACATTCCTGCGGCTCCGCTTGCGCGAGCACCTGCTCTCTGGTCAAGGTCCAGACAGCGGAGGAGGGGATCGCCGCCTGACAGGCGCGGATGCGTCCCCTCCCGGCTGACCGAGCCTCAGGGAGACGGGCGTATGAAGGGTGACGCTAAGGTAATCGAGTATCTCAATCGCGGATTGCGCAGCGAGCTGACGGCGGTCAACCAGTACTGGCTCCACTTCCGCATGCTCAACGATTGGGGCTACGTCGAGCTCGCCAAGTACTGGCGCAAGGAATCCATCGAGGAGATGAACCACGCCGACCGGTTCGTCGACCGCATCCTCTTCCTCGAAGGGTTCCCCAATCTCCAGGAACTCGATCCCCTGCGGATCGGGCAGAACGTCCAGGAGATCATCGAGTGCGACCTCGCCGCCGAGAACGAGGCCCGCTCGCTCTATCTCGAGGCGGCGAAGTACTGCGATTCGATCAATGATCGCGTCTCGAAGATCTTGTTCGAGGATCTCGCCACCGACGAGGAAGGCCATATCGACTTCCTGGAGACGCAGCTCGAGCTGATCAAGCAGATCGGCCTGCCGCTCTACGCGCAGCGCCACATCGGCGGCCTCGACAAGATCGAGCCCGAAGTGGAGTAGCGTTCGCGGCTTCAGGGCAGCGGCCCGTCGGGCCGCCCTTCCTGAGCAGTTTCTGATGGCGCCGTCCGAGGGCAACCTCGGGCGGCGTCTTCGTTTGTCAATTTTCGCTCTGCACTGGCTCGGCTTAAGCTTGGCCGAGAAAGGCCGATTTCATGGATCTGCGCTAGATTGTCATCGAGATCCTGGTTCGAATGGCCCGGCGCGGAGCATCGTAAGTCTGTGTCACGCTCCTCCATCCGGGCGACCTCGGTGTCGCCCACATGACGAGGGCGGCGAATGTCGCCGGAGGCGGCGAGAGGTCGAGGGAGCGGAGTTCCTGCGGGCCTCCGGCGATGACGCCGGGCTCCGCCCGGACTGGGTCCGCGCCGCTGACGCCGGGCTCCGCCCGGACCGGGGCCGCGCCGCCGACCAGGCAGACGGCGAGCAGGCGGAGGACGCCCGACAGACGCGAACGGTGAGGCTCGGCCATGTACGCAACCCGAACTCGATGGACGCTGAGGCGGCCGCGCCGCGCAGATCGTTCGCCGGCCGCCGTGCCGGGGCGGCGGGCGCAGCGGCCCTACGCCGCGGCCGGGTCGCGTCCCGCGATCCCCTCCTTGATGCGGGAAGCGCCTGCCGGGCATGTATGGGCGCGCGGCCCTGAGGGGGCGCGGCATCGAGATCGGCCTCGCCTATATCGGAGAGGTGTTCGGCGGTCTGCGCGGCGGTCTGCGCCGCGGGGCCGTCTACGCGGGACGGGCCGACGTCCAGATCGACGCGGATCTCGGCAAGCTCGCCGGGTGGGAGGGCCTGCGCTTTCACGCGAGCGCCTACCAGATCCACGGCACGGGCCCGACGCGGTACTACGTCGGCAGCCTCGCGGCTGTGAGCGGAATCGAGGCGCTTCCCGCGACCCGGCTGCAGGAGCTCTGGCTGGAGCAGTCCTTCCTCGACCGGTCCCTGACCCTGCGCGCGGGCAACCTCGCGGCGGACGCGGAATTCCTCGTCAGCCCCTCGGCGACGGTGTTCGTCAACGCGACCTTCGGTTGGCCGGTGCTGGCGGCGGCGAACCTCCCGTCCGGCGGCCCCGCGCTGCCGCTGGCCACCCCCGGCATCCGCGGGCGCTGGAACGCTCTCCCGAAGACGAGCCTGATGCTCGGGCTGTTCAACGGCGACCCGGCCCACGCCCGCGGCGACCGTCTCGCCGTCGACCCGCAAACCCGCAACCGGCACGGGATGGATTTCAGCCTGCACGGCTCGCCCTTCCTGATCGCGGAGGCCGCCCATGCCTATGTCTTCGGTGGAGCGGGCCCCGAGCGCACCGGCACGGTGAAGGTGGGCTACTTCCACCATTTCGGCGCCTTCGGCGATCCGCGCATGGACCGGGACGGGAACCCGCTCTCGGCGCCCTGGAGCTCGGGCTTGCCGGCGCGAAGGCGGGGGGACGACGGCTTCTACGCGCTGATCGACCAGACGGTCTACCAGGAGGACGCGGACAGCGACCGGGGCGCGGCCGTGTTCGCGCGCCTCGCCGCCTCGCCCTCGCCCGCGAGCCTCGTCAGCCTCTACGCGGATGCCGGCATCGTCTACAAGGGATTGCTGCCGGGGCGCCCGGACGACGTGGCGGGTCTCGGCCTCGCCCACACCCGCATCGCCCGCCGGGCCCGTCTCTCCGACTGGGATCGGGTGGCCTTCGGCGGGGCCGCCCTGCCGGTCCGGCGGAGCGAGACGGCGATGGAGTTGACCTATCAGGCCGTCGTCGCCTCGGGCTTCACCGTGCAGCCGAGCCTGCAATACGTCGTCGGTCCGGGCGGGCGCACGGGAAACCCGCTGCTGCCGGGCTTCCCGCGCATCCGCAACGCGGTCGTCGTCGGGCTTCGCGCGACGATTCAGTACTGAGCGGACGCGTGCGGGCGGCGGGCCTCGCGGCGGCTCTCGTGCCGCTCCGCCTCGCGCGGGCCGGCCGCGCAGAAAAAGCAGGCGGCGCGCTTGCGCGAGCCCGTCTGCACGACGGCGGCGGGAGAGTTGGCGGCCGAGGCCATGCCCGAGGTCTCGGGCACGATCTGGGCCGCGGCCGGTCCGCCGAGCGCGACGAGGACCGGGCCGAGCCCGGCGAGGACGAGTCTCGCCGCGGGACGCATGATTCTCATAACCCTGTCTCGATACGGAAAAGTAATGCTGTTCGGGCGCGGGCGTTGCAAGTCCCCGACCGCGCCTGTCCCGTAGGTTCGCGACCGATGGGCCGGTTCGCCTGCGGCGGGACGATGCGGGCCGAGATGCCGCGGTGGTTTTGAGGCGCCGGAACGGGTAACACCCGCCTGACATTGCCTTCAGCCCGACCCGCGAGATCCGTTGAGCAAGCCGCCCGCCACGAAGTCGCTCCTCAATCCCGAGAGCCGACCGGACGACGTCGACCAGTCGATCCGGCCCCTGAGCCTCGCCGAGTTCGTCGGGCAGCGGGCGGCGCGCGCCAACATGCAGATCTTCATCGAGGCCGCCCGCAAGACGGGTCAGGCCCTCGACCACGTGCTCTTCGTCGGGCCTCCGGGTCTCGGCAAGACGACGCTCGCCCAGATCGTCGCCCGGGAGCTCGGCGTGAATTTCCGCTCGACCTCCGGCCCGGTCATCGCCAAGGCCGGCGACCTCGCGGCCCAGCTCACCAACCTGGAGGAGCGGGACGTCCTGTTCATCGACGAGATCCACCGCCTCAACCCGGCGGTAGAGGAGATCCTCTACCCGGCGATGGAGGATTATCAGCTCGACCTGATCATCGGCGAAGGCCCGGCCGCCCGCTCCGTGAAGATCGAGCTGCCCAAGTTCACCCTCGTCGGCGCGACGACGCGGGCCGGCCTCCTGACGACGCCGCTGCGCGACCGCTTCGGCATCCCGATCCGCCTCGAATTCTACGACATTGACGAGCTGGAGCTGATCGTCAGCCGCGGTGCGCGGGTGCTCGGCCTAGGCATGTCGCCGGAAGGCGCCAACGAGATCGCCAAGCGGGCCCGCGGCACGCCTCGCATCGCCGGGCGCCTGCTGCGCCGGGTGCGCGACTTCGCGATCGTCGAGGACGCGCCGATCGTTACCCGGGCGATCGCGGACCGTGCGTTGCAGATGCTCGACGTCGACCCGGTCGGTCTCGACGTGATGGACCGCAAGTACCTGACGATGATCGTGACTTCGTTCGGCGGCGGTCCCGTCGGCATCGAGACGATCGCGGCAGCCCTCTCGGAGCCGCGCGACGCCATCGAGGACATCATCGAGCCCTACCTGATCCAGAAGGGCTTCGTGCAGCGCACGCCGCGCGGCCGCGTTCTGACGCCGCACGCCTACCGCCACATGGGCTTCGCCGAGCCGCGGCGCGATCCGGCCACGCAGTTCGGGCTGTTCGCGACGGACGACGACCTCGGCGGATAACCAATCACGGGCGCCGCGGGCTCGGTGCCGTTATCGACTTTTCCAATCTATCGCAGACTATCCTCGCGAATGCGCACGATCGTGTTCCGGGTTCGTCAATGTTTTCGCGGCCGCCTCGGGCTGCGATGGCAGATCGCCCTGCTCGGCATGGGCGGGGTGCTGCTGCTGGGGGTCGTCCACATGCTCGGCCAGAACCGGCAGGACGCGCTCCAGCGCGTCGCCGACCGCGGCAGCGAACTGCACGCGGCCATGATCGGGATCCACGCCGACCTCGGCGCGGCGCGTCAGGCGGAGACCGAGTTCCTCCTCGATCGCCGCGAGGCCCTGATCGCAAAGCGCGAGACCCTTGTCGCCCGGGTCGGGGAGCGCCTGAGGAGCGTCGAGGCCGCGGTCGCGGACAGCCCTGCCGACAGCCCTCTGAAGCAGGCCGAGGCCATCCGCCCGAGCCTCAACCTCTACGCCACGCGCTTCCAGAACGTGGCCGCCGCGCAGCGGACGCTCGGCCTGACCGAGAAGGACGGCGTGCAGGGCGCCCTGCGCGAAGCGGTGCACGCCGCCGAGAAGCGGCTGCTCGCCGTCCACGAGCCGGACCTGAAGGTCCTCATGCTGATGATGCGCCGGCACGAGAAGGACTTCATCCTGCGCGGCGACGACAGGTACGTCGACGAACTGCGCGACCGGGTCTCCGAGTTCAAGCCCGCGCTCTCCGCCTCGTCGCTGGCGCCGCAGGTCCGGGCGGAGCTCGCCGCGCTCGTCGCCGCCTACGAGGCGCGCTTCCTGGCCTATTCCGCGGGTGCCTCGACCTTGAGGGAGGAGGCCCAGGACCTCTCGGCGATCTACGGGCGCCTCGCGCCGCTGGTCGGCGCGGTCGAGCAGGCCGTGGAGCAGGAGCACGACCGCACGAGCGCCGAGATGGCGGCCGCGCGGTCGAGGACGACGCAGGCCATGTGGGCCGTCATCGCCGCGACGGTGCTGTGCGCCGGGGCGCTCTCCCTGTGGGTCGGCCAGCGCCTGTCCGGTCCCCTCACGATGATGGCCGGTACCATGACGCAGCTCTCGGAGGGAAACCTCGACGTGCTGCCGGTCCGCATCGCGCGGCAGGACGAGATCGGTGCCATCGCGCGCGCGCTCGCGGTGTTCCACGCCAAGATGATCGAGAACCGCGCCCTGCTCGCAGATCAGGAGGCCCTGCGGGAGCGCGGCGAGATGGAGCGCCGCGACGCCATCCTCAGGCTCGCGGACAGGATCGAGGAGGAGGTCGGGCAGGCGGCGAGCGAGCTTTCCGCGACGGCCGACGCGATGCGGGAGGGCGCCGGCACCCTGTCCCAGGTCGTCGAGGAGACCCGGAACCGGGCGGTGGCGGCCTCATCCGAGGAGGCCTCGGCCAACGTCCGCATGGTCGCCTCGGCGGCCGAGGAGCTGACCGCATCGTTCCGCGAGATCGACGCTCAGGTCGGCCGCTCGACCGCCGTCACGAGGCGGGCCGCCGAGGACGCGGCGCGCTCCGACGCCACGGTGCGGGCCCTCGAGGCAGCCGCCGCACGGATCGGGGACGTGGCGAGCCTGATCGCCGGCATCGCCGCGCAGACGAACCTCCTGGCCCTCAACGCGACGATCGAGGCGGCGCGCGCCGGCGAGGCGGGGCGCGGCTTCGCCGTGGTCGCCGGCGAGGTGAAGGCCCTCGCGGGCCACACCGCCACGGCCACGGCCGAGATCCGCGGGCAGATCGAGGCGATCCGCTCGGCCGCCACGGGAGCCGTGGAGGCCATCGGCGGGATCGGAGCGACGGTCCGCGAGATCGATGCGATCGCCGCGGCGATCGCCGGCACGGTCGCGCAGCAGCGCGCGGCGACGCAGGAGATCGCCGGGAACGTGCTCCAGGCGGCCCGCGGCACGCAGGAGGTCACCGAGACGATCGCGCGCGTCGGCCACGATGTCGGTCAGGCCGTCTGCGCGGCCCGGGATTCGCTCGCGGCCGCCCGCATCGTCAGCGCCCGGTCGAGCGAGCTGCAGGGCCTTGTCGGCCGCTTCCTGGTGCAGGTGCGCTGAGCCGGATGCCTCGCCCCGGAAACGACACGGTCGGCCCGCAATCCGGCGCCCGGAACCGATCGGCCGGCGAGGAGAAATGATGGAGGGCGCCCACGCGCTGCCCGTGCGCGTCTACTACGAGGACACGGACTTCTCGGGCTTCGTCTATCACGCGAGCTACCTGCGCTTCATGGAGCGCGGCCGCACGGAGCTGCTGCGGGGGCTCGCGGGCGACCAGTCCGACCTGCACCGCGACGCGGACGGCCTCGTCTTCGTGGTCCGGCGCATGGAGATCGACTACCTGAAGCCCGCCCGGATGGACGACGCGCTCACCGTGCTCACCGGCACGCGCGAATTGCGCGGTGCCTCCATGCACCTCATGCAGACCGTGTGCCGCGGCGAGGAGATCCTCGTGCGGGCCGAGGTCGTCGTCGCCTGCGTGCGGGCGGGCCGGGCCATCCGCCTGCCCGATTCGCTCCGGCGCGCCCTCTCGCGCCCGGCCTGAGCGCCGGCCCGGCAACCATTCCTTAACCCTGCCACCCGCTTAACTCGTCCCGTCGGATTGTCGGGGACGGCGACGCAAGCCTGGCCCTTACTTTCGACAGATTCGACGGCGATTCCCCGTTGATATCGCTCGCGGATCTGAGCTGGAGCGGGCGGGCCGCGCCCGCGCTTCGGTGGCCCGGGGATTTGAGGATCTTGCCATGAACCCAGCCGATGCCATGCAGGCGGCGCAGGCGCCCGTCGCCGACATGACGCTGCTCGGCCTGTTCCTGCAGGCCCATTTCGTGGTCAAGATCGTGATGGTGGGGCTGCTCGGCGCCTCGGTGTGGTGCTGGGCGATCATCGTCGACAAGACGCTGCTGTTCCGCCGCACCAAGGAGGAGATGGACGCGTTCGAGGACGCGTTCTGGTCCGGCCGCTCGCTCGAGGAGCTCTACCGCTCCTTCAACGACCGCCCGGCGACCGGCCTCGCCGCCCTGTTCGTGGCCGCGATGCGCGAGTGGAAGCGCTCCTTCGAGGGGTCGGGCCGCCAGATCCAGTCGCTGAGCCAGCGCATCGACAAGGTGCTCGACGTCACCATCCAGCGCGAGGTCGAGCGCCTCGAGTCGCGCCTCCTGTTCCTCGCCTCGATCGGCTCGGCCGGCCCGTATATCGGCCTGTTCGGCACGGTCTGGGGCATCATGACCGCCTTCACCTCGATCGCGGCCTCGAAGAACACCTCGCTGGCTGTCGTGGCGCCGGGCATCGCCGAGGCGCTGTTCGCCACCGCGATCGGCCTGTTCGCCGCGATCCCGGCGGTTCTCGCCTACAACAAGCTGCAGGCCTCCGTGGCGAAGTCGCAGTCGCGGCTCGAGGGCTTCGCGGACGAGTTCTCGGCGATCCTCTCCCGCCAGATCGACGAGCGCCTCTCGCTCGCCGCCTGACCCCACCCGACAGCCGAGGACGAGCATCATGGGCATGGCCCACGGAGCGGCACAGGGCGGCACCAAGCGGCGGCGGCGCGGCCGGCGCACGGCCGCCATCAACGAGATCAACATGACGCCGTTCATCGACGTCGTGCTCGTGCTGTTGATCGTGTTCATGGTGGCGGCCCCGATGATGACGGTCGGCGTCCCTCTCGACCTGCCGCAATCGAAGGCGAGCCCGCTCAACTCCGACACCAAGCCCGTCACCCTCTCGATCCGCCAGAGCGGCCAGATCTTCCTCGGCGAGGACGAGCTGACGGACGACAGCATCGTGCCGAAGCTCACCGAGGTCTCGAAAGCGGGCTTCGAGGAGCGCGTCTTCGTGCGCGGCGACAAGCGGGTCGATTACGGCCGTGTGGCGCAGGTGATGGCGATCGTGACCGGCGGCGGCTTCAAGAAGGTCGCCCTCGTCACCGAGCCCGACCAGCGATAGCGGACCGGCCGCCGTGGCGCTCACCTTCGACCGCAGCGAACCCGGATTCTGGCTCTCTGCCGGCGTGCACGTGGCGCTGCTGACCCTCGCCCTGGTCGGCATCTCCGCCGAGGCCCTGCCCGAGGCGCAGGAGGGCGTGCCCGTCGAGGTCATCACCGAGAACCAGTTCTCGGAGATCACCAAGGGCGAGCGCAACGCGGAGAAGCCCCTCTCCGACGCCAAGCCGCGGGCCGACCGCAAGGCCGAGACCTTCGAGGAGCGCGAGCCCGAGAACGCCAAGGTCGACGCGCCCGCCGCCCCGACCCGCACCGCCGACATGAAGGTCGCGAGCGTCGACGAGGTGCCCCTGCGCATCAACGAGCCCGACCCGCAGGAGGTCGCCAAGGCCGCCAAGGCCGCGCAGGAGAAGGCGGAGAAGGCGGCCCAGGAGAAGGCCGAGAAGGCCGCGCAGGAGAAGGCTGCCGCTAAAGCTGCGGCGGAAGCCAGGGCGGAGGCGAAGGCCAAGGCCGAGGCGAAGGCCGCGCAGGAGAAGGCCGAGGCCGAGCGCCGCGAGCAGCTCGACAAGCTGATCGAGCGCCAGGAGGCGGAGGCCGCGGCCGCCGACGCGAAGGCCAAGGCCGAGGCGAAAGCCAAGGCGGAGAAGGCCAAGGCCGAGGCGAAGGCCGCGCAGGAGAAGGCGGCCAAGGCAGAGGCGGAAGCCAAGGCCAAGGCGGAAGCGGAGGCGAGAGCCAAGGCCGAGGCCGAGCGCCAGAAGGAGATCGCCGAGGCGAAGGCGGAAGCCGAGGCCAAGGCGAAGGCCGAGGCCGCCGCCAAGGCCAAGGCGAAGGCGCTCGCCGACGCGAAGGCCAAGGCCGATGCCGAGGCGAAAGCCAAGAAGCAGGCCGAGCTCGCCGACAAGTTCAACGCAGGCGACATCCGCCAGATGCTCGCCTCGAAGGTGCCCTCGCAATCGACGGGAGCCACCGGCCACGAGGTTCAGCGCACGGCCTCGCTCGGGGCCGCGACCGGCACCGCGCAGCGCCTGTCGCCGTCGCTCCGCGACGCCCTCGTGGGCATGCTGCAGCAGCAGATCGAGCGGTGCTACTCGGCCCCGCCGGGCGCCGCCCAGGGCGTCGTCCTGCCCATGCTCGACATCCGCCTGAACCCGAACGGCTCGCTCGCCGCGGAGCCTCGGATCATGCGCGGCGGCGCCAGCGCCGTCGACCAGTCGATCGCCCAGGCGGCCCTGCGGGCGGTGCGGCGCTGCGCGCCCTACAAGATCCCGGCCCAGTACGCGCCGTACTACAACGACTGGAAAGCCATCAACGCGGAGTTCGAGTTCTCGGCGGCGTGAGCCCCGAACGATCCCTCCCAGACAGCTCAGACGGTCCCGGAAAAAGCGAATCCCATGCCCCATCGCACGACGTCGCGGCGCACGCTCGCCACGCTGCTCGCCGCCCTCGCGCTCGCCCTGCTCGGCGGCCTCACGCCCGCCCGCGCGCAGCTCCAGCTGCGCATCGGCGGCGGCGCCTTCCAGCCGCTGCCGATCGCCGTGACGGACTTCTCCGGCGACCCCAGCCTCGGCAACCTCGTCTCCAGCGTGGTGACGAACAATTTGCGCCGCTCGGGCTACTTCGCGCCGCTCGACAAGGCGCGCTTTCCCGAAGTTCCCGCCTTCGACGCGGCCCCGAACTTCGAGAAGTGGCGCGCCACCGGCGTGCAGGGCCTCGTGACGGGCCGCGTCTCGCGCGACGGGGGCGGGCGCCTGAAGGTCGAGTTCCGGCTCTGGGACGTCACCTCCGGCCAGCAGATGACCGGCCAGCAATACGCCACCGATCCGGCCAACGCCCGGCGCACCGGCCACCTCGTCTCCGACGCGGTCTACACCAAGATCACGGGGCTTGGGCCCTTCTTCGACAGCCGCATCGCCTTCGTGGACGAATCCGGCCCGAAAGAGAACCGCCGCAAGCGCCTGATGGTGATGGATCAGGACGGGGCCAATGTCCGCGCCCTCACCACCGGCGAGACCTCGATCGTGGCGCCGCGCTACTCGCCCGCCACGCAGGACATCGCCTTCATGACCCAGCAGACCGGCCATCAGCCGCGCATCCAGGTGATCAACCTGGAGACCGGGACGCGGCAGGCGGTCGGCAATTTCGAATCGATGAGCGCGAGCCCCCGCTTCTCGCCGGACGGGCGCCGCCTCGTGCTCAGCGTCCAGCAGGGCGGCAATGCCGACATCGTGACGATGGATCTCGCCTCGAAGGCGCAGCGCCCGATCACGCAGGGCATGGCCATCGACACCTCGCCGACCTACTCGCCTGACGGCAGCCAGATCGTGTTCGAGTCCGACCGCGGCGGCTCGCAGCAGATCTACGTGATGAACGCGGACGGCTCGAACCCGCACCGCATCTCCTTCGGCGAGGGCGCGGCCTCGCAGCCGGCCTGGTCGCCGCGCGGCGACCTCATCGCCTTCACCCGCCAGCGCAAGGGCGGCTTCGCCATCTGCGTGATGAAGCCCGACGGCTCGGGGGAGCGCGTACTCACCGAGGGTTTCCACAACGAGGGTCCGACCTTCGCGCCGAACGGCCAGTACGTGCTGTTCTTCCGCGATCCGGGCGGCCAGGGCGGCGGCAAGCTCTACATGGTCGACATCACGGGCCGGGTGGAGCAGCCGGTGCCGACGCCGTCCTACGCCTCCGACCCGACCTGGTCGCCGCTCCTGTCCGGCAAGTAGGTGGCGGCCGAGGCGGGGTCCGGAACCCGCCTCGACGTGCCCGTGCGGCGCCGCGGAATGACGCGGCGGGTGGGCCCGGCTCAGGTGTACTCGTAGGCCCGCTCGCCGTGGCTCGCGATGTCGAGGCCCTCGTACTCGGCCTCGGCGTCGACCCGCAGCGGCGTGACGGCGGACAGCATCCGGGTCAGACCGAAGGTCACGACGACGGACCAGACGGCCGTGACCGCGATCGCCAGGGCCTGCACGCCGAGCTGGCGCAGCACCGTACCACCCTCGCCGAGGCCGGCGCCCCCGAGGTCCGGCAGGGCGAAGACCGCGAGCAGCAGCGAGCCCAGCATGCCGCCGACGCCGTGCACGGCGAAGACGTCGAGCGAGTCGTCGATGGCGAGGCGATGCTTCACGTAGAGCGTCGCGAAGAAGCAGACGAGCCCGCCCGCCGTCCCGATGGCGAGCGCCGCGGCGGGCGAGACGAAGCCGGCGGCCGGGGTGATCGTGGCGAGGCCCGCGACGCAGCCGGTGACGATGCCGATCGAGGTGGGCTTGCGGATCTTCACCCACTCGGCGGCGGTCCAGGCGAGGGCGCCGGCGGCCGCCGAGAGGTGGGTGGCCAGGATGGCGTTCGCCGCGCTGCCGTCCGCCGATAGGGCGCTGCCGCCGTTGAAGCCGAACCAGCCGACCCAGAGCATGCCGGCGCCCATCATGGTCATGCCGGGGCTGTGCGGCGGCTGCAGGGCGGCCGGGAAGCCCCGGCGCTTGCCGATCATCACGGCGAGCACCAGAGCCGAGACGCCGGCAGTGGTGTGAACGACGATGCCGCCCGCGAAGTCGAGGGTGCCGAGCCCGGCGAGCCAGCCGCCGCCCCAGATCCAGTGCGCCACGGGCACGTAGACCAGCATCAGCCACAGCGCCGAGAAGAGGGCGACGAACGGGAAGGCGACGCGCTCGGGGAAGGCCCCGATGATGAGCGCGGGCGTGATCACCGCGAAGGTCATCTGGTAGAGGGCGAACACGCTCTCTGGCAGGAGCGTCGGAGCGCGCACGGCGTCGAGATGGGCGAGGAACGCCTTGTTCAGGGTCCCGATCAGCGGCCCGCTCCCGTCGAAGGCGAGGCTGTAGCCGCAGATCGCCCAGAGGACGGAGGCGATGCAGCAGATCGCGAAGCACTGCATCAGCACGGACAGGACGTTCCGCGCCTGGACGAGCCCGCCGTAGAACAGGCCGAGCCCCGGCAGGGTCATGAACAGGACGAGCGCCGAGGCCGTCAGGATCCAGGCGACCTGCCCGCTGTCGATGGAACTGGTGGCCGCGTAGCTCGGCGTCACCGACAGGAGGAGAAGGGCGAGGCCGGAGAGGCTGCGCCGAAGGTGGAGATGCATGAGGGCCCCCGGGCAGCCGTGCCGTTCCGTGCGGCTGTCTGCCGTTCTGATGAGCAGTCGATGCCGGCTTCGCAGGCAGTATGCTGCGGGTCGGACGTGAGTGAGAGTCGGTACGTGCGGCTCGTCGCGTCACAGGACCGTGAGGACGGTCTCGCATCGGCTGAGTCGCTTGCCCAGGATGCAATCAGCTTGCCGCATCATGTGGCAGGCTTGCATCGCTCGGGGCAGTATATGCCGAGCGCTGCGGCAGCCGGCATCGCCCGGGTCGGATCGTCGACCGCGAAGGTGCGGGCGGCGGCCGCAGCCTTGATGTGGCAGATTGTCGGTCCGCATCGATACGGGTCGGCGCGGCGCTACCTCAATGCAGGTCACCGTACGAGCGCCGGACGCCCTTGTCGAAGCCCATCAGCGACTACGCCATCGTCGGCGACACCCACGCCAACGCCCTGATCGCCCGCGACGGCTCGGTCGACTGGCTGTGCTGGCCCCGTCACGACTCGCCCGCCCTGTTCCTGCGCCTGCTCGACGACGCGAAGGGCGGCGCCTGCAGCCTCCACCTCGAAGGGGTCCAGAGCACGGATCGCCGCTACCTGCCCGGCACGAACGTGCTGGAGACCACGTTCTCGACGGCGAGCGGCCGCGCCCGCCTCACCGACCTGATGCCCGTGAACCCGCCCGAGCCCGAGCCCGACGAAGGTCCGGACGGCGAGGGCGAGAGCCGGCTGATCCGGCTCCTCACCTGCGACGAGGGCCGCGTCTCGGGCCGCTTCGAGGTGCGTCCGACCTTCGACTACGCCCGCCGGCCGTGCACGGCGCGGGAGGAGGCCGGCACGGTCCTGTTCGAGGCGGGCGACCAGCGCCTGCGCGCGAGCGCCTCGTGCCCCTTCACCGTCCGGGGCGAGGCGGCGGACTGCACCTTCGCGCTCGAGGCCGGTCAGACGCTCTACCTCGTCCTCACCCACGGCGAAGGCGGTCAGGCGGCCGAGATCGAGAACATCGAGGGCGCCCGCCACTGCCTCGACCGGACGGTGGCGTACTGGCAGCGCTGGAGCGGGCGCTGCACCTACCGCGGGCCCTACCGGGAGGCCGTGCTGCGCTCGGCCCTCTGCCTCAAGCTCCTCACCTACGCGCCGAGCGGGGCGATCGTCGCCGCCGCCACCGCCGGCCTGCCCGAGGCGGTGCCGGGCAACCGCAACTACGATTATCGCTTCACCTGGATGCGGGACGCGAGCTTCACCGTCACGGCCTTCGTGATGCTCGGCTACGTGCGCGAGGCGTCCGAGTTCCTGCGCTTCCTGCGGGAGGCGGACGGCAGCTTCGGCCGCGACACGCGCCTCCTCTACGGGATCGCCGGGGAGCCGCCGCCGGAGGAGGCGCTGCACCACCTCTCCGGCTGGCGCGGCGTCGGGCCGGTGCTGATCGGCAATGCGGCCGCGCACCAGGACCAGCACGACATCTACGGCGAGCTGCTGCGGGCCCTGTGCGGCTTCCTGGAGGCGGTGAGGTACGACCCGCCCGAGAAGGTGAACGACCGCCTGCCGGAGGTGCTCGACAACCTCACCGCCCGCGCGCTGGCCTGCCGCGACGCGCCGGACCACGGCATCTGGGAGCTGCGCACGGAGCGGCGCCAGCAGACCCACACCAAGGCGATGATCTGGGTCGCCCTCGACAACGCGGCCCGGATCGGCCGCAACATCGCGGGCGTGCCGCCGGAGAAGATCGCCGCCTGGGAGGCGGCGGCCGCGGAGGTCCGGGCCGACTATCTGGCCCGGGCCTGGAACCCGCGCAAGCGCGCCTATGTCGGCACCTACGAGACGGACGACCTCGACGCCGCGGTCCTGCGTGTCGTCCTGTTCGGGGCGATCGACGCCGACGATCCGCGCATGCACGCGACGCTCGCCGCGATCGAGCGCGAGCTCGGCGCGGGCGACCTCCTCTACCGCTACCGGACGCCCGACGGCCTGGAAGGGCGGGAGGCGACCTTCACCCCTTGCGCGTTCTGGCGCGTGAGCTGCCTCGCGCTGGCCGGTCGCACGGGGCAGGCCAAGGCCACCTTCGAGCGCCTCATCGCGCGCGGCAACGATGTCGGACTGTTCGCCGAGGAGATCGAAGCGGCGAGCGGCGAGCAGCGGGGCAACACCCCGCAGGGCTTCGCCCACATGGCGCTGATCAACGCGGCGATCCGCCTGCAGGACTGCATCGAGCGCTTCGGCCTGTCCGAGGATACGGCGGAGCAGGCGGCGGAGTGAGCCTCAGGCCGCTCCGGCTCCGGCGGGACGGTCGCGCATCAGGCCGACGATGTCCTCCCAGCGTGACAGGAAGGCGTCGACGCAGGCCGGGTCGAAATGGCTGCCCCGGTGCTCCACGAGGTAGTCGCGCGCCTTCTCGGGCGGCCAGGCCGACTTGTAGACGCGCTCCGAGATCAGCGCGTCGAACACGTCCGCCACCGCGATGATGCGCCCGCAGAGCGGGATCTCGTCGCCGGCGAGCCCGCGCGGGTAGCCCGTGCCGTCCCAGCGCTCGTGGTGGGTCAGAGCGATCTGGGAGGCGAGCTGCAGGAGTCGCGAGGGCGAATCGTGCAGCATGCGGTAGCCCCGCTCGGCGTGGCGCTGCATCTCCTCCCGCTCCTCCCGCGTGAGGGGACCATTCTTCAGGAGGATGCTGTCCGGGATGCCGATCTTGCCGATGTCGTGCATCGTGGAGGCGAGGGCGATGTCGTTCGCCGCGACCTCCGACAGGCCGAGACCCTCGGCGATGGCGATGGCGCAGCCCGCGACCCGGGTGAGGTGGTCGCCGGCCTGATCGTCGCGGAACTCGGCGGCGAGCATGAGGCGCTGGATGATCTCCCGCTCGCGGGATTCCGACTCGGCGCGGATTCCGGCCACCTGCCGGTCGAGCAGGTTCGCGGCGCGCGCCGCCTCGGCGCGGGCGAGCGAGAGGTCGATCAGCGTGCGGGCGCGGATCTGGAGATCGAGCGGATCGAGCGGGCGCATCAGCACGTCCGTCGCCCCGGCCTCGATCGCCGCGCGGCGGATCATCCGCGCCTCGCCGGTGGCCACGAGCAGGATGGGTGTTCCGGCCTGGGCCGGCTGCGCGCGGATCGCCTGGATCAGGGCGAGGCTGTCGAGCCCGTCCCCGTCGACGATCAGCAGTTCGGTGGTGCAGGCGGCCAGTCCGGGAACCTGGCTGGCGGGAAGCACCGGCGTCTCGCACCCGAGGGGGCGCAGGGCGAGGACGAGCTGGAGCGGCATTCCCGCCGCCAGGATCGGGACGAACGGCGCCCGCGCCGCGGCCGGGGCCCGGATGGCCGGGGCCGACGCGGCGGAAGGCTGCCGGGATCGCTGAATCTCCATGTTCATGCCGCCACCCGATCCGTCGACGCGGATCATGCCCGCCCGCGCGTTAAGCGACCTTGAAGGCTGCGGCGTCGGCGCGGCCCGATCGACGCCGAGACCGGGCAGTAACTGACCTTGCCGGCACCGGTCGGGCCCCGGCATCGGAGCGCGGTCGCGTCATGCGACAGTCGGCCGCGAAGCCGGATCAGATGTCGAAATGCGGGGCGGGTCTCTCGGGGCGCACCGCCTCCAGCGCCTCGGCCTGGCGACAGAGATCCTCCACCGTGACCGCGTCGAGAGCGGACAGGAAGGCCGCCTGCGCCGCGCGGATCGTCGGCGCGACGACGGTGTCCATCGGGCTTGCGGCGCCGGCCTCGTACTCCTCCTCGGCGCCGGCGGCGGCACGGGCGATGTCGCCGACGCTGATCCGCCGCCGCTCCCGCGCCAGCTCGTAACCCCCGCGCGGGCCGCGGACACCTTTCAGCAGGCCGTGGCGGACGAGGGCCTGCAGCACCGTCTCCAGGTGGCGCGGCGGCAGGCCGTGCCGGGCGGCGAGGACGCGGGCGTTGACGGGCTGCGGGCGCGCGTGGAGGGCGATGTCGATCACGGCCGCCGTGGCGAGGCGGAGCCGGGCGGCGGGGCCGGCCGGCGCGGGGAGCGGCGCATCGGAACGCATGGTGCTCACGTGTACGCTGTTCGGCCGGAGATTGCGCCCTCGGGCTCAGCGCCGGCCGCTCGACCCGAATCCGCCGCTGCCGCGGGCCGAGGCGGGCTGCTCGGCGCCAGCCTCCGCCTCGACGACGAGGCGCGGGCGCGTCACTCGGGTGAAGACGAGCTGAGCGATCCGGTCTCCCGGCTCGATCCGGATGCCCGGGCTGGGCGCCGGGTTGCGGTTCCAGGCCGAGACGAGGAGCGGGCCCTCGTAGTCGGCGTCGATCACCCCGGTGCCGTTGCCGAGGACCAGTCCCTCCCGGTGGCCGAAGCCGGAGCGGGGCAGGACGAGCCCGCACCAGTCCGGATCGCGGATCGCCACGACGATCCCCGCCGGAATCAGGGCAGGCGGCGACTGTGGCTCCAGGGTGAGCGGCCCGTCGAGGCAGGCGTGGAGATCGAGGCCGGCCGCCGCGGGCGAGCCCCAGCGCGGGAAGCCCCACGCGGGGAGGCGCGGGTCGAGGAGGCGCAGGCCGACCTCCAGGGGAGGCCCGCTCATGCCCGGCGCGCGGCGATGGCCTCGGCCATCGCGATGGTCCGGCGCGCCTCGTCCGCGTGCAGGCGCTCGATCATCCGGCCCGCGAAGGGGATCGCGCCGCGGCCCTGGGCCTCCGGCGCGGCGAAGGCGTCGAGGATGGCGCGCGCCTCCGCGATCCCGGCCTCGGTCGGCCCGAACACCGCGTTCGCCGTCTCGATCTGGCTCGGATGGATCAGCATCTTGCCGTCGAAGCCGCAATCGCGGCCCTGCTCGCACTCGGCCCGAAAGCCCGCCTCGTCCCGGAACGCGTTGTAGATGCCGTCGATGACGTCGATCTCGTAGGCGCGGGCCGCGGCGACCGCGCTCATCAGCCAGGGCATCAGGGCCGGGCGGCCCGGCACGCCGAGGCGCACGCGGCTCGCCCGGGCGAGGTCGTTCGGTCCGAGCACGAGGCAGGCGAGGCGGGTGTCGATGTCGCGCGCGGCGCTCGCGATCGAACCGATCTCCAGGATGGCGAGCGGGCTCTCGATCATCGCCCAGACCCGCAGAGCGGGCGGCGCGCCGAGGCGGCGCAGGCGGAAGCCCACGGCGACGAGGTCGTCCGTCCGGTGGACCTTGGGGACCACGATCGCGTCGGGGCCGGCGGGGGCGATGGCCGCGAGGTCCGCCTCGCCCCACGGGCTCTCCAGACCGTTGATCCGCACCGCCACCTCGCGGCGGCCGAAGCTTCGGGCGGTGATCGCCTCGGCGACGCGGGCGCGGGCGTCGTCCTTCGCCTCGGGCGACGCCGCGTCCTCGAGGTCGAGCATCACGACGTCGACGGGGAGCGTCGCGGCCTTCTCCAGCATGCGCGGGCTCGACCCCGGCAGGGACAGGACGCTGCGACGGGGGCGGATCTCGGTCATGGGGGGCGCCTCCTCCTCGCCGGGTATCCCGCCGGCCGGTTCGCCGATACCGTCCTGCGCCGGACGATTCAAGGATCGGGCGCCGCGGTCCGGCAGGGTCAGGGGGAGGGGACATGGCGCGCTGGGTCGCGGGTCTCGACGGTTGCCGGGGAGCCTGGGCCGGCGCGCTCATCGACCTCGACGATCCCGGCGCGTGGCGGGTCGGGCTGTTCCCGAGCATCACCGCCCTCCTCGACGGTCCCGAGGCGCCCCTCGCCGTCGGCATCGACGTGCCGATCGGCCTGCCCGACCGCGTGACCGGGGGCGGGCGCGTCGCCGACCTCGCGGCGCGGGCGATGCTCGGGCCCGGCGGCCGCGCCAGCGTCTTCCCGGTGCCGCCGCGATCCGCGGTCTACGCCGAGACCTACGAGGCGGCGAAGGCGCTCTCGCGGGCGGCGAGCGACCCGCCCTTCGCGCCCTCGATCCAGTGCTGGAACATCCTGCGCTACGTGCGCGAGGCGGACGGGCTCCTGCGCGAGCGGCCCGGCCTCGGACGTCGCCTGCATGAGGTCCATCCCGAGGTCGCCTTCCGCTGCCTCAACGGCGGCCGTCCGCTGGCGGGCGCGAAGAAGGGGCCGGCGCGGCAGGCGGGCCTCGACCAGCGCCGTGAGCTTCTCGCCGCGGCCGGCCTGCCTCCGGCGCTCGTCGGCTCGGACCGCCCGCGCGGCGTCGGCGCCGACGACCATCTCGACGCGATGGCGGGCCTCGTGGTCGCCCGCGACATCCTCCTCGGCCGGGCGGTGCCGCTGCCGGACCCGCCGGGGCGCGACGCGTACGGTCTGCCGGTCGTGATCTGGGCGCCGGCGTCGGTCCCGCCGGGACAGGCGGCGGAGCGGGATGCTATGCCGAGCCCATGAGCGATCCGCTGCCCCTCCGCCACATCGCCCGCGCCCTGGTCTTCGACCCGGCCGACCGCCTCCTCCTCATCGCCTACGAGGCGGTGCGGCCCATCGATCCCGCCAAGCCCGAGGAGCGCTGCTTCTGGTTCATGCCGGGCGGCGGCCTGGAGGAGGGAGAGACGCACGAGGCGGCCTGCCGGCGCGAACTCTCCGAGGAGATCGGCGTCGACGACGCGCCGGTCGGCCCCCTGGTCGCGACCTGCAACGGGCCGTTCCGGCTGTTCCGGAAGCCCCGCGACGCCCGCGAGCGCTACTTCGTCGTGCGCCTGCCCTCCGACCGCATCGATACCGCGCGGCTCGCAGAGACCGAGGACAATCCCGTCCTCGGCACCCGCTGGTGGACGCTGGCCGAGCTCGAGGCGAGCGCCGAGCGGATCGAGCCCGCGGGGCTCGCGGCCGTGGTCCGGCGCGTGCTCGCCGGGGATATCCCGCCTGGTCCGGTCACGTTGTCGTGGCGCGATGCTTGAGTCCGCAACGCTGGCGAGACATGGCAGTTACATCGCCGCCATTCTGACACGCCAAGACGGCCGGAGAGACAGACCATGTTCCCCGAATCCCTGACCGAGGGCTACCGCTCCTTCCTCGAGAACCGCTTCCCCAACGAGAGCCGGCGCTACGCCCAGCTCGCCAAGACGCAGGATCCCGACGTGCTGGTGATCGGCTGCTGCGACAGCCGGGTCTCGCCGGAGGTGATCTTCGATGTCGGCCCCGGCGAGCTGTTCGTGGTCCGCAACGTCGCCAACATCGTGCCCCCCTGCGAGACGGGCGGCGAGTATCACGGCACCTCGGCAGCGATCGAGTTCGCCGTGCAGGCCCTCGAGGTGAAGCACATCGTGGTGCTCGGCCACGCCACCTGCGGCGGCATCAAGGCCTTCGCCAACAAGGCCAAGCCGCTCTCGCCGGGCAACTTCATCGGCAAGTGGGTGTCGCTGGTGAAGCCGGCCGAGGACAAGGCGGGCGATTCCTCGGCGCCGGACTACCTGACGCGCCTGGAGCACGCGATGGTGAGCCAGAGCATCGAGAACCTCCAGACGTTCCCCTTCATCCGCGAGCGGGTGGAAGCGGGCAAGCTGGAGCTGCACGGCGCCCATTTCGGCGTGGCGACCGGCGAACTCCTCGTGCGCGACCCGGCCACGGGCGACTTCGCGCCGGTCACCGACCGGACCGGGCAGCGGCTGCGCCCCTCGGCCATGATCAACTGCGCCTGACGGCGAACACGAAAACGGCGGGCTCTCGCCCGCCGTCTCCCCCCGGCCGGCGACTGGGGTCCGCCACCGGCCGTATCTCATCCGCGGATCAGCGGACGCCCGGAAGACGCTGCGCCATCGCGTAGTGCTGCTCCAGCACCGGCAGAGCCTGCTGGGCGTAGTTGCGAAGCGCCGGGTTCGGGCCCGACGAAGCGTAGGCCTGCGTCATGGCGATGGTCTGCTGATGGGCCATCACCTGCTGGCGGCCGTAGAGACGGTCGAAGCGCGGGCCGGGCGGCGTGGCGGACAGCTCGGCGAGCATGGCCTGCTGCTCCGGGTTGGGGGGAACGATCGTGGTGCCGGCCGTCGCGTCGACGTCGCCCGTCGCGACCCGGCTGCCGACCGCCGCGCCGCGCGCGGCACCCGCGCCGATGCCCTCGACGCCGCCGACCGGGCCACCCGCCAGGGTGCCGCCGACAGCGCCCGCCGCGGCGCCCGTGGCCGCGCCGACCGCACCGCCGGCCACCGCGAGCGGCGCCTCGAGAAGGCCGCCGACCGGGCCGCCGCCCGCGACGTAGTTCCGCTCGCCGCCTGCGAGGGCGACGTTGGCCGCGCGATGGTCGCTGATGGCGTGCTGCGCGAAGTTCCGGACGGCAGGGTTGCGCGACTTCGACAGGGCGATCTGGCTCGACTGGATCTCGAAGGCGTTGGCCTGCATGGCCTGGAGGCGGAAATCGCCCATGCCCTGGGCCATCGCCGGGGTCGCGAGAGCCGTCATTAGGGCGGACATGGCAACGTACTTCTTGAACATAAGGGACCTCGATCTGCGATATTCGACGTGCGAAGCCGCCCCCGATGGTCGATGACCAATCGAGGCTGACGCCTGCACTTCAGGCCGTCAACGACGTCTTCCGGGCTTTGTTCCTAGATTGTGCGGGTCATTTTCTTAAGCCTGTGACAAGAACTTGGCCGTTGCCGCCGGCGCCCTGGCTCGAGCTTGGCAATAACTGCGGGAACCTGCGGTGGCGTGCCCTCGGACGTGTCTCGCGGGCGCGGAAAATGCGTGTGCGTCCGCGAGGCGCGCGAGTTCCAAGGCGGCCCCGGGCGATCTAGCATCGGCAGGCGAGCGCGCTCCGCGGCCGAACGCCCGGCGGCCGCGACCCGCCCCGGCTCGGAGTTCACGGTGATGAAGACGCTTCTCGTACCCGTCGCCCTGCACGACACGCTGCCCTCGGTGTTCGCGACCGCGACGCTCGCCGCCCGCCGGTTCGGCAGCCTGATCGAGGGCGTCTCGCTTCGCCCCGCCCTCGCGGAATACGTGCCCGTCGACATGGTCGGCGGCATGACGTGGCTGCGCGACGAGGAGGCCGACCGGGCCGAGGCCGAGGAGGCGGGCGAGCACTTCATCGCCGCGATGGAGGCGGCCGCGATCCCGCGCCACCCGCGCGACGGGCTCTGCATTCCCGAGAATGTCGCCGGCTGTGGTCCGCGCTACCGCTGGCGGCAGGACGTGCCGGCGGGCGACGCCTTTCTCGGCCAGTACGCGCGCCTGTTCTCGGCCACCGTCGTCGGGCGCCCGGGCGCCGAGGATGCCTCGCCCCGGATGGCGACCTTCGAGACCGCCCTGTTCGAGGGCGGCCGCCCGATCCTGCTGGCGCCGCCGACCGCGCCGACGAGCCTCGGGGAGGCGGTGCTGATCGCCTGGAACGGGTCGACGGAGACGGCGCGGGCCGTCGCCTTCGCGATGCCCTTCCTGCTGCAGGCCAAGCGCATCCTCGTGCTCAGCGTCGAGGGCGGCACGGTGCCGGGGCCGAGCGCGGAGGATCTCGCGCAGTCGCTCGCCTGCGAGGGCATCGCGGCCGCGCACCGGGCGTTGCCCGCCGGCCGCCGCACCCCGGGCGAGACCTTCCTCGCGGAGGCGAAGGAGTTCGGCGCCGATCTCCTGATCAAGGGCGCCTACACCCAGAGCCGCCTGCGCCAGATGATCTTCGGCGGCCCGACGAGCCATGTCCTCGCCCACGCCGACCTGCCCGTGCTGATGGCGCATTGAGGCTCGCCTTCCGCGCGAAACCGTGAGCGGAGGCGCCGGAACCGTGTCCGCGGGGGCCCGTTGCCGGTGATCCCGGCCAAGCTCGTCTGGCGGCGCCGGACGCTCGGCAGGATCTCCATGCGCCCCATCCTCTCCGCCGCCCTCCTGCTCCTCCTCGTCGGCGCCCCCGCGCGCGCGGAGCCGCCCGAGGATTTCGGCACCCGCTATCGGGGCACGGTGGAATCCTTCGACAACGACGTCTTCACCCTGCGCCTGCGCTCCGGCGGGACGATGGCGATCCGCATGAACGACACCACCCGCCTCCTCACCGCCTCGCCGGCCACCGTCCGCGACATCAAGCCGGAGAGCTACGTCAGCGCGGTATCGGTGCCCGAAAGCGGCACGACGCGCCGCGCCGAGGCCGTGACGATCTACGCGCCCGACCTGCGGGGATGGTTCGCCGGCCACCGCGCCTGGGACACGATGCCGGAGGCCGCGCTGACCGGCGGCTGGATCTCCGACCTGTCGGACGGCGACCCCCGCCGGGTCGTGCTCTCGTACGAGGGCGGCAGCCGGACCCTGTCGGTGCCGGCCGACACGAAGGCGACGCAGATCGTCCGCGGCGAGAAGGCCCTCCTCAGTCCGGGCGCCGACGTGACGGCCTTCGTCGCGCGCGACGAGGCGGGCAAGCCCGTGGCGGAGATCGTCGCGGTCGGCCGCCGCGGGGCGGTGCCGAGCCTCTGACGCCTCCGGACGCTCCGAGGTCCCCTTCCGGGCGAGATGCGCTAGATGCTGGCGCGATGAATCCCGAATTCGCCCTCGACCCGCGCCTCTCCGCCGACACGGTCCCGGTCGGCGACCTCGCCCTGTCCAGCGTTCTCCTGATGGACGACGCGCGATTCCCCTGGCTGATCCTGGTGCCGCGACGGACGGGGGCGAGCGAGATCACCGATCTCGGGGAGGCCGACGCCGCCCTGCTCTGGGAGGAGATCCGCCTCGCGGCGGGCGTGATGCAGGCCCTGTCGCGGCCCGACAAGGTCAACGTCGCGGCGCTCGGCAACGTCGTGGCGCAGCTCCACGTGCACGTGGTCGGCCGATTCCGCTCGGATCCGGCCTGGCCCGGCCCGGTCTGGGGCCACGGCGTGCGCCGGCCCTATCCGGCGCACGCGCGCGCCCAGCTCGTCGAGCGCGCGGGCGCGCTCTTCGCGGCGGCCTGAGGGCGGTGGCGGTCCTGTCCCGCTCCGGGCTCGGCTACGCCGAGAGCCGGCTCCGCCGCCATTCCGCCGAGGCGGGGGAGGGCGCGGTGCCGCCCCTCGACGCGCCGGACGCCGCCTGGGTTCTGCTCGCCGGCGACCGCGTGGTGCTGCGGCGCGAGCCCGCCAGCGCGCTCCTGCCGCCGGAGACGGCCGTCCGCGTGCCCGCCCTCGCCGAGCCGGTCTTCCTCGGGCGGCTCGACGGGCGGCCCGTCTTCGCCGCGGCGATCGAGCCGGCGGCGGCCGAGGACCTGGCGGCCGGAACGGACCACCACAGCCTCGACCTGCGCAGCCTCGCCGCCGACGGCGCGGTGGCGGCCCACGAACTCGGACTGCTCGCCACGGCGAAGTCGCTGCTCGCCTGGCACGCCCGCAACGGTTTCTGCGCCAATTGCGGCACGCCGACCGCGGCGGTGGCCGGCGGCTTCCGGCGCGATTGCCCCGCCTGCGAGGCCCATCATTTCCCGCGCACCGACCCGGTGGTGATCATGCTGCTGCGGCGGGGCGAGCATTGCCTGCTCGGCCGGGCGCCCCGCTTCAAGCCGGGGATGTACTCCTGCCTCGCCGGCTTCCTGGAGCCCGGCGAGACCGTCGAGGACGCGGTGCGGCGGGAGACGTTCGAGGAGGCCGGCATCCGGGTCGGCGCGGTGCGCTACCTCGCCTCCCAGCCCTGGCCCTTCCCGGCCTCGCTGATGCTCGGCTGCGTGGCGGAGGCGCTCGACGCGGCGATCACGATTGATCCCGCCGAGCTCGAGGATGCCCGCTGGTTCTCCCGCGCGGAGGTCGCCGCGATGATCGCCGGCACGCACCCGGAGGGCTTGGGCGTGCCGCCGCCGATGGCGATCGCGCACCTCCTGATGTGCGCCTTCGTCGAGGGCGCGGCCTGAGCGCTCAGATCTCGAGCGTCCGGCGCCCGGTGCCGACGCCCGCGGGATCGAGCGCGACGCTCTTCACGATGGCGTAGACGGCAAGCCCCGGCGCGAGGCCGAGGTCCCGGGCCGAGGCGCGGGTCAGGCGCGCCGCCACCGAGACCTCGCCGCAAGCGATCTCGACCATCACGGCCTCGCCGAGCGGGCTCAGAGCGGTGATCCGCCCGGGCAGCACGTTGCGGGCGCTGAGCCCGACGGGCATCTGCGTCGCCACGAGCACATCGCGCGCCGGCAGGCGCACCCGGACCGGGCTGCCGACCAGTCGATCGAAGTGCGGCAGCACCAGGCGGCCGGCCGTGCCCGTGAGCCGGGTCACGCCGCCGGAGGCGTCGTGGTCCTCCACCACCATGTCGAGGAGGGCGCCCACCTCCGCCTCGTGGGCGGGCAGGATCTCGGCCCGGCGCAGGATCGCGTCGGCCGGCCCCGCGGCGGCGACCCGCCCGTCCTCCAGCACCACGACGGTGCTGGCGAGGCGCGCGACCTCGGCCACCGCGTGGCTCACATAGACGATGGGGATGCCGGCCTCGTCCCGGAGCCGCTCGATGTAGGGCAGGATCTCGGCCTTGCGCGCCTCGTCGAGGGCCGCCAGGGGCTCGTCCATCAGGAGGAGGCGCGGCTTGGCCAGCAGCGCCCTCCCGATCGCCACGCGCTGCGTCTCGCCGCCCGAGAGCCCGGCCGGCCGCCGGTCGAGCAGGTGACCGATCCCGAGCATCTCGACGACCGGGGCGATCTCCGCAGCGGACCCGGCCCGGCGGCCCGCGAAGAAGCGCCCGTAGCCGAGATTGCCCCGCACGCTGAGGTGCGGCAGCAGGCGCGCCTCCTGGAACACGCAGGCGATCCGTCGCCGGTGCACGGGCACGCTGACGCGCGCCCCTGTGTCGAGCAGGGTCTCGCCGCCGACCACGATCCGCCCGCGGTCCGGCCGCGCGAGGCCCGCGATCAGGTGGATCAGCGTGCTCTTGCCCGAGCCCGAGCGGCCGAACAGGGCGGTGAGGCCGGGCCCGCTCTCGAAGGCGGCCTCCAGCGAGAAGGCACCTCGCTTCAGGGCGACGTCGACCGCGAGCGCCATCGCCTCAGGCCGACCCGAGCCGGCGGCTGACCCGCCGCGCGAGCACCTCGGAGGCCAGCAGCGCTCCCATCGAGACGAGGATCGAGACCAGCGTCAGGCGGAGCGCGCCGCCCTCGCCGCCGGGCACCTGCGTCAGCGTGTAGATCGCCGAGGGCAGGGTCTGGGTCTCGCCGGGGATGTTGGACACGAAGGTGATGGTGGCGCCGAATTCCCCCATCGCCTTGGCGAAGGCCAGCACCGCGCCCGCGAGGATGCCCGGCAGGCTCAGGGGCAGCGTGACGGTGAGGAACACGGCGAGCGGGTTGGCGCCGAGCGTCGCGGCCGCCTGCTCAAGGCGCCGGTCCACCGCCTCCAGCGAGAGGCGCATCGCCCGCACCATCAGCGGGAAGCCCATCACCGCGCAGGCGAGCGCCGCGCCGGTCCAGCGGAAGGCGAAGACCACGCCGAACTCGGCGAGCCACGCGCCCGCCGGACCTTTGCGCCCGAAGGCGAGGAGGAGCAGGTAGCCCGTCACCACGGGCGGCAGGATGAGAGGCAGGTGCACCAGCCCGTCGAGCAGCGCGCGGCCGTAGAAGTCGCGGCGGGCGAGGAGCCAGGCCACCGCGATCCCGGGAACGAGGCTCGCGAGCGTCGCGACGCTCGCCACCTTCAGGCTCAGGCCGACGGCGACCCACTCATCCGGCGTCAGGCCGAGCATGGCGGCGCGGACCGGCGCGTCAGAAGCGCTCGCCCGCCTGCCCCAGCACGGTGAAGCCCTGGCGCTCGAAGTGGCCGCGCGCGGCCGGGCTCTTCAGGTAGGCGAGGAAGGCGGCAGCGTTCGGATTGGCCGAATCCTTCGTCTCAGCGATCGGGTAGACGATCGGCGGATGGCTGTCGGCCGGGAAGGTCGCGACCACGCGCACGCCCGGGTCGGAGGCCGCGTCGGTGGCGTAGACGATCCCGAGCGGCGCCTCGCCGCGGGAGACGAGGAGGAGGGCGGCGCGGACGTTCTCGGCCTGGGCGAGGCGATCCCTCACGCCGTCCCAGGCGCCGAGGGCCTGGAGCGCCGCGCGGCCGTACTTGCCAGCCGGCACCGACTCGACGTTGCCGACCGCGAGGCGCCCGCCGCCGAGTGCCTTGGCGAGATCGAGGCCGGGCTTCAGATCGACGGAGAGGGGCGAATCCTTCGGCGCGACGAGCACGATGCTGTTGCGCAGGAAGTTCGCGCGGGTGCCGGGCCGGATCGTGCCGGCCCTCTCGGCGTAGTCCATCCAGGCTAGGTCGGCGGAGATGAAGAGGTCGGCCGGGGCTCCGGCCTCGATCTGCTTCGCCAGCGCGTTCGAGGCGGCGTAGGAGACCTTGGCCACCTTGCCCGTCTCCCCTCTCCAGGCGGCGGCCGCGTCGTCGACCGCGTTCTTCAGGCTCGCAGCGGCGAAGACGAGGACGGGCTCGTCCGCCCGAGCCGGGAGTGCTCCGAGGAGGAGCGCGAGCGCGCCCGCGAGCCAGATCCGCCGCGTCGATGTCATGGAGGCCCCTCGGTGTCCGGCGCCGGGTTCGGCCGGCGGCATTGCCGGGGGGATGATAAGGGCGGAGCCGGCACGCACAAGCGCCGGCCCCCGTCACGTCACCATGCGCGAGACGCGCGGGCACGACACCATGCGCGCGACGCGCGGGTCAGCCGAGCGCCTCGTCGTCGGGGCGGGCGCGGGCCGTCTCGGACCGGTGCAGGCGACTCAGCAGGACGAGGAGCTGGCCGGGCATCGGCGCGTCCAGTCCTTCGGTGCCCATCGCCTGCACGCGGCGGCGACCGCGGCGCGGTCGGAGTTCGGTCGTGAGGATCACCGGCTCACGACGGCCGGATCTTTTCTTCTTCATGCGCGAACGCAGCCTCAACAGCCTTCTCGGTTCGGAGCAGGGCCACCGAGAACGCCCCTCGGCGCTCTCCGTTCCAGCCGAGCTTACGCCCACAGGATGAACAAACTGACGCATCCTTGGGCGGTTCCCGGCCGGGCGCGCGGTGAAACGCTGAGGCGCGCGGCTCAGTCGGCCGCGAGGTTGCGCACGGCCCCCTTCGCGGCGCTCGTCGCCAGCATCGCGTAGGCGCGGAGCGCCGCGCTGACCTTGCGCTTGCGCGGAACCTCCGGGCGCCAGCCGGCCGCCTCGCGCGCGGCGCGGCGGCGGCCGAGCTCGGCCTCGTCCACGGCGAGATGGATGCGCCGGTTGGGGATGTCGATCTCGATCCGGTCACCCTGGGCGACGAGGCCGATCAGCCCGCCCTCGGCCGCCTCGGGCGAGACGTGGCCGATCGAGAGCCCGGAGGAGCCGCCCGAGAAGCGCCCGTCCGTGACGAGGGCGCAGGCTTTGCCGAGGCCCTTCGATTTCAGGTAGCTCGTCGGATAGAGCATCTCCTGCATGCCGGGGCCGCCGCGCGGGCCCTCGTAGCGGATCAGCACCACCTCGCCGGCCTTGACGCGGCCGTTGAGGATGCCGTCCACCGCCGCGTCCTGGCTCTCGAAGACGTGGGCCGTGCCCGTGAAGGTGAGGATGCTGGCATCGACGCCCGCGGTCTTCACGATGCAGCCGTCCTCGGCGAGGTTGCCGTAGAGCACGGCGAGGCCGCCGTCCCGCGAGTAGGCGTGGGCCATGTCGCGAATCACCCCCGCCTCGCGGTCGAGGTCGAGCGCGTCGAAGCGCGAGTCCTGGCTGAAGGCGACCTGGGTCGGCACGCCGCCGGGAGCGGCCCGGTAGAAGCTCTGCACGGCGGCGCTCTCCGAGCGGCGCACGTCCCAGCGGGCGAGCGCCTCGCCGAGCGTGCCGGCGCTGACGTTGCCGACGGACCCGTCGATCAGGCCGGCCCGGTCGAGCTCGCCCAGGATCCCCATGATCCCGCCGGCCCGGTGCACGTCCTCCATGTGGATGTCGGCGACCGCCGGTGCGACCTTGCAGAGCACCGGAACGCGCCGGGACAATCGGTCGATGTCGGCCATCGTGAAGGGCACCTCCCCCTCGTGCGCGGCGGCCAGGAGGTGCAGGACCGTGTTCGTCGAGCCGCCCATGGCGATGTCGAGGGTCATCGCGTTCTCGAAGGCCGCGAAGCTCGCGATCGCGCGCGGCAGCACGCGCGCGTCGTCCTGCTCGTAGTAGCGGCGGGCGAGATCCACGATCAGGTGGCCGGCCTCCACGAACAGGCGGCGGCGGTCGGCGTGGGTGGCGAGCACCGAGCCGTTGCCGGGCAGCGCCAGCCCCAGCGCCTCGGTGAGGCAGTTCATGGAATTGGCCGTGAACATGCCCGAGCAGGAGCCGCAGGTCGGGCAGGCCGAGCGCTCGATGACCTGGACATCCTCGTCCGAGACCCGGTCGTCGGCCGCGGCCACCATGGCGTCCACGAGGTCGAACTTGCGGGTCACGCCCTTCAGGACGGCCTTGCCGGCCTCCATCGGGCCGCCCGAGACGAACACGACCGGGATGTTGAGGCGCAGGGCCGCCATCAGCATGCCGGGCGTGATCTTGTCGCAGTTCGAGATGCAGACCATGGCGTCGGCGCAGTGCGCGTTGACCATGTACTCGACGGAATCGGCGATCAACTCGCGGGAGGGCAGGGAGTAGAGCATCCCGTCGTGGCCCATGGCGATGCCGTCGTCGACCGCGATGGTGTTGAACTCCTTGGCCACGCCGCCGGCCTGCTCGATCTCGCGTGCCACGAGCTGCCCGAGATCCTTCAGGTGGACGTGGCCGGGCACGAACTGCGTGAAGGAGTTCACGACCGCGATGATCGGCTTGCCGAAATCGGAATCTTTCATGCCGGTGGCGCGCCAGAGGCCGCGGGCGCCGGCCATGTTGCGGCCGTGGGTGGTGGTGCGGGAGCGGTAGGCGGGCATGACGTGCGTCGGGTCCGGACGGTCGGGCTCTCGGCCCGTTCGCCGCACCCTCTCTCACGAATGGGTGCGGGACTTCAACGCGCCCGCGCCCGGCCACGCTTCCCGTCAGCCCTGCTCCTCCAGCGTGAGCGCGTCGGCGAGGCGCCGGATCAGCGGCGCGGCGAGGATCACCACGGGCAGCATCGCCGCCCAGGCGAGGAGCCACGCGCGCAGCCAGCTCGCGAGGAAGGCGCCCTCGGCGAGGAGCGGCACGCTCGCGATGCCGGAGGCGATGCCGCAGGTCAGCCCCGACTGGATCACCCCGTAGACGAAGTGGCTGTGCCGGCGCGACAATCCGAGCATTGCGCGTGTCCTTCCCCTGCCTTGCGCCGGCTCGGCCGGATTCACGCCGCGTGCCAGCGCGGGGCTCGGTTCCGCGATCGGACGCACGGGCGGCGTGACAGGCGGGCCGCGTGCGCTTAGAGCCGGGCCCATGCTCGAAGGCCTGCCGCCCCACCGCCCGACCCACGTCCTGCGCCTCCTCACCGACGAGGCGTCGGCCCGCGCCATGACCGACCTCCTCGGCGAGATGTTCGACCCGACCGAGACGGCGGTGGCCGCCTTCGAGGCGGAGGACGGGGTGACGTGGCGGCTCGAGGCGTACTTCTCCGAGGCGCCGGACGAGGAGATGGTCCGCGAGCTGATCCGCCCGATCGTCGGCGATCAGGCGGACGCCGCCGATTTCCAGACCATCGACCAGCAGGACTGGGTGCGCGCCTCCCTGGAGGGCCTGAAGCCGGTGCGGGCCGGCCGCATCCTCGTGCACGGCGCGCACGACCGGGAGCACGTCCGCGCTAACGACCTGCCGATCGAGATCGAGGCCGCGCTCGCCTTCGGCACCGGCCACCACGGCACCACCCTCGGCTGCCTGCGCGCCCTCGTCGCCGCGATGAAGCGCGGCCGTCCGGCGCGGGTGCTCGACGTCGGAACCGGCACGGGCATCCTCGCCTTCGCGGCGGCGCGGGCGCTGCGCAAAGCCGTCGTGGCGGGCGACCTCGACCCGGAGGCCGTGACGACCGCGCACGCCAACGCGCGCCTGAACGGCCTGACGCCCTGGCTCCGGCTCTACCAGGGCCCCGGCGTCCAGAACGCGATGGCGAACCGCCCGCGCCACTTCGACGTGGTCTTCGCCAACATCCTGGCGCGGCCGCTGAAGCGCCTCGCCCCCTCGCTCACGGCCGTGGTGGCCGACGACGGCGTGCTGATCCTCTCCGGGCTGATCGAGCGCGACGTGCCCGGCGTGCTCTCGACCTACGGGCACCAGGGCTTCCACCTCGCGCACAAGGGGGTGATCGAGGGCTGGGCGACGCTCGTCCTGCGCCGCGGCGGGGCGGCTCCCCGCCCGCGCTGAACCCGGTTGCCGGGCCGGGACGGGCGACGTAACCCTTCGGCATGACCTCCGCCGTCCCGACCAGCCGCCACCGCTTCCAGACCTTCGACGATCCGAGCCGCCGCAAGGGCCCGGAGCGGATCGCGGCGCTCCGGGCGGCGATGCGCGAGGCGCGGGTCGACGGATTCGTGGTCCCGCGGGCCGACGAGCACCAGTCCGAGTACGTGCCCGCCAATGCCGAGCGCCTCGCCTGGCTCACCGGCTTCACGGGCTCCGCCGGCACGGCGATCGTGCTCGCCGACGTCGCAGCCCTGTTCGTCGACGGGCGCTACACCCTGCAGGCGCCGGAACAGGTCGATACGGGCGTCATCACCCCGGTTCCCCTGGCCGAGAAGACGGCCGAGGCGTGGCTCGGCGAGACGCTGAAGGAGGGCGCCGTGCTCGGCTACGACCCCTGGCTGCACACGCCGGACGGCGTCGCGCGCCTGGAGCGGGCCGCGACCAAGGCCGGCGCCACGCTACGGGCCGTCGACGGGAACCTCGTCGATGCCGTCTGGGCGGGGCGTCCCCGCCCGCCGGCGGGGCTCGTCGTCGTGCAGCCGGACGCACTCGCCGGCGAGGCGGCCTCGGCCAAGCTCGCGCGCATCCGCGAGGCCCTCACAGAGACCGGCTGCGAGGTCCTCGTGATCTCCGACCCGCACAACCTCGCCTGGGCCTTCAACCTGCGCGGGGGCGACGTGGCGCACACGCCGCTCGCCCTCGGCTACGCGCTGGTGCCGCGCGAGGGCCGGGCGAGCCTCTTCCTCGCCTCGCCCGAGATCGCGCCCGAAGCCCGCGCCGCCCTCGAACCGATCGCCGACATCGTCCCGCGCGCCGCCCTCGCGGAGGCGCTGGCCGGGCTCGGCACTGGCCGCACCCGGCTCGACGCGGCGACGGGTGCCGCTGCACTCAAGGGCCTGGTCGAGGCAGCGGGCGGCGTCGCCGATGTCGGGCCGGACCCGGTCACCGCCATGAAGGCGGTCAAGAACGCGGCCGAGATTGCCGGCACCTGCGCCGCCCACCGCCGCGACGGGCTCGCCCTGACCCGCTTCCTCGCCTGGCTCGACGCCCGCGCCGCCTCGGGCGGCATCGGCGAGATCGAGGCCGTCGAGGCTCTGGAGGATTTGCGTGCCGCCGGGGGCGAGCTGCGCGACGTCTCCTTTCCGACGATCTCGGGCTCCGGCCCGAACGGGGCCATCGTCCATTACCGGGTGACCCACGCCACCGACCGGCGGGCCCGCCGGGGCGAGCTGTTCCTGATCGATTCCGGGGCGCAGTACCGGGACGGCACCACCGACGTCACCCGCACGGTGTCGGTGGGTGAGCCCACCGCGGAGATGCGCGACCGCTTCACCCGCGTGCTGAAGGGGCACGTCGCGATCTCCCGCGCCGTCTTCCCCAAGGGCACGACCGGGGCTCAGATCGACGCCTTCGCCCGTCTCGCCCTGTGGGAGGCCGGGCTCGACTTCGACCACGGCACGGGGCACGGCGTCGGCAGCTTCCTGTCCGTGCATGAGGGGCCGCAGCGCATCGCCAAGACCGGCACGGTGGTGCTCCAGCCCGGCATGATCCTCTCGAACGAGCCGGGCTACTACAAGGCCGGCGCCTACGGCATCCGCACGGAGAACCTCGTCCTCGTGCAGGAGGCCGAGATCGCCGGAGGAGAGCGCCCGATGCTCGGCTTCGAGACGCTGACGCTCGCCCCCTACGACCGTCGCCTGATCGAGCCGGGCCTGCTCTCGGCCGCCGAGATGGCCTGGATCGACGCCTATCACGCCCGGGTCCGCGAGACCCTCGCGGGGGATCTCGAGCCGGAGACCGCGTCCTGGCTGGAGCGTGCGACGGCGCCGCTCGCCCCTGCGGCCTGAGCCACCCGCGGCGGCATCCCGCGCCGGCCCTCGGTTCCGGCTTTCCCGCAAAGGCCGTATGATCGGGGTGGACTGGCCGCGCCGCGAGCCGGCGCGGGTGACAAGGGCACGATGATCCGGCTTCTCTCCCTCCTTGTCCTGATCCTCGGCACAGTCGGCGCCGGGGCGCAGGGCTTCAAGGCGCCCACGGACCTCGTCCGGGCGAGCCTCGTCGCGGAGCCGGTCTCGGTCCGCGCGGGCGAGCCCTTCACCGTCGCGCTGCGCATGGTGATGAAGCCCGGCTGGCACGTCTACTGGCGCAATCCCGGCGATTCCGGTCTGCCGCCCGAGATGGTCTGGACGCTGCCCGCGGGCTTCTCGGCCGGACCGATCCGGTGGCCGGCGCCCCACCGCATCCCCGTCGCCCACCTGATGAACTACGGTTACGAGGGCGAGACGGCGCTCCTCGTCACCCTCACGCCGCCGCCGAGCCTCGACCCGGCGGCGCCGGTGCGGCTCTCGGGCAAGCTCAGTTACCTCGCCTGCGAGACCGAGTGCGTGCCCGGCTCCGCCAACCTGAGCCTGACCCTGCCCGTGGCGTCGGGTCCGGTGCGGGCCGACCCCGCCAGCATCGCCCTCTTCGCCAGGGCCCGCGCCGCGCTGCCGAAGCCCGCTCCCGATCCGGTCCACCTCTCCGTGGAGGGCGATCGTCTCGTCCTCGCGCTAGGCAGGCTCGGTCTCGACCCGGCCGCCGTCCTCACCGCGCACTTCTTCCCCTATTCCGAGACGGCGATCGACAACGCCGCCGCCCAGGAGCTGAAGACCGACGCGTCCGGGCTCCGGCTCACGCTCGTGCGCGCCACGCCCACGGATCCGCCACCCGCGACGCTGCCGGGCGTTGTCGTCGTCGAGACGGATGGCGACGGCGCAGTCCGCCACGCCTTCGCGCTCGGCGAAGAGCCTGCGGCCCCGCCCGCGGCGGGGCAGATCCCGGACGTGGCGGCCTCGGCCCCCGTCGCGTCCGCGGCCTCCGAGGATGCGCTGACGCTCCTCGGCGCGGCGGGCCTCGCCTTCCTCGGTGGCCTGATCCTCAACCTGATGCCCTGCGTCTTCCCGGTCCTGTCGATCAAGGTGCTGAGCCTCGTGCGCCACTCCGGCGAGGCGCCGACGCGCGTCCGGCTGCACGGGCTCGCCTACACGGCGGGCGTCCTCGCGAGCTTCCTGGCGCTCGCCGGCCTGCTGATCGCGCTGAAGGGCGGCGGGGCGACGATCGGCTGGGGCTTCCAGCTCCAATCGCCCCTCGTCGTGGCGGGGCTCGCCTACCTGCTCCTCGCGATGGGCCTCAGCCTGTCGGGCGTCGTGCATCTCGGCGGCGGCCTCGCCGGCTTCGGCGACGGGCTCGCCCGCCGCGGCGGGCTGGAGGGCTCGTTCTTCACCGGCGTTCTCGCGACGGTGGTGGCGACCCCCTGCACCGCCCCGTTCATGGGCGCGGCGGTCGGGTTCGCGCTCACCCAGTCCGCGCCGATCGGGCTCGCCGTGTTCGCGAGCCTCGGCCTCGGCCTCGCGCTTCCCTTCCTGCTCCTGACCGCTTGGCCGGGCGCTCTGGCGCGGCTGCCGCGGCCCGGCGCCTGGATGGAGACCCTGAAGGGGGCGCTCGCCTTCCCGGTCTACGCCACCGCCGCATGGCTCGTCTGGGTGCTGGCGCAGCAGGTCGGCCCGGCGGGCCTCCTCGCGGGCCTCCTCGGTCTCGTTCTGATCGCCTTCGCGGCCTGGGCCTGGGAGCAGGGCCGCCGCGCAGGCCCCACCGCCGCGCGGCTCGCCCAGATCTGCGCCCTGGCGGCGCTCCTCGGCGCCGGAGGGCTCGCCTTCGGGCTCGACCGGGACCGGGCCGTCGCCATGAGCGCGGCGGGGGAGGGGGCCGAGACCTTTACCCAGGCGCGGCTCGACGCGCTTGTGCGCGAGGGTCGGCCGGCCCTCGTCAACATGACGGCGGCGTGGTGCATCACCTGCCAGGTCAACGAGCGCACCGCCCTGGCGACGGAGAGCGTCCGCTCGGCCCTGACGGACCGCGGCATCGCCTATCTCAAGGGCGACTGGACGAACCAGAACCCGGAGATCACCCGGCTCCTCGAGCGTTACGGACGCAGCGGCGTACCGCTCTACCTGCTCTACACGGGCACGGGCGAGCCGGTCGTGCTGCCGCAGATCCTGACGAAGGGCACGGTGCTCGCCGCGCTGGAGGCGGTGCGGCCGGCGGCCGGGGCGCGCAGCGCGGGGCTGCACCCTTGAGCCGTGGGACGAGGACGTCGGACCTGCCCGGGTCCTGTCACTCGTCGCCGACCACCCCTGCGGCGTCCTGCGCCTGCAGCACGTCGGGGCGCGGCATCGAGATGATGTTGTATCCGGAATCCACGAAGTGGACCTCGCCCGTCACGCCGCCCGAGAGATCGGAGAGCAGGTAGAGCGCGGAGCCGCCCACATCCTCCAGGGTGACCGTGCGGCGAAGCGGGGCGTGCGCCTTCTGGTGGTTGAACATCAAGCGCGCATCCGCGATTCCGGCTCCCGCGAGCGTCCGCATCGGGCCGGCCGAGAGGGCATTCACCCGGATGCCGTTCGGCCCCAGATCGGCCGCGAGGTAGCGCACGGAAGCCTCCAGCGCGGCCTTGGCCACGCCCATCACGTTGTAGTTCGGCATCACCCGGGTCGAGCCGCCGTAGGTGAGCGTGAGGAGCGAGCCGCCTCCGCTCATGCGCTTGGCCGCCCGCTGCGCGATCTCCGTGAAGGAGAAGCACGAGATCGTCATGGTCCGGGAGAAGTTCTCGCGCGTCGTCACGTCGACGTAGCGGCCCTTGAGCTGAGCCTTGTCGGAGAAGCCGATCGCGTGGACCACGAAGTCCAGCTCGCCGCCGAAGCGCTCGTCGAGCGCGGCGAAGGCGGCGTCCACCGAGGCGAGATCCTCGACGTCGCAGGGGACCACGATGTCGGAGCCGAGGCGGGCGGCGAGCGGGCCGACGCGGCGCCCGAGGGCCTCACCCTGGTAGGTGAAGGCGAGCTGGGCACCGTGCTCGGAGAGCATCTTGGCGATGCCCCAGGCGATCGAGTGATCGTTCGCCACGCCCATGATCAGGCCGCGCTTGCCCGTCATCAATCCCGTCATGCGCCTGTCCGCCCCGCTGCTGAACGCCCGCCGTCGCAAGGACGGCTCCGAGTGAGGCTTAGCCCGGCGCTCGCGGGCCTGTCCAATCACGCGGTTCGGGCCGCGCCGGCCCAGCCCATGCCGGCGGGACAGAAAAAAGCCCCGCCGGAGGGCAGGGCTCGGGTGGTCTATGCGGGGTGCCGGGCGGCTAGAAGTAGCCCCGCGTCCCGGACCGCGCATCGTCGATCAGGGTCTGCTTGGTGTAGACGGCGGCAATCCCCATCAGGGTCGCGCCGCCGAGAGCCGCGAGGGCGATCCAGAGCATCTGCGAAGATCCTTGCGTGTTGCAAGAAAAACGCAGGCTCAAGGTTTCCGTTCCGTTTCCGGACCGGTCAGGCGTCGACGTGCTTCAGCACCAGGGTGGCGTTGGTGCCACCGAATCCGAACGAGTTCGAGAGGACGTGACCGAGCTTCGCCCCGTCCCGCCGCTCGCGCAGGATCGGCATGTCGGCGAAGGCCGGGTCGAGCTCGTCGATATGCGCGCTCTCGCAGATGAAGCCGTTGTTCATCATCAGGAGCGAGTAGATCGCCTCCTGCACGCCGGTGGCGCCGAGCGAGTGGCCCGTCAGAGACTTCGTCGCCGAGATCGGCGGGCAGGCGTCGCCCGTTCCGAACACCTCGCGGATCGCCTCGATCTCCTTCTCGTCGCCCACCGGCGTCGAGGTGGCGTGCGGGTTGATGTAGTCGATGCGCGCTCCCTTCAGGCCGGCAAGCGCCTGCCGCATGCAGCGCACCGCGCCCTCGCCCGAGGGGGCCACCATGTCGTGCCCGTCCGAGGTCGCTCCGTAGCCCGCGACCTCACCGTAGATGCGGGCGCCGCGGGCGCGGGCATGCTCGTACTCCTCCAGCACCAGGACGCCCGCCCCGCCCGCGATGACGAAGCCGTCGCGGTTGGCGTCGTAGGCGCGGGAGGCCCGGGCCGGCGTGTCGTTGTACTTGGAGGACATGGCCCCCATGGCGTCGAACAGGACGGAGAGCGTCCAGTCGAGCTCCTCGCAGCCGCCCGCGAAGATGATGTCCTGGCGGCCGGCCTGGATGATCTCCGCGGCGTTGCCGATGCAGTGGTTCGACGTCGCGCAGGCCGACGAGATCGAGTAGTTCACGCCCTTGATCTTGAACCAGGTCGCGAGCGTCGCGGAAGCCGTCGAGGACATCGCCTTCGGCACCGCGAAGGGCCCGACGCGGCGGGGGCCCTTGTCGGTCGCGATGGCGGCCGATTCCACGATGGTGCGGGTGGAGGGACCTCCCGAGCCCATGATGATGCCGGTGCGGTCGTTCGAGACGTCGCCCTCCTCGAGCCCCGCATCGCGGATCGCCTGATCCATCGCCACGTGGTTCCAGGCGGTGCCGCCGCCGTGGAAGCGCATGGCGCGCCGATCCACCACGCCCTCGGGGTCGAGGCTCGGCGCCCCCTCCACCTGACTGCGGAAGCCGTGCTCGGCGTAGGAATCCGAGCGGACGATGCCGGAGCGCGCCTCACGCAGGGAGGCCAGCACTTCCTGGGTGTTGTTGCCGATGGATGAGACGATGCCCATCCCGGTAATCACGACACGGCGCATGAAAGTCGATCTTCTCCGCAGCGGCGCTTGCCCGCGCGCCGCGCTCTCCGGCTCACCTAGGACGGCGCGGGCCCGATCTCAACCGGTGCGTACGCACGACGTCCCGCATCGGGCGGCGCCTCAGGACTGGAACAGGGCGACGCGCAGGTCCTGAGCCTCGTAGATCCGCTTGCCGTCGGCCTCGACGTTGCCGTCGGCGATGCCGAGCACGAGCTTGCCCTGGCGAACGCGCTTCAGGTCCACATTGTAGACCACTTGGCGCACGCTGGGCAGCACCTGATCCGTGAACTTCACCTCGCCGACGCCGAGGGCGCGGCCACGTCCGGGGGAGCCGAGCCAGCCGAGATGGAAACCGACGAGTTGCCAGAGCGCGTCGAGGCCGAGGCAGCCCGGCATGACGGGGTCGCCCTGGAAGTGGCAGCCGAAGAACCAGAGGTCCGGCCGGATGTCGAACTCGGCCCGGACATGGCCCTTGCCGTAGGCGCCGCCCTCCGTCCCGATCGAGGTGATGCGATCGAACATCAGCATCGGGGGCAGGGGAAGCTGAGCGTTGCCGGAGCCGAACAGCTCGCCGCGCCCGCAGGCCAGCAGGTCCTCGTAGCTGTAGCTCGACGCGCGGGGCGGGGCCGGCGGGGCGGTCTCTGCGGAAGACATGAAGGCGCTACGGTCCTCGGCTCGCGTGGGGTCTCGACGGTCGCGCCGGGCGTCTGAAACCCGGCGCGGCGGAAATCGCGGCCTCGTTAGCACAGGGGGCAAGCGCCATCAAAGCACGGTCTCGCGCCCCAACCCCGCGCCTCCTCCCATCGTGGCATTCATTGTACCAGGGCATGCGCTTGAGGTAGATGGCCGCCGGGATGCAACGTCCGCGATACGTTCCGGAGATACGGCCTTGAGTTCGCAGGCTTCCGCCCAACCTTCCGCCGCCGCCGCTCCGGACCAGAGGGCGTGGCGGGACCTCCTGGCGGGAACCGGCCTCGGCTTCGTCGCGGGCTTCGTCGACGCGGCCGGGTTCGTCGCGCTGTTCGGCCTGTTCACCTCGCACGTCACCGGCAACTTCGTGCTGATCGGGGCGGAGCTCGTGGCCACGTCGAGCGGCGTCATCGCCAAGCTTCTGGCGCTGCCGGCGTTCGTCTTCTCGGTGGCCGGCACCCGCCTCCTGACCCTGGCGCTTGAGCGTCGGCGGGCCTCGACCCTGCGCTGGCTCCTCGCGCTCGAGGCGGTGATGCTCGCCCTCTTCTGCGCCGTCGGCATCGCCCTCTCGCCGCTGCACGCCGCCGACGCGCCCGACGCGATCCTCGTCGGGATGCTGGGCGTCGCGGCGATGGGCGTCCAGAACGCCATCGCCCGGCTGGCGCTCGCGCACCTCGCCGCCACCACGGTCATGACCGTCAACGTCACCCAGGCGGTGATCGACGCCGTCGATCTTCTGCGGCTCGGCAGGCAGGGAGCGGGGGCAGCGCGCGGCCGGATCGGCCGGATGCTGCCGGCCATCCTCGCCTTCGCGGTCGGGGCGATCGCGGGCGCGTTCGGAATCGCCTACTACGCCTTCGCCTGCCTCCTCCTGCCGATTCTCGTGCTCGCGATCCTGATCCCGCTGGTCGGGCGGGAGCGCTGAGGATCCGATCTCACTCGGCGGCGTTGCTCTCGTCGTCGGGCTTTTCCCAGCCGCGCTGCCACAGAGCGTGCGCCTCGCTGCCCTCGGGGTAGGGATTGGCCTCGGCGGGGTCGCCCCGGTCGCGGGCGTGGCGCCCCTCCTCGCGGGCGGTGGCGGGGGAGAGGCTGGACAACGGCATGCGGGTCTCCCAGAAAACCGGGGACGCCGCGTCCGATGTGCTGTGCGCGGACGTCCCCCGACGACGGCTCGGGTTGCGGGGGCGCGGCCCCTCTCATATACTACGCGGCAAAATTCCTTCTGTTCGCGAGCATTCAGTCCCGCCGATGTCCGATCTGGTGCCCCTTCAGGCCGTGCTGAACGCGCGGACCTCCACCCTCCTGGGCGAGGCCGCCGGTGCGGGCCGTCGTGGCTGCCCGCTGTCGGATCTGCGGGACCGACTGCGCCGCGCGGGCCTGCGCCCCACCCGGCAGCGCCTCTCCCTCGGCTGGCTGCTGTTCGGCCGCGGCGACCGCCACCTGACGGCGGAGATGCTCTACGACGAGGCCATGCGCGCCAAGGTGCCGGTCTCGCTCGCCACCGTCTACAACACGCTCCACCAGTTCACGGAAGCGGGCCTGCTGCGGCAGCTCGCGCTCGACGGGTCGAAGGCCTATTTCGATACCAATCCGAGCGAGCACCACCACTTCTACCTCGAGGACGAGGGGCAGGTGATGGACATGCCCGATTGCGGCATCACCGTCGATTCGCTGCCCGACGCTCCGGAAGGCATGGAGATCGCGGGCGTCGAGGTGATCGTGCGCCTGCGCCGCCGTCCCGGCAGCCGCCAGAGCTGACACCCGCCGGCTCATCGAAGCCGCGGAGAGCAGGCCCGGTCCCCCCGACCGGGCCTGTCCTCGTTTCAGTCGACCTTCTCGTTCGGGTAGACGCCCCAGAGCCGGTCCTGGCGGATGTAGCCGTCGACGTCGCCGCGCTTGTCCGGCAGGGCCACGATCAGGCGGCACCACGTGCCGGTGCAGCTCTTCACGCTGCCGATCACGCCGGCCTGCAGCCGCGCCTCGTCCGAGGCGCCCTCGTCGGCCCGGGCGCGCAGCGGCACCGGCGCGGTCCGGTCGCCGCCTTTCGGCGCGGTGACGATGGCGGTGCGGCGCCCCGACAGGAGGGAGTGCAGCACCCATCCCTCCGTGCCCTCCGAATCCCGGATCCGGCGCCAGGTCTCGAACTCCGCCACGATCTCCACAGGCAGTCCGGCGCGCTGGAACACCCAGAGGGTGCGGTGGTCCTTCGAGGGGCCCTCGCGCAGGTTCACGCGGTCCGTCTTCAGGCTGGCGTAGCGCGGGAGCGGCAGCTTGGTCACCGGGCCGGTGCCCGGCTCCGGCGCTCCGGCGGTCGGCGCCGCGAGGGCGGGGCCGACGAGCAGGGCGAGGCCGGCGACGAGAAGGGCAAGGGAGCGCATCGTCCGTCTCCTGATTTCCGCGGGGCACGGCCGTGCGGCCTCCGGAACCCTTGCCGATGCCGCGCCTCCCGAGCGAGAGGCCGCGGACCGCATTGTGTTCCGCACCCTCTCTGCTAGAGAGGCCGGAGGGCCATTCCTGGGCGGCCCCGGGCGTCGTCGGGTCCTGTCTGACGGAAAACTGGTTAACGGAGCTTGAAGCCGCATCGCCGCGCGTCGAGGCCGGCCGGCGGAACCGGCCGAGCCCGAGACGCGTCGATGTCGAGGCCAAGCCGCGCATCGGCGGGGGAGGAGAGATGTCGTCGTTGAAGCGCAAGCCGCTCGTCGTGGTGACGCGGCGCCTGCCGGACGTCGTCGAGACGCGCATGCGCGAGCTCTTCGACACACGCCTCAACCACGAGGACAAGCCGCTCTCGCAGGAGGCCATGGCCGCGGCGATGCGCGAGGCCGACGTGCTCGTGCCCACCGTGACGGACGAGATCGATTCCGGCCTCCTGGCGCAGGCGGGCCCGAATCTCCGGCTGATCGCGAATTTCGGCAACGGCGTCGATCACATCGACGTCGGCGTCGCGCTGGAGCGCGGCATCACCGTCACCAACACGCCCGGCGTCCTCACGGAGGACACCGCCGACATGACCATGGCGCTCATCCTCGCCGTGGCGCGCCGCGTCACCGAGGGTGCCCGCATCATCCCGGACGATTCCTGGGACGCCGGATGGTCGCCGACCTGGATGCTCGGCCGCCGCATCACCGGCAAGCGCCTCGGCATCGTCGGCATGGGCCGCATCGGCCAGGCGCTCGCCCGGCGCGCCCGCGCCTTCGGCCTCTCGATCCACTACCACAACCGCCGCCGGGTGCCGTCCCCGATCGAGACCAGCCTCGACGCGACCTACTGGGAATCCCTCGACCAGATGCTGGCGCGGGTCGACATCGTCTCGATCAACTGCCCGCACACGCCTGCGACCTACCACCTGCTCTCGGCCCGGCGCCTGAAGCTCCTGAAGCCGGAGGCGATCGTCGTGAACACCGCCCGCGGCGAGGTCATCGACGAGAACGCGCTGGCGCGTCTGATCGAGGCGGGCGAGATCTCGGGGGCCGGCCTCGACGTGTTCGAGCAGGAGCCCGCCGTGAGCCCGCGGCTCGTCAAGCTCGCGCGCGGCGGCAAGGTGGTCCTCCTGCCCCACATGGGCTCGGCCACCTTCGAGAGCCGCGTCGACATGGGCGAGAAGGTCATCATCAACATCAAGACCTTCATGGACGGGCACCGGCCGCCGGACCGCATCCTGCCGAGCATGCTCTGAGGCGCGGCATTCCGCACGGGGATGGGGAGGACGAGGGCATGAGCGGCACCGGGTCGAGCGTTCCCGAGCGGCTCTCGCACGCGGTCTTCGACGTGGCCGCGGCGGCCGCGGGCCTGCCGGAGACCTCGGCGACCATGGTCGCCGACCATCGCTTCACTGAGGATGCGGCGGCGAGCGCACGGGTCTTCCGCGTCTACAGGCCGACGCCGCCCCACACCCACGCGAGCTGCGACGAGTACCTCTACGTCCTGACTGGGCGCTGCCGGATGAAGTTCGGCGACGAGGCGCCGGTCGAGGTCGGGCCCGGCAAGCTCGTGGTGTTCAAGCGGGACGTCGTCCACTCCGTGCCCGAGATCCTGGAAGAGCCGCTGGTCTTCCTGTCGGTCGACACGCCGCGCCGCGAGCCGCGCGACATCCGCTTCGTCACGGAGGGGACGGGCACGCCCGACACCTTCATGCGCCAGCCGGACTGAGCGGCCGCGCCGCCCGCTCAGGCGTTCGCCAACGCCCCTACGCCGCTGCGGCCCGGAGCCCGCTCGCGATCGCGTCGGCGGCCCGCGTGCCCTCCTCGTAGGCGCCGCCCACCGTCCCCCATTGCAGCCGCGACAGGGCCTCGCCCGCAAACCACAGGCGCTCTCCCACCGAGGCACGGAGCAGCGTCCGCGCCCCGGCATGGCCCGGCGGCACCACCGCCCAGGAACCCCGCGACCAGGGATCGTGCCGCCACGCGCTGACGGCGGGAATCGCCAGGTCGCGCAGGCGGGCGTGGCCGAAATGCTCGGCGAGCACCGCGCGCGCGAAGCGGCGCACGCCGTCCTCGCCGCCTCCGCGGGCGTCGACAGCCCTGGCAGCCGGCGCATCGAGCTCGAAATAGTGGAACGGCGTGCCGTCGATGCGAGAGAGGAGACCCGGCGGCTTGTGGCGCCCGCCGACGATGCTGGCGAGCCGGTCCGCGCCCCGGAAGGGGCTCGACGGCCAGTGCAGCACGGCGTGCTCGTAGATGCCGGAGAGGAATCCGTCGATCGCCGCCCGCACCGGCCCGGGCAGGGCGGGCACGAAGGTGACGCTGTCGCGCAGCACCATCACCGGCACGGTCACCAGCACGGCGCGCGCGGACAGGCTGCGCCCGTCCGCCGTCTCGACCCGCACGCCGCGACCGCCCCAGGTGACGCGTGTGACGGGGCAGGAGAGGGCGATCGGCAGGCCCTGCGCGAGCCGCGCCAGAAAGGCACCGTAGCCGCCGGCCAGGAAGAAGTTGTCGCCGTACTCCATGCTCGGGAAGTCGTGGAGGGAGACCCTACCGAGGGGCTGCCCCGAAACGAGGCCGTGGACCCGCGCCACGCGCTCGGCCCAGGGGCCGAGGCCCGGCGGCAGCGCGGAGGCTGCGGCCCTGTCCGGACCGCCCTCGGCGGCCCCCGCCGTCATGGCGCGGTCGGCGAGCGCGAAGGCTCGGGCCGAGGCTGCGGCCTCGTCCGGGCGCCCCGGCCGGCGCCCGACCCAGACGTGACTCTCCTGCGGCGCGCGACGCAGGGGCTCGCCCCGCGCCTGCCCGAGGGCGACCAGCGGGTTGATCGGCCCGGCATGCAGCCAGTGCGCGCCGAGATCGATCGCGTGCCCGCGCAGCGACGTCGTGAGCGCCCTGCCGCCGACCCGGGGACGGGCCTCCAGCACGGCCACGCGGACGCCCCGCTCCAGAAGGCGCCGCGCTGCCGCGATGCCCGCGGCGCCCGCCCCGATCACGATCACGTCGGAGGCGGAGGGAAGGGGGACGAGGCGCGGCGTCACGCTCGGCCGGAAGCGGGCCTGGGCCGCGGCTTGTCCTGTCATCCTGTGATCCCCGATCATACCCGTCCGGTGCCGCGAGCCGCAGTCTCGCTCACGGCTTGAACACCTCGACCGTGCCGGACTTGTCCCCGCCCGGCTTCGGGCTGCCGACCAGCGTGTAGATGCGTCCGTTGTAGGTCACCGCCCCGAAGCCGTGCCGGGGCGTCGGCAGGGCGGCGAGCCCGCGCCAGACGTTCTCGGGCAGGTCGTACGCCTCGACGGTGCCGAAGGTCCTGTCGCGCGATTCGCCCCCGATCACGAAGACCTCGCGGCCGAGCACGGTCGAGGCGGTGCCACTGCGGGCGGTCGGCATCGGAGCGGCCTGCGACCATGTCCCGGCCTGCGGGTCGAAGACCTGCGTCGCGTCGAGGTTGCGCCCGGGATCGCCGTCGACGCGGCCCCCTGCGGCCACGATCTTCCCGTCGATCGCCTGCACCGCGAGGTGGTCGCGGGGTGTCGGCAGCGGCGCGGCCTTGGTCCACCTGTCCGTCTGCGGGTCGTAGATCTCGTGGGCCGGGGTGTTGCCGCGGCCCGTGACGCTGCCGCCGACGACGTGGATGCGCGTGCCGACGAGCGCGGCGCCGCCGGCGGCGCGGGGCGTCGGCAGCGGCGCCCGCGGCGTCCAGGCGTCGGTCTTCGGGTCGTATGCAAATGTGTCGGGAACCGCGTTCCAGCCGTTCGTGTACCCGCCGAAGACGTAGATCCTGCCTCCGAACCCGGCCGCCATGGCGTGGTGGACGGGGTAGGGGAAGTGCGCGCCCTTGCTCCAGGTGCCGGTGGCGAGATCGAAGATCAGGAGTTCGGTCGCGCCGTTGTAGTCGCCGATCACGTAGGCCTTGCCGTCGATCGCCGCGACGGCGACCTCCGAGCGCTCGGCCGGCGCGGCGGTGCCGCCGGCCCACGCGCCGATCTCGTGGGCGGGCGCGGGCACCGCCGGCAGGAGCAGGGCGAGGCAGAGGGCGAGCGGACCTGTGCGGCGCATGGGTGCGATCCTTCCGTCGATCGGCGCGGACGGCACGAGAACGCGGCAGGGCGACGAAAGTGCGCGCCCGCGATTGCGGGCTTGCACTTCGGGCCCCGCCTCCTCTTTAAGCGCTCGGCCGACATCGGAGAGGAGCCCCGGCATGCTCATCCAAGCCGCCTTCGCCGCGCTGCGGCAGGTCTTCTCGGCGCCCCTGCGCGCGATCCTCTGGAAATCGCTCGGCATGACGGTGGGGCTCCTCCTGCTGATCTGGTTCGGGCTGACCCGGCTGATCCAGTGGTTCCAGGCGAGCCACCACATCTCCGCCGACTACCCGTTCCTCGACACGCTGGCCTTCTTCCTCGCGGGCGCGGGCCTGTTCGTGGCGCTCGCCTACATCATGCCGGCGGTCTCGATCCTGGTGGCGGGCTTCTTCCTCGACGATGCCGCCGAGATCGTCGAGCGCACGGACTTCCCCGGCGAGCCGACGGGCCAGGCTCTTCCGGCGGGGACGGCGCTCCTCTACGCGGCGCGCTTCGCGGGGCTCGCGCTCCTCGTGAACCTCGTGGCCCTGATCCTGTTCTTCGTGCCGGTCGTCGGGCTCGTGGCCTTCTTCGCGGCCAACGCCTACCTGCTCAGCCGGGAGTATTTCGAGACCGCCGCGGCCCGCTTCCGGCCGCTCGACGAGGCCGCCGCCATGCGGCGCCACTTCGGCGGCACCACGCTGGCGGCGGGCTGCCTGCTGGCCGGGATGATGGTGGTGCCGGTGGTGAACCTGCTGACGCCGCTCTTCGGCATCGCGCTGATGGTCCACGTCCACAAGGCGCTGAGCCGGCGCGGGCCCGCACTCGCGGCGCCCGCCCGGGCCGGGCAGATCCGCTGAGGGTCGGTCAGCGCCGGCTGCCCCAGCGGCTGCCCATGCGGCTCGGGTTGGCCGCGTTCGGACCGATCGAGGGACCGCTGGCGCGCTTCGGGCGGTGCTGCGAGCCCTCGCCCATCGGCTCCGGGCTGATCGTGTCCGGCACCTCGGCCTCGGCCTCCGTGCCGCGCCCGGTGGCGAATTGGCCGGCCTTCCGGAAGCGCCAGAGGTAGCCCGGCACCACGGCCTCGGCGGCGGTCGGCGTGATGCCGAGCGCCTCCAGGGTGCGGCCCTCGGCCTTCGCGGCCTCCGAGACCACGTTGTCGGTCTGCAGCAGGATCACCTGATCGCGGGTGAGCTTCAGCTCGTCCGGCAGGAGGCCGAGGGTCAGCGTGTTGGCGATCTCCATGGCCCGGGCCTGGATCTTGGCGACCGGCAGCGGCAGGGCGACGACCGCGCGTCGGCGCTGCGTCGTCTCCAGCATGTAGCGGACGAGGTGCTCCAGGGTGGCGACCTCGGGGCCGCCGAACTCGTAGACCTTCCCCGCCGGCACGCGGCCCTCGACGGCCCGCGCGATCGCCTCGGCGACGTCGCCCACGAAGACGGGCTGGAAGCGGGTCTCGGCGCCCGCGAGCGGCAGCACCGGCAGCGCCCGGGCGAGGCTCGCGAAGCGGTTGAAGAAGCTGTCGCCCGGCCCGAAGATCAGGGAGGGGCGGACCACGATGGCGTCCGGGCAGGCGGCGAAGACCTGGGCCTCGCCCTCCGCCTTGGTGCGCGCGTAGGCCGAGGCCGAGTCGGGATCGGCGCCGATCGCCGAGACCTGGATCATCGCCGCGCCGGCCTTCGCGGCCTCGCGCGCGATCACGCCCGCGCCCTCGGCCTGGAGACGCGAGAAGCTCTGGGCGCCGGTCTCCTGCAGGATGCCGACGAGGTTGATCACGACGCTGGAGCCCGCGACGGCGCGGGCGACCGAGTCGGGGTAACGGAGGTTCGCCTGGACGGCCACGATCTGCCCGACCTTGCCGAGCGGCTGCAGGAACAGGGCGAGGTCCGGCCGGCGCACCGCGACGCGGATCCGGTAGCCGCGCTTGGCCAGCGCCCGGACCACGTGGCGCCCGAGGAAGCCGGACCCGCCGAAGATCGTGACGAGCTGCGAGGTGGGCCGTGTCAGGGGCAGGGTGTCGAAGCCGGTCATCGCCTGTTCTCGATGCTTTTCGCCGGGCGCGGGCGCCTGCGATCGAGGGGCTGTTTAGACCAATTTGAGCCGATGGGGAGCCGGATCGGGATACGAAATGCGCCGTCCGGTCCGGAAGTGTGGGGAATCGCGGCCTCTCCGTCGTCCCGGGTCGCCGCCGACCTCCCGGGACGGCGCCTCGCCGGCCTCAGGGGCTGCCGGGGCCCTTGGCGAGGCCGGCCAGGGTGAAGAGGTCGACCGAGAGCTTGGCGCCGACCACGAAGGCGTCCGGGATGTTCCGGGTGCGGAAGGGAAAGCGGGTCTGGTCAGGGTTGATGATGTACTGCAGGTTCGGCGTCAGCCGGATCGCGGGCGTGACCTGGATACCGTAGTTCAGCTCCATCATGATCTGCTGGGTCGGGATGGTCCGGTTGATGCCCTGGAAAGCCTGCGCGAGGTTGATGTTGGCGAGCCCGAGCGAGCTGAACTTCTGGGTGTTGATGACGAAGCCCACCGTGTCGTAGGGCCGCCCCGCGAAGGTACCCGTCTGAAGGGCGCCGATCTCCAGGAAGTAGTCCTCGATCAGCCGGCCCGAGGTGCCGGCCATCGCCACGCCGAACAGGGTCAGGCCCTGCGGCGCGGTCGGATCGGGGCGCCAGACCATCTGGTCGAAGCGGGCGTAGACGCCCGAGCGGCCGAACCGCGTGGCGGAGGGCAGCCCGCTGAGGACGGCGGCGCCCCCGCGCACGTCGCGCACCGGGTCCGGGTAGTCCGAGGCGTCGTACCAGCCGCCGATGCCGTAGTTGCGCGGCAGCAGGTCGTTGGCGAAGGTCGTCGAGTAGCCGAGCTCGAACGGCACGATCGCGCCGGTGGCGCCCTTCGTTGAGAAATCGAGGCCGTTGTCGCCGGGCTGCTGGTGGAGCGGGTTCACCTCGTAGGCGCCCGCGTGGACGAACACCGTGTCGGTGAGCCACGCCTTGGCGTGGCCGCCCCAGCTCGCCACAGGCCAGAAGGTGAAGTTCGAGGTCTTGAAGACGAAGGTTGGATTTCCGCAGGCTGAATTCGTCTGGAAGTTGCAGTAGATCGGCGAGTTCAGGAAGGCGATGTTGGCGACCAGGCGCCCGACCTCGATGTCGATCCGGTTGTCGAACAGCTTCTGCTGGTAGCTGAACAGGGTCAGGCGGGTGGTCTGGCCGCCGCCGAAGATCTCCTGCACGCTGGTGTTGTTGCCGATGAAGTCGTTGGCGAGGCTGCGCCCGTGGCGGTTCGTGACCGCGATGTGGAGCGAGCCGCCGTCGATTCCGGCGAGCCGGTTCAGGTCGGCGTCGATGCCGAAGAAGAGCTGGCCCGCCCAGGCCGAGCCCTGCCGGATGCCGCCGACCGGGTTGATGGCGCCCTGGCCCGTGTAGTTGAGCAGGAAGCTGAGGCCGTTGCCGAGATCGAAGGTGCCCGGCGGCAGGGTCGGCGGCGTCGCCGTCTGCCCCAGCGTGTCGGCCGCGGCCGCGACGGTGTCGGCTTCGTCGAGCCCCTGTCCGCCCCCCGGCGGAAGCGGAGCCCGGCGCAGGCGAGCCGCCGGCCGCTGGACGGTCCCCGGTACCGCGATGCCGGTTCCTCCCTCCGGCGGCGCGGTCTGCGCCTGCGCGGGCGCGGCGATCCCGCCGGCCGAGCACAGGCCCAGCGCGGCGAGCAGCAGACGATGTCCCTTCATGTCCTATCCCCCGATGAGACCCTGATTATTTTCTGTCCCGGTCTTCGCCGGCTTGATAAAGATATTGAATTTCGGACAGTTTCTGTTCAGATTCCGGAACGTTCATTTGATTTGATCAAGACTAGACCCGATGCGCCGCGCGCGTCCGTGTCGTCGCGGCCTCACGCCACCCGTTTCTTCAGGAGGCCCACCATGAGTGCGGTCACCACCGTGCCGGCGATCAGCGCGATCACGGCGCCCGTCAGGTTCGTCACGGCGTTCGGGATCGGCAGGACGAACAGCCCGCCATGCGGCACCTTCAGCTCGACGCCGAGGCTCAGCGCGATGGCGCCGGCGATGGCCGAGCCCGCCACCATCGAGGGGATCACCCGCAGCGGGTCGGCCGCGGCGAAGGGGATCGCGCCCTCGGTGATGAAGGCCGCGCCGAGCACCGCGGCGGCGCCGCCGGCCTCGCGCTCCGGCTTCGTGAAGCGGTTGGGGAAGAGCCGGGTGGCCAGCGCGATCCCGAGGGGCGGCGTCATGCCGCCGATCATCACCGCGGCCATCGGGGCGTAGACGCCCGAGGAGATCAGGGCGGCGGAGGAGGCGTAGGCCGCCTTGTTGATCGGGCCTCCCATGTCGACGGCCATCATGCCGCCGAGCACGAGGCCGAGCACCAGAGCGCCGGCCCCCTGCATGCCCTTGAGCCAGCCGGTGAGCGCCGCGAGGATCGCGGCCACGGGCACGCCGACCACGTAGACCATCAGGAGTCCGGTCACGAGGGTGGCGAGCAGGGGCAGGATCAGGACGGGCTTCAGCCCCTCCAGGTTCTTGTGCAGGCGGATGTGCTCGTTGAGGAAGCGCGCGGTGTAGCCCGCGATGAAGCCCGCCGCGATGCCGCCGAGGAAGCCAGCCTGGAGGTTGGCCGCCAGCATGCCGCCGATCATGCCGGGCGCGATGCCGGGCCGGTCGGCGATCGAGTAGGCGATGTAGCCCGCGAGCGCCGGGACGATCAGGGCGAAGGCGCCCTTGGCGCCGATCTCGCCGAGGGCGTAGCCGAGCGTGCCGGCGTTGCCGGGCGCCATGGCGTCGATGCCGCCGAAGGCGAAGGCGAGCGCGATGAGTAGGCCGCCCGCCACCACGAAGGGCAGCATGAACGAGACGCCCGTCATCAGGTGCTTGTAGGCGCCGGCCTTTCTCTCGGCGGCGGCCGGCCGGGCCGGACCCTCCGCCTTCGCCTCGGCCTCGCCCGCCGCCTGCAGCCGGGCCTCGGCGAGCGCGGTGGCGATCAGCCCCTTGCCGTCGCGGATCGCCGCCTTGGTGTTCGTGGCGTAGACGCGCTTGCCGGAAAAGCGCGCGCGGTCGACGCCGGTATCGGCGGCGATCAGGACGATGTCGGCCGCCGCGATCTCGGGCGCGGTCAGCGCGTCGCGGGCGCCGACCGACCCCTGCGTCTCCACGCGGACCTCGTGGCCGAGCGCCTGGGCGGCGCTCTGGATGCCCTCGGCCGCCATGAAGGTGTGGGCGATGCCGGTGGGGCAGGAGGTGATGGCGACGATCCGCTTCGGGCCGGCGGCCGCCGCGGCCGCCGCGCCCTCGGCCCCAGGCTTCTCGCCCGCGCCGCCGAGCACACGGTCGATGACCGCGTTGACGTCGGTCAGCACGTCCTCGATCGCGACCTTGGCGCGGCGCAGAGCCCCGAACCGGCCCTCGCCGAGATCGCCCGAGCCGACGAGGAGCACCGCCTCGGCTTGCCGGATCGCGGATTCGGGCAGCGCGTTGCCGCTGGTGCCGGGGCCGCGCAGTTCCAGCGCGATCGGCTGGTTGCGCCGCCCCGCGGCCTTGCGCAGGGCCTCGACCGCGAGGACGGCGTGGGTCGAGAGGTCTCCGCCTCCCACCACCGCCAAGAGCTGTGCCATCGTCTCCTCCTGGAATTCGTCTCGGTGCGTTCGCGATGCGACGGGCGCGGATTTCGGATCGTGATCGGGCGTGCTCAGTCGGGCACGGTCGACGGCCCCGTCAGGGCCGGATCTCCTCGACCGCGATCGTCGCGGCGATCGCCTCAATCTCGGGTCGCGGCGGCAGGTTCGCGCCGGGCTTCGTGAGCTTGCCGGCCGCGAAGGCGAGGGCGAGCCGCGCCGTGTCGGGCAGGTCGAGGCCCGAGTAGAGGGCGGCCACGAGGCCGGCGACGAGTGCGTCCCCTGCCCCGACCGTGCTCGCGACCTGCATCGCGGGCGGGCGGGCGTGGAGCACCGCGTCCTGCGCGGCGAGGAGGGCGCCGTCGGCGCCCATCGAGACCGCGACGTGCGGGATTCCGCGCCGGACGAGGCCGCGGGCGGCCTCGGCGATCTCGGGCAGGCCCGCGAGCGGGCGGCCCGCCCACTCCTCGAGCTCGTGCCGGTTCGGCTTGATCAGGTGGGGCAGGGCGGCCGGCTCGGCCGCGAGCGCGGCGGCCAGCGCCGGGCCCGAGGCGTCGAGCACGACGCGGGCGCCGCGCGCCCGCAGGTCGCGGGTCAACCGGGCGTAGGTCTCGGCCGGCAGGCTTCCCGGCAGGCTGCCGGCGAGCACGACGAGCGTGTCGTGCCCCGTCATGTCGGCGAGCACGGCGCGGACCGCGTCGAGAGTGCCCGGCGTCACCGCGAGGCCCGGCAGGTTCACGTCTGTGGTGTCGGAGGTGGCGAGATCGAGGAGCTTCAGGTTGGTGCGCGTCTCGCCCGCGATCCAGACGAAGCGGTCGTCGATGCCCTTCTGCGCCAAGCACTCCTCGAAGGGCGCGGCGTTGTCCTGGCCGAGGATCCCGGTGGCGGCGACGGGTATCCCCCAGTCGGCGAGGCAGCGCGCGACGTTGACGCCCTTGCCGCCCGCGTCGGAGCGCAAAGCCGTCGCGCGGTGCACGGCGCCGGGGACGAGGCGCTCCAGCGTGACCGTCTGGTCGATCGCCGGGTTGAGGGTGAGTGTGACGACGGCGCTCATGCGGCACCTCCGATTTCCGGTGCGTCGAGGGCGCGGACGGCCGCCGCGTCCTCCTGGGCGCAGGCCTGGGCGGCGAGCGCCCTCAGCTCGCCCATCTCCACCGCGCGCAGGCGCGCCTTCACGCCGGGCAGGTCGCGGGGCGTCATCGAGAGCTCGTGGACGCCGAGGCCCGCGAGGAGGCAGGCCCCGAACGGATCGCCCGCGATGCCGCCGCAGACGCCGACGAACCGCTTGTGCCGGGCCGCGCCCTCGCATGTCATGTGGATGAGCCGCAGAACCGCCGGGTGGAGGGAATCGGCTTCCGGTGCCAGCTCGGTGTTCTGCCGGTCGATCGCCAGCGCGTACTGGGTGAGGTCGTTGGTGCCGATCGAGAAGAAGTCGCAGTGCCGGGCGAGCACGTCCGCCTGGATCGCGGCGGCGGGCACCTCGATCATGATGCCGAGCGGCACGTCGGGAGCGCCGATCTCGGCGCGGATGCGCTCGCAGGCCTCGCGCAGGCGCAGCACCTCCGGCACCGAGGTGATCATCGGCATCATGATGGAGAGCGGGGCGTCCTTGCCGGCCGCGGCATCCGGGCCGACGCACTCCCTGGCGGCCCGGTAGAGCGCGCGAAGCTGAGGCTCCATCAGGTCGGGCCGGCGCAGCAGGAGGCGGGCGCCGCGCACCCCGAGGAAGGGGTTCTCCTCGCGCGGAAGGTGCAGGTGCGCCACCTGCTTGTCGCCGCCGATGTCGAGTGTGCGCACGATGAGCGGGCGCCCGTCGAGAGCCCGGAGCATGTCGCGGTAGGTCTCGAACTGCTCGTCCTCGCTCGGGCTCTGGCCGCGCTCCAGGAACAGGAACTCGGTGCGCATCAGGCCGACGCCCTCCGCGCCCTGGTCGAGAGCGAAGGGGACCTGCTCCGGATTGTTGACGTTGGCGCCGATGGCGATGACGTGCCCGTCCCGGGTGCGGGCCGGCAGCGCCCGCTCGCGGGCCTCCTCCTCGGCCTTCTCGCGCTGGCGCTCCCGCCACACCCCGGCGGAGGCGGCATCGGCCTCGCTCGGGTCGAGGTAGAAGCGGCCCGTGGTTCCGTCGAGGATCGCGGGCGTGCCGTTGGCGAGCCCGAGGAGGCCGGCTCCGCCCGCGACCATCGCGGGGATGCCGAGGGTGCGCGCCAGGATCGCGGTGTGGGAGGTGGGGCCGCCCTGCGCGGTGGCGAGGCCGATCACCCGGGCCGGGTCGAGACCGGCGGTGTCCGAGGGCGCGAGATCCGGGGCGATCAGGATGCAGGGCTCGTCCGGCAGGTCGTGCCCGCTCTTCAGAGCCGGGTCGATCTGCGCGAGGACGCGCCGGCCGACGTCGCGCAGGTCCGCGGCGCGGCCGGCGAGGACGGGGTTGCCGAGCGCGGCGAGCTGGCCCGCGAGGCGCTCCACCGCCTGGTTCCAGGCATAGGCCACGCCGTGGCCCTCGACCATGAGCTGGCAGGCCAGGGTGATCAGGTCGGTGTCGGCGATCAGCTCCGCCTGCGCCCGGAAGATGCCGGCATCGGCCTTGCCGAGGCGGCGCTCGGTGTCGTCGGCCAGTGCCTTCAGCTGGTCCGCCGTCGCCGCGAGCGCCCCGTGCAGGCGGTCGCCGCCGCTCGTCAGGGGCTCGGGCTCGTCCGGCACCGCGACCTCGGCGGCGGCGAGAACGTGGACCGGGCCGATCGCGATACCGGGGCTCGCGCCGATGCCGGGCAGGACGCGGGGCGCGTCCGACGGGTTCCACCCCGCGACCGGGCCCGCGGCTTTCGCGGCGGCCTCGGCCGAGCGCTGCGCGGCCGCCTTCTCGCCGGCGCTGAGGCCCGTGACGGCCGCACACATCCTCGCGAGCGCGCCGGCCTCGTCGTCGCCCTCGGCGGAGATCACGACCTCGTCGCCGCAGCGCAGGCCGAGCTGCAGCAGCGCGATCAGGTTCTTGGCGTCGGCCACCTGCGAATCGTGCCGGACCTGGATCCGCGCCGCGCAGCCGCGGGCGGTCTCGACCCAGTGCGAGGCCGGCCGCGCGTGCAGCCCGGTCGGGTAGTCGACCGTCCAGTCGAAGCGCTGGCTGAGGTCCGTGGCGGGGCCCGCGGCAGATGGGGCGGCCGAATCCTCGGTCAGCGCCTGGACGATCTCCTCCTGGCGGTCGGTGGCGCGCAGGCGCTCCAGCCGGGCCTCGTCCTGGATCAGCCGGGTCAGCCGGCGCAGGACGGTGATGTGGGTGTCGGACTGGGCCGCGATGGCGACAACCAGGTGCGCGGTCTGCCCATCGTGCCACTCGAGGCCGCCGGGCACCTGCAGGACGGCGAGCCCGCTCTGCCGGACGAGGTGCCGGTCGTCGACCATGCCGTGCGGGATAACGACACCGTGACCGAGGTAGGTGTTCGCGACCTCCTCGCGGCGGAGCATGCTCTCCCCGTAGGCCGGATCGATGCAGCCGGCCGCGCTGAGGAGCTGGGCCGCCTCGCGGATGGCGGCTTCCTTGTCCTTCGGCGCGGTGCCCATGCGGATGAGCAGGCGGGGCGTCAGGTTCGGTGTCGGCGCGAGCATGGCGTGCTCCTCCCGGATCGTTGTCCGCTTCCTTGTTGGGCCTACTGAAAACGTTTTCAGCGGTTCTGTCAACCGTTACAGCGCATCACGCGTCCGTGAGGTCTTGCTGCAGAGTGCAACCCGTGGCAGAACCGCCGGTATGGCGCTGCAAACGTTTCCCGTACCATGAGTGTCGGCATCCGCGATGTGGCCCGCGCGGCGGGCGTCTCGACGGCGACGGTGTCCCGCGCGCTCGGGCGCGGCCCTGTCAGCGACGCGCTGCGGGAGCAGGTCGAGGCGGCGGTCCGCGCCACGGGCTACCGGCCGAACCTCTCGGCCCGGCGCCTGCGCTCGCAGACGACGCGGACGATCGGCCTGATCGTGGCCGACATCCGCAACCCGTTCTTCACGGCGGTGAGCCGCGCCGTGGAGGACGCCGCCTACCAGGCCGGCCTGCGGGTGATCCTCTGCAACACGGACGAGGATGCCGAGCGCGAGGCGATGTACCTGCGCCTGATGGAGGAGGAGCGGGTCACCGGCGTGATCTTCGCGCCGACCCGCGCGACCGCGCAGGCGATGAAGACGGGCGGCGACTTTCCCGTGGTGCTGATCGACCGCTCCGGGCCGCCCGGCGCGCACGACAGCGTCGTCCTCGACAACATCGCGGCCTCGGCCGCCCTCGTCGACCATCTCGTCGCGCAGGGCTACGGGCGGATCGGCGGCCTGTTCGGCTCCACGAGCTCTACCGCCCAGGAGCGTCGCGCCGGGTACGAGGCGGCGATGGCCCGCCACGGGCTGGCGCCCGTCGCGCAGGCCTGCCTGCCGAACGCGGCCGCGGCGGAGGAGGCGGCGGCGCGCTGGCTCGCGGAGGTCGGGCGGCCCGAGGCGCTGATCGTCTCGAACGGCCTCATGCTGATGGGTGCCGTGCGGGCGGCGCGCCGGCTCGCCCTGCCGATCCCCGGCGCGCTGGCGCTGGCGGGCTTCGACAACGAGCCCTGGACCGAACTCCTCGACCCCGGCCTGACGGTTATCGAGCAGCCGGTGGCCGAGATCGGCGCGCAGGCCATGAGCCTGCTGTTCGATCGGCTCAAGAACCCGGACCAGCCCGTGCGCAAGGTCGTGCTCAGCGGGCGGCCGGTCCTGCGCGGCTCGACGCGCAGGGGCTGAGCGTCAGCGCAGGGCCTGCTGGCCGCGGCTGCCGAGCCGGAGCAGGATCGCCACCGGGATCAGCCCGACGATGACGATGAGGAGGGCGGCGACCGCCCCGTCCTCGTAGGTGCCGCGGACCGCCTCGCCGTAGAGGTGCGTCGCCAGGGTCTCGACGTTGAGCGGGCGCAGCAGCAGGGTCGCCGGCAATTCCTTCACGCAATCGACGAAGACGAGGAGCGCCCCGCTCACGAGCGCCGGCCAGGTGAGCGGCAGCTGCACCTGGCCCAGGGTGGCGACGGGCCCGCGCCCGAGCATCCGGGCTGCGTCCGGCAGCGAGGCGGGCACCCGCGACAGGCCCGCCTCGCAGGTCCCGATCGCCACTGCGAGGAAGCGCACGAGGTAGGCTGTGACGAGGGCGCCGCCGGTGCCCAGCCCGATCAGCGCGGGTGCCGCGCCGAACATCGCGGTCGAGGCGGCCGCGAGAGCCGAATCGGCCATCGCGAGAGGCCCGAGCAGGCCGATGGCGAGGATCGTGCCCGGCAGCGCGTAGCCGAGGCTCGCCACGCGGATCAGCGCCGCGCCGGCCCGTCGCGCGATGAGCCGCGGGCTCGCGGCGACGAGGAAGCCGATCGCGCCCGCGATCAGCGTCGCGGCGCCCGCGTAGAGGACGGTGCTGAGGATCTCGCGGGGCAGGGTCTCGGGGATGCCGGCGCGCGCGATCCGGGCGGCGGCGGCGTGCGCGAGGTAGCCCGCCGGGATCAGGAAGCCGAGGGCGACGGGCGTCGCCCCGAGGAGGAAGGCCGCCGCGGCGCGCGAGCCCTTCAGACGTGTCCGGGTGAGGCTGCGCGGGCGCTGCGCGGTGCCGGCGAAGCCGCGCCCGCGCCGGGCCCAGCGCTCGGCTGCGACGAGGCCGATCACCACCACGAGCATCACGAGGGCGATCTGCGCGGCGCCCGGCAGGTCCGAGCGGTTGATCCAGGTGGCGTAGACTTGGACGGTCAGGGTGCGCACCCCGAGGAACTCGGCCGCGCCGATGTCGTTCAGGGCCTCCATCAGGGCGAGGCTCGCGCCGAGCGCCACGGCGGGGCGGGCCATCGGCAACGCCACCCGCGCGAAGACCGCGCGCGGGCCGTGGCCGAGGGTGCGGGCCGCCTCCAGCAGGTTCGCCGCCTGCATCAGGAAGAGCGCCCGCGTCGGCAGGTAGACGTAGGGGTACAGCACGAAGCCGAGGAGCAGGATGCAGCCCGGAAGCGAGCGCAGCTCCGGGAAGGGCAGGTCGCGCGGGCTCGCGAGGCCGAGCGTCTCGCGTAAGGTGGACTGCACCGGTCCGAGCGGGTGCAGCAGGTCGAGATAGGCGAAGGCGACGATGTAGGTCGGCACGGCCATCGGCAGCAGCAGCCCGACCTCGATGAGGCGCCGCCCGGGAAAGTCGTAGGCCGCCACGAGCCACGCCGTCCCGGTACCGATCAGCGTCACCGCGAGGCCGACGCCCGCCAGGAGCCCCGCCGTCTGCAGGATCGCCTGCGGCAGCACGTATTCGAGCAGGTGGGGCCAGAGCTCGCCGGACCCTTGCAGGGCCTCGTAGGCCAGGGAGACGAGGGGGCTCAGCACGAGCCCGGTCAGCGCGAGGCCGGCGGCCACCCAGGCGAGCGGCGGCGCGCGGAGCGTCTGGACGAGCGCCGGGCTCATGAAGGGGCTCGGGACCCGCGCGGGCGGCGAGGTCGTCACGGCGGATGTCTTCACGGCGGATGTCTTGCGGCGCGACGGGTCTCCCCGCCCGATCCGGGCGGGGAGGGGGTGCGCTCAGTTGTCGAAGCCGACCTTGTCGACGAGCAGGCTCGCGGCCTTCCGGTTGCGGGCAATCTCGGCGACCGGCGTGTCGTCGATCTTGAGGGTGCCGAGCTCCACGAGCAGCGGGTCGACGGGCGCGCCGCGCTTCACCGGGTACTCGTAGCCGGTCTGGGCGTAGATGCCCTGGGCCTCGTCCGAGACGAGGAACTCGAGGAGCTTCACCGCCTCGTCGCGGTTCGGCGCGTTCTTGGCGACCGCGGCGCCCGAGACGTTCACGTGGGTCCCGCCGTTCTCGAAGGTCGGCAGCACGACGCGGATCGCCTCGGCCCACTTCACCTGCTCGGGGCCGCCGCGGCCCGAGCGCATCAGGCCGACGTAGTAGGAGTTGCCGAGGCCGATCTCGCAGGTCTCGGCGAGGATGTCGCGCGCTACGTCGCGGTCACCGCCCGCGGGCTTCTTGGCGAGGTTGGCCTTGACGCCCCGCAGCCAGGCCTCGGTTTTCTCCGGCCCGTGCTTGACGAGGTAGTGGGCGATCAGCGCCGTGTTGTAGGGGTGCTGGCCCGGACGCAGGCAGATCTTGCCCTTCCACTTCGGGTCGGCGAGATCCTCGTAGGAGAGGGCCTTGAGATCCGCGTAGTCCTTCGCGTCGGTGTAGGCCACGCGGGCGCGGGTCGAGAGCGAGAACCAGCGGCCGTCGGGATCGCGGAGCGAGGCCGGCACCGCCGCCTCGAGCGCCGGGGACTTCACGGGCTGCGCCAGCCCCCGGTCCACGATCTCGATGAGGTTGCCGATATCGACCGTCATCAGCACGTCGGCGTTGGCGCGCTCGCCCTCCGCGGCCACGCGCTCGGCGAGGCCCTTCTCGACGAAGACGGTGTTCACCTTCACGCCCGTCTTCGCCGTGTAGGCGCCGAGGAGCGGCCGGATCAGGCCCGGCTCCCGGGTGGTGTAGAGGTTGACCTCCGCCGCCTGCACCGCGCCCGCGGCGAACAGACCTCCGCATGCCACAGCAATCCGTGCGACCGAGCCCAGCATGATGCGTCCCTCTCCCTGCCAGCAGGACCTGACCCCTTCCTGCATTGCAGGAGCTTGGGACGCATCACGCAAGAAAAAGCAAGCGCGAAGTATTTGATTTAAAACAGTTAAAAACTGCCGCGTGAAATCCACGGCAGAACTGCCGTTTTCCGATCGAGACGACGATTTAATCCCGCCCGGATTCGAAAATCATCGGGGACCCGTGCGCCTCCAGACCGACCGTCTCGCCCGGTTCGGCCGGGTGGTCGGTCGGCACGGCGAGGCTGAGCGGGGCCGGCAGCCCCTCGACCGCGATCTCGAGCAGGGCGCTGGCCCCGAGGAAGCTGCGCCGCAGGATCCGCCCTGGCACACCGCGGCCGGGCTCCGCGAGGCGGATCGCCTCCGGACGCAGGCAGGCGACGTGATCCGTGCCGTCGGCCGCGCCTCCGGCGTCGAGGCGGCCGAAGGGCGTGTCGAGGCGTCCCTCACGGCAGCGGGCCGGCATCTCGACGAGGTCGCCGAAGAAGCGCGCGACGAAGCGCGAACGCGGCCGGCGGTAGAGATCCTCGCCCGTGCCGACCTGAGCGATGCGGCCCGCCCGCATCAGCGCGATCCGATCGCAGAAGGCGAGGGCCTCCTCGGGGTCGTGGGTGACGAGGAGCGTCGTCGTGCCGGTCCGGCGCAGGAGCCCGAACGTGTCGGCCCGCACCCGGTCGCGGGTGCGCCGGTCGAGGTTCGAGAACGGCTCGTCGAGGAGAAGGATGCGCGGGCCCGGCGCCAGGGCGCGCGCCAGCGCCACGCGCTGGCCCTCGCCGCCGGAGAGCGTCGCCGGGTAGCTCTCGGCCCGGTGCGCGAGCCCGACCTGCTCCAGCCGTCCCGCCGCGATGGCCCGCGCCTCGGCACGGGCGCGGCCGCCGAGGCCGAAGCGCACGTTCTCGGCCACCGTCAGGTGCGGGAACAGGGCGTAGTCCTGGAACATCAGCCCGATGCCGCGGGCCTCCGGCGGCACGCCCGCGTCGACTGCCCGCCCATCGAGCCGGACCACGCCCGCGTCGGCCGATTCGAGGCCCGCGACGACCCGCAGCAGGGTGCTCTTGCCGCAGCCGGAATCGCCGAGCAGCGCCACGACCTCGCCGGCCCGCACCACGAGCGACACCTGGTCGAGGGCCCGCACGGCGCCGAAGCGGCGGCCGACGCCCGCGAGTTCGAGGCGGGGCGGCTCGGGCCGGTCGTCGGCGGCTTCGGTCGGTGTCATCGGCGGGTCCGGTGGCTCGGTCCCGGCTCCTTAACGCATGGTTGGCCGGGAGCAACGCGGCGCGAGCGGGCGCGCCGTGCTAGCGTGGCCGGATGGGGCGCGGGATGCGGCGGCGCGGGCGGGCGCGGGCGGGGACGGGAGGGAGCCTCCCGCGCTTCCTCGCGCTCTACGGGCTGCTCTACGCGGCCTACGGCAGCCTGTCGCCGATCCTGCCGAACTTCCTCGAGTCGCGCGGCCTCTCGGCGCGGGAGATCGCGGCGGTGCTCGCCGGTGCGCTCCTCGTGCGCCTCGTCGCGGGCCCGCTCGCGGGGCGCCTCGCCGACCGGCGCGGGACGGGGCGGGGCATCCTCGCGGCCGCGGCGGCGCTGAGCGGCCTCGCGGCCTTCGCGCACCTGCCCGCCCACGGCTTTCCCGTTCTCCTCGCGGTGGGGCTCGTCTACGCGCTCGCCACCGCGCCCCTGGCGCCGCTCGCCGACGCCCTCGCGCTCCTCGCCGCCCAGGACGGCCGCAGGTTCCAGTACGGCTGGGTCCGCGGGGCGGGGGCGGCCGCCTTCATCGGCGCGGCGAGCCTCGCCGGCTGGCTGATCGGCGGGTCCGGCCTCGGCGCGGCGGTGTCGGCCGGCGGGATCCTGTTCCTCGCCGCTGCCCTGGCGGCCGGGCTCGTGCCGCCCGGAGAGCCCGCCGAGGCCGGCGCGAAGGAGGGCTTGTGGCAGGGCTTCGCGACCCTGCTCCGCAGCGGCCCGTACCGGCGCATCCTGCTGGTGGCCGCCCTCGTCGTCGGCGCGCACGCCATGCATGACGCCTTCACGATGATCCTCTGGCGCGAGGCCGGGATCGGCGCGGGCCTCGCGGGCCTGCTCTGGTCGGAGGCGGTCGCCGCCGAAGTCCTCGTGTTCCTGCTCGTGGGGGCCCCGCTCGTCCGCCGGCTCGGGCCGGGGTCCTGCCTCGCCCTCGCCGCGGCGGCCGGCGCGCTGCGCTGGGCCGTGACCGCCGAGACCGCGGCGCTCCCCGCCATCGCCGGGATCCAAATCCTGCACGGGCTCACCTTCGCGCTCCTGCACCTCGCCTGCCTCGACCTGATCGAGCGGAATGTCGCGCCGGGGCTTCGCGCGACGGCCCTGACGCTCTACGGAAGCCTCGGCGTCGGCCTCGCGACGGCGCTCCTGACCCTCGCCTCGGGCAGCCTCTACGCCACGTTCGGGCAGCGGGCCTTCTGGGCCATGGCGGCCCTGAGCCTCCTCGCCCTCCCGATCAGCCTGAGCTTGCGCGCGCAACGATGAGCGCAGGGACGCGGTTTCGCGGAACGAAAACAGGACATATATAGAACAGATGGCTGACACGCGCCGGGCCTCATGCCGCAGACCGCCGAGATCCTGATTCCGCTCGCCCTCGACACGGCCTACAGCTACGCCGTGCCCGCGGGTCTGAGCCTCGCCGAGGGCGACGTCGTGCAGGTGCCGCTCGGGCCGCGCGAGACGGTGGGCGTCGTCTGGGGGCTCGCCGAGAGCGCCTCCGGCTCGAACCTGCGGCCTGTCACAGGACGCATCGACGTGCCGCCCCTGTCCGAGCCCCTGCGCCGGCTGGTCGACTGGCTCGCCCGCTACACCCTGGCGCCGAAGGGCTCGGCCCTCGCCATGGCGCTCCGCCTGCCGGACGAGGCGGCCGCCCGCGAGAGCCTGCGCGTCGGTGTGCGGGCCACGGGCAGCCCGCCCGCCCGCGCCACAGCCGCCCGCACGAAGGTGATGGCGGTCGCGGCCGACGGCGGCCTGAGGGGCAAGACCGCGCTCGCCAAGGAGGCGGGCGTCTCGCTCAGCGTCGTCGACGGGCTCATCGACGACGGTGCCCTGGAGACGGTGGCGCTGGAGCCAGAGCCCGTGGCGCTGCCGCCCGACCCGGACCATCCCCGCGTGCCGCTCTCGGAGGCGCAGGAGGAGGCCGCCCGCGCGCTGCTCCCGCCGGAGGGTGATCCGGGCGCGACTCTGCTCGAGGGCGTCACGGGCTCGGGCAAGACGGAGGTCTATTTCGAGGGCGTGGCGGCCTGCGTGCGCGCCGGGCGGCAGGCCCTGATCCTGATGCCCGAGATCGCGCTGACCGCGCAGTTCCTCGACCGGTTCGCGGCCCGCTTCGGCGTTCGCCCGGCGGCGTGGCACTCCGGCATCGGCGGCAAGCGTCGGGAGCGCATCCGCGCGGGCGTCGCCTCGGGCGAGATCGCGGTCGTGGTCGGCGCCCGCTCGGCCCTGTTCCTGCCCTTTCCCCGGCTCGGGCTCATCGTCGTCGATGAGGAGCACGAATCGGCCTACAAGCAGGAGGACGGCGTCCACTACCACGCCCGCGACATGGCGGTGGTGCGGGGCAAGCTCGAGGGCTGCCCGGTGGTTCTCGCCTCCGCGACGCCGTCCATCGAGACGCGGGTCAACGCCCAGAAGGGCCGCTACCGTCACGTCGTCCTTCCCGAGCGGTTCGGCGGGCGCCGCCTGCCCGACATCCGCGCGGTCGACATGCGCCTCGACAAGCCTGAGCGCGGCCGCTTCCTGGCGCCGCCGATGGTCGACGCCGTCAAGCACAACCTCGCGGCGGGCGAGCAGTCGCTGCTGTTCCTCAATCGCCGCGGCTACGCGCCGCTGACGCTGTGCCGCGCCTGCGGCCACCGCTACCAGTGCCGCAACTGCTCGACCTGGCTGGTGGAGCACCGCTTCCGCCGGGCCCTCGTCTGCCACCAGTGCGGCTACGCCGAGCGCAAGCCCGAGGCCTGCGTCGAGTGCGGCGCCTTCGACCACCTCACCCCCTGCGGGCCCGGCGTCGAGCGCATCGCCGAGGAGGTGGCCGAGCTCTTCCCGGAGCAGCGCATCGTCGTCCTGTCGAGCGACTTCCCCGGTGGCGCCGAGCGCCTGCGGGCGGAATTGCAGACGGTGGCGGAGGGCGGCTGCGACATCGTCATCGGCACGCAGCTCGTGGCCAAGGGCCACAACTTCCCGCACCTGACCCTCGTGGGCGTGCTCGACGCCGATATCGGCCTGACGACCGGCGATCCGCGGGCGGCCGAGCGCACCTTCCAGCTCCTGCAGCAGGTCACGGGCCGCGCGGGGCGCGGCGAGCGGCCGGGCCGGGCCCTGGTCCAGACCTACCAGCCGGACCACCCGGTGATCGCCGCCCTCCTGTCGGGCGATGCCGAGCGCTTCTACGACGAGGAGATCGCCGCCCGCGAGGCGGCGGGCCTGCCCCCCTTCGGAAGGCTCGCGGCGCTGATCGTCTCGGCGAACGAACGGGAGGCGGCCGAGGCGCACGGGCAGGCTCTCGCGCGGGTCGCCGAGCCGCCGCCGGGCGTGATGGTGCTGGGACCGGCGGAGGCGCCGCTCGCCCTGATCCGCGGGCGCTGGCGCTTCCGGCTGCTCGCCAAGACGGAGCGGGGGATCGACCTGCAGGCGTACCTGCGCGACTGGCTCGCCCGGGGGCCGAAGGTACGCGGCAACGTGAAGGTCGCGATCGACGTCGACCCGCAGAGCTTTTTGTAGGAACCTAGGCGCGCCATCCGTCGTCGTCCGACGGTCGAGGAGGAGCGTGCACGTGCTGAGTTACGAGAAGAAGCCGGATTCCCAGATCGCCGAGATCGTCGTCGACGGGAAGATCAGCGACGAGGAGATGAACGCCGTGATGACGGCGATGCAGGCCGACCTCGACAGGGGCGGCAAGCTCAAGCTCCTGGAAGACATCCGCAGCTTCCAGGGCATGGAGCCGGCGGCCTTCTTCAAGGACCCGCGCTTCGGCCTGTCGATGATGAAGGGCGTCAGCCACGTCGCCCTCGTGACGGACGCGACCTGGCTGAGGGCCCTGGCCGAGACGTTCAGCTTCGTGTCGCCGGCGCAGATCAAGGTGTTCGAGCGCAACCGGATGGACGAGGCGCGGAGCTGGCTCGCCGCGGCGGCCTGAGCCGCTCCGCTCCGGCCTCACTCGGCCTGGGCCACCTGCGCGCCGTGGCGGCGGGCGGTCCAGCGGCCCGAGCACAGGGCCGAGACCTTCCAGGTCCCGCCGCCGGAGCGGGCCTGGAGGCGACCCGAGACGGCGCCGCTCGCGGTGCCGTTCGAGACGCTGAGGCCGACGGTGCCGTCCGGACCGACGCGCCCGCTCATCCGGGCCGAGCCGGCAGCGGAGACGAGGCGGACCTGCCCCTCCTGCACCGCGACGGCGTAGCTGTATCGGCTGTCGCAGAGGCCGCTCTCTGTGACGAGCTCCACCGACCAGGTGCCGTTGAAGTTGCCGCCATCCGCCGCGCGCGTCGAGGTGAGGGCCGGCGCGCAGAGGCCGGCGCTGAGCGCGAGGATCGTGGCAAGCTTCGACATGGAACCCCCTGAGGACGACGTTTCGGGCAACAATCGGTGCGTGGCCTGACCCGCTGAGGCGGGTCGCCATCTCGGTTTTGGGCGAATTGCCCGACGCGATGTGAATGAAACCCGAATATTGACCGGAAAAGGCGAGAATATGACGCGCCGTGCGTCACGACACGCGAAGATCTGTCCGCGCCGGAGCTTGGCGGTGCGCGGAACGATCCGGCCTCTGCACTGTCGGGAGGTATGGGCTTGTTCTGCGAGGAGGTCGTGAGCGTTCCGAAACGGCCACGCTCGGCCCGATCCTGCTTGATGGGCCCTCTGGTCGCGGGCGCGCGTCACGCGCGCCCGGGATCCGGTAGGCCAGGTCGACGCGTCTTCCGCGACCCGGCCCCACCCCGGTCAGTCGGTGAGGGGGCGCGCCTCTTCCGGCAGCATGATCGGAATGCCGTCGCGGATCGGGTAGGCGAGCTTGGCCGAGCGGCTGATCAGCTCCTGGCGGGCGCTGTCGTACTCCAGCGTGCCCTTGGTCAGCGGGCAGACCAGGATCTCGAGGAGCTTCGGGTCGACCCGGGTCGCCTCGACGGGGGGGGAGAAATCGTCGGCCATGGTGCGCGTCTCGCCTCAGGTCACTGCAGGGTGGGCTCGGAGCCCGATCCGCGCACCAACTCCATTTCGGTGACCGCGATCAAGACCTCCGCCCGCGTCTTCAGGTCGGACGCCTCCAGCATGGCCTGCTTCTCGCGCACGCCGAAGGGGCTCATCATGCACAGGGCGTTGACGAGGGCCTCGTTCGGCGCCTCGTCGATCCCCGCCCAGTCGACCTTCAGGTCGTTCGATTCGACGAAATCCCGCAGGGCCTTCAGCACGCCCTCGCGGTCCACCGCCTCCTCGCCGGCCCGCGCCTCGAAATCGGCGGTGAAGTCGTCGTAGGACACTTGGCAGCGCCGGTAGGCGGTGGTGGTGGCGAGCTCGCTCTCGACCCGGAACCGGCTGATGCCGGTGAGCGAGATCAGGTAGCGGCCGTCGCCGGTCTCGGCGAACTGCGTCACCCGGCCGGCGCAGCCGACGCGGTAGAGGCGCGGCGCCATCGGCGAGCCGCCGCCCTCCGCATCCGGCTGGATCATGCCGATGATCCGGTCGGTTCGCAGAGCGTCGTCCACCATGGCGAGGTAGCGGGGCTCGAAGATGTTGAGGGGCATCTGCCCCCGCGGCAGCAGTAGGGCGCCCGGGAGGGGGAAGACCGGGATCACGGCGGGGCAATCCGCCGGGCCCTTGTAGCCCGCATGCGTGCTCATGGCATCTCCCCCGCCCCGCCGGGCATCAGGCGAACAGCAGCGTCGAGAGCTTGCGCCGTCCGCGGATCGCGGCCGGATCCATCGGACCCCAGGCCTCGAAGAACTGGAGGAGCTGCTTGCGGGCCCCGTCGTCGTTCCAAGTCCGGTCCCGGCGCACGATCTCGACCAGATGGTCGGCGGCCTGCGCCCTCTCGCCCCGGGCGTTGAGCCCCAGCGCGAGGTCGAAGCGGGCCTGATGGTCGTCCGCGTTCGCCTCGACCTGCCTCTGCAGCCCGGCGAGGTCGCCGAGCGAGGCGGCCTGCTCGGCGAGCTCCACCGCGGCGCGGATGCCGGCGAGCGCCGGGTCGTTCGCCTTGGCCTCGGGCACCATGGCGAGGACCTGCTTGGCGTTCTCGAGCTCACCGGCGTCGAGCTGGATCTTGGCGAGGCCGGCGAGCGCCGCGACGTTGTCGGGCTCCTGGCCGAGCACGGCCGCGTAGAGCTCCGAGGCGCCCGCGAGGTCGCCCTCGGCGAGGGCGGTCTCGGCCTCCGCCATCAGCTCATCGATCTGCGTCGGGCCGGAGGGGCCGGCGAGCCGCTCGATGAAGGTCTTGATCTGGCTCTCGGGCACCGCGCCCATGAAGCCGTCGACGGGCTGGCCGCGCTGGAAGGCGATCACCGCCGGGATCGACTGGATGCCGAGCTGCCCGGCGATCGAGGGGTGCTCGTCGATGTTCATCTTGGCGAGCACCACCTTGCCGCCCGCGGCCTTCACGGCCTTCTCCAGCACGGGGGTGAGCTGCTTGCAGGGGCCGCACCAGGGCGCCCAGAAATCCACGAGGACCGGGCGGTTCATCGACTCGGCGATGACGTCCTGGCGGAAGCTCGCGGTGGTCGTGTCCCTGATCAGGTCGGCGGATCCGTCGCCCGCGGGGGCGCCGGTCAGGGGAACGTCGTTCAGCATCTTGTCCTCGCGGCAACGGCCGATGGTGGAGGCGGGCTGTCCGCGCGATCCCGGCTCGATCGCGCCCGTGGCGAGTCGGCGTCGTGAGATCGCTCTGTCGTCACGCGGATCGCGGCCACCCCGCTACGAGAGCACCCATTAGGAGAATTCGCGACGGTTTACATGGGGCCGGCGCGCAGCCCTGACCACCCCGTCCCGCTCGGTCCTGTTCCGCTTGAGGCCGCGCCGTCCGCCTCAGGGCTTGGGAGCGCCGTCCGGCGCCTTGGCATCGGTGACGAAGGTGCCGGCGTAAGCCTTGCCGCCGGCCTCCGCCTCGCAGGTGATGGCGGTCTTGCCGGGGCTCGGCGTCGCGAAGCGGCAGGCACCGACCGCCGGCGTCGGCGTCTGCACCACGCCCTCGGGGCCGGACTTGCCCGGGCTGACGAGGTTGATCGGCTGGAGCGGGTCGCTCTCCTCCGTCCGCTCCTGCTGGGCGCCGGTGCCGCTGAAGGTCAGGTTCTGGCCCTCGCTCGACGCGAAGCCGAAGCTCGTCCGACTGCGGGCGACGGTGTTCATCAGCGTGCCGCGGCAGGAGGCGCTGAGATCCTGCCCCGCGATCACCAGGCGCTCGCAGGTGCCCGTGAGGGTCAGGGCGGTCTGGGCTCGCGCGGCCGGGGCGGCCGTCACGGCCGCGGCGGCGAGAAGGGCGAGGAGCGGCGTGCGGGTCGTCATGCGGGTCCTGGTGCGGATCGTCATGGCGCCACATCTATGGCCGCCCCGGGTCCCCGTCGAGGGCCGAGGGCGGCGGACCGTGCCGTGAGGAAACTCACGCGGGCAAGCTCGCACCGGGCGGCGGCGCAGTCTAAGAACGGTTCGCCCCGCCGCTCCCCTCGAAGGACGACCGACCGGCCCCATGGCGAGCCCGACGGAACATGCGAGCTTTCTCCCCCCGGTCCTGACCTTCCTGTCGGCCGCGGTGATCGGCGTGCCGGTCTTCCGGCTGATCGGGCAGAGCGCGGTACTCGGCTATCTCGTGGCCGGCGTGCTGATCGGCCCATTCGGCTTCTCGCTGATCGCCGAGCCCGAGACCGCGGCGAGCGTCGCCGAGATCGGGGTGGTGCTGCTCCTCTTCATCGTGGGCCTGGAGTTGCACCTCTCGCAGCTCGTCTCGATGCGGCGGGACATCTTCGGGCTGGGCACGGCCCAGCTCCTCGTCTGCGCCGCGGCGCTCGGGGGCGCGGGCCTCCTGTTCGGCCTCGCGCCGGCAGCGGCGACCGTGGTCGGGATCGCGCTCGCCCTGTCGGCGACCGCGGTGGCGCTGCAGCTTCTCGAGGAGCGCGGCGACCTCGGTACGCCCTACGGCGGCCGCGCCTTCGCGGTGCTGCTGTTCCAGGATCTCTCGGTGGTGGCGATCCTCGCCCTGATGCCGCTCCTCGCCTCCGCGGGCGGCGGGGGAGGCGACGGCTTCTGGTTCGGCGAGGCGGTGCAATCGACCGGCAAGGCGCTCGCCGCGATCCTCGCCGTGGTCCTCGTCGGTCGCTACGGCCTCAACCCGTTCTTCCGCCTGCTCGCCGCGAGCGGCGCCCGCGAGGTGATGACGGCGGCCGCGCTCCTCGTCGTGCTCGGGACCGCCCTCCTGATGCAGGAGGTCGGCCTGTCGATGGCGATGGGCGCGTTCCTGGCCGGAATCCTGCTCGCCGAGTCGAACTTCCGGCACCAGCTGGAGGCCGATATCGAGCCCTTCCGCGGCATGCTGCTCGGCCTGTTCTTCATGAGCGTCGGCATGTCGATCGACGGCGGCCTCGTGAAGAGCCTGTGGCCGATCCTGTTCGGGGCGACGGCGGGCGCGATCCTGCTCAAGGTCGCGCTGGTGGTGGGGCTCTTCCGGCTGTTCGGCTCGCCGTGGCTCGACGCGGTGCGGGGCGCCGCGATCCTGGCGCCGGCGGGCGAGTTCGCCTTCGTGCTCCTGCCTGTGGCGGGCGGGCTTGGGCTGATCGACGCCAACGCGACGCGCTTCGCCGTGGCGCTCGCCGCGCTCACCATGCTGATCGGCCCTGTCGCCGCCAAGGGGCTCGACGCGGTGCTGGCCCGCCGGCCGTCGGCGGCCGAGGAGCAGGCGCCGGACGTCGTCGAGAGCACGGAGGCGCGTGTGCTGCTGATCGGCTTCGGCCGCTTCGGGCAGATCCTGACGCAGGTCCTGCTCGCCGAGGGGATCAGCGTCACGGTCATCGACAAGGACGTGGAGCAGATCCGCTCGGCCTCCCGCTTCGGCTTCCGGATCTACTACGGCGACGGTACCCGCCTCGACGTGCTGCGGGCGGCCGGGATCGGCCGGGTCGAGCTCGTCTGCGTCTGCATCGACGACCCGGAGGCGGCGCTGAAGATCGTCGACATCGTGCACGAGGAATTCGAGAGCGTGCGCACCTACGTGCGGGCCTACGACCGCACCCACGCGGTCGAGCTGATGAACCGCGACGTGGACTTCCAGCTCCGCGAGACCTCGGAATCGGCCCTGGCCTTCGGCCGCGCCACCCTCGAGGCCCTCGGCCTGTCGGCCGAGTCGGCCGCGCGCCGAACGGACGAGGTGCGCAAGCGCGACGTCGCCCGCCTCGTGCTGCAGCAGGCGGGCGCCCTGCCGGACGGGTCGGGCTGGATGCGCGGCCTGCCGGGCGAGCTGAAGCCCGAGCCGCTCACGGCGCCGCAGCGCCCGGCCAGGGCGCTCAACGCCGAGACCCGCGACATCATCGGCCACGAGCGCCGGGAGGCGGCCCACCGCGCCCTCGAGACCCAGGACGCACGCCCGGATGCCTGAGGAGCCCGTCCGGCGCGGCGAGGAGGCGCTGTCCCCGCGCGAGGGCGCGCGCTTCGTCGAGGGCTCGATCCTGCGCCACGTCATCGTGATGAGCGGCACCGGCTCGATCGGCCTGATGGCGATCTTCGTGGTCGACCTCCTGTCGCTCCTCTACGTCTCGAAGCTCGGCGACCCGCGCCTGACCGCGGCGGTCGGCTTCGCCACGATCGTCCAGTTCTTCGCGGTCTCGATCAACATCGGCCTGATGATCGCGGCGGGCGCCCTCGTCTCGCGGGCGATCGGGGCCGGCGACGACGCGCTGGCGCGCCGGCTCGCCACCTCGGCCACCCTGCACGGGCTCGTCGTCTCGGCCGTCCTCGTCCTCGTGATGCTTCCGCTGCTCGACCCGCTCCTGCGCGCCATCGGGGCCGACGCCGAGACCCTGCCGGTGGCCGAGCGCTTCCTCTGGATCGCGCTGCCTTCGAACGTGCTGATGGCGCCGGGCATGATGTTCTCCGGCCTGCTCCGGGCGGTCGGGGCGGCGCGGCAGGCCATGTACGTCACCCTCGGCGGTGGCCTCGTCACGGCGGGGCTCGACCCGCTCCTCATCTTCGGGGCCGGCCTCGGCGTCGACGGGGCGGCGCTCGCCACCTGCGCGGCCCGCGCCACCTTCGCGCTGATCGGCTGGCAGGGCGTGCGGGACCACCGCATGCTCTCCCGGCCGCACCTGTCCGAGGTGCTCTCGGACGCGCCCGTGATGCTGCGGATCGCACTGCCGGCGGTGCTGACGAACCTCGCCCCCTCGGTCGCGAGCGCCTTCGTCGCCCATGCGCTGGCCCGGTTCGGCGCCGAAGCGGTCGCGGGCAACGCCGTGATCGACCGGCTGACCCCCGTGGCCTTCGGCGGGCTCTTCGCGATGTCGGGCTCGATCGGCCCGATCCTCGGCCAGAACTGGGGGGCGGGCCGGTTCGACCGGATGCGCGGCGTCCTGCGCACGGGCGCCTACGTGACGGCGGCCTACGTCTTCGTCGTCTGGGGGGCGCTCATCGCCGCGCGCGATCCGCTGCTCGCCCTGTTCGAGCTTCACGGCAGCGCGGGCGGCCTGTTCGCCTTCTTCTGCCTCGTCAGCGGCGCGGTCTGGTTCTTCAACGGCCTCCTGTTCCTGTCGAACGCCTCGTTCAACAATCTCGGCTTCCCCTTCCTGTCGACGGCGCTGAACTGGGGCCGGGCGACGATCGGGACGATGCCGCCCGCCCTCGCCGGAGCCGCGCTCTACGGGCCGCGGGGCGTCATCGCCGGGGTCGGCGCCGGCTCGCTCCTGTTCGGCACCCTCGGGATCGTGCTCGCCTTTCGCACGGTGACGCGGCTGGAGCGTCGCGCCCTCGCCCTGCGGGCCGCGAACCCGCCGCCGGCCGCCGAACTCCAGGCTGACGCCGAGGCCTCGCTCGCCGCGGGCCCGGCGCAGGGCGGCGCGCTCGTCTGAGCGCGGATCGAGCCGCAATCCACGGCCGATTGCCCGCCCTGCGCCGGCAAAAGGCCGCGGGCGCTGGTCAGTTGGCGGCGGATGGGACACATTTCATGCTTGGGACTGGTGCGTGCACGCGGGTTTCCACCCCGTGCGCCCGATGATGAGGCCGCCGGCCATGTTCAATCCGATCGACATGCTTCAGGGCCAGAGCGCCGGAATGCAGGGGCTCGCTCAGCAGTTCGGCCTGACGACGGACCAGACCCGCCGGGCCATGGAAGCGCTCCTCCCTGCCTTCACGATCGGCCTGCAGCGCAGCGCCGCGACCGATCCGGTCGGTTTCGGGCAGCTCTTCGGCCTGCCGGCTGCCGCGGCCAAGCCGCCCGCCGCGCAGGCGCCCGAGCTGATGCTCGGCCAGCTCTTCGGCTCGCCGCTGCTCGCCCAGGCGGTCATCCAGCAGGCATCCGCCGCGAGCGGCGTCGGCTCGCAGGTGGTGCGCCAGATGCTGCCGCTGATGGCCGGCATGGTGGTGGCCAGCATCGTGCACATGATGTTGAACCAGGGCACGCAGCCCCAGCAGCCGCCTCCGAGCGCCGAGCCCGCGAACCCCTACCTCGCCGTCAACACCTTCTGGGCCGACATGCTGAAGGCGTTCACGTCTCCCCAGCAGGCGCCGGCCGCTCCCGCCGCGCCTCCTCCGCCCCCGAGCCCGCCGCCCGTGGAGGCGGCGCCGGAGCCCGTCAAGGCGCCCTCCAAGCCCCCCGGGAAGGGCGGTGCCGAGGCGCAGCCCATGGAGATGTTCAACAAGATGCTTCAGTCCGGCGCCGAGGTTCAGCAGCAGAACGTCAAGGCGATGCAGGACATCTTCGACGCGTTCTGGGCCGACCCGAAGGACAAGGCCGGCGGCAAGTCGACGCCCGCGCCCGAGGCGCCCGCCGCGGCGCGCGCGCCTGTCAGGACGGGTCTGTCGAAGTCGCCGGCGCCCAAGCCCGCGCCGGCGAGGTCCGCCGCCGTGAAGGCTGCCGCGAAGCCTGCCGCATCCGAGCCGGCCGCCCCGCGGAGCGCGCCCAGGGCGGCGCGCAGACCCGGCACGCCGAAGCCGCGCTGAGGCGCCTCAGTTCATGACGGAACCGATCGTCGTGCCGAGCATGTCGTACACGCCGCCGAGCTTCGTCGCGTAGAGCCTGTAGGAGCCGACCGAAGCGAGGAAGACGAGGCCGGCGATCATCGCGTACTCGATGGCCGTGGCGCCCCGGCGATCCGGACCGAACCGGCTGACGAGACCACTCAGACGCGGGAGGCAAGCGCGGCCGGTGGGGCAACCCTCCTGTTCAGCCGTCTTCGCCATGGACTTCGCCCTCGGCCGCGCAACGCGGCGCGGGACAATTTACGGTACGTCCGTTGCGGAGGCTTTAAGGGGATCGGGAAACCGGGCGTGTCGCAGGCGCGAATCGAGCCGAGAACCGGCCGGCTCCGGGACGATCGTGGTCGCGGAACGCCCGTTGCGATCTCGACCCGGTGCCCTCAGCCCTCCTTGCCCGATTCCTTGCGCAGGGCGTCGATCCGCTTCGAGGCCTCGGCCTTGTCGAGGTCGGGGTCGAACGCCCCGGGCTCCTTGGCCTCCTCGGAGAGGGTCTTGAGGTAGGAGGCCTGCGCGCCGGTCATCGGCTCGCCACCCGTCGTCCACTGGTCGGGATCCTTGATCTGGTTGGAGACGTCCTTCGGATCGGTCTTGGGGTTGGTCGGCGCGGACTGAGCCTTGCTCATGACAGAACCTTTCGTTCTCGAAATGTTCTCTTCAACGCAAGGCGTTCCGATCGGTTCCGGCGGGCTTGCCGCCCGCCGGACCGCCGCAGGCTCAGGCCGCGTTGGCCCTGGGCTGCACCTCGGCGAGGTAGTCGTCCATGAGGGTCTTGGTCATCGCCCCCGGCGTGAACCGGTAGGGTCCGATTTCGGCGACCGGGGTCACCTCGGCGGCCGAGCCGGTGATGAAGCACTCCGAGAAGCCCTCCATCTCCTCGGGCCGGATACGGCGCTCCACCACCTCGAAGCCGCGGCGGCGGGCGAGCTCGACCACCGTCTGGCGGGTGAGCCCGTCGAGGAAGCGGTCGGCCTTCGGCGTGTGGATCACCCCGTCGCGGATGAAGAACACGTTGGCGCCGGTGCACTCGGCCACGTTGTCCTCCCAGTCGAGCATCAGGGCGTCGGCGTAGCCCTTGTTCTCGGCCCGGTGCTTCGAGATCGTGCAGATCATGTAGAGGCCCGCCGCCTTGGAGGTCGAGGGCGCGGTGCGCGGGTCCGGGCGGCGGTAATCCGCGATGTCGAGGCGGATGCCCTTCATCTTGGTGGCGGGGTCGAAGTAGCTCGGCCATTCCCAGGCCGCGATGGCGAGGTGGATGGTGTTCTGCTGGGCGGCGACGCCCATCATCTCCGAGCCGCGCCAGGCCACCGGCCGCAGGTAGGCGTCCGTCAGGCCGCTCGTCTTCAGCACGAGCTGCTTGGCCGCCTCGATCTCGGCGACGCTGTAGGGGATCTCGAAATCGAGGAGCTGGGCCGAGCGGCGCAGCCGCTCCGAGTGCTCCAGGCTCTTGAAGATGCGCCCGCCATAGGCGCGCTCGCCCTCGAACACGGCCGATCCGTAGTGGAGACCGTGGGTGAGTACGTGGATCTTGGCCTCCCGCCACGGCACCATGGCGCCATCGAACCAGATGGTGCCCTCGCGCTCGTCGAACGGGATCACGGACATGGCGGGTACTTCCTTCTCGCGCGGCCGCATCCGCTTCGCGTCGCGGGATCGATCGGGTCGGGCTAAGGCCGGCGGGCGGGCGCCGGGGAGCGCGCACGTCATGCCGGAAGGCTTGACGGGTATCAACCGGGCTGAGATATGTCAACAACACTGACTTATATCGGGACAGACCGCGACGTGACACGCGCCATGACGAGGCAGGAGGCCGACACGGCGGAGGTGGTGGAGCCTCCGGTGACCGAGTGCGCCGACCGGCAGGGCAGCGCCAGCGACGACCTGATCGAGCTCCTGTTCTTCGCCTACCGGGACTTCGTCGGCGACCCGGACCGGATCCTCGCCGAGTACGGCTTCGGCCGGGCGCACCACCGCGTGCTCCACTTCGTCGACCGCTATCCCGGTCTCACGATCGCCGAACTTCTCGATATCCTGCGGATCACCAAGCAGAGCCTGAACCGGGTGCTCAAGGATTTGATCGAGCAGGGCTACATCGAGCAGAAGACCGGCACGAGCGACCGGCGCCAGAGGCTCCTCTTCTGCAGCCGCGCCGGTGCCGACCTCGCCGCCGATCTCACCCGCGTGCAGGTTCGGCGGGTCGCGCGCGCGCTCGCCGACCCCGTGGAGGCCGGCGAGGCGCTGCCCTCGGGAGCCTCCACCTCCGCCCACAGCTTCCTCCTCTCCATGATCGAGCCCGACGAGCGCGCCGCCGTGCGCCGCCTGATGGCCCGCCGCACCAAGGGGGCCGCCTGATGAGCGCCCCGGCGACCGGCCCGCGCTGCGAGCTGTCGGATCAGGCTCCCCACGTCCTCGTCGTCGACGACGACCGGCGCGTGCGCGAGCTGCTCTCCCGCTACCTGTTCGAGCAGGGCTTCCGGGTGACGGCGGCGGCGAACGCCGCCGAGGCCCGGGCCAAGGCGCAGAGCCTCGTCTTCGACGCGCTGGTCCTCGACGTGATGATGCCGGGCGAGAGCGGCTTCGACTACGCCCGCAAGGTCCGCGAGACCTCCCGGGTGCCGATCCTGATGCTCACCGCCCGCTCGAACACCAACGACCGGGTGACGGGCCTCGAGATCGGCGCCGACGATTACCTGCCCAAGCCCTTCGAGCCGCGCGAGCTGATCCTGCGGCTCAACAACATCATCAACCGGAGCGCCGGGCCGCGCCGGGACACGGGCGGCGACACCGTCACCTTCGGGCCGTTCTCCTACCGGATCGACCGGGGCGAGCTGCGCCGGGAGGACGAGATGATCCGCATCACCGAGCGCGAGCGCGAGATCCTGACGATCCTCGCCGCGGCGGGGGGCGCCAACGTCGAGCGCGAGACTCTGGCCGGGAACGGCGGCGCTGCGGCCGAGCGCACCATCGACGTCCAGATCAACCGCCTCCGCCGCAAGACGGAGGTCGATCCGGGCAACCCAACCTTCCTCCAGACGGTCCGCGGCGTCGGCTACCGCCTGGCCGTCGACTGAGCGCCGCCGTGAACGCGCAGGATCCCCACCTCGCGCGCACGGCACGGCAGGCGCCCGGGGCCGGCGTGCCGGGGCCGCGCACCCTCTGGAAACGGCTCTCTCGCGCCATCGGCGACGCCCTGCCGAAGGGCCTCTACGCGCGCTCGCTGATCATCATCATCGCCCCCGTGGTGCTGCTGCAGTCGGTGATCGCCTATACCTTCATGGAGCGGCACTGGCAGCTCGTGACGAAGCGGCTCTCCTCCGCCGTCACCGCCGACATCTCCGCCCTCATCGACATCTACGAGAGCTACCCGCAGACCCGCGACGCCGAGACCCTGACCCGGATCGCGAGCGAGCGCCTGAGCCTCGACCTCGACATCCTCAAGGGCGCCAAGCTGCCGCCGGCCGGGCCGCGCCCCTTCTTCTCGATCCTCGACGAGGCCCTCTCGGACGAGATCAAGCGCCAGATCGGCCGTCCCTTCTGGATCGACACGGTGGGGCGCTCGAACCTCATCGAGATCCGGGTCGCCATCCCCGACGGGGTGATGCGGATCATGGCGCGCCGCAGCCAGGCCTACGCCTCGAACTCGCACATCTTCCTCGTCTGGATGATCGGCTCGTCGATGGTGCTGCTCGGCGTCGCGATCCTGTTCCTGCGCAACCAGATCAAGCCGATCCTGCGGCTCGCCGCCGTGGCCGAGGGGTTCGGCAAGGGCCGCGACATCGAGTTCCGCCCCCGTGGCGCCCGCGAGGTGCGGGCCGCCGGCCACGCCTTCATCGAGATGAAGCGGCGCATCGAGCGGGCGATGGAGCAGCGCACGGCGATGCTCAACGGCGTCAGCCACGACCTGCGCACCATCATCACGCGCTTCAAGCTCTCGCTCGCGCTCGTGGAGCAGACGCCGGAGGTCGAGGACCTGTCCCGCGACGTCGACGAGATGAGCCGGATGCTGGAGGGCTACCTCGCCTTCGCGCGGGGCGATTCCGCCGAGCCCGCCGCAGCCACAGACATGCGGGCGCTGCTGGAGGACCTGCGCACCGACGTCGAGCGTCTCGGCGCGCATGTGGCCGCGGTGGATCTCGCCGGCTCGCCCGTCCTCACGGTGCGGCCGGACGCCCTGCGGCGCTGCCTGTTCAACCTCGCGTCGAATGCCGCCCGCTACGGCGAGACGGTGGCGATCTCGGCCCGCGAGGAGAACCGGGCCTTCCTCGTCTCGATCGACGACGACGGCCCTGGCATCCCGCCGGAGAGCCGCGAGGAGGTGTTCAAGCCCTTCGTGCGCCTCGACGACGCGCGGCAGGACGCGGGCGGCTCCGGCCTCGGCCTCGCCATCGCCCGGGACATCGCTCGGGCGCATGGCGGCGACGTCTCCCTCCAGGACAGCCCGCTTGGCGGCCTGCGCGCCACGGTCCGCATCCCCGCGTAGTTCGGCGGCGAACTGACCGCTTGTCCGTGAGGTTCCGCATGCTAAACACCGGGCGTTACCGCTGACCGCAACAAGGGTGGCGGCCGGGATCCCGGTGGTCCCGAACCGAGATTGATCGAGGACCGACCCTCGTCCCGTGTGCGGTGTGGAAATGTTGCCGAGTGCGCAGCCGGATCAGCCCATCGACTTCGCGCTGATCTTCGCGCACTCCCCCAATCCTTACGTCCTGCTCGATCCCGACTTCGTCCTCGTCGACATGAACGGGGCGTACCTGCGCGTCACCATGCGCCAGCGCTCCGCCCTCGTGGGGCGCAACATATTCGAGGCCTTTCCGAGCGACGGCGGGGCCGAGATCCTGCGCGCCTCCCTGGAGCGGGTGCTCGAGAGCCGGCAGGTCGATCACCTCCCGCTCATCCGCTACGACATCGCGCGGCCGCAGGGCGGGTACGAGGAGCGGTACTGGAGCGCCACCCACACGCCGCTCCTGGACGACGCGGGCGCCGTCGCCTTCATCCTGCAGCACACGGTGGACGTGACCGAGCTGCACCGCCTGCGCAGCCAAGCGCGCCGCGAGCCGACGGGGACCGCCGCCCGGATCGAGACGGACGTGCTCCACCGGGCCGAGGCCGTCTCCCACACCAACCGGCTCATCGATGCCGAGCGGCTGCGCCTGCGCGCCCTGTTCGAGCAGACGCCGGGCTTCATGGCCGTGCTGACCGGCCCCGCCCACGTCTTCGAACTCGTGAACGCGGCCTATCTCGATCTCGTCGGCCCGCGCGAACTCGTGGGCCGCAACGTGCGCGAGGCCTTCCCGGATCTGGAGAACCAGGGCTTCGTCGAGCTGCTCGACGAGGTCTATGCCAGCGGCCGCCCCTTCATCGGCCACGCCGTGCCCGTGCGCCTCCTCCGGGGACGCGCGCAGGAGCCCGCGCTCGTCCATCTCGACTTCATCTACCAGCCGATCACCGGCCCGTCCGGCGCCGTCACCGGCATCTTCGTGCAGGGTCACGACGTCAGCGAGCGCATGCGCGCCGAGGAGGCGCTCGCCGCCTCGCACGCGCAGATGCGCGAGATCCTGGAGAGCATCTCGGAGGCGTTCTACGCCATCGACGCGCAGGACCGCTTCACCTACGTCAACCGCAGGGCCGAGGAGCTCTGGGGCCGCCCCCGCGACGGGTTGATCGGGCAGGTGATCTGGAGCGTGTTCGACCGCTCGCCCGACAGCGAGATCCGCCGGGCGCACGTGCGCGCCGCGCTGCTCCGGAGCGTGCAGCGCCTCGAGTACTTCTCGGAAGCTCTCGGCGGCTGGGTCGAGACGAGCATCTATCCGGGCCCGGCGGGCCTGTCGGTCTTCTTCCGCGACATCACCGAGCGGCACCGCAACGAGGAGCGGCGCCAGCTCATGGTCAACGAGCTGAACCACCGGGTGAAGAACTCGCTGGCCGTCGTCCAGGGCATCGCCAGCCAGACCCTGCGCACCGCCCGCGACCTCGACCAGGCCCGCGGCGACCTCACCGCCCGCCTCGTGGCCCTCGCCCGCGCCCACGACCTCCTGACCAGCGAGAGCTGGGAAGGGGCCGACCTCGCCGAGGTGGTGCGCGCCACCCTGGAGAGCGGGCTCGGCGTTCAGGGACGCCAGGTCGAGATGGACGGCCCCTCGCTTCGCCTCACGCCGAACGCCGCCCTCTCGCTGGCGCTGGCGCTGCACGAGCTCGCCACCAACGCCATCAAGTACGGCGCGCTCTCGGCGGAGGAGGGGCGCGTCACGGTGTCCTGGACGATCGAGCCCGCTGACGATCCGGCCTCCGTCGAGCGGCGCCTCACCCTGTGCTGGACGGAGCGCGGCGGACCTCCCGTTCGGGCGCCCGGCCGCCGCGGCTTCGGCTCCCGCCTCCTCGAGCGCGGCCTTGCGGCGGAGCTCCACGGGCGGGTCGATCTCAGCTTCGAGCCCGGCGGCGTCGCCTGCCGCATCGAGGCGCTGGTCTGAGGCCCGGCCGCCTTCGTCCGTCCCGAAAATTCTCGGGCTCGGGGTGTCCCATCCGCGGCTTGGCGGTGCTATGCACGGTCGCCTTTTCCTCGTATGGACGCCACGGCCGCACCGCGGCCCCGTTCAAGACGTGAGTGACCGATGAACAGCCCCCTGACGCCGCTCTTCATTCTCGTACTGCTGCCGATCGCCGCCATCGGCCTCGTGCTCTTCACGGACACGGGTATCGAGCCGGCGCTGTTCTACGCCTCGGTCAAGACCTTCGTGATCCTCGGCATCATCGGCGCCGCGCTCTCCTACGCGGCGAGCCGGCTCGCCGACCGCGCGAACGGCTGAGAAGCCGCGGCCGACGCTCCTGCGGCCGGCCACCCGCGCACGATTCTTGAATGGCCGGGGCGGCGGGGGCCGCCCGGCCTGACGGGACGGCATCGACGGGAGGCGCCTCCATGGTCACCATCGTTCCGGCTTTCGGACGCCTCGGTGAGGAGAACGCCTTTGCGGTCCTGGCCCGCGCCGGACAGCTCGCGGCGGTCGGTCGCGACATCGTCAATCTCGGCATCGGCCAGCCCGACATGCCGACGCCGCCCCACATCGTCGAGGCCGGGGTCAAGGCCCTGCGCGACGGGCATCACGGCTACACGCCGGCGGTCGGCATCCTGCCGCTGCGCGAGGCCGTGGCCCGCGACGTCCACCGCCGCCACGGCGTCGAGGTCTCGCCCGACAGCGTGATGATCGTGCCGGGCGGCAAGGTCACCATGTTCATGGCGATCCTGATGTTCGGCGAGCCCGGCGCCGAGATCCTCTATCCGGACCCGGGCTTCCCGATCTACCGCTCGATGATCGAGTTCACCGGCGCCACGCCGGTTCCGGTGCCGATCCGCGAGGCGAATGGCTTCGCCTTCTCCGCCGAGGAGACGCTCGGCCTCATCACCGCGCGCACGCGCCTCCTCATCCTCAACTCGCCGGCCAACCCGACGGGCGGCGTCACGCCGAAGGCGGAGATCGACGCGCTGGTGGCGGGGCTCGCCACGCACCCGGACGTCGCGGTCCTGTCGGACGAGATCTACGGCACGATGACCTACGACGGGGCGGCGCACCACTCGCTCCTGCGCTATCCCGAGATCCGCGAGCGCCTGATCTATCTCGATGGCGCCTCGAAGACCTACGCGATGACGGGCTGGCGTCTCGGCTGGTCGGTCTGGCCGAAGCCGCTCTACGACGCGGCCCGCAAGCTCGCCGTGAACGCCCATTCCTGCGTCAACGCGGCGACGCAGTGGGCGGGGATCGCGGCGCTCGACGGCCCGCAGGATTGCGTGGCCGAGATGGTCGCGGAGTTCGACCGGCGGCGCGGGCTGGTGGTGGAGGGGCTCAACGCGCTGCCCGACGTCTCCTGCATCACGCCGAAGGGCGCCTTCTACGCCTTCCCGAACGTCGAGCGGACGGGCTGGAAAGCGAAGGCGCTGGCCTCGGCGCTCCTCGAGGAGGCCGGCGTCGCGACGATCGGCGGGCCCGATTTCGGCGTCCACGGCGAGGTCTACATCCGCCTGTCCTACGCGAACTCCCCCGAGAACATCCTGCGGGCGCTGGAGCGGATGGGAACGTTCCTGGCGGCGCGCCCGAACGGCTGAGGCGTGGAGGGCGCCGGACCTCTTCGGTTCGGGCCACCGTGTCCGCACATCCGCAGCTTCGCCGGATGCGGCCCCCACCTCTCCCGTTCGGGA
>NZ_BJZU01000019.1 GCF_007992195.1 Methylobacterium oxalidis | reverse complement strand
GGTGAGGGGTGCGACATCTCCGGATAATCCTGTGTCTCTCACCCAGTCCTCTTCCGAGGAGAGCGGACCCGCGCCCGGCGTCCGTGACGGCGGCATTCCTGTCGCGAGGTCCGGCTCCTCGTCTCATCCGGCAAGTTCTCGGTCGACGCGGCCCGCCGCCTCCTCGGTGACGTCGAGGGCCTCGGCCAGCATGCGCAGGAACTGGCGCTCCTGCAGCGTGTCCGCGTCGATGGCGAGGCGGGCGGCGGCGTAGATGCGGGCCGCCGCGTCCGGATCCTTCACGGCGTCGGCGATCTCGTCGATGTCGGCCGGCTCCGCGAGCTCGCGGTCGAGCCAGGCCCGGCCGTCCCTGTCGAGGCCAGCCCCATCGACGGCCGCGTCGAGCCGGCGCCGCTCCTCCGCGTCGACCATCCCGTCGGCGACGGTGGCCGCCACCATCGCCCGCAGCATCAGGCGCGCCTCGTCCTCGCCGACCTCGGCGAAGGGCGCTGCCGCCGCGGCCGGAGCGGCTTCGCCGCGCACGGCCCGGTAGGCAAGGCCGGCGACCAGCGCGAGGCCGCCGAGAGCGGCGCCCGTCGCGAGCCCGCCCGCCCGGGAGCGCACCAGCGCGTCCACCAGTCTCTTCGCATCAGCCATGACGTCAGATCTCCGAACTCGATCACAGGATCGGTCCGGCAACGACGGGAGGGCGGTCCCGGTTCAGTCCGGCACCTACTCCGCTGCGACGCGCGGGGGATAGATTCGGGGGTCGTTGGCGACGAAGCCCGGCGGCGCGAAGGGGATCTCGTCCTCCGGGTCGTCGCGCTCGCCCACGAATCGGCCGAAGACCCGCGCGAACAGGCGCGAGAGGTCGTCCATCAGCACGAAGAAGGCGGGCACGAAGATCAGCGAGAGCGCCGTCGAGACGATGAGGCCGCCGATCACCGCGATCGCCATCGGCGCGCGGAACTCGCCGCCGATGCCGAAGGCCATGGCGGAGGGCACCATGCCGGCCGCCATGGCGATGGTGGTCATCACGATCGGCCGCGCCCGCTTGCGGCCGGCATCGACGATCGCGGTCGTCCGGTCGACCCCGCGGGCCATCTCCTCGACGGCGAAGTCGACCAGCATGATGGCGTTCTTGGTCACCACGCCCATCAGCATCAGGATGCCGATGACGACGGGCATCGAGATCGGGTTGTGGGTGACGAGCAGCGCGAGGATCGCGCCGCCGATCGACAGCGGCAGCGAGAACAGGATCGTCACCGGCTGGAAGAAGCTGCCGAACAGGAGGATCAGGACGCCGAACACCATCATGATGCCGGCGCCCATGGCCAGGGCGAAGCCGCCGAACACCTCGCCCATGATCTCGGCGTCGCCGGTCTGGCTGATGGTGACGCCCTGCGGCAGATTCCTGGCGGTCGGCAGGCTCATCACGTTCTCGATGAGCGAGCCGAGCGCGTCCGAGCCGCGCATGTCGGCCTCCAGCGCCACGCGCACGGCGCGGTCGTAGCGGTCGATCGCGGTCGGGCCCTGGCCGAGGCTGAGGTCGGCCACCGTCGAAAGCGGCACCGCGGCCCCGCCCTTGACCGGCACCTTCAGGGTCGCGAGCAGCGCGAGGTCGCCGCGCAGGCGCTCGGGAAGCTGCACCCGGATCGGCACCTGCCGGTCCTTCGCGTTGAACTTGGCGAGGTTGGCGCCGATGTCGCCGATCGTGCCGACCCGCACCGTCTCGGCGATCAGGTCCGTCGAGACGCCGAGATCGGCCGCGACACCCGGCTTCGGGCGGATGCGGATCTCCGTGCGGTCGAGGGGCGCCGTCGAGATCACGTTGACGAGATGGGGCACGCCGGCCGCCTCGCGCTGCAGGCGCGCGGCGACCTCGGCCACCACCGCCTTGTCGGGGCCGGCGATGATGAGGGCGAGGTCGCGCTGGCCGCCCTCGCGCAGGGCCCAGAAGCGGATGTCGGGCTCCTCGCGCAGGATGTCGCCGATGATGACGTCGATCTGCTTCTGCGTCAGGTGGCGCGCGTTCTTCGGGGTCAGGTTGATGGTCAGGCTCGCGAGCCGGACCTCCTTCTTGCCCGGAAGCTGGCGGCCGCCGTCCACGAAGACGCTGCGGACCTCCGGCAGCGCGCGGATCTTCTCCACGAGCCTGTCCGTGACGCGGGTGGTGTCGGCGAGGCGGGCGCCCGGCGGCAGCTCCACCACGAACAAGGTGCGGGCCGCGTCCTCGGCCGGGATGAAACCCGCCGGCAGGAGCCCGGTGGACATGATCGAGGCGGTGAAGCAGCCGAGGCCCGCGACCAGCGTGATGTACTTGTGGCGCACCGACCACGCCACCGCGCGGGTGTAGGCGCGCATCACGATCCCGTCGCGCTCCTCCGGGTGTCCGTGGTCGCGCAGGAAGTAGGCGGCGAGCAGCGGCGTGATCAGGCGTGCCACGAGGAGCGACATGAACACCGCCGCCGCGATGGTCAGGCCGAACTGCTTGAAGTACTGGCCCGCGATGCCGCCCATGAACGAGACGGGGGCGAAGATCGCGATGATGGTGGCGGTGATCGCGATGACGGCGAGCCCGATCTCGTCGGCCGCCTCCAGCGCCGCGCGGTAGGGCGACTTGCCCATCCGGATGTGGCGGACGATGTTCTCGATCTCGACGATGGCGTCGTCGACCAGGATGCCGGTCACCAGCGTGATCGCGAGGAGGCTCACCGCGTTGAGCGAGAAGCCGAGCGCGCTCATCACCCAGAAGGTCGGCAGCACCGAGAGCGGCAGGGCGATCGAGGCGATCAGCGTCGCCCGCCAGTCGCGCAGGAACAGGAAGACCACGACGACCGCGAGGAGCGCGCCCTCGATCAGGCCCATCATGGCCGAGTGGTAGTTGCCGATCGTGTTGGTGACGGAGGTGTCGATCAGGTCGAAGCGCACGCCAGGATTGGCCGCGTGCAGATCCTCGATCTTGCGTGCGACGGCGTCGGAGACCTCCGCGTCGCTCGCCCCGTTCGCCCGCGAGATCGCGAAGCCGACCACGGGCTCGCCGTTGAAGCGGGCGAAGGTGCGCGGCTCCTCGGCCCCGTCGACCAGGGTGGCGAGCTCGTCGAGCCTCACCTTCCGATTGCCGGGAACGATGATGGTCGTGGACGCCAGCGTGTCGAGGCTCGCCGAGGCGGCGAGCGTCCGGATCGACTGTTCCTGACCGCCGACCTCGCCGCGCCCGCCCGCCATGTCGGCGGAGGTGAGGCGCAGCTGACGGTTCACGTCCGCCGCCGTGATGCCGAGCGCCAGCAGCCGGTCCGGCTTGAGGGTGACGCGGACCTCGCGGGCGACACCGCCGAGCCGCTCGACGCCGCCGACGCCCTTCACGCCCTGGATCTGGCGGGCCACCACGTCGTCGACGAACCAGGACAGGTCCTCCGGCGTCATGGCGGGGGCCGAGGCGCCGTAGATCATGATCGGCAGGCCCGCGATCTCGACCCGGTTGATGATCGGCTCGTCGATGGTGCGGGGCAGGTTCACCCGGATCTTCGAGATCGCGTCCTTGACGTCGTTCACCGCCCGGTCGGTGTTCACCTCCAGGCGGAACTCGACCGTCGTCACCGAGGAGCCCTCGGTGATGGTCGAGAGGATGTGCTTGACGCCCTTCACGCCCGCGATCGAGTCCTCGACCCACTTCGTCACCTGGGTCTGGAGCTCGGACGGCGCGGCGCCGGCCTGCGTGACCGTCACGGCGACGATCGGGATGTCGATGTTCGGGAAGCGCGTGATCGGCAGGCTGCGAAAGCTCACGAGCCCGAGCACGCCGAGCACGATGAACAGCACGATCGACGGCAGGGGCTTCCGGATCGCCCAGGCTGAGATGTTGAGCCGCATCGCGCGTCGTCCGATCCGTCAGCGGGGGGCGGCGTCGGCCGCGGCCTGGGGCTTCATCCCCTCGGGCGGCACGGCCCGCACCCGGTCGCCGTCCCGCAGGAAGCTGCCGGCGCGGGCCACGACCATGTCGCCCGCGGAAACGGTGCCCCGCACCTCCGTGACCCCCTCCGCCGAGAGCCCGGCCGTGACGGGACGGGCCTCGACGCGCCCGTCGCGCACGACGAGGACGCTCGCGCCGCCGTCGGTCGCGAAGAGCAGGCTCGAGACGGGTACGGCCACGCCCCGCCGCCGCGCCACCTCGACGGTGCCGCGGGCGAAGGCGCCGATGCGCAGCGCCGGATCGTCCGTGAGCGAGATGCGGACCTTGCCCAGGCGGGTCATGCGGTCGACCTCCGGGTAGATCCGTCGGACGCGGCCCTCGAGCTTGCGCCCCTCGTCGAGGTCGAGGGCGGCGGCGTCGCCCACGTGCATGCGCGGCATCACGGTCTCGGGCACCTCGCCCTCGAGCTCGATCTCGCCGCGGGCGATCAGGCGGAACAGCGGCTCGCCGATCGCCGTCGCGGTGGCGCCGACGCGGGCGGTGCGGCGGTTGACGATGCCGGACTCCGGCGCCCGGATCTCGGTGCGGGCGCGCCGCAGCGCGATCTCGGCGGCCTGGGCCCGCGCGGTCGCGAGGTCGGCCTCCGCGGCCTGGAGCCCGCCGCGGGCGGCCGCGAGCTTGCCCTCGGCCCCTTGCGCCGTCGAGACCCGCTGCTCCAGCGTGACGGCGGTGGCGTTACCGGTGCGGATCAGCGTCTGGGCCCGCTCCAGCGCCTGCCGCGCCTCGGTCTGGGCGGCCTCGGCCTGCACGATCTGGCTGCGGGCCTGCACGATGGCGGCCTCCGCGCGGGCGATGGCGGCGAGGTTGGCCGCCTCCTGCGTCTCGATCATCTCGCGGGAGAGGCGCGCCAGCACCTGGCCCCGGGCGACGCGGTCGCCCTCCTCGACGAGGAGTTCGGTGATGCGGTGACCCTCGATCTCGGGCGAGACCAGGATCTCGTCGCGCGGCACCAGGGTGCCGGTGACGATCGCCCGCTCGACGATCTCGCGATCCTCGGCCGGCACCACCGTGACGGCGGGCGCCAGCGCCTCGGCCGTCGGCACGGCCGCGGTCTCGGCGGCCCGTGCCGGCGCCAGGGCGATCGGCAGAAGCGCCGCGAGGAGGAAAGGAAGACGCAGGCCGGGCATTGCACTACCAGTCGCAGTCACGGCGGACCTCGTCGTGGCGGCTCCGCTCCGGGGGCCGCGGCCGGTCTCTCGCCGCTCAGGCCGGCGTTTTGATGGCGCATCATACACGCGCATCCGGCGCGGCGTCGCTGCGGCGCGCGGGCTCGCAGACATGGAACGCCGGCCGGCGCAACCAGAGACGCCGAAACTCGTTACCAATTCGTCAACGGCCGGCCGGCGAGCCGGGATGAACGGGGCGCTCGATGAGCATCTTCCAGATCAGGCAGAAGACGAGCGGCGCGATCCTGTGGACGGGATCGGCCGACGACGAACAGACCGCACTCGACGCCATGGCCCGCGAAGCCGGCTACCGCGACTTCGCGGCGCTTCCCGATTCGATTCGTGCCAGCGGTCTGGAAACGGCGAAGCTCGACATGATCTCCTGAGGCGGGAATTCACGGCCGCCGGGCGGCCGCGATCCCGCTCGAGGAGGGCCGAAAGGCCGGGGCGCCCGCATTCCGCGAGGCGCCCTTCGGCATGCCCGGAACCCATCTGTTCCGAGCAAGAAAAACACTTCTGCCGCGCTTCGGAGGGTCTTGTCAGCCTCCGCGCGGCCGGCCTACCATCCTCCCTGCGCGACAGGACCGGCGGTTCCCAGAGGGCTGCCGGGCACCGCCGCCCGATCGCAGATGAAGGAGGTTGGCCATGCACGCTCATGCCTCTCGCTCCCGCCCGGCGCGCACCGCCGACGGTGATCAGGACACGCCACCGGACCATCCGCGACAGGGATAGTGGCTCTCGGGAGGGCTGGAGGCGCCCGCCGCGACAGGAAGACGATCGCGGGGCCGGCGCCGAGACCCATCAGGAAACCCTCGAACCCGAGCGCGTGGACCCTGCCAGGGCCCGTCGGCACACGCCGCCGGGCCTTTTCTCTGCCCCGACACGACGATGCAGCCGCCCTCAATGCACCGGACCGGATCCTCCCGCAGGCAGGTTGAGAGCCTCCGAGAACGGAAACTCGAAGACGATCTCGTCGGCCTCGTCCGTCACGACCATGGACGCCGAGAGCAGGCGGGGATCGGCGCTCGTCGCCATCAGGTCTACGATCATGGCGCGGGCCGCCTCCCAGGCGGCGTCCGCATCGTCGAGGCTGCGGATGTAGGGTTCCGCCGGCGCGTCGGCGCCGATGATGACGGTGAAGGCGTAGCGGGGCATGGCGGCCTCGTCGGTGGGGCAGGCGCGGGCGGATCGCTGTCCCGGTCCGGGAGCCGCCGCCGTGCGCCACGGTACCGGTCCGCGCCCGCCGCGTCATCGGGCGCATTTGCGCCGGCCGGCGCCGGGGCGACCCGAGAGCAGCGTCCACCGCGACGCCGAAAGAGAGCCTGCCGGTGACCCCACAGATGAGTACCCCGACCGAGCGGCACCTCCGTCAGATCGCGCAGCACCTCGGTTTGCCGCTCTCCGACTTCTTCGACGAGGAGTGCCTCGTCCCGCCGGCCCTCCGCACGCCGCCCGAGCCCGACGCCGCTGCGCTGGAGATGCTCGGCCTGTGGTCGCTGATCCGCGACCCGAGAGACCGCGAGCGCTGCCTGAACATGCTGCGCTCCTGCGCGGCGCGGACCGAGTCCCCGCTGCGGCTCCTGCCGCCACAATTCTGAGCGGCGGCCTCACTCGGAATTCGGGCGGCCGACTTGGCGTTGCCGGCTTGCACAGACGGGGCGCGGCGAGTACAGCACGCCACCCGGCTCGAACGGACCGCCCGCGCCCTGCGCGCCGGCCCGTCCGCGCCGGCTCCGGAGGGGTGGCCGAGTGGTTGAAGGCGCACGCCTGGAAAGTGTGTATACCGGAAACGGTATCGCGGGTTCGAATCCCGCTCCCTCCGCCAGCCGTTCCTTCCCCCTTAGGTTATTCGCCGCGATCTGAGCCGGGCTGACGTTGCTCGGCTCGCCGCTGATCGCCGCGACCCGGACCGCGCCAGCTGAACCAAGTCGTGTTTCCGGCTCGGGACCGTCGATACGCGGTGTGCCGGCACATATCCGTGCAGGTACTTCCTGGAATGCTTCCGAATTATCTCGGTCCACTATCGTACCGATGATTTTCAGCTCGGCGCGGCGCGCGGGATGTTGTCTTCGTCGTGTATTGCTCACTGGCAACAGCGCCGGAGAAACTTGAGCATGACGGCCGTGGCCGGAAATCCCGCGTTGACGCTGCCTGATCGGCGACCGTAGGAGTGCTGCATGCGCGGTAGCCTGCCCTTGCCGGTTCACGGTCGCGCGGTCATCGCCGTGATCGCGCTCTACGCGCTGTTGATCCAAGCCTTCCTCGGCGGCCTCGCTCCCATCGCTCTCGGTCCCTCCGGGGGCGAGATCTGTGCGCATGACGGTACGCCGGGCGACGACGGAGCGGCCTGTCACCAGCACGCCTGCTGCACGCTCGCGCAGGCCGTCCAACTGCTCGCGCCGCACCTGTCCGTGTTCGCGGTCGTGCTCTGGGAGCAGGGAGCCGCCGCACCGGCCCCGTGGCGCGCCGCCGAGACGGTCCGCGCTCGGGCTCCTCCCGACCAGTCCGTCAGTCCGAGAGGTCCGCCGACACCCTGACCGATCCGTCTCCTCGATCGCTCAGACCCGGACCTGTCCCATGTCGCAATCCCTTCACGGCGACGCCGCGGCGTTCGATGCCGTCACGGCCGCGCGCCCGTCGCGCGACGCGGTCTACCGCGCCGTCTGGCGCTGGCACTTCTATGCCGGCCTGCTCTGCCTGCCGTTCCTGATCCTGCTCTCGGTCACCGGCTCGCTGTACCTTTTCAAGGACGAGATCAACGCGACCCTGTTCGCGCACCGGACCGCGGTCGTGCCCCAGGCCATCGCGCCGATGAGCCCGGACCGGCTGCTCTTCAACGCCACCGAGGCGGTTCCGAGTGCGACGCCGGTCGCCCTGACCGACCCGGCCGACCCGACCTCCACGGCGGTGGTGACCATGGCCGAGGGCTCCGGGAAGATCCTCGTCTACCTGAACCCCTACAACGGCGACGTGCTCGACCGCGTCTCGCGCGACGACGAGTTCATGATGGTGGTGCGGCGGCTGCACAGCCTCGCCTATTTCGGGCCCATCGCGAACGGCGTGATCGAGGTCGTGGCCGGGTTCGCCGTGATCCTCGTCGTCACCGGCACGTACCTGTGGTGGCCCCGCCAGCAGCGCGGCGGGGTGATCAGCCTGCGGGAGACGCCGCGCCGGCGCGTCTGGTGGCGCGACCTCCACGCGGTCACCGGCCTCTTCGCCGGCGCCGGCCTCCTCTTCCTCGCGTCGACCGGGCTGCCCTGGTCGGTCTGGTGGGGGCAGCAGGTGCGGACGTGGTCGAACGAGGCGGGCCTCGGCCAGCCGCGTGCCCTCTGGGCGGACAAGGCGGTCTCGAACGTGCCGATGCAGGAGATGCTGACCACCGCCGGCTGGGCGATGCAGGACGCGCCGGTGCCGGTCTCCCGGCCGTCGGCCGGGCCCGCGATCGGCCTCGGCCGCGCCGTCGCGATCCTGCGCGACCTCGGGATGCCGGCGGGGTTCGAGGTCTCCCTTCCGGTCGGCGAGACGGGCGTCTACGCCGCGGCGGCCTACCCCCACGACGTCGCCCGGCAGCGGATGATCTCGCTCGACCAGTACACCGGCAAGCCGCTGGTCGACGTCCGGTTCGGCGATCTCGGCGGCGTCGCGCAGGCGATCCAGTACGGAATCGGCATCCACAAGGGCGAGCACTGGGGCCGCGCGAACCAACTCGCGATGCTGGCCTTCTGCCTCGCCACGATCCTGCTCGCGGTCACGGCCGCGGTGATGTGGTGGAAGCGCCGGCCGGCCGGGCGCCTCGGCGCGCCGCCCTGGCCGCGCGACCGGCGCGTCGCCGTGACGGTGACGGTCCTCGTCCTCGGCCTCGGGGCGCTGTTCCCCCTCACGGGCCTCGTCATCCTCGCCATGGTCCTCCTCGACCTCGGCGTCCAGGCCGCCCGCACCCGTTCGACGTCCTGAGACGGGCGCCGGGCACGCTGGCCCGACCCGACCGAGACGTCATCCACCCTTCCGGGCCGCCCCGCGCGCGGCCGCACTCCGATCCGACGAGCCCCTGTCGTGCCCTTCTCCCTTCATACCGTCTCCGGTGCCCGCATCCTGGCCGGCGCTCTCGCCCTCACGCCCGCGCAGGCGCTCGCCCAATCCGGCGCATCGGTGACCCTGGAGGAACTGTCGGTCGCCGGTGAGGGCCGCGGCCTCGGCCAGGGGACCGGCCAGGGCGTGGGTCAGCCGGCCGGCGCACCGCCGCGGGCCGCCGCCCCGACGCCGCTCGACAAGCCGGTGGGTGAGGTCGTCACCAGCGTCGGGCGCGAGGGCGTGATCGACAACCGCGCGGCCACGACCGTCGCGGACATCCTGCGCAACAGCCCCGGCGTGACCGTCCGCCAGGGCAACGGCCCGCGCGACATCGTCGTCTCGATCCGCGGCAACAATGCCCGCTCGACCGGCGTGAACCGGAACATGGTCGTTTTGGAGGACGGCTTCTCGGTCACGCAGGCGGACGGATCCTCCCGCTTCGACCTGACCGATCCGCGCGCCTACAACCGCATCGACGTGTTCCGCGGGCCGCAATCACCCTTCTTCGGCAACTACGCGACCGGAGGCGCGCTGAACTTCGTGACGCGGCGGGGCGCCGAGATCAACGGCGCCGAGTACGGCGTCGATGCCGGCAGCTTCGGCTACCTCAACAACTACACGGCGATCGGCGGCGTCAGCGGGCCGTTCGAGTACAGCCTGTTCGCCAGCGACACCCGCGGCAACGGCTTCATCAGCCACAACTCGTTCAACACGCAGACCATCAACTTCCTGGGCACCTACACGCCCACGCCCGACAACCGCTTCACCCTCAAGATCATCAACAACACGCTCTTCACGCTGCTGCCCGGCCGGACCTCGTTGAACCAATTCGAGATCAACCCCTTCCAGCGCGGCTGCCTCACGGCGGCCACCGCCGCGCCGGGCTGCACGACCTTCAACCTGCTGGCGAACGGACGCTTCGGGGCGACGGTGCCGGTGACGGCCGACCAGGGCGCCTTCCTGCGCGACGACCGGCGCACCATCGTCGGGGCGCGCTGGGAGCACGACATCGACGCCTTCACGACCTGGCGCACGCAGCTCGTCTTCGACGATCGCAACATCAACCAGCCCTTCTACACGACGGCTGCGCGCGGCGATTTCCCGGGCTTCAACTTCCTCTCGGACGTGACCCGGCGCGGCGACCTGTTCGGCCTGCCGGCCACCGGCTACGTGGCGCTCGCCTACAACACGCTCGACAGTTTCAGCCGGACCTACAACCGGGTGCTCGGGGTCGGCCCGGCGCTCGGCGCGCTCATCGCCGATCAGGACACCGTGCAGGCCAATCTCGGCGGGCGCGCCCGGGCCGAGGTGCAGCTGAGCGACCGCTGGATCGCGGTGGCCGGGATCAGCGCCGAGAACACCACCATCACCGGATCGAACACGAGCTACACCTACACGGCGGCCCGCACCACGGCGGCGATCGCCAACGTGGACCGCAGCTTCCTCAACGTCGCGCCGGAGCTTTCGCTGCTCTACCGCCCGAGCGAGGCGTGGCAGCTCCGTGGGCGGGTCGCCACGGGCTACGGCACGCCGTCGGCCGGCAACCTCTTCGTCACGCCGGCGGGCGTGCCGGGCAACAACACGCAGCTCAAGACGCAGGAGAACCTCGGCTTCGATCTCGGCTTCGACTGGACGCCGGTCGAGACGGTGCGGCTGAGCGTGACCGGCTTCTACGAGTTCTTCCGCAACGAGCTGATCTCGCAGTCGCCCGGGGCAGGCCTCCTGAACTTCACCTTCAACGCGCCGGCCTCCGAGCATCGGGGCGTCGAGGTCGGCGCGACCTGGGCCTTCGCGCCTGGCTGGAGCGCGACCGCCGCCTACACCTATGACGACCAGTTCTATACCAAGTACGTCGAGCAACTGAGCGCGGGCACCCGCACGTCGCGCTTCAATCGCGCCGGCAACCAGATCCCCGGCGTTCCGGCCAACCAGCTTCTCGCCCGGGTCGGCTACGAGCAGCTGACCGGCCCCCTGGCCGGTCTCGGCGGCTATGTCGAGACGGTCTTTCAGGACGACTTCTTCATCGACAACGCCAACCTGCTGCCGGTGCCCGGCTACACCCTGGTGAACCTGAACCTGCACTACGCAACGGATCTCGTCGGCGGCTATGCGAAGCGGCTGAACCTGTTCTTCGAGGTGCGCAACATCTTCGACAAGACCTACGTGGCCTCGGCGCAGAACCTCTCGAACTCGATCAGCGCCACGACCGGCTTGCAGAACGGTGCCGCGGTGCTCGCCAACACGAACGGCTCGATCTTCGCGGGCGCCCCGCGCAACTTCGTCGGCGGCATGAAGCTCGCGTTCTGACGAGGCGGGCCTCGGCCCGACTCCCGCCGGCAGGGCAACCCGGTTCGCACAGGCGCCGTCAAATGTGATATGGGACGGCCCTGCCTCGGCGGTTTCGACCGGCCGCACGGTTGACAGGATAGCCCCCGCCTCGCCACATCCGCCGGATCATGAGCGCCGACAACACGAATCTCTCCGCCTCGGACGGGGCGCCCGCCACGGGGGCCAAGCCGCCCCTCGAGATCCTCCTCGCGGCACCCCGCGGCTTCTGCGCCGGCGTGGTGCGGGCGATCGACGTCGTCGAGCGCGCCCTCGCGATCTACGGGCCGCCGGTCTACGTCCGCCACGAGATCGTCCACAACAAGTACGTGGTCGAGAGCCTGAAGCGCAAAGGCGCCGTGTTCGTGCGCGAGCTCGACGAGGTGCCGGACGGCGGGGCCCCGGTGATCTTCTCCGCGCACGGCGTGGCCAAGACCGTGCCGGCCAACGCCGATTCCCGCGGTCTCACGACGATCGACGCGACCTGTCCTCTAGTCACGAAGGTCCATCGCGAGGCCGAGATCCATCACAAGCGCGGGCGCCACGTGCTCCTCGTCGGCCATTCCGGGCACCCGGAGGTCGTCGGGACGATGGGCCAGCTCCCGAAGGGCTCGATCACCCTCGTCGAGGATCTCGACCAGATCGCCGCCCTGACGCCCGAGAACCCGAACAACCTCGCCTGGGTGACGCAGACGACGCTCTCGGTGGACGACACCCGCCACATCGTCGAGGCCCTGAAGGCGAAGTTCCCGAACATCACCGGGCCGCACAAGGACGACATCTGCTACGCCACCACGAACCGCCAGGAGGCGGTCAAGCAGATCGCGCCGCTCGTCGATGCGCTGATCGTGGTCGGCTCCTCGAATTCCTCGAACTCGCAGCGCCTGCGCGAGGTCGCGGAGCGGGTCGGCTGCCCCATCACCCGCCTCGTGCTGCGCGCCGAGGAGATCGACTGGCCGGCCTTCGCCAACGTGCGCAAGCTCGGCCTCACCGCGGGCGCCTCGGCGCCGGAGGTGCTGGTGGAGGAGATCATCGACGCCTTCGCCGCCCGCTACGAGGTGACGGTCGACACGGTCTCGACGGTGGTGGAGGACATGTCCTTCCCGCTGCCGCGCGAGCTGCGCAGCGAGGCCGCGGAGTAGGGCTCGACCCCGCTCCGACCGATCCCGAGCAGGCCGGCAGGGGCGCCCGAGCGGCGCCCTTTTGCCGTGCTCCGAGCCTCGTCAGCAATCCCGAGACATCCCGAGCGCGACACGTGGCCGTCTACACCGAGGTATCCGACGAGGCGCTCACCGCCTTCCTCTCCGCCTACGAGATCGGCGGCCTGCTCTCCTACAAGGGCATCGCCGAGGGCGTGGAGAACACGAACTTCTTCCTGCACACCACGCAGGGCTCCTACATCCTCACCCTCTACGAGAAGCGGGTCCGCGAGGAGGACCTGCCCTTCTTTCTCAACCTGATGGAGCATCTGGCCACGCGCGGGCTCGCCTGCCCGCAGCCGATTCGCAACCGCACCGGCACCGCGCTCGGGCGCCTGTGCGGGCGGCCCGCCGTCATCGTCAGCTTCCTCGAGGGCGTCTCGGTCAAGCACCCGGGCGTCGACCATTGCCGGGCGCTCGGCGGCGCGCTGGCGCGCCTGCACGCGGCGGGCGCCGATTTCGGGATGCGCCGCGAGAACAACCTCTCGGTCGCGGCGTGGCGGCCACTCTTCGCGCAGGCCGAGCCGCAGGCCGACACGGTCTCGCCGGGCCTCGCCGCGCGCACGCGGGCCGATCTCGCCGCGCTGGAGGCGGGCTGGCCGCGGGGCCTGCCCGGCGGCGTCATCCACGCCGACCTCTTCACCGACAACGTGTTCTTCATCGGCGACGACCTGTCCGGCCTGATCGATTTCTACTTCGCCTGCACGGACGCCTTCGCCTACGACCTCGCCATCTGCCTCAACGCGTGGTGCTTCGAGGCGGACGGCACCTTCCACGCGAACATGGCCGCGGCGCTCATCGCCGGCTACGAGGGCGTGCGGCGGCTGGAGCCCGCCGAGGTGGACGCCCTGCCGATCCTCGCGCGCGGCGCGGCGCTCCGCTTCCTGCTGACCCGGCTCGTGGACTGGCTCGACGTACCCCCCGGCGCCCTCGTGCAGCCGAAGGATCCGCGCGAGTACGACCGCCGCCTGACCTTCCACCGAAGCGCGCGACACGCCCGCGATTACGGCTGGGCTCCGTGAGCGCGGTCTCGGACAAGCGGGTCACGATCTACACGGACGGCGCCTGCTCCGGGAATCCGGGGCCGGGCGGCTGGGGCGCGATCCTGATCTACGGCGACACGGAGCGCGAGCTCTCCGGCGGCGAGGCCCACACCACCAACAACCGCATGGAGATCCTGGCGGCCATCGAGGCGCTGGAGGTGCTCAAGCGCCCCTGCCGCGTCGACCTGTTCACGGACTCGCAGTACCTGCGCCAGGGCATCACCGAGTGGATCCACGGCTGGAAGGCGCGGGGCTGGCGCACCGCCGACAAGAAGCCGGTGAAGAACGAGGATCTCTGGCGCCGCATGGACACCGCCCGGGAGCGCCACGACGTGCGCTGGCACTGGGTCAAGGGTCACGCCGCCGACCCGCTCAACAACCGGGTCGACGCCCTCGCGGTGGCGGCGATGGCGCCGTTCAAGATAAGGGCCTGAGGCCGGGGGCTGTCGGCCCCCGGTGCGTGTGGCCCGAGAGGTGGGGTGCCGGCCCCGGCTCAGATGACCTTCAGGAGCGCCTCGGCGCCGGACGCCTCGGCCTTCGAGGGTGATTCCTCGACGTTGAGGACGCGCACGACGCCGTCCTCGATCAGGGCCGCATAGCGCTTCGAGCGGGTGCCGAGACCGAAGCCGGTGCCGTCCATGTCGAGGCCCGTGGCCTTGGCGAAATCGGCGTTGCCGTCGGCCAGGAACTCGATGCCCTCGGCGCCGGATGCCTTGGCCCAGGCATCGAGCACGAACACGTCGTTGACGGAGGTCACGGCGACCGCGTCGATGCCGCGGGCCTTGATCTCGGACAGGTTCTGCACGAAGCCCGGCAGGTGGTTGCGGTGGCAGCTCGGCGTGAAGGCGCCCGGCACCCCCACCAGGACCACGCGGCGGCCCTTGAACACGTCGTCCGTGGTCTTCGCCTGCGGCCCGTCGGGCCCGTTCACGCGGAAGGTCGCCTGGGGCAGGTGGTCGCCAACCTGAATCGTCATCCGCTCTTCTCCTCGATCGGCGTCGGGGCCGCGCTTCCGCCGGCTCGGCCGGGCTCGGAGCCCCGCCCGTCTAGCGTGGCCGCCCACCCCTGTCGAGGCGATCCGCACCGGACCGCACGATGGGTCGAACTGGACCGCTTTGTCCGCTGGACAACGGGATGGGGGGGCGTAGCATAGGCGCATGCACACTCCCCGGACCGGTGGCAGCGCCTATCTCGACGGTCAGTTCCTGGTTGCCATGCCGGGGCTTGCGGACAGCCGTTTCGCGCGCTCGGTGATCTACGTCTGCGCCCACTCGGCGGACGGGGCGATGGGCATCATCGTCAACAAGCCCGTCACCGACCTGAGCATGCCCGATCTCCTGGTGCAGCTCGACGTGGCGCCCGCCGCGGACGCGATCCGCCTGCGCGAGCGCGTCGGCCACATGCCGGTGCTGATGGGCGGGCCCGTCGAGGGCAAGCGCGGCTTCGTGCTCCACACCGACGATTTCCACATCGACCAGTCGACGCTGATCATCGACGACGGGATCTGCCTCACGGCGACGGTCGAGATCCTGCGCGCCATCGCCAACGGCGACGGGCCCGCGAGCGCCGTGCTGGCGCTCGGGTATGCCGGCTGGCAGGCCGGCCAGCTCGAGAGCGAGATCATGGCGAACGGCTGGCTCAACTGCCCGGCCGATCCGGAGCTGATCTTCCACCCGGCGCTCGACACGAAGTACGAGCGCGCCCTGCGCAGCAACGGCATCGACCCGGCGATGCTCTCCCTGAGCGCCGGCCGCGCCTGAGCCCGCCTCACTCGGCGATCGGGCCCCCGCCGGCCGCGTCCGGGTTCATCCCGTCCACCACGGGCTTGCGGCGCGGGCGCGGCGCCACGGCGGCGGTCGGCGCCGCGGTGTTCGCGCCGAGGCGCGTGGCGAGCGCCAGGGCCCGGGCCTCGGAGAAGCGCAGGTGGCAGAAGCCGTGCGAGCCCTCGCGGGCGTAGGTGCGGCAGACCTGCTCGCGGTCGGAGGAGAAGGCGGCCTGCTCGGTCACGATCGGGCGGATATCCTCGCGGCGCGCCCGCTGCGTCATCACCTTGTAGTTCTCGCGCACCGCCTTGTCGGCGACGCCGCGGGCGGTGTCGAACTCGGCCGAGCGCGGGATCAGCGTGGCGGCGCCCGGTCCCCACAGGCCGCTCGGCGTCGTCGCGCAGTCGGCGGCCGAGAAAGTGCAGACCGGGTTGCCGCCGAGCGGCGTCACCAGCACGCCGCCCTCCAGCACCTCGAAGCGCAGGGGGCACTCGGCCGCGGCGGCCTCGAAGCGCGCCACGCCGTCCGGCTTGCCCGCCGCGGTGAGCGTCACCGGCTGGCCGCCGGAGAGCGGCACGGAGCAGGATTCCGTCGGCTGCGAGACCTTGGTGCCCGGCAGGGTAATGCGGGCGGTCATGTTGGCGCCCGCGCGCTCCATCTTCATGCTACCGTTCAGGCCGTTGAGGAGGAGGTCCTGGCCCACCACGTTGTCGTCGGCCGGTGCCTTGAGGACGACCGGGCGCATGGGGGCGGGCGCGGCGGGCTTCTGCGCCTCGGCGTTGGGATCGAGCGGGGCCCCCGGCGCTCCGGGGGCGCCCGGCGGCACGGCGCCCGGCTGGGCGGGCGGCGCCGCGTTCGGAACCCCGCGCGGCGGCACCGGCGGACGGGCCGCCCGGCCGATGCCGAACAGCTCCTCGAAGAAGTTCTGCGCGGCCGCCTCCCCGGCGAGGGCGCCGAGGCCCGCGAGAGCGAGGAGCGGGGCGAGGAGAACGCGGGTCGGACGCATCGGGTCTATCGAGCCTTGGGGCTTGCACTGAACACCGCCCGCGCCGGCACCGGGCGGCAGGTCCGTCTCGTGGCGATCAAGTCTAACACGCGATCGATGGCGCGGGCGTGGCAGCGGAGCAACAAAATCTGGACCCCGCCGGCATGGGCCGAGGCGTCCGCCCGGCAGGTTAACCCAACGCCGCCAACGGGATAGCGGAGATCGCCCGGATCGCGGGGCTTCGCCTTGCGAGCCCGCTTTGACCTTCTTATATCCGGCAAGGCGCGGGATTAAGCGCCGGATCCGGCCGTTCCCGGCCGTCAATCCGGCCCTCGTCCCGACCTCAAATTTCCAATCCGCACCGCCATGGGCCGAGCTGCTTCGGGGCTCGGCGGTCTGCTTGAACAGAACAACAGAGGGATCCCACCATGGGTAAAGTCATCGGCATCGACTTGGGCACCACCAATTCCTGCGTGGCCGTCATGGAAGGCACGCAGCCCAAGGTCATCGAGAATGCGGAGGGCGCCCGCACCACCCCGTCCATCGTCGCCTTCACCGACGACGGGGAGCGCCTCGTCGGCCAGCCCGCCAAGCGGCAGGCCGTCACCAATCCGGAACGCACCTTCTTCGCCATCAAGCGCCTCATCGGCCGCACCTACGACGATCCGATGACGCAGAAGGACAAGGGCCTCGTGCCCTACAAGATCGTCAAGGGCGACAACGGCGACGCCTGGGTCGAGGCGGACGGCAAGAAGTACTCGCCCTCGCAGATCTCCGCCTTCACCCTGCAGAAGATGAAGGAGACGGCCGAGTCGTACCTGGGCCAGCCCGTCACGCAGGCGGTCATCACGGTCCCGGCCTACTTCAACGACGCCCAGCGCCAGGCCACCAAGGACGCGGGCAAGATCGCGGGCCTCGAGGTCCTGCGCATCATCAACGAGCCGACCGCGGCCGCGCTCGCCTACGGCCTCGACAAGAAGAAGGCCGGCACCATCGCGGTCTACGACCTCGGCGGCGGCACCTTCGACGTCTCGATCCTGGAGATCGGGGACGGCGTGTTCGAGGTGAAGTCGACGAACGGCGACACGTTCCTCGGCGGCGAGGACTTCGACAACCGCGTGGTCGAGTACCTCACGAGCGAGTTCAAGCGTGAGCAGGGCATCGACCTGACCAAGGACAAGCTCGCCCTCCAGCGCCTCAAGGAGGCCGCCGAGAAGGCGAAGATCGAGCTCTCGTCCGCGACGCAGACCGAGATCAACCTGCCCTACATCACGGCGGACGCGACCGGGCCGAAGCACCTCGCGCTGAAGCTCTCGCGCGCCAAGTTCGAGAGCCTCGTGGACGACCTCGTGCAGCGCACGATCGAGCCCTGCCGCAAGGCGCTCAAGGATGCGGGCGTCTCGGCCTCCGAGATCGACGAAGTCGTCCTCGTCGGCGGCCAGACCCGCATGCCGAAGGTGCAGGACGTGGTGAAGGCCTTCTTCGGGAAGGAGCCCCACAAGGGCGTCAACCCGGACGAGGTCGTGGCGATCGGCGCGGCCGTCCAGGCCGGCGTGCTGCAGGGCGACGTCAAGGACGTGCTGCTCCTCGACGTGACCCCGCTCTCGCTCGGCATCGAGACGCTGGGCGGCGTGTTCACGCGGCTCATCGACCGCAACACCACGATCCCGACCAAGAAGTCCCAGGTCTTCTCCACGGCCGAGGACAATCAGAACGCGGTCACCATCCGGGTCTTCCAGGGTGAGCGCGAGATGGCGGCCGACAACAAGCTGCTCGGCCAGTTCGACCTCGTCGGCATCCCGCCGGCGCCCCGCGGCATGCCGCAGATCGAGGTGACCTTCGACATCGACGCCAACGGCATCGTCAACGTGACGGCCAAGGACAAGGCGACGAACAAGGAGCACCAGATCCGCATCCAGGCGTCGGGCGGCCTCTCGGACGCCGACATCGACCGCATGGTCAAGGACGCCGAGGCCAACGCCGAGGCGGACAAGAAGCGCCGCGAGCTCGTCGAGGTGAAGAACCAGGGCGAGAGCCTGATCCACGCCACCGAGAAGTCGGTGAAGGAGTACGGCGACAAGGTCTCGGAGGCCGACAAGGGCGGCATCGAGACGGCGATGACCGCGCTGCGCACCGCGCTCGAGGGCGAGGACGTCGAGACCATCAAGGCCCGCACCACGGACCTGATGCAGGCCTCGATGAAGCTCGGCGAGGCGATGTACGCCGCGAGCCAGGCCGGCGGACCCGAGGCCGGGCCCGAGGCCGGCGCCGAGAAGAAGGACGACGTCATCGACGCCGACTTCCAGGAAGTCGACGAGAAGGATCAGAAGAAGCGGGCGTGATGCTTGCGAGCACGGGACCGGAGCGCTCCGGTCCCGTATCTTCTCACCAGATGATTCGATGACGGCGCGGTCCCCGGGTGCAAGACCCGGGGATCGGCTTATGAGGGACCTTGGGGCCGAGGAATGTCGAAGCGGGATTACTACGAGATTCTGGGCGTCTCAAAGACCGCGACCGACGGCGAGATGAAGGTGGCGTTCCGCAAGCTCGCCATGACCTATCACCCGGACCGCAACCCGGGCGACAAGGAAGCCGAGATCAAGTTCAAGGAGATCAACGAGGCGTACCAGACGCTCTCGGACGGGCAGAAGCGCGCGGCCTACGACCGCTTCGGCCACGCCGCCTTCAGCCAGGGCGCGGGCGGCCCCGGATTCGGCAACGAGTTCGGCGACTTCATGTCGGACATCTTCGACAACTTCTTCGGCGACGGGCGCGGCGCGCGCGGGCGCGGCGGCCAGCCTGGCCGCGAGCGCGGCTCGGACCTGCGCTACAACCTCGAGATCACGCTGGAGGAAGCCTTCAGCGGCAAGACCGAGACCATCAAGATCCCGACCACCATCACCTGCGACGTCTGCGCGGGCAGCGGCGCGAAGTCCGGCTCGAAGCCGCGAACCTGCCCGACCTGCGCGGGCTACGGCCGGGTCCGCGCGGCGCAAGGGTTCTTCGCCATCGAGCGCACCTGCCCGAACTGCCACGGGCGCGGCGAGGTGATCGACGATCCCTGCCCGAACTGCTCGGGCGCCGGCCGCGTCAGCCGCGAGCGCACCCTCTCGATCAACGTGCCGGCGGGCGTCGACGACGGCCTGCGCATCCGGCTCGCGGGCGAGGGCGAGAGCGGCATGCGCGGCGGACCGGCGGGCGACCTCTACGTCTTCCTGTCGATCAAGCCGCACGAGTTCTTCCAGCGCGACGGCGCGGATCTGTTCTGCCGCGTGCCGATCTCGATGGTGACGGCCGCCCTGTCGGGCGAGATCACCGTGCCGGTGATCGACGGCTCGCAGACGCAGGTGCGCATCCCGGCGGGCACGCAGACAGCCAAGCAGTTCCGCATCAAGGGCAAGGGCATGCCGGTGCTGCGATCGCGCGACGTCGGCGACCTCTACATCCAGGTCTTCGTCGAGACGCCGCAGAACCTGACCAAGCGCCAGCGCGAACTGTTGCAGGAATTCGACCAGACCGCCTCCGACGAGAACCACCCCGAGAGCGCCGGCTTCTTCTCGAAGATGCGCGACTTCCTGGGCGGGCTCAGCGGCGCGGCGCGGCAGTGAGCGTCGCCGGGATCCAACCGCCGGCAAGCCCGGTTATCGGTCGTGCGGCGGGGCGCCTCGGCCACCCGGAAGGTCGGCCGACTGTGCGCCATGCGCGCTGCGCGGCTTGACTGGGGTGCGGCTTTCGTCGTCTAGCCTGTTCACACGCCTGCCAATTCGAGGGACTTCGGTCTTGCCGCCGTTACGTCGTTCCAGGGCGAAAGCCATGGTTGCAACCGGTGTGGTGCGCGAGCGGCGCGATCCGCTGGAGGACGAGGCGCGGTTCCTGCGCTCGTGGTTCGAGCGCCCCCTCGTGACCGGGGCGGTGACGCCGTCCGGCAAGATGCTGGCGCGCACCATGGCCTCCTACGTCGACCCGCGGGTCGAGGGGCCTGTGGTGGAACTCGGCCCCGGAACCGGCCCGGTCACCGAGGCGCTGATCCGGCGCGGCCTGGCGCCCGAGCGCCTTGTCCTCGTGGAGTTCAACCCGGGGTTCTGCGAGCTGCTGCGCCGCCGCTTCCCGGGCGTCACCGTGATCCAGGGCGACGCCTACAACATCCGCCACACGGTCGGCGATCTCCTGCGGCGGCCGGCCGCCGCCACGATCTCGAGCCTGCCGCTCTTCACGAAGCCCCTGGACCAGCGCCTCGACCTGCTGAACAGCGCGCACGACCTGATGGTGCCCGGGAGCCCCTTCGTGCAGTTCACCTACGCGGTGGTGCCGCCGATCCCGGCCCGCTGCGAGGCGGGAAGCTACACCGCGAGCCGTTCCAACCGCGTCTGGCTCAATCTGCCGCCGGCCCGCGTCTGGGTCTATCGCCGGCCCTGACGCTGCTGCGCCCCGGAATTGCAACGAAATGTAGCGGTCCCCGTCAGGACGCATTCAGGCCGTGCGCGTTAAACCCGTACCGATCCGGCAATCCTGCCGGCCCATCGGAAGCAGGAGAACGTCCATGTCCCTGAGCAAGCGCTGGTCAGGCCGCGGCCTCGCAGCCGCCTTCGCCCTCGCCGGTGGCCTCGTCCTCGGTGCTCCGCTCGCCCAAGCCGCGCCCGTCGCGCCCGCGCCCGCCGTGGCCGGCGAGAGCGACGGCGCGCTGATCCAGGTGCGGGGCGGCCACCACCACCATCACGGCTGGGGTCATCACCGTGGCTGGGGCCACCGTCACCACGGCTGGGGCCACCGCCACCGCCACTGGGGCCATCATCACGGCTGGCGCCACCGCCACCATCACCACCATCACCGGCACTACCGCTGGTAAGGCGTTCGCCCTCCTCCGGATCGGGTCCGCCCGATCCGGAGGCAAGCCCCCATCTCGGCCAGCCGGAGCAGGGTGAGCCCCGAGGTCACCCGACGCGCTCCAGCACCGCCGGCCGCTCCGTCTCTCCCGCCTGTTCCCGCCCGAGCCCGTAGGCCGCGCGGAGCGCCGCCTCGGCCGTCTCGGCCGCCGCCTCGTCCCGGGCGTGCACGATGCCGAGGAGCCCGCTCGCGTCGCCCGGCCGCGCCAAGTCCGTGAAGCCGACCGCCGGGTCGATCCCGTCCTGCGGGCGGGTGCGCCCGCCACCGAGGCCGATCACGGCGAGCCCGATCTCCCGCGTCGCGACGGCGCGCACGACGCCCTCCGCGCGGACCTCCTGCACGATCGGTGCCTGAGGCAGATGCCGCTCGCAGCCCTCCAGGAGATCCGCGGGTCCCCCGAGCCGGGCGACCATGCGGGCGAACACCTCGGCGGCGCGCCCCGAGGCGAGAGCCTGCTCCAGCCGCCGAGCGGCCTCGTCCCGGTCGGCGCAGAGACCGGCGAGCACCAGCATCTCGGCCGCGAGCGCCAGCGTCACCGCGTGAAAGCGTGGCTCGCACTGTCGCCCCGTCAGGTAGTCGATGGCGTAGGCGACCTCGACCGCGTTGCCGGCCGCCGAGGCGAGCGGCGCGTCCATGTCGGTGATGAGCGCGCGGGTCGGCAATCCGGCTCCGTTCGCCACCGTGACGATGCTCTCGGCGAGCGCGCGGGCCGCGCCGAGATCCGGCATGAAGGCGCCCGAGCCGGCCTTCACGTCCATCACGAGGCCGCCGAGACCCGCCGCGAGCTTCTTCGAGAGGATCGAGGCGGTGATCAGGTCGAGGGATTCCACCGTGCCGGTCACGTCCCGGATCGCGTAGAGCCGCCTGTCGGCCGGGGCGAGATCCCCGGTCTGCCCGATGATGGCGCAGCCGACCGCCCGCGTGACGTCCTGGAAGCGTTCGAGCCCCGGCGCCACGTCGTAGCCCGGGATGCTCGCGAGCTTGTCGAGGGTGCCGCCCGTGTGCCCGAGCCCCCGCCCGGAAATCATCGGCACGTAGCCGCCGCAGGCCGCGACCATCGGCGCGAGCGCCAGGCTCACCGTGTCGCCGATGCCGCCCGTCGAGTGCTTGTCGAGGACGGGACCCGGCAGGTCCCAGGCGAGCACGGTGCCCGAGCCCGTCATGGCCTGTGTCAGCGCCACGCGCTCGGGCAGGGAGAGGCCGCGGAAGAACACCGCCATGGCGAAGGCGGCCGCCTGCCCCTCCGTGACGGACCCGTCCGTGAGCCCGGCGATGAAGGATGCGATCTCGGCATCCTTGAGCGCGGCCCCGTCGCGCTTGCGCCGGATGGTCTCCTGCGGAAGCGTCACGGGACGCGCGCCAGGGCCGCGGTGAGCTCACCGTAGAGGCTGCTCGCCCCGAGCCGGAAGGTCGCCGGTTGCGCCCAGTCCGGGCCCATCACGCGGTCGGCGAGGGCGAGATAGGCGGCGGCGTCCGCGACGCTGCGCAGGCCGCCCGAGACCTTCAGGCCGATCCGCCGGCCGGCCCCGAACTCGCGGATCGCGCCGAGCATCGCCTCGGCCGCCTCCGGGGTCGCCGAGACCGCGCTCCTGCCCGTCGAGGTCTTCAGGAAGTCCGCGCCCGCCGCGATGGCGAGGCGGGAGGCCTGCCCGATCCGCTCCGGATCGCCGAGGACGCCGGTCTCGAGGATCACCTTGAGGCAGGTCTTCCGGCAGACGTCGCGCACCGCCTCGGCGAGCCCGCTCGCGGTGGCCGCGTCGCCCCGCATCAGCGCGCGGTAGGGCAGGACGAGGTCGATCTCCTGGGCGCCGTCCGCGATGGCCTCGGCCGCGTCCTCGACGGCGCGCTCGACATCCTCGCCGCCGGCCGGAAAGTTGACGACCGTGGCGACGCGCACCGGCGTCCCCTTGAGAGCGCGCGCGGCCTCGCCGACGTATTGCGGCCAGACGCAGACCGCCGCCACGCCGCCGGCGCGCGCATCCCGGCAGAGTGCATCGATGTGGCTCGACGTGCAGATGTCGGCAAGGTTCGTGAGGTCGAGGAGCGGGAGCGCCCGACGGGCGATCTCCGTCGCGTCGGAGGGCGGCGCTGCCATGCTGTCATCCGTCATGCTGTCGTCCGTCCCCGTCTTCGAGGCGTTCCACGAAGGCCGCCGCCAGCCGCGCGAGGTCCGCGGCGGCAGCCGCCGCTTCGGACTTCGTCCCGGCGTGGTTCGGATCCCCGCCGCCGATCCCCGCCGCCCTGTTCGTCACCACCGAGAGCGCGGCGACCCGGAGCCCGAAGAAGCGGGCGAGGATCACCTCCGGCACCGTCGACATGCCGACGAGGTCGGCGCCAAGGCGGCCCGCCATGCGCACCTCGGCCGGAGTCTCGAAGCTCGGGCCGGAGAACCACGCGTAGACCCCCTCGTGCAGGGTAAGGCCGATGGAACGGGCGGCGTCACGCATCAGCGCGCGCAGGCCCGGATCGTAGGCATCGGTCATCGGCACGAAGCGCGCGTCGCTCGCCTCCCCGATCAGCGGGTTGAGGCCGGAGAGGTTGATGTGGTCGGCGAGCATCACGAGGCTGCCCGGCCCGGCCTCCGGCATCAGCGAACCGGAGGCGTTGGTGAGGAGGAGCGTCCCCGTGCCCACGCCTGCGAGCGCGCCGATCGCCGCGCGCATGGCGGCCGCCTCGCCCCGCTCGTAGGCGTGGGCTCGGCCCTCCAGCACCAGCACGGACCGGCCGCCGAGGCGCCCCCGGTGCAGGGTGCCGCCATGCCCGCTGACACCGTGCTGGGGGAAGCCGGGGATCTCGGCGTAGGGCAGGCTCACCCGCTCCGCCAAGCTCTCGGCCAGGAGGCCGAGCCCCGTACCCGTCACGACCGCGCAGGCGAAGGGCCCCGCGAAACCCGCCGCCCCCAGCGCGGCGACGGCGCCGTCCACGGCCGGATCAGCGCTCGCCACCGAGGGTCTCCGGGCCGAAGGAGTGGGGCAGAAGCTCGTCGAGGTCGAAGCTGCGGCGCAGGCCTTCCGGGCCGGCGACGAGGATCCGCGTCGCGTCGTCGGCGAACTCACGGATGCGCTGGCGGCAGGCGCCGCAGGGCGTGACCAGGGCCGCCCCGTCGCCGAGGACGAGGATCTCGCGGATGCGCCGCCCGCCGCCCGCGGCCATCGCGGCGATGGCGCCCGCCTCCGCGCAGGTGCCGACCGGGTAGGCGGCGTTCTCGACGTTGCAGCCGGCATGGACCGCGCCGGCCTCGTCGCGGAGCGCCGCGCCGACCCGAAAGCCGGAATAGGGTGCGTGTGCCCGCGCGCGCGCGGCGCCCGCCGCCCGGAACAGCTCCTCGATCTCCGGGCTCATGCGGGGAGGCCCGCGGCTCGGGGCCCGCGCGGGCCCGTCGTCTCAGCGCACATGCGCCGATCTTTGGCACCGGGTGGCCCCCGCGTCGAGGCCACATCGACAAGCGTCGACCGGGCTCCTATGAGCGGAGCGAGGATTTCTCGAACCGGGAGAGCGGGATGCTGGGCCGTTACGAGCGCGGGGCGAGCGGCGAGGCGGTGGTGGAGTACGGCGACGGCACCATGCGGGTGATCAAGCCGGGCAGCTACGTGCGCTGCGCGGTGACGGGCGAGCCGATCCACCTCGACGCCCTGCGCTACTGGAGCGTCGAGCGCCAGGAAGCCTATGCCACCCCGGAGGCCGCCATGCAGCGGCTGAAGGAAACCGGCGCCAGCTGAGGCCGCCTCAGCGCGCGGCGAGGAGCGCGCCGACCTGCCGGCTCAGGGCCTCCGGATCGGCGAAGCGCAGCGCGACCGGGAGCGTGCGCACGCGCGACCGGAACTCGGACGGCAACCGAACCGCGTCCTTCTCGGTGGTGACGAGTTCGACGCCGGGACGCTCGGCCGCGGCGGCGAGGGCCGCGAGATCGGCCGCGCGGTAGGGGTGATGGTCGGGGAACTCCCGGGTGCCGGCGATCTCGGCGCCGACCGCCCGCAGGCTGGCGAAGAACTTCTCCGGACGCCCGATCCCCGCGAAGGCGAAGACGCGCCGCCCCGCCAGACCCTCCCCCGCCGGCACCAGGGCGGCGCGGTGCACGGGCAGGCCCCGCCGCTCCGCCGCCTGCGCCGCAGCCTCGCCGGCCGCCCCGTCGCCCACCAGCACGAGGCCCCCGACATGGCGCCACTGCCGGTCGAGGGGTGCGCGCAGCGGGCCTGCCGGGAAGGGCAGGCCGTTACCGAGCCCCGCCTCCGCGTCGACCACGGCGAGGGCGAGGTCCTTGTCGAGGCTCGGATTCTGCAGCCCGTCGTCCATCACGACGGCGCCGGCACCGGCCGCGAGGCAGGCGCGGGCTCCCGCCGGACGGTCGCGCGCAACGATCGTCGGGTGCGCCCGTGCGAGGAGAAGCGACTCGTCGCCGACCTCCTCCGCACCGTGCCGGAGCGGATCCACCATGACCGGGCCGGCGAGGCGCCCGCCGTAGCCGCGGCTGAGGAAGGCGGGGCGGGTCCCCATCCCGGCCAGGAGGGCGGCGAGCGCCAGGGCCGTCGGCGTCTTTCCGGCGCCGCCGAGGGTGAAGTTGCCGACGCACAGCACGGGGCAGGGGAGGCGCTCGCCGGGCCGGTCCATCCGCGCGGCGGTGAGCGCCCCGTAGGCGCGCCCGAGCGGCGCGAGGATGCGGGCCGCCGGGTGCTCCGGCCGGGCCGACCAGAAGGCGGGGGGCCGCATCAGGAGGCGTTCAGGGCGGCGAGCTTCATCTGCGCGATGAAGGGGTCGAGCACGGCGAGCGTCCGCTCCACCGCTCCCTCGAAGGGGCGCAGCGCCCGCTGGCCGGCCGCCGCGATGGTGCGGACGCGGCGGGGATCCTCCAGAAGCTCGCCGACCGTGGCGGCGAGTTCGGCCCCGTCCGCGACGGCGACGGCGCCGCCCGCCTCGTCGAGGGCCCGGTAGACCTGCGCGAAATTGTGCGTGTGCGGGCCGTGCACGACGGCCGCGTCGAGACGCACGGGCTCGATCGGATTCTGGCCGCCGTGCGGCACCAGCGATCCGCCGAGATAGACGAGGGGGCTCAGGCGGTAGAACAGGCCGAGCTCGCCGATCGTGTCGGCGACGTAGACCTCGACGGAGGGGTGGGGGCGGCCTCCCGCGGCGCGGCGGGCCGTGCGCAGGCCCTCGGCCGCCGCACAGGCGGCCGCTTCCTCGCCCCGCTGCGGGTGGCGCGGGACGATGATGGTGAGGAGGCGCGGCAGGCGGGCCTTCAGGGCGGCGTGCGCGCGCGCCACCTCAGCGTCCTCGCCCGCGTGCGTGCTCGCCGCGACCCAGACCGGCCGCTCCCCGATCATGTCGCCGAGATACGCGATCTGCTGCCGGTCGGCCGGGGGCACGGCGGCGTCGTACTTGAGATTCCCGGCGACGCTGACGCGCGGCGCCCCGAGGCGTGCGAAGCGCTCCGCGTCCTCCTTCGTCTGCGCGAGGCAGATCGCGATGCGGGCGAGCAGCGCCTGCGCCGTGCGCGGCGAGCGCTCCCAGCCGCGGAACGAGCGCTCCGACATCCGCCCGTTGACGAGCAGCAGCGGGATGGCGCGCGCGTGGAGCGCCAGGATGGTGTTCGGCCAGATCTCGGATTCCGCCACCAGGGCGAGGTCCGGCTGCCAGTGGTCGAGGAACCGGCCGACCCAGCGCGGCGCGTCGAGGGGCATGTACTGGTGCACGGCTCCCTGCGGCAGGCGGCTGCCGATCAGGTCCGCCGCGGTGCGCGTGCCCGTGGTGACGAGGACGGAGAAGCCGCGCCGGATCATCCCGTCGACGAGCCCCACCAGGGAGAGCGCCTCGCCGATGCTCGCCCCGTGCATCCAGACGAGGGAGCCGACCGGCCGCGCCCGGCCGGGCAGGCCGCGGCGCTCGGGCAGGCGCCCCGGATCCTCCTTGCCGCGCCGGGCACGCAGCGCGAGCAGTCCCGCGAGCGCCGGCTCGCCGAGCAGGAGCCCAGCGCGGTAGGCGCGCAGGGGAAGCGTGAGCGGCGGCGCCCTCACGCGGGCAGCCCCCAGGACGGCAGCCCGACACGGTCCGGCCGTCCGACGAGCCCGTAGGCGTGGTCGTGCACGCGGTTCATCTCGGCCTCGACGCGCCGGCGCAGGCCCTCGAAGGTCTCGGGGTCGGCCTCGCGGGGCACGGAGATCGGCTCGCCGAACACCATCGCGCCCCGCCCGAAGGGCAGGCCGAGGCAGGCCCGGTCCCACGAGTTGAAGCGCAGGTGCCGGCTCGTGACGACGGCCACCGGCACGATCGGCCGGCCCGAGAAGCGGGCCAGCGTGATGATGCCCGCGTCGCAACGGCGCGAGACCTTCGGGACGTCCGCGCTGAAGGCCACCGACTCGCCGTCCTTGAGGGCGCGCAGCATGGCGCGCAGGCCCTCGGCCCCACCCTTGGCGCGGGCATCGCGCACGACCCGGCCGCGGGCGCCGGAGGCCCGCATCACGCGGATGCCGAGGCGCTCCAGCGCGATCGTGTTGATGTTGCCGTCGGGGTTGCGCGAGATGATCGTCGCCGCCCGGTCCCCGGGGCGGCGGATGAACGGGATCATGATGTGCTGGCCGTGCCACATGCCCACGATGAAGGGCGTGAGGCGGTCGAGCCAAGCGTCGGTCTCCTCGCCCGGCACCACGGTGAAGCGGTTGGTGCGCCGGACGAGCCGCAGGTAGTCGGCGGCAACGTGGCCCAGCGCGCTCTGGACGGCCGGCAGGCGGCTGATGCGTTTGGCGAGGCTCATGTCTCGTTTCTGCAGCCCGGCGGCTCGTCTGCCCGCTCCGCCCGAGCCTTGCGCTGACTGTCCGGCCGGAATGCGCCCGGGGGGACGCGTCCGCGAGCCGTGAGGGCGGTCGTCTCGAACCGCGGGCTGTCTTGCCCGGATCCTGGCGGAGCGGCAACCGCGCGGCCGCGCGGCAACCTTCACAGAGCCGTGGGTCTAGGCCCTTCTGCGGGCGAAAAAGCGGCACGACGCTTGTTTGGAGCTGTTCCAAATTATATATTGGAATCGGTCTAAAGAAGGCTTCCTGAATGCCCGCCGCTCTCTCCGCCACCGCCGCTTCCGATGTCGGCGCCGCCGAACGCCACCGGGCGTTCGTGCTGCAATATGTCCAGCCGGCCCTGGCCGGCCTCATCGACGGGTCCGTCTCGACGCTCGCCCCGATCTTCGCCGCGGCCTTCGCCACGCACAGCAACGGCGCGACCTTCCTCGTGGGCCTCGCGGCCTCCGTCGGCGCCGGCATCAGCATGGGCTTCACCGAGGCGCTGTCGGACGACGGGCAGGTCACGGGCCGCGGCTCGCCCACGATTCGCGGCGCGGTCTGCGGCGTCGCGACGGCGCTCGGCGGACTCGGCCACACGCTGCCCTACGCGATTCCCGATTCCTGGCCGAACGCCTTCCTGCTCGCGACCGGGCTGGCCGTGGCGGTGGTGGTTCTCGAGCTTCTGGCGATCTCGGCCATCCGCACGCGCTACATGGCGACGCCGTTCTGGCGCGCCTCCCTGCAGGTGGTGCTCGGCGGCGTGCTGGTGCTGCTGGCGGGCGTCTTCATCGGCAGCGCATGAGGCGCACCGCGCGCGTCCGTCGCGGCCCGGCCGCGCTTGACGCACGCGCCCCGAGCCGCGATGCGGGGCCCGCGCAATGCGCGCGGTGATCGCCCGGCTCCATGTTCCGTCTCGCCCATCTCACCGACCCGCATGTCGGACCGCTGGCCCGGCCCCGGCTGCGGCAGCTCTTCAGCAAGCGGGCCACCGGCTACGCCAACTGGCGCCGCGGGCGCTCGCGCAGTCACGACATGGAGGTGCTGGCGGCCCTCGTCGCCGACATGCGCGAGCAGGCGCCGGACCACGTCGCCTGCACGGGCGACCTCTGCAACATCGGCCTGCCGAGCGAGTGGGAGACGGCCCGCGTCTTCCTCGAGGCCCTCGGCGCGCCGGAGCGCGTCAGCTTCGTGCCCGGCAATCACGACGCCTACGTGCGCGGCTCGCTCGAGGGCCTGCTCGGCACCTGCGGCCCCTGGACGGCGGACGACGAGGGGGGCTGCGGCCTCTTCCCCTATCTGCGCCGCCGCGGCCCTGTCGCCCTTGTCGGCCTCTCCTCGGCGATCCCGACGAAGCCCTTCGTCGCCACCGGGCGGCTCGGAGAGGCTCAGATCGCGGCCGCGGAGACGCTGCTCGTCGGCTTGGCGCGGGAGATCGAGCCTCCGTGCCGCGTGGTGATGATCCACCACCCGCCGCACCCGGGCGGCGCCGCGGCGGGCCGCGAGCTCAAGGACGCGCAGGCCTTCACGGCGATGATCGGTCGGGCCGGCGCGGAACTCATCCTGCACGGCCACAACCATGTCGGCAGCGTCGCCTACATGCCGGGACCCGGCTCGGTCGCCGTGCCGGTGGTGGGCGGACCGTCCGCCTCGGCGCGCACGGGCGGCCGGCACGCGGACCTGCCCGGCCGCCGCGCCGCCTACTACCTCTACGATGTCACGCGGGAGGGCGGGCGGCACCGCATCACCGCGACGAGCCGCGGCCTGAACGGCAGCGGCCGCATCGAGGATCTGGGCCCGCTGACCCTGTCGGATCCCTGAGGGCGCCCGCGCGGACGCATCGGCTTCGCCGCTCCGGGACATCGCGGGAACGCCCGGAACCCGAACGCCGCAACGGAACGCGAGAGGGGCGGAGCCTGATGTCAGGTGTCCCGGGTTCCGCTCGCGCGGCGCTCCCGGGACGGGGTCATGGCGGGTCTCGGGAACCCCGCCTCAACCTTCCGGAGGCAGCAGGGCGTCACGGCGCTGGCGGGCGATGGTGGCCTCGTAGCGCTCGGCCTGCAGCCGTGTCAGCCCTGCGATCAGAGCGGTCGGCCCGCGGTAGACCGTGTAGGTGCCGTCCTGGGTCGGTTTCACACGAATCATCTCGGACATGGGAGCCACCCTGCCTTGGAGGTTGATCGTCGAACGCTGTCACGATGGCCCGACGTTAACCTGCCGTTCACACGGCGCAAGCCCTCCGCAGTACCTTCTACCTAAGTATTTCCGCTGCGCTGCGAAATGGAGGCCGGGCCCTGAACGTCCGCCTGTGCGGCGCCTCGATTGAATTCTCAAGCAAAAAGCGTGGCCGTTCGCGGCGTGCTGCGGCGCAGGAAGCGCCGCATTCGCAGCGCGCATTTTGCGTGGTGATCGGCTATGGTCCCCGCTGAGGCCGACCGGAAGAGGGCCGCAGAGGGGGAAATCCGTGGCGTGCCGGCATCGGCATCCGGTACGGGACTTGCCCGCTCTCCTTCGGTCGGAGAGGCTTCGCCTCGGCAACGTGACGACGCGAGACAGCGCCGAATGGATGTGTTCGTACAGCAGCTGATCAACGGGCTGACGCTCGGGGCGATCTACGGTCTGATCGCGATCGGCTACACGATGGTCTTCGGCATCATCGGGATGGTGAACTTCGCCCACGGCGACGTCTTCATGGTCTCGACCTTCATCGCGCTGATCGGCTTCCTCATCCTCACCACCTGGCTCGGCGTCGCCTCGGTGGCCGTGGCGCTGCTCATCGTCCTCATCATCACCATGCCGCTCACCGCGCTCTGGGGCTGGGCGATCGAGCGGGTGGCCTACAGGCCGCTGCGCGGCTCCTTCCGGCTGGCGCCGCTCATCTCGGCGATCGGCGTGTCGATCTTCCTGTCGAACTTCGTGCAGGTGGCCCAGGGCGCGCGCAACAAGCCGACCCCGCCGATGCTGAACGGCGGATTCACCCTGTTCGAGCGCGACGGCTACGCCGTCACCCTCTCCTACAAGCAGTGCCTGATCATGATCGTCACGGTGCTGCTGCTCGCGGGCTTCTGGTACCTCGTCCAGCGCACCGCCTTCGGCCGGGCGCAGCGCGCCTGCGAGCAGGACCGCCGCATGGCGGCGCTCCTCGGCATCGACGTCGACCGCACGATCTCCCTGACCTTCGTCCTCGGGGCCGCGCTCGCGGCGGTCGCGGGCGTGCTCTACCTGCTCTACTACGGCGTCGTCTCCTTCTCGGACGGGTTCGTCCCGGGCGTGAAGGCGTTCACCGCCGCCGTCCTCGGGGGCATCGGCTCGCTGCCCGGCGCCGTGCTCGGCGGGCTGATCATCGGCCTCATCGAGACCTTCTGGTCCGCCTATTTCTCGATCGAGTACAAGGACGTCGCCGCCTTCTCGATCCTCGCTATCGTCCTGATCTTCATGCCCTCGGGCATCCTCGGCCGGGCCGAAGTCGAGAAGGTCTGAGCGGCATGGCCGACGCGATGCGGGAGGGGACGGCGCGGGGCGCGGGCCTCGCGGAGATCCTGCGGGACGCGGGCCTCTACGCCCTCGTCACGCTCGGGCTGTGCATCCCGATCGTGAGCTACCGGACCGATCTCAGCCAGACGAGCGCCCTCGACCTGACCCCGCGCTGGGGCGTCGTCGCGGGCCTGTGCGGGGCGATCTTCGCGCTGCGCCTCGTGCAGCGAATGGTCCTGCTGCGCCGGGACGCCCGCCGCGCCCTCACGCCCGCGCCCCGCCAGGCCACGGAAGCGGTGGACGCGACGCCGAACGCGGGCCAGCGCATCTCCGGGCTCGCGCTGCCGCTCTTCCTCGGCGCCGCGCTGGCGCTCCCCCTGGTGGCGGCGCTGGCGAGCGGCGGCCTCGGGCCGGCGCGATACTGGATCGACCTCGGCATCCTGATCCTCACCTACGTGATGCTCGGCTGGGGGCTCAACATCGTGGTGGGGCTCGCCGGCCTCCTCGACCTCGGCTACGTCGCCTTCTACGCGGTCGGCGCCTACACCTACGCGCTGCTCGCCACGACCTTCGGCCTGTCCTTCTGGCTCTGCCTGCCGCTCGCGGGACTCGCCGCGGCGCTCTGGGGCATGCTGCTCGGCTTCCCGGTGCTGCGGCTGCGCGGCGACTACCTCGCCATCGTGACGCTCGCCTTCGGCGAGATCATCCGCCTCGTGCTGATCAACTGGGTCGATCTCACCGGCGGCTCGGCCGGGATCTCCTCGATCCCGCGGGCGACCTTCTTCGGTATCCCGTTCACGGCCGGCCCGAACGGCTTCGCGGCGACGTTCGGCCTGAGCTTCGACGCGATGCACCGGAACGTCTTCCTCTACTACCTCATCCTCGCCCTGGCGCTGATCACCAACGGCGTGACGCTGCGCCTGCGCCGCCTGCCGATCGGCCGCGCCTGGGAGGCGCTGCGCGAGGACGAGATCGCCTGCCGCTCGCTCGGCATCAACACCACCACGACGAAGCTGACCGCCTTCGCGCTCGGCGCCATGTTCGGCGGCTTCGCTGGCTCGTTCTTCGCGGTCCGCCAGGGCTTCATCAGCCCGGAGAGCTTCAACTTCCTCGAGAGCGCGATCATCCTGGCGATCGTGGTGCTCGGCGGCATGGGCAGCCAGGTCGGCGTGGCGGTCGCTGCCATCGCCATGGTCGGCGGGCCCGAGCTGCTGCGCAACCTCGGCTTCCTCAAGGCGGTGTTCGGCGAGGGCTTCGACCCGAACGAGTACCGGCTCCTGCTCTTCGGCCTCGCCATGGTCGCCATGATGGTCTGGCGCCCGCGCGGCCTCATCTCGGTGCGGATGCCCTCGGTGGCGCTGACGCAGCGCCGCGGTGTCTCCGGCGCCCTCGTGCGCGAGGGCCACGGCTGATGTCGGGCGTGATCGACCCGCGCGAGCCTGTCCTCACCGTCGAGCATCTCTCGATGCGCTTCGGCGGCCTGCTCGCCGTCAACGACCTCTCCTTCGAGGTCCGCCGCGGCGACATCACCGCGCTGATCGGCCCGAACGGGGCCGGCAAGACCACGGTCTTCAACTGCATCACCGGCTTCTACAAGCCGACCGAGGGCCGGCTGACGCTCGCCCACGCGGACGGCGCCCGCCACCTGCTGGAGCGGCTGCCGAACCACGCCGTCAACCGCCGCGCCCGGGTCGCCCGCACCTTCCAGAACATCCGCCTGTTCTCCGGCATGACGGTGCTGGAGAATCTCCTGGTGGCGCAGCACGCGCCGCTGATGCGCGCCTCCGGATTCACGGTGCTGGGGCTCCTCGGCCTCGGCGGCTACCGGGCGGCCGAGCGCGCCGCGATCGAGCGGGCGCGCCTCTGGCTCGACCGGATCGGCCTCACGCCCCGCGCCGACGACCCGGCCGGGGACCTGCCCTACGGGGCGCAGCGGCGCCTCGAGATCGCGCGGGCCATGTGCACGGAGCCGGTCCTGCTCTGCCTCGACGAGCCTGCCGCTGGCCTCAACCCCCGCGAATCGGCCGAGCTGACCGAGCTTCTGCGCCGCATCCGGGCGGACGGCACCTCCGTGCTGCTCATCGAGCACGACATGTCGGTGGTCATGGAGATCTCCGACCACGTCGTCGTGCTCGATTACGGCGTGAAGATCGCCGACGGCACGCCGGGCGCCGTGCGCACCGACCCGCGGGTCGTTGCCGCCTATCTCGGCGTCGAGGACGAGGAGGTGGAGGCGGTCGAGGCCGAGGTCGGCCTCGTCCTGCCGAGCGCGGGAGCCGAGGCATGAGCGTCGCCGGCATCAACGTCCTCGTCGAGGAGACCCGCGCCCGACAGGCGGCCGCCGCGGGCAAGCTCCTCTCGGTGCGGGGCGTCTCGGCCTATTACGGCAGCGTCGCGGCGCTCCGCGAGGTCGACGTCGAGGTCGGCGAGGGCGAGATCGTCACGCTGATCGGCGCCAACGGGGCCGGCAAGTCGACCCTGATGATGACGATCTTCGGCTCGCCCCAGGCGCGGACTGGCCGTATCGCCTTCGCGGGGGAGGACATCACGCGGCTGCCGACCCACGCCATCGCGCGGCTCGGCATCGCGCAGTCGCCAGAGGGGCGCCGGGTCTTCCCGCGCATGAGCGTGCAGGAGAACCTGCAGATGGGGGCGAGCCTCCACGGGGGGCGCCATTTCGCGCAGGATCTGGAGCGGGTCTGCGCCCTGTTTCCTCGGCTGAAGGAGCGGCTGCAGCAGCGGGCCGGCACCATGTCGGGCGGCGAGCAGCAGATGCTCGCCATCGCCCGCGCCCTGATGAGCCGCCCGCGCCTCCTCCTCTTCGACGAGCCCTCCCTCGGCCTCGCACCGCTCGTGGTGAAGCAGATCTTCGGCGCCATCCGCGATCTCAACCGGCGCGAGGGCATGACGATCTTCCTCGTGGAGCAGAACGCCTACCACGCCCTCAAGCTCGCCCACCGGGGCTACGTGCTCGTCAACGGGCGCGTCACCATGAGCGGCACGGGCCGCGCCCTGCTCGACGATCCCGCCGTCAAGGCGGCCTACCTGGAGGGGGGACTGGTGGAGGCGTCCGACATCGTGGAGGCGAAGGGCTAGGCCATGCCGGCGGACCTGTTCGAGGGCTCGCCCCTCCTCTTCCTCCTCGTCACCGTGGTGATGGGCGGCTGGGCGGCCTGGATGACGGCCCGCGGCATCGCGCGCACCTGGCGCCCGTTCTGGCAGTGCGTGCCGGCGCTGCTGGCGGTGGCGGGCGCCGTGCGCTTCATCCACTTCGCGCTCTTCGAGGGCACGCTGCTCTCCGGGCCCCGCTACGTCGCGGATGCCTGCGTGGTTCTGGCGATCGGGGCGGTCGCCTTCCGGTTCACCCGCACTCGCCAGATGACCACCCAGTACCGCTGGCTCTACGAGCGCACCTCGCCGCTGACGTGGCGGGAGCGGGTGGGGACACCTTAGAATTGCGTCCCGCGCCCTCCGGCGCGGGCAGGCACAGGAAGGGGACGTGAGATGAGGACGATGGTGCTGGCGGGCCTCGCGCTCGGCCTTCTGGTCTCGAGCGCGCAGGCACAGATCAAGATCGGCGTCGCGAGCCCGATCACCGGCGGCTCGGCCGCCTTCGGGGCGCAGATCCGCAACGGCGCCGTGCAGGCCGTGGAGGACATCAACAGGGCGGGCGGCATCAAGGGCAAGAAGTTCGAGCTCTCGACCGGCGACGACGCCTCGGACCCCAAGCAGGGCGTGTCGGTGGCCAACAAGCTCGCCTCCGAGGGCGTCACCATGGTGGTGGGCGACTTCAACTCCGGCGTCTCGATCCCGGCCTCCGACGTCTACCAGGATGCGGGCATCATCCAGATCACCCCGGCCTCGACGGCGGTGAAGTTCACCGAGCGCGGCAACTGGAACACCTTCCGCACCTGCGGCCGCGACGACCAGCAGGGCGCGGTGGCGGGCGAGTACCTCGCCAAGAACTTCAAGGACAGGAAGGTCGCCTTCGTCCACGACAAGACGCCCTACGGCAAGGGGCTGGCCGACGAGACCCGCAAGGTCTTCCGGGCCAAGGGCGGCAAGGACGTGGTCTACGAGGGCATCAACCCGGGCGAGAAGGACTTCTCGGCGCTCGTCTCCAAGTTGAAGCAGGCGGGCATCGACATCGTCTATTTCGGCGGCATCCACACCGAGGCCGGGCTCCTGATCCGCCAGATGCGGGACCAGGGCCTGCAGGCGACGCTGATGGGTGGCGACGGCATCACCGACAAGGAGTTCGTGCAGATCGCCGGCCCCGGCGCCGAGGGCACGCTGATGACCTTCTCGCCCGACGCCCGCAAGAACCCGAACGCCAAGGACGTGGTGGCCGCCTTCAAGGCGAAGGGCATCGATCCGGAAGCCTACACGCTCTACTCCTACGCGGCGGTGCAGATCCTCGCCAAGGCGATCGAGGCGACGGGCTCGACGGACGGCAAGGCGCTCGCCGACTACCTGCACCAGGGCAAGCCGACCCAGACGGTGATCGGCGACATCGCCTACGACAAGAAGGGCGACATCACCCGGCCGGACTACGTCATGTACGTCTGGAAGAGGAATGCCGCCGGCAACATCGACTACAGCGGCAACGAGGTGACGCAGTAGCGGACCGCCCGGCGCGGACGGCCGGCACGCCCGGCGCCGATGGGCGTCCTGTTCGTCCTGGCGGTCGGCCTCGTGGCCGGCGTGATCAGCGGGATCGTCGGCACCGGCTCCTCGATCATGCTGGTGCCGGTGCTGGCCGCCGTCTACGGGCCGAAGGCGGCCGTGCCGATCATGGCCGTCGCCGCCCTGATGGCGAACGTCTCGCGGGTGCTGGCATGGTGGCGCTCGGTCGACCGCCGCGCCTTCTTCGCCTACGGGGCGCCGGGGGCGCTCGCCGCCGCGGCCGGCGCCCGGACGCTCCTCGTGCTGCCTCCGCGCGCGGTCGATCTGGCGATCGGCGCCTTCCTCGTCGCGATGATCCCGGGCCGCCGCTGGCTCGCCTCCCATCTCGTGCGGCTGCGGCTGATCCACCTCGCCCTCGGCGGCGCCGTGATCGGCTTCCTCACCGGCATCGTGGTCTCGACGGGGCCGATCTCGGTGCCGCTCTTCGTGGCCTACGGCCTCGCCAAGGGCGCCTTCATCGGCACGGAGGCCGCCGGCTCGCTCGCCGTCTACGCGAGCAAGACCCTGACCTTCCGGGGCGCCGGCGCCCTGCCGACGGAGGAACTGGCGAAGGGGCTCGTGGTGGGCGCCTCGCTGATGGCGGGCGCCTTCCTCGCCAAGCCCTTCGTGCTGCGGCTCTCCCCCGAGACCTTCCGGTTCGCGATGGACGGGCTAATGCTGCTCGCCGGGCTCAGCATGGTCTGGAGCGGCCTCTCCCCGGGCTGAGGCCGAGCGGCGATTTCATCCCGCGTGCCGGCGCGGCCATCGGTCCCGCCGGCGCGTCCCGGGTGCCGCGGAGCCTCGTCTCGCGGGAAGACGGCGTGCGTCATCAATCGCTTGAGGGCTCTCTACAATGTCCGGCATCTTGAAGATGCCGCCGGCCGGGGCATTGCGTTCCGGCCCCGCTTCGGCAAAGTCTTGGGCGGAGAGGGGGCCTTGGCCCGAAGCAGCGTGATGGCCGTGCCGGAGAATCAGCTTTCCGAGTTCCAGACGACCGTGTCGGGTCTCGCCCGCGCCGCCGCGCGCGATGAGCGCCTCGCCACCGACTACGCGCGGCTCGCCGCCTACATGGCCCAGGACGGACGTCCGTCGGCCGTCGACCTGTTCGAGGGCCTCAGCCGCCACCACGCCATCCGCGCCCTGGAAGAGCGGGGTCAGCTGGAGGCGACCGTCCACGCCCAGCACGACCGGGCCGAGTAGGCCCGCTCCGCCTCAGGCGGCCGCCGGACGCGACACGCTGACGAGGCGCGAGGCCGTGACCGCGGGCCGCAGCGGCGGCATCGCCGCCATCGCCGCCGGCATGATCGTGGCCGGTTCGGCCTCGACCCGGTCGCGACCGGCGTTCTTCGCCCGGTAGAGGGCCGCGTCGGCGGCCCGCAGGAGCGCGTCGGCGGTCAGCCCCTCCGCGCGCCGGTCCGTGTGCGCGGCGCTCACGCCGACGCTCACGGTGACGAAGCCGTGGAGCCCGAGGCCCGGATGCGGGATGGTCATTCCGGCCACCGCCCGCCGCATGCGCTCGCCGGTCTCGCTTGTGCCGGCCTCCGTGAGGCCGGGCACCAGGGCGACGAACTCCTCGCCGCCGTAGCGCGCGATCAGGCCGCCCTGCGCCGCGATCGGGCCCCGCAGCGCCTCGGCGACCCGGATCAGGCAGGCGTCCCCGGCCGCGTGGCCGGCGGCGTCGTTGAGGAGCTTGAAGCGGTCGATGTCGACGATGAGGATGCCGAGCCACTCGCCGGCCTCCGCACCGGACTCCCAGTGCGCGCGCAGGCGCTCGGTGAAGAGGCGCCGGTTCGCCACGCCGGTGAGAGGGTCCGTCTCGGACAGGATGGTGAGGCGTGCATTCGCCTCGGCCAGGGCCTCGGCCTGCGTCTTCTCGCGCAGGTCGAAGAGGAAGCTGCGCTTGGTCTCCCATTCCCGGGAGTAGGCGAGCTTCAGCGGCACGAGGATCAGGCTGGCCACGAGGAGCGGCACGCCGGTGCCGCCGCTGTCGCTCAGCCCGAAGCCGACCGTCCCCACGACGTAGAGTGCGAAGCTGCCGAAGCAGAAGACGAGGCTGTGCCGGAAGGAAAGCGGCGCGATCATCCCGACCACCAGCGGCACGATGGCGGCGAGGATCAGGTAGGTGTGCGCGTGCTCGGGCGGAGCGATCCGCGCGCTGTTGAGCACGATCGCCATGTCGGCGAGCCCGGTCACAAGGACCGCGCCCATCTGCACGCGCGCCGAGGGGCGACCCCGCAGGATCACGATCGAGGCGACGGCGAGCGGCAGGAAGAGGCCGAGGGTGAGGCCGGCCGGAACGGCGATCGCCTCCGGGCCGAAGGCGTCGAGATCGACCTTCAGCGACAGGACGTTGAAGGCGATGAAGATCACCATCCACGACTGGAGATACCAGCCGGCCGGCGGCAGGGTCTCGGCGTGGTAGCGCGCCTCCAGCACCGCCGGCAGGCGGAGTTCGTACCAGCGCCGGTTCAGGCCGGCCTCGATCATCGCGTTCATGCGGCGGACGGCTTCATCCTTCCGGTCCGCGGGCACGATACCGTCGTGTTTCCTCACCGAGAGTAAAGATGATTGCCGAAGCGCAACTTCTGCAAGCGAAACCGGGCAAGCGAAACCGGGAAAGCCGCTGCATCAAGAGCGCTACGAACCCATCAGGCAACCAAGGTGCTGAACCAAATCACCGCATCGAAGACGATCCGCAGTCAGCATGAGAAAATATAATTCAGGAACGATGCGGTTTCAAAGCGTAATTTGACGAGATAAACTTATTGAACTCCGGACTGTAGGCAGAGATTTTGCATGTTTCGCAAAATTTTTGCTCTGGATGATTGTCGATTGTTGCGCCCATGGCAGCTCGGCTGCTGTCGAAGCTTGAGAGTCCATCGACCCCTACGCTCCTCACGGGGGATGGCTCCGCTCGACGGCCGCGCGTTCGATTCCCGCACCTTTTGGGTGGCATCGCGCACCCGCGACGGATTGGCTTGAGCCGATCACCGGCGTTCAGGCCGCGCGGTCGCCGACGGAACCGTCCAGCCTGCCCGTCGTTCGCTTGCCATGGGCGCCGCGTGCGCCGGTACAACTTCAGGAGGAAAACTTGGCTGTTGATAACGATCGCGTCGAAGGCTCCGCCACCAACCTCGGCGGCAAGGTCAAGGAAGGCGCCGGCCGCCTGACGGGTGACGAGAAGCTGAAGAACGAGGGCATCGCCGATCAGGTGAAGGGCAAGGTCCAGAACGCCGTCGGCAGCGTGAAGGACGTGCTCAAGGGCAAATAGCAGCCCTGTCGAACACCCCGCGCGTCCCTTACCGATCGCGCGGGGTGCTTCAGTAGCCGAGAGACATCAGAGTGAAAGCCGTCGCGAAGACGCCGCTCACGGTCACGTAGAGCGACAGGTTGAGCAGCGCGGCGGCGGGATCGGGAGATTGGCGGCGGGTCATGGCGTTCGGCTCTGCGGGTATTTCCCGAGGCGTTTCCTAGCGCCGGAGCGGCACGCAAGGGTTGCGTTGGCGCACATGCGCCGCCGGGGAGAGCGGGCCGGCCGCCATCATGGTCAACGGTTGGTGAAAGCCGGATCCGGTCAGTGGATGTCCGCGCTGGCGACGCCGTCGAGGCCGTGCGTCACCTGGCGGCTCACCTCGAAAGCGGCGAGCTCGACCGCCTTGCGAGCGGAGCGGCTGCTCGCCTGCAGCGTCCGCGCCTGCGCGGCCAGGATGTGCTCCGCCGCGATCTCCTGCCGCGAGGGCGGCAACCGCGAGAGGCCGGCCGGCGGCGGCAGGAGCCGGCCCACGAGGCCGTCGGCCCGCGTGCCGGAATCCAGGATCTCGTTGACGCAGCCGAGAAAGCCGAGAAAGCTCCCGCGATGCGGGTCGAGGCGCGGCATGGCGGCCGCGGCCACCCAGACGGGCCGCCCGTCGATGTCGATCAGCCGATAACGGCAGCTGAACTCACGGCCCTCGGCGACGGCGCGCGCGACGAGTGCGCGCACGAGCTCGACATCCTCCGGGTGCACGGCCCGCACCCAACCGTAATTCGCCGCGCTGCGCGCGTCCTGCCCGGTGATCTCGCCCCATCCCGGGCTCAGGTAGGCGAGTGTCCCGGCGGCGTTGGTGGTGAAGATCATGGATCGGATGCGGGAACGGGGGCCGCCACTTTTGCGTGCGTCGTCCGGATACTGCAATGGAAAATGAGCGCATCCACAGTCCAGCCGGACTGACACGGGCGCCTTGCCGAGGCGCGGTCCGGCCGTCAGAGGCCGCCGGCCGCCGGGCTTCAAGCCGGATGAAGGCTCTCCAGGGCGTCACAGGCGGCCGGCACGCCGTCGCTGCCCGCCATCCGCGCCCGCACCGCGGCGCAGGCGCCCGCCACCTGAGGAGCCGTGAGCAGACGGCGGATCTCGGCTGCCGCCCGCCGCGGGGTGAAGCGGCGCTGGCTGAGCGCGCTGCCGACGCCGAGGTGCCTCAGCCGCTGCGCCTCGTCGAAGTGATCGAAGGCGACGGGGACCACCAGTTGCGGGATCCCGGCGGCGAGGCCCTGGGCGACGGTGCCGATCCCGCCGTGGTGGATGAGCGAGGCGCAGCGCGGCAGCAGGCGGCTGAACGGCGCGTAGGAAACGTGCAGGATGTCCGCGGGCAGGCCGGGCGGAACCTGACCGTCCTGCGGCGCCAGGAGGACGCCGCGCCGTCCCATCCGCCGGCAGGTCCGCACCGCGGTCTCGAAGAATTTGCGGCCCTGACGCATGGCAGAGCCGTAGGTGAAGGCGAGGGGCGCCTCGCCCGCGTCGAGGAACGCGGCGAGGTCCGGGCTGAGATCGTCCGCGTCGCCGAACCGGTCGGCAAGCGGGAAGCCGACCTGCACGGCCTGGGCCGGCCAGTCGGGTTGCGGCGGCACGAACCAGTCGGCGAAGGTGAGGAGCACGCGCAGGGGAGAGTTCCACCAGTGGCGCAGGCGGCGCACCGGCGGAAGGCCGAGCCGTGCGCGGAACGCGTTGAGTTCGGGCAGGACGGCGGGCCCGATCACGTAGGTGTCCGCGCCGCGCCCGAGCCAGTGCCGGAACCGGGGCGGCAGGAAGCCGGGCAGGGGAAACCCGGGCAGGATCGGGGGCGCGTGGCGGCTCTCCACGAGGAAGGGCATGAGGTGCACCGTGGCGAGCGGCAGCCCGAGCTTGTCCTGCGCGACGCGGGCCCCGAGGCTCAGCGTCGAGCCGACGACGATGCCCTCGCCCGGGCGCCAGGTCTGCGCGAGCCACGCGTAGGTCGGCTCCGTCAGCAGGGAGACGTAGCGGAAGGCGGCCTTCACGCCCCGGCGCGGGTGCCAGAGTTCCGGCTCCGCCGCGAAGTCGGCGTAGTCCGCCCGGGTTCCGAGCGGGTGGAAGCCGAGCCCGGCCCGTTCCGCCATGGGCGCGAAGGGCGCGGGAGCGGCGAGCGTGACCGCGTGGCCGCGCCGGTCCAGTTCGGCGGCGAGGGCGAGGAAAGGCAGGACGTCGCCGTGGCTGCCGATCGCGACGAGAAGCACCCGCATCGGCGAGAGAAGACCGGGACAGCCCCGATTCCGCCTTCACATTTGTGTCGTCGTCCCCTCAGCCGCCGAGCGCGAAGGCGATGCGGGTGAGGAGCGTGTAGCTCGCCTCGAACGTCATGATGGCCACGAAGACCAGCAGGGCGGCGGGCGGTACGAGGATCGCGTAGACGAGGGCCAGGCGCTCCCAGGCCATGTGCATGAACACCGCCACGATCAGCCCGGCCTTCACGATCATGAACAGCAGGATCAGGAACCAGCGCAGGCCGCCCTGCAGATGGAAGTAGTCGACGAGGTAGGAGCAGGCGCTGAGCACGAAGAGCCAGCCCCAGACCAGGAGGTAGAGCCGGATCGGGTGGGACTGCCCCGTCTCGTGCGCCGCGCCGGCCGACATGATCCCACTCCCTACCAGAGATAGAACAGGGCGAAGATGAAGACCCAGACGAGATCGACGAAGTGCCAGTAGAGGCCGGCGATCTCCACGTTCTCGTAGCGGCCGCGCTGGCTCGTGAAGAAACCCCGCCGGCCGGTGTCGAAATCGCCGCGCCAGACCTTCCGGGCGATGACGAGGAGCGCGATCACCCCGATCGTGACGTGCGTGCCGTGGAAGCCCGTGATCATGAAGAAGGTCGAGCCGAACTGGTCGGCACCCCAGGGATTGCCCCAGGGCCGCACGCCCTCGTGGATCAGCTTCGTCCACTCGAAAGCCTGCATGCCCACGAACATGGCGCCGAGAAGCGCCGTCGCGAGCATCAGCAGGGCCGTCTTCACGCGCTCCTGCCGGTAGCCGTAGGCGACCGCCATCGCCATGGTGCCGCTGCTGGAGATCAGCACGAAGGTCATGATCGCGATCAGGATCAGCGGCAGCTCGGTGCCGCCGATCTCGAGGGCGAAGACCTTGCTGGGGTTCGGCCAGGGCAGGGTCGTCGACATCCGGACCGTCATGTAGGAGAGCAGGAAGCAGCCGAACACGAAGGTGTCGCTGAGGAGGAAGATCCACATCATGGCCTTGCGCCAGGAGGCGCCGCGGAAGGCCTGACGGTCCGCGGACCACTCGTCCGAGAGGCGCCGCCACTGGCCCGGCCGCGTCTGTGCGGCGGTGATGGATCGGAATGCGAAGCCGGTCATGCTCACCTCGCTCCTCAGGCCGGGCTGCACAGGGCGTAGATCCAGCCCGACCAGGGCGTCCGGAACAGGAGGCCGAACAGGACGAGCCAGATCCCCAGAAGGGCGTCGACGTAGAGGGCGCAGAGCGCGACGCCGAGGCGCGCGGTCTCGGTGCCGGGCGCGCCCGCGGCGCGGCGCGCCACCGCGCCGAGGGCAACGAGCCCGCCGCCCACGTGCAGGGCGTGGAGCGCCGTGAGCAGGTAGAAGAAGGCGCTGCCCGCCCCGGAGGCCGGGCCGGCGCCGAGCGCGAGGAGATTGCGCCAGGCCAGCGCCTGCCCCACGAGGAAGCCGAGGATCGCCGTGCCGGCGGCGGCGAGCCAGAGCAGCAGGGCGTCGCGCCCGCCGCGCTCCGCCGCGGCCCGGCCCGCGTGCAGGGCGAAGCTCGCGAGCACGAGGAGCGCGGTCGTCAGCCAGAGCAGGCGCGGGTCGGGCAGGATCTGCCAGGCGTCGCGCGGCACGCGCATCGCGTAGGCCGCCACGAGGAGCGCGAAGAGCAGCCCGATCGCCGCGAGCAGCACCGTCACGCCGAGCCGGGCGGCCGGGATCCGCGCGGGCTCCGGCGGCAGGTCGAGGGCCGAGCCGGTCTCCAGCCAGGGCTTGGCGCCGAGGCGCTGCCGCATCAGCCAGGGAGCGGAGAGGGCGGCCAGGGCGGCGAGATAGGCGAGCACGAGCGTCATGGCGCGCTCACGCGGGTGCCGCGACGGGACCGGGGGACCGGTCCGGACGGATGTCCGGCTGGTTCTGCGGGATGAAGTCCTGGGCGGCGCCCGGCACGCTGTAATCGTAGGCCCAGCGGTAGACCACCGGCAGCGCAGGCCCCCAATTGCCGTGCGGCGGCGGCGTCTGCGGGGTCTGCCACTCCAGGGTGGTCGCCCGCCACGGGTTGCCGCCGGCCGGCGCGCCGTGCCTGAGGCTGTGCGCGAGGTTGAAGAGGAACGCGATCTGGGCGGCGCCCACCAGGAAGGCGACGACGCTGACGAAGGCGTTCAGGGTCGCCACGGACGGCGTCGCGAAGCTCAGGCCCTCGATGTCGAAGTAGCGGCGCGGGACGCCCATCAACCCGAGATAGTGCATCGGGAAGAAGATCGCGTAGGCGCCGAGGAAGGTGGCCCAGAAGTGCAACTGGCCGAGCCGCTCGTCGAGCATGCGGCCGGTGACCTTCGGGTACCAGTGATAGATTCCGCCGAAGATGACGAGGATCGGCGCGACGCCCATGACCATGTGGAAATGCGCGACGACGAACATCGTGTCCGAGAGCGGCACGTCGACCACGACGTTGCCGAGGAAGAGGCCGGTCAGGCCGCCGTTCAGGAACGTCACGATGAACGCGATGGCGAACAGCATCGGCAGCGTGAGGTGGATGTCCCCGCGCCAGAGCGTCAGCACCCAGTTGTAGACCTTGATGGCGGTCGGGATCGCGATGACGAGCGTCGTCGTGGCGAAGAAGAACCCGAAGTACGGGTTCATGCCGCTGACGTACATGTGGTGCGCCCAGACCACGAAGCTCAGCGCGCCGATGGCGACGATGGCCCAGACCATCATCCGATACCCGAAGATGTTCTTGCGCGCGTGGGTGCTGATCAGGTCCGAGACGATCCCGAAGGCGGGAAGCGCCACGATGTAGACCTCCGGGTGGCCGAAGAACCAGAACAGGTGCTGGAAGAGGATCGGGCTGCCGCCGCCGTAGCGCAGGCGCTGCCCCGCCTCGATGATCGCCGGCATGAAGAAGCTCGTGCCGAGCAGCCGGTCGAGGAGCATCATCACGGCGCCGACGAACAGGGCCGGGAAGGCGAGGAGCGCCAGGATCGTCGCGGTGAAGATGCCCCAGATGGTGAGCGGCATCCGCATCAGCGTCATGCCGGGCGCCCGCGCCTGCAGTACCGTCACGACGTAGTTCACGCCGCCCATGGTGAAGCCGATGATGAAGAGGATCAGCGAGAGGAGCATCAGGACGATGCCCCATTCCTGCCCGGGCGTGCCGGAGAGGATCGCCTGCGGCGGGTAGAGGGTCCAGCCGGCCCCCGTAGGCCCGCCGGGCGCGAAGAAGCTCGCCACCAGGACGAGCACGGCGAGGAGGTAGATCCAGTAGCTCAGCATGTTCACGTACGGGAACACCATGTCCCGCGCGCCGAGCATCAGGGGGATGAGGTAGTTGCCGAAGCCGCCGAGGAAGAGCGCCGTCAGCAGGTAGATCACCATGATCATCCCGTGCATCGTGATGAGCTGGTAGTACTCCTTCGGCCCGATGAAGGAGACAAGGCCCGGAAACCCGAGCTGAAGCCGCACCAGCCACGACAGGACGAGGGCGACGAGGCCGATCGCCATGGCGGTCATCGAGTACTGAATCGCGATGATCTTCGCGTCCTGGCTGAAGACGTACTTCGTCAGCCAGCTATGCGGGTGGTAGAGTTCGACGTCGTCGATCCCGCCCTGGGGCAGGGGAGCGGCGCTCCCGAACTGCGCGTCGGCCATCGCTTCAGCCTCCTCACCGCACCGGCGGCGCCTCGCGGCGCGCGACCCTGCGTCCGCGCTCGCCGCCGCCGGCGAAGTTCGCGAATGTCGTCTGCTCTCGGAGCCAGGAGCTGTAGGCGGCCTCGCCCTCCACGACCACGCGGCCGCGCATGGCGTAGTGATTGGTGCCGCACACCTCGTTGCACAGGGCGTCGAAGGTGCCGGTGCGGGTCGGCGTGAACCAGAAATACGTGACCATGCCGGGGATGATGTCCATCTTAGCCCGGAACTCCGGCACGTAGAAATTGTGAACCACGTCGGTGGAGCGGAGCAGGACCTTCACGGGCCTGCCCAGCGGCAGGTGCAGGTCCGCGTCGATGACGAGGTCGTCGCGGGCAGCCGCGTCCTGCGGGTCGAGGCCGAGCGGGTTCTCGTCGCTGACGTGCCGGATGTCCGAGGCACCGAGGCGCCCGTCGGCGCCGGGCAGCCGGTAGGCCCACCGCCATTGCTGCGCGACGATCTCGATCTCGGAGGCGTTCTGCGGCACGCGCACGAACTGGTTCCAGACGAACAGCCCGGGTGCCAGCAGGGCGGCGACGCCGAGCGCCGTGAGCCCGGTGAGCCAGCCCTCCAGGCGCCTGTTCTCCGGCTCGTAGGCGGCCCGCCGGCCCGGGGCGTGGCGGAAGCGCACGAGGCAGTAGGCGACGAACAGCACGATCGCCGTAAAGACGAAGCCGGTGATCCAGAAGGTGATGATCAGCGTGGAGTCGATGTAGCCCCAGTTCGAGGCGATCGGTGTCCACCACCACGGGCTCAGGAGATGGAAGGCGATCGATCCGAGGGCGATCAGGACGAGAACCAGCGCCATCACGGTTGCCTCCCGCACCCCACTTCCCGCCCGGACCTCCGTCGGCGGAGGCGTGCGGCCTCACGATCCTCCCGTCCGGCCCGTATCCGCGCGCCGCCCGCCCCTCACGGGGCGACCGTGCGCCGGTACAGGTGCCACGTCGCGTGCCCGAGGATCGGGAGGGCGAGGGCGAGTCCCACGAAGAGCGGCAGCATCCCCATCACGAGGCAGCCCGCCACGATGCAGCCCCACAGCACCATTGTGCGCGGGTTGGTCCGCACCGCCTCGAGGGACGTCTCGATGGCGGTGTGCGCGTCGGCCTCGCGGTCGACGAGCAGCGGAAGGGAGACGACGCTCACCGCGAGGGCGAGCAGCGAGAAGGCGAAGCCCACGAGGTTGCCGATGATGATCAGCGTCCACCCGCGGCGCGTGGTCAGGACGTCCTCGGCGAAGGCGAAGATCGAGGCGAAGCGCTCGTCCCCGTAGATCGCCCAGTAGAGGCCCATCGCGGCGACGAGCCAGGCCAGGAAGATCGCCATCAGGACGAGCCCGACCGTGACGATCGCGCCGGCGGAGCGCGCCTTGAGGGGCCTGTAGGCGTGCGACCAGCTCACGTCGAGCCCCTCGGCCCGCCGCCGGCTCAGCTCGTACAGGCCGATGGCCGCGAACGGGCCGACCAGGGCGAAGCCCGAGGCGAGCGGGAACAGGAGCGGGATCAGATCCTGATCGAAGGTCACGGTGGCGATGATGAGCCCCGCGATCGGGTAGATCGCGATGACGAACAGCACGTGGGTCGGCATCGCCAGGAAGTCCTCGACGCCCTTCGCCAGGGCGAACTTGAGATCCTGCGTGCCGATCGTGCGCACGCCGGGGCGTGCCTTTGCCTGATGCGGGAAGATCGCCCGAAGCGTTGCCATCGCAAAGCCCTCCAGCGGAAGACCGCTACCGGCGGCGCAGCGAGAACCGAGCTCGCCGCCGAACTCAGCGCGACTGACAGGGACTATAACTTACTTTGGTCTCCTATTTCCAGAACTTTTCATAGTCACAAAGCCGAAGCCCGGCATTTTTGGAGCAAACAAGGGTTTGTGCTTCGATGAGAAGGCGTTCTGTGCGAAGCAGGACGGAACGCGATCTTGGCCGTGACGCGAACCGGACCGTTCGGTTGCTTCGGTGTGCCGGCCGCGGCACCCGCACATCGATGCGCTTGCGAGCCAGGCTCGCCCGCGAGCGCGCCGCGCGGGATGCCTCCGAGGCGCCTCCGATGTGCTTCTCAATACGCGTAGCGCTCGCGGGCGGGCACCATCCTGCTCAGCGCCGCCTCCAGATCGGCCGTCCGGTAGGGCTTCTGGAGCACGTCGAACTCGCTCGGGTCCTGGTCCTCGCGCAGGTAGCCGGAGGTCAGGAGCACCGAGATGTCCGGCCAGCGGCAGCGGATGATCCGGCCAAGCTCGAGCCCGGTGATGGCGCCCGGCATGTTCACGTCGCTGAAGACGAGGTGCACGTCGGGATTGCTCTCCAGCGTGTGCAGGGCGTCCTCGCCGTCCTTCGCGTCGATGACCCGAAAGGCGAGGGCTTCGAGCGCCGAGACCGCGATCTGACGGACGTCGGCGTCGTCCTCCACGACGAGCACGATCCGCCCGTCCCCGGTCACCGCCTGGGCGTCGGCGGGTTCGGCCAGATCGTCGAGGCCGGCGGCCTCGCCGAGGCGGGCCGGCAGGGTGATGGTGATGGTGGTGCCCTGGTCCGGCACGCTGTCGATCGCGATGGTGCCGCCGCTCTGCTGGACGAAGCCGTAGACCATGCTGAGGCCGAGCCCGGTGCCCTTGCCGACCTCCTTGGTGGTGAAGAAGGGCTCGAAGACGCGGGCGAGGACCGAGGGCGGCATGCCCGTTCCGGTGTCGGTCACGGCGATGTCCACGAGAGATGCCGGGGCGGCGCCGGAAGCCGGCACGTCGGTCCGGCCCCGCACGGTCAGGTCGAGGCGGCCGCCCTCCGGCATGGCGTCGCGCGCGTTCACCGCAAGGTTGATCAGGGCCGCTTCGAGCTGCGCGTGATCCACGAGAACGGGCGGCAGCGCCTCGTCGAGGGCCAGCGTCACGCTCACGCGCTCGCCGAGCGTGCGCTCCAGAAGCTTGATCAGGCCCGGCATGAAAGCCTCGAACTCCAGCACCTTCGGCTGAAGCGGCGAGCGGCGCGAGAAGGTGAGCAGGCGGCTCGTCAGCTCCGCGCAGCGCTGCGCGCCGTCGAGGGCGTGCTGGATGCGCCGGTAAGCCTTCTCGTCCGGCGGCAGCGTCCGCTGGAGCAGGTCGAGATTGCCGATGACGATGCCGAGCATGTTGTTGAAGTCGTGCGCGATGCCGCCGGTGAGCCGGCCCACCGCCTCGAGCTTCGAGGCGTGCAGCAGGCTGAGTTCCAGCTCCCTTCGCTCGGTCACGTCGAACCAGACGCCGAACAGCTCGGCGGGCACGTCGTCCTCATCCCGGTTCAGCACGACCTGATCGAGGATGTGGCGCTCCTCGCCGTCGGCGTTGCGCCAGCGGTACTCGATCGCGACCGTGCCGGTCTCCCCGAGGCTCTGCAGCGCGGCGAGCGCGCGGTCCCGGTCCTCGGGGTTGAGCCGCGATTCCCACAGGGTGCCGTCGGCGAAGGCCTCGCGCGGAAAGCCGGTGATCCGCGCGATGCTGTCGCTCGTGAAGCGCAGGCGCCGGTCCGCCGCGTCGGCCGAGGCCGTGTAGAGCGCGATCGGCAGCCCGCTCAGCACGGCCGTCTGCTGCTCCTCCTGCCTGCGCAGGGCCCGCTCGGCCTCGAGCTTCTCGCCGCGCACCCTCAGGTTCTCGAGGAGGAGCCGCTTCTCGGCGGCGGCCTTCCCCTTGATCTCCTCGGTCTTGCGGTAGAGGTCGACGAAGATGTCGACCTTCGATTTCAGGATGAGCGGCTGGATCGGCTTGAAGACGTAGTCGACGGCGCCGGCCGAGTAGCCGCGGAAGATGTGGATGTCGTCCTTGTTGTGCGCCGTCAGGAACACGATCGGGACGCGCGACGAGCGCGGCCGGCTGCGGATCAGCGCGGCGACCTCGTAGCCGTCCATGCGCGGCATCTGCACGTCGAGGAGGATCAGCGCGAAATCCTCCCGCAGCGTCCGGCGAAGCGCCTCCTCGGGCGAGTCCGCCAGGACGATGTCGAGGCCCGGCTGATCGATCACCTCCGAGGCCGCGAGCAGGTTGCGGCGGTCGTCGTCGACGATCAGGATCTTGGCGCGGATCAGCGTCTCCTCCGCCGGGGTCGGCGGCTGGCCGGCCGGCTCCTCGTGCGCCAGAGTCAGGGGCGAGCGATCCATCATGGGAGGAGCTTGCCCGCGTCCGTGGGGCCGTCCGCCCGCGCGCCGTCCGCCCCGCTTCCCCGCCGCCCGAGCTGCACGCGCAGCACGGCGAGGAGCTGGTCGATGTCGACCGGCTTCGAGACGTAGTCCGAGGCGCCCGCCTCCAGGCACTTCTCCCGGTCGCCCTTCATCGCCTTCGCGGTGACGGCGATCAGCGGCAGGGTCCGGAACGCGTCGTGACTGCGGATCTCGCGCATGGTCTCGTAACCATCCATGCCCGGCATCATGATGTCCACCAGCATGGCATCCACGTTCGGATTGGCCTTGAGGAGCTCGATGCCGTCGCGTCCGTTCTCGGCAAACAGAACCTCGAGGTCGTACTGTTCCAATGCGCTCGTGAGCGAAAAGATATTCCGCAGGTCGTCGTCGACAAGGATGATTCTGCAGCCTTCGAGCGAGGCGGTTTCTTTTCGAGGGACGATGATTTGTTCGTCCGCCGGCACGGCGCCGATCGTGCGGTGCAGGAAGAGGGCGGTCTCCTCCAGCAGACGATCGGGCGAGGTCGTGTCCTTGAGGATGACCGTCGAGGCGGATTGCTTCAGGTGCTTCTCCTCGGCGGCCGTCAGGTCCTGTCCCGTGTAGACGATGATCGGCAGCTCCTCGCCGCCGTCGACGCCGCGGATCTGCTCAATCAGGTCGGCGCCGCGCATGTCCGGCAGGCCGAGATCGATGATCGCGCAGTCGAAGCGGCCGCCGTCGACGGCCTCCAGGGCCGCCGACGCCGTCCCGAAGCCGCAGACGTTCACGTCCTCGTCCTTCAGGAGGGCCGTGATGCTCGCCCGCTGGTTCTCGTCGTCCTCGACGAGGAGGAGGTTGCGCACGGGCCGCGTGATGAAGTCCTTCGAGCGCTCCAGCGCCTTCAGCAGGCCCTCGCGGTCGACGGGCTTCTCCAGGAAGCCGAACGCGCCGGCGCGCAGGCCGCGCTTCTTCTCGTCGTTGACGGAGATGACGTGGATCGGGATGTGCCGCGTGCGGGCATCGTTCTTGAGGAGGTCGAGCAGGGCCCAGCCGTCCATGTCGGGCAGGCCGATGTCGAGCGTGATGGCGTGCGGCTTGTAGCGGTGGGCGAGGGCGAGGGCCGCCGCCCCGTCCTGCGCGATCAGGCCCTTGAAGCCGCGCTCCCGCGCGAGTTCGAGGAGCACGGAGGCGAACATCGCGTCGTCCTCGATGATCAGGACGATGTAGTCGCCGTTGCCGACCGCGTGGCGGTCGTCGGCCGAGGCCGAGAGGGCGGTCGCGCCGGAGAGCTGGCGGGCGATGGCGATCCCGTTGCCCTCGCCGAACTCGGCGAGCCGCCCGGCGCCCGCCGAGGCCGGCGGCTCGAAGGGCAGGAACAGGGTGAAGGTGCTGCCCTCGCCGGGCCGGCTGTCGAGCACGATCTCGCCGCCGAGGAGGCGCGCGATCTCACGGCTGATCGCGAGGCCGAGCCCGGTGCCGCCGTACTTGCGGCTCGTGGTGCCGTCGGCCTGCTGGAACGCCTCGAAGATGATCCGCTGCTTGTCCTCGGGGATGCCGATGCCGGTGTCAGCCACCGCGAGCGCCAGCCACTGGCTTCCGGCCCGCAGCGGCGAGCCCTCGGCCGAGGCGATCGTCAGGGTGACGCCGCCCTTCTCGGTGAACTTGAAGGCGTTCGACAGGAGGTTGCGCAGCACCTGCTGCAGCCGCTTCGAGTCGGTCCGCACGACCCGCGGCAGGCCGGGGGCGAGCGCGATCTCGAAGGCGATGCTGCGCTCCACCGCGAGGTGCCGGAAGGTCCGCTCCAGGTGGTCGACGAGATCCTGCAGGGCGATGTCGCCGAGTTCGAGGGACACGGTGCCGGACTCGATCTTCGAGAGGTCGAGGATGTCGTTGATGAGCGAGAGCAGGTCCGTGCCCGCGGCGTTGATGGTCTTGGCGAATTCCCGCTGCTTGTCGCTGAGGTTGCCGTCCCGGTTCTCGGAGAGGAGCTTCGAGAGGATCAGCAGGCTGTTGAGCGGCGTGCGCAGCTCGTGGCTCATGTTGGCGAGGAACTGCGACTTGTAGCGCGATGTCAGCGCGAGCTGCTCCGCCTTCTCCTCCAGCGCCGTCTTGGCGATCGAGACCTCGCGGTTCTTGCCCTCGACCTCCTTCTTCTGGATCTCAAGGAGGCGCGCCTTCTCCTCCAGCTCCTCGTTCGTCAGCTGCAGCCGCTCGCGCTGGTTCTTCAGCAGGTCCTCCGATTGCTGCAGCGAGGCGGCCTGGAGTTCGAGCCGGTCGTTGGTCTTCTTGAGTTCCTCCTGCTGGCTCTGCAGCTCGCTCGTGAGGAGCTGCGACTGCTTGAGCAGGCCCTCGGTGCGCATGTTGGCGGCGATCGTGTTGAGCACGATGCCGATCGACTCGGTGAGCTGGTCGAGGAACGACTGGTGCGTCTCGCTGAACCGGTTGAACGAGGCGAGCTCGATCACGGCGCGGACCTCCTGCTCGAACAGGACCGGCAGCACGATGATGTTGAGGGGTGCCGCCTCGCCCAGCGCCGAGCCGATGGTGATGTAGTCGCCCGGCACGTTGGTGAGCAGGATGCGCTTCTTCTCGAAGGCGCACTGCCCGACGAGGCCCTGGCGCATCCGGTAGCGGTTCGAGAGGTTCTTGCGCTCCGTGAAGGCGTAGCTCGCCACGAGCTCGAGGGTCGGCTCCGTGCCCTCGTTCTCCACCATGTAGAAGACGCCGCGGTGCGCGCTGACCAGCGGCGCGATCTCGGACAGGATCAGGTTCGAGACCGTGGCGAGGTCGCGCTCGCCCTGCAGCATGCGGGTGAACTTGGCGAGGTTCGTCTTCAGCCAGTCCTGCTCGGCGTTCTTCAGCGTCGTGTCGCGCAGGTTGCGGATCATCTCGTTGATGTTGTCCTTCAGCGAGGCGACCTCGCCGGAGGCCTCGACCGAGATCGAGCGGGCGAGGTCGCCCTTGGTCACCGCGGTGGCGACCTCGGCGATGGCGCGGACCTGCGTCGTCAGGTTCGCCGCGAGCTGGTTCACGTTGTCGGTGAGGTCGCGCCACAGGCCCGCCGCGCCCGGCACCCGGGCCTGGCCGCCGAGCTTGCCCTCGACGCCCACCTCGCGGGCCACGTTCGTCACCTGATCGGCGAAGGTGGCGAGCGTCTCGATCATCTCGTTGACGGTGTTGGCGAGGGCCGCGATCTCGCCCTTGGCGTCGACCGAGAGCTTCCGCTTCAGGTCGCCCTGGGCGACCGCGGTCACGACGCTGGCGATGCCGCGCACCTGTCCGGTGAGGTTCGCGGCCATCATGTTCACGTTGTCGGTGAGATCCTTCCAGGTCCCGCCGACGCCGCGCACCTGCGCCTGACCGCCGAGCTTGCCCTCCG
>NZ_BJZU01000018.1 GCF_007992195.1 Methylobacterium oxalidis | reverse complement strand
CCTTGGACATTCTCGTGACTCCTTAATCCAAGCTTGCCATTTTGATTGCGCCGCCATCGAGCCAGATCTGCGCGGGGCGCCCGCGCAGGCTGGTGCCGATCTCTTCGGCCGTGCGGACGAAGCGATCGATGCCGAGGAGTTCGGGCTCGAACTTGCGGCAGAGGATGCGGGCGCGCGGGTTGCGGGCGGCGCCGGCGATGGCCCTCCCGCGCAGCGCGCCGTAGACGTGGATCGAGCCGCCGGCGAGGATCTCGGCCCCGGAGGAGACCGAGCCCATCACGGTGACGTCCCCGGTCGGGTGCACGACCGACTGGCCGGAGCGCACCGAACCCTCGATCATCAGCGAGGTTGAGGGCGGCGTCTCAGGCTCGGCCGGCACCTCCGGGATCTCGACGGTGCCGACGGGGCGGCCGCCGACGAGGAGAGGCGGGCGGTCGCTCGGCATCGCGGCGGGCTCCGCGCCCTCGACGCCGAGAATTCGGATGCGGCGCAGCCCGAGATCGGTGAGCAGCGCCTGCAGGTCGTCCTTGCCGGGCTTGAGCGCCGCGACGTCGAGGATGACCGCGCGGCCATCGAAGAGCGTCGGGGAGCGCTTCAGCGCGGCGTCGAGATCGGCGAGCCATTCGGCCAGCGGCATCTCGGGCGCCAGGGCCAGGGCCTTGAAGGCTCGGCCGCGGAGCGGAAGGTGTCGGCGGGGAGGAGTCTGGCTGGTCACGGCGGTGAACGATTCCTTACCGGACCATTGACGGCCGATATGGTTACCGAACGGTTAAGATTTTCGCCCGTCCGTTAAAGCAGCGCAGAAAACGCTCAAAGGACGCGTGCCGCCCGGTTTCGCGCTGCCGAACTGCGGATGATGGCGGGCAGAACGAAGGATCCGAACGTTCGTTGATCTTCGATCTGCGGGAGTAATGCCTTCGGCGCACCGATGCAGACGCACTGTACACTTCGATACCGCGCCTGCCTTGGCTCGACGATGCCGCGCGAATCTCGCATCGAGATCGCAGCGCGGCGCGCGCTCCATTATCGAACGTCGGATGGTGATCCGGCGATCCTTGGACGAAGCTTGCCCGCAGGTGAGCGGATTGCATCAAGCGTTGACGAATCAACCGCGCAGTCGGGCGGCGGCTTTCCCATTCCGGGACTGGAGCCGGCTCTCCGAGGCGATCAGTCGAGCTTCGTCACCTTGATGGCGTCCTCGACGAGCCGGGCCTCGATCGCCTGCCCGCGGAGGGTGGGGCCGAGATCGTCGGCCGTGCGGTAGAGGCCGTCGATGGCGATGAGCTCGGGCTCGAAGCGGCGGCAGTAGATGCGCGCCTGCGGGTTGCCGGCGGCCCCCGCGATGGCCCGGCCGCGCAGGGTCCCGTAGACGTGGATCGAGCCGCCGGCGATCACCTCGGCGCCTGATGCCACCGAGCCCATCACGGTGATGTCGCCCTCGAGATGCAGGATCGCCTGGCCCGAGCGCACCGGCGTGTCGAGGATCAGCGAGCGGGCCGGCGCCGGGGGCGCCTCCGGCGGCGGTGGGGCGGGGGCGGCCGGGTCGGGGGCGGCGATGTCGGCGGCGGGGCGCCCACCCGAGAGCGGCGGCGGCAGGCCCTCGCCGAGGATGCCCGGGCCGGCGCCCTCGACGCCGAGGATCGCGATGTCGCGGGCAGCGAGGTCCGCGACGAGCCCGGCGAGCGCCGCCCGGTCAAGGCCGAGGCCCGATACGTCGAGGATCACCGGCCGCCCGGAGAAGAAGGCCGGCGAGCGCCGGGCGAGCGCGTCGAGGTCGCTGAGCCAGTCGGCGACCGGCTGCGTCGGCGCGAGGACCATGGCCATGAAGGAGCGGCCACGGAAGCGGATCGGGGGGCGGGGCGCGGTCTCGGTCAAGGGAATGCCAGAAACGGAGGTGGTGCGGGGCGCGGCGGAAGACCCGGGACGGCCAGGCCACGGCGCGAACCGGGACGGGAGCCTCTCGCGGGACGCCCGCTTGCCGATCGGGATCAAAACAGAATCCCCGACGCGCGGGCGCCGCCGGAAACTCTTAGGCTTCGGACCCATCCGGCTCAAGCTGGGCGAGTGGCGCGGCGGCGGAAACGGCCCTGCCGGGTGCGTGCGGCTCCCTGCCGGCGAGGCGGAATCCGGGGGGGCGTAGTCAAATAAAGGTCTGGTTTTAATCCCGATTTTTGAATTGGAATGATTCCGAAACATAGACATTGCGGCGACGAGCGCCCTCTTGCTACTGCCTGTCCCGCATCTTCGAGAGACGTTTCTCCGATCCCGGCCGCGCGGGCGCGCCGAGGGCCGACAGCAGGGCTGAGCATGGGCCGACCGCACGAGCATCGGGGATTCTCCTACCGCGCCGGCGTCGCCGGCCGCGTCGTGCTCGCGGTGGGCGGCGGCTACGGGCTCGCCGCCCTCCTCACGGCGCTGCTCTCCCTGACGCTGCCCCTGACCCGGGCCGAGGCGGTCGCGGCCGCGACCCTCCCGAGCTTCGCCGTGATGGTCGGGGCGGTGGTGTTCGTGTTCGCGGCCCGCTCCCTCGGCCGCGCGGCCCTCGGCCTCGGCGCCCTGTGCCTCCTCCTCGGGGGAGGGCTCTGGCTCGTCCAGGGGCAGGCCTGATCATGCCGGCGCGGAACCGGCCGACCCCGGAAGGCAGGTAGCATGAGACAGGGATTCCGCCAGTCGATGGCGTGGCTGCACACCTGGTCCGGTCTCGTGGTCGGCTGGGTGCTGTTCGCCGTCTTCGTCACCGGCACGGCGACCTACTACCGCACCGAGATCACGGACTGGATGCGGCCGGAGCTGCGGACCGGCGCGACCTTCGACGCGGGCCGGGCGGCCGATCTCGGTGCCGACTACCTGAAGGCCAAGGCACCGGACGCGGTCGGCTGGTTCATCGGCCTGCCCCAGCCCGACAAGCCCGTGATCGAGGTTCACTGGTGGAAGGACCTCGCCGGCCCCTTCCACCACGCGCTCCTCGATCCAGCGACCGGCGCGCCGACGACGGCGCGGGCGACCCACGGAGGCGATTTCCTCTACCGCTTCCACTTCGAGCTCAACCTGCCGCCCCTGTGGGGGCGCTGGATCGTCGGCATCTGCGCGATGATCCTGCTCGTCTCCCTCGTCTCCGGCATCATCACGCACCGGCGCATCTTCGCGGACTTCTTCACCTTCCGCCGGAACAGGTCCCACCAGCGCGGCTGGCTCGACGCGCACAACGTCACGGGCGTGCTGGCGCTGCCCTTTCACCTGATGATCGCCTACACCGGCATCGTCACCTTCGCGCTGATGTACATGCCCTGGGGCGTCACGGCGGCCTACAAGGGCGACGAGATCCGGTTCTACGTCGAGGCGCAGCTCATGCCCGAGGTGCGGGCGCCCGCGGGCAAGCCCGGCGGCCTCGTGTCGCTGGCCCCCCTCGTGGCGCAGGCGCAGGGCCGCGTTTCCGAGACGCTGGAGCACGTCGCCGTCCACAACCCGGGCGACGCGGCCGCCACCATCGTCGCGATCTTCGAGGAGCCGCACGGCCTCGCGCACCTGCACCCGCAGATCGCCTTCGACGGCGCGAGCGGGGCGGAACTGGGCGCCACCGCCATCGCCAAGCCCGCGACCCAGATCTCGGCCTCGTTCGTGGGCCTGCACGAGGCGCATTTCGCGGGCCCCGCGCTCAAGGCCCTGTTCTTCCTGTGCGGGGTGATGGGCGCGGCGACGATCGCCACGGGCCTCGTGCTCTGGACGGTCGCCCGCCTGCCGAAGCCCGCCGAGCGGCCGGGGCTCGGTTACCGTCTCGTGCGGGCCCTCAACGTCGGCTCGGTGGCGGGCCTGCCTGTGGGGCTCGCCGCCTACTTCCTGGCGAACCGCCTGCTGCCGCTCGGGATCGAGGGCCGGGCCGATCTCGAGGTGCGCGTGTTCTTCGGGGCCTGGGCCTGCATCGCCGTGGCGGCCCTCCTGCGCCCCCACCTGGCGGCGTGGCGCGAAGCCTTCGGCCTCGCGAGCCTCCTCTTCCTCGCCGTGCCGGCAGTGAGCGCCCTGACCACCGGCCACCATCCCTTCGACGGCGAGGCCCGCTTCCTCGGCTTCGACGCCGCGATGCTGGCGACCGGCCTTCTCCTCGCCGTCGCCGCGTACCAGGCCGGACGCGACCGGGCTCCGCGGCGCGGCGAGGCCGCGGAGCCGCTTCCCGGCCCGCGCCCGGCCGCGCATCGGCCATCCGCCGCTCTCCCGCCCACCGCCCTCCCGCCGAAGCGGGCCGCTTCCGGCGCCGAAGAGGTTCGCCGCCGCGCATGACGCCCCTCGTCCTCACCCTCAACCTGACCCTGAGCTTCGCCGCTCTCGCGGCGCTGGCGCTCAGCCTCGACCGCCACCACCGCGACGCGTTCCTGACCCGCGCCCCGAGGGCCCGCGCCCGGACCCTGCGCCTCGCCGGCTGGGCCGGCATCCTTGCCTCGCTCGCCGTCGCGGTGGCGTTCGAGGGCTGGAACTTCGGGCCGGTGCAGTGGATCGGCGCGCTCACCGGCGCCGCCCTCCTCGTCGTCGTGCTGCTCTCCTACCGGCCCCGCTGGCTGCGTCCGGCCGCGCTCGCGGCCCTGCCGCTGGCGCTCGTCGCCCTGCCCTTCGCCCTGCGGGGATAAGAGGTCCTCGTCGGTCCGGGAGGGCGGTCCATGCGTCCGGCCCCTTGCCGGATGCGCGCGCACCTTCTATTGCAACGCAACAGCTCGAACCCGTACCCGGCGTGGCCGGCCGCCCTCCGCGGCCCGCCCCGTGACGGGTTCTACCCGCTTCGGATACCCCATGAAGCTGCGCAACATCGCCATCATCGCCCACGTCGACCACGGCAAGACGACGCTCGTCGACAAGCTGCTCCAGCAGTCCGGCACCTTCCGCGAGAACCAGCGGGTCGAGGAGCGGGCGATGGACTCGAACGACCTCGAGAAGGAGCGCGGCATCACCATCCTGGCCAAGGCGACCTCCGTCGTCTGGAAGGACACCCGCGTCAACATCGTCGATACGCCCGGCCACGCCGATTTCGGCGGCGAGGTGGAGCGCATCCTGTCGATGGTCGACGGCGTGATCGTGCTGGTCGACGCGGCCGAGGGGCCTATGCCGCAGACCAAGTTCGTGGTCGGCAAGGCCCTCAAGATCGGGCTGCGCCCGATCGTCGCCATCAACAAGGTCGACCGGCCGGACGCGCGCATCAACGAGGTGGTCAACGAGGTCTTCGACCTGTTCGCCGCTCTCGACGCCACCGACGAGCAGCTCGACTTCCCGATCCTCTACGGTTCGGGCCGCAACGGCTGGATGGCGACCTCGCCGGACGCCTCGCCGGACGTCGGCCTCGAGCCGCTCTTCGACCTCGTGCTGCAGCACGTGCCGCAGGCCAGGACCGAGGAGGGCCCGTTCCGGATGCTCGGCACGCTGCTCGAGGCGAACCCCTTCCTCGGGCGTATCGTCACCGGCCGCATCGCCTCGGGCACCGTGAAGCCGAACCAGTCGATCAAGGTGCTCGACCGCTCGGGCAAGGTGGTGGAGACCGGGCGCGTCTCGAAGATCCTCGCCTTCCGCGGCCTCGAGCGCCAGCCGATCGACGTCGGCGAGGCGGGCGACATCGTCTCGATCGCCGGCCTCGTGAAGGGCACGGTGGCCGACACCTTCTGCGACCCGCAGGTCGACACCCCGATCCAGGCGCAGCCGATCGATCCGCCGACCGTGACGATGTCCTTCATCGTCAACGACAGCCCGCTCGCCGGCACCGAGGGCGACAAGGTGACGAGCCGCATGATCCGCGACCGCCTGTTCAAGGAGGCGGAGGGCAACGTCACGCTGCGGATCGAGGAGGCGGCCGACAAGGATTCCTTCTACGTCTCGGGCCGGGGCGAGTTGCAGCTCGCCATCCTGATCGAGACCATGCGCCGCGAGGGCTTCGAGATCGCCGTCTCGCGCCCGCGCGTCGTCTTCGAGAAGGACGAGGACGGCGACCTCCTGGAGCCCGTCGAGGAGGTGGTGATCGACGTGGACGAGGAGCATTCCGGCGTCGTCGTCCAGAAGATGTCCGAGCGGAAGGCCGAGATGCTGGAGATGCGGCCCTCGGGCGGCGACCGGCTGCGGCTCGTGTTCCACGCGCCCACCCGCGGCCTCATCGGCTACCAGGGTGAGCTGATGACGGACACCCGCGGCACCGCGATCATGAACCGGCTGTTCAAGGCCTACGAGTCTTACAAGGGCGAGATTCCCGGGCGCCGCAACGGCGTGCTGATCTCGAACGACAAGGGCGAGGCCGTGGCCTACGCCATGTGGAACCTGGAGGATCGCGGGCCGATGATGATCGAGCCCGGCTGGAAGGTCTATCAGGGCATGATCATCGGCGAGCACAACCGCGAGAACGATCTCGAGGTGAACGTGCTCAAGGGCAAGAAGCTGACGAACATCCGCACCACCTCGAAGGACGAGGCCGTGCGGCTGACGCCCCCGATCAAGATGACGCTCGAGAAGTCGCTCGCCTGGATCCAGGACGACGAGCTCGTCGAGGTCACGCCGAAGTCGATCCGCCTGCGCAAGACGGTCCTCGATCCGAACGACCGCAAGCGCGCCGAGCGCGCGAAGGAGACGCTGAGCGCCTGAGGGATCGCGGCGTCCGGCGCCTAGCCGGCGCCCGGATCCGCCTCGTCCTCGCGGTCGGACCCGCCCGCGAGGCCGGGCTTGCCCTCCGTCTTCTCGCTCGGGTCCTTGACCGCGTCCGGCGCGGCGTTGGCCGGCTTGTCCGCGGAGGGTCGCTCCCTCGCGTCAGGGTCGTCGCTGCGCTTCCCGTCCGTCATGGCTCGTCTCCCCCGGGGGCTGCCTCCCCGTCGATCCTCAGCGGGCCTCGCGCTCGGGTTTCGAGCCGCCGCCCGCGACCTTCCGATCCGCCTCCGGCCCGCGGGAAGCCTGCTGGTCGGAGTGGCCGGCCGAGGAGCCTCCGGGCGTCGGCGGGGCGCGCCCCGGCTCGCCGCCGCCCTCGGACCAGTCCTGCCCCCGTTCGGCATCGGAGCGACCGCCCGGTCCGGCACCGGTGATCGCCGCCTGCTCCGGCGTCTGGTGGCCGCCGCCCGCGGCGGGGCCGCCCCGGCTGCCGACATCGGCGTCCGGCTTGCGGGTGACGGTCTCGGTCGGGATGCTGTCGCCGCCCATCAGCGCTTCCCGTCGTCCTGGCCGACCGCCGCGGTGGCGCGCTCGATCGCCTCGTCGGCCTTCGCGTCCGGTCCCTCGCCGCCGCGGATGCGGCGCAGGTTCTCCGGCGGGGTCTCCGCCTCGGTCGCGTCGGTGGCATCCTGGCGCGGCAGGCCGCTCGCCAGCCGCGCGCTCTCCGCCTGCCCGGAAGGATCGCTGCGCAGGTCGCGCTGCGTGCGAGCGGATACGCCGACATCGAGGGGCGAGTCGCCGCCGAGATCCTGGCCGTTGCGGTCGGCGTAGGCGTCGAAGTCCTTGAGCGACTCGCGGTCGCGCTTCTGCTCCGTCATGGCGGATCTCCGTCTGTCCCGTCAGATGTTGCGGGACAACCCGGGGCGGCGGCGGGGGTTGCGTCAGGCCGGCGTCGCGCCCGTCTCGCGCCCGACCAGCGCGTGGGCCGCCTCGACCGCGGCCACGTCGTCCGGACGCGCGAGGGCCGCGCGGGCGCGCTCCAGGGCGCGGTCGGACTGGGTGCGGGCGACCGCCCTCATCTCGGGGCCGCCCACCGCGTGCAGGGCGGCGAGGGCCTTCTGCAGCCGGATGCCGACCTCGACATGGCCGGCGCCGTAGCGGGCGATGGCGCCGAAGCCGTCCTCGAACAGCTCGGCGGCGCTGTCGTCGTGCATCAGCAGCCGCGGGTAGGGCGCCTCTTCGGGTGCCGCGTCGCGGCGCTCGGCCCAGCCGATCAGGACGCGGACCAGGGTGCCGATCACGTCGATCACGGTGCCGGGATCGTTGATGGCCGAGGACAGGGCGCGGGCGGTGACCTCGGACAGGACGATGACGCCGAAGCGCGGGTCGTTGGCGAAGCTGCGCCGCCCCCCGATCGTGAACGAGGCGGCGAGGGCTTGGAGGTCCGTGTCCCTGCCGGCCCCTGCGACCGCCACGAGCGCCTGCCCCGCATGAACGAAGCTGCCCGGCCGCACGGCGAGATGGAGGGTGAGGCCGCCCGCCTCGGCGAGGCGGTGGAGCGCGCCCGCGTCGATGTGCTGGACGTAGCCCGTGGCCGCGGACCCGACGACGGGCGCGCCCGGCGGAGGCGGCTGCCAAGGCCGGCCGCCGAGATGGGGCTCGGCCGCCCGCCGGCGGATCGCCGCGTAGGCCGCGGCCTCGATGCGGTCGATCGTACTCTCCACCTGCCCGAGATGGGCGAGGTGCTCGACCCAGCGCACCAGGGTGATCACCACGAGCGCGATGACGACGAGGGTGACGCCGAACAGGATGACGCGGCCCTGCTCGCCGTAGACGTCGGTCTTGAGGGCGATGAGGCCGACGACGCCGAACAGGAAGGCACCGACGAAAGTGGCGACGGCGTTCTGCGCCCGGCTGTCCTGCATCAGCAGGTTCACCGCCCGCGGCGTCACGGTGCTGGTGACCGTCGCGTAGGCCTGCACCATCGTGGCGAGGGAGAAGGTGGCGACCGGCAGCATGCCGCCGGCCAGGATCGAGAGGATCTCGTCGACGGCCTCGGACCCGATCGTCCCGGCGAGGGTCGTCGGGATCAGCGGCGCGAAGAAGGCCGAGGCGAGTGCCGCCAGCACGCCGCCCAGGCTGAACAGGGCGACGCGCAGCCACGGCCGCCGGGCGGCGGTCTGGAGGCGGAACAGCCAGGCGGCGGACATGGGCGTGGGAACGGCGTCTCGGGGCGCGGCCGGTCGCGCCGGCACCGCGCCCCGAACCCGGCTCAGATGCCCTCGAACAGGGCCGACGAGATGTAGCGCTCGGCGAACGAGCAGGCGACCGTGACGATGCGCTTGCCCTTGAACTCGGGTCGGCTCGCCACTTCCAGCGCCGCGGCGACGTTGCCGCCGGTGGAGATGCCGCCCGGGATACCTTCCAGGCGCCCGAGCAGGCGGGCCGTCTCGAAGGCGGTCTGATTCGAGACCGTGAGGACCTCGTCGATCACCGAGCGATCGAGGATGCCCGGCACGAAGCCGGCGCCGATGCCCTGGATCTTGTGCGGGCCGGGCTGGCCGCCGGACAGGACCGGGGAATCCTCGGGCTCGACCGCGATCACGCGCAGGTTCGGCTGGCGCGGCTTCAGCACCTGGCCGACGCCCGTGATGGTGCCGCCGGTGCCGACGCCGGCCACGAAGGCGTCGATCTGGCCGTTCGTGTCGTTCCAGATCTCCTCCGCGGTGGTCTTGCGGTGGATCTCGGGGTTGGCCGGGTTCTCGAACTGCTGGGGCATCACGGCGCCGGGGATCTCGCGCAGCAGTTCCTCGGCCTTGGCGATGGCGCCCTTCATGCCCTGCGGACCGGGGGTGAGGGCGAGTTCGGCGCCGAGGAAGGCGAGCATCTTGCGACGCTCCAGCGACATCGTCTCGGGCATGACGAGGATGAGGCGGTAGCCGCGGGCGGCGGCCACGAAGGCGAGCGCGATGCCGGTGTTGCCCGAGGTCGGCTCCACGAGAGTCCCGCCGGGCTTCAGACGGCCAGAGGCTTCGAGCGCGTCGATCATGTTCACGCCGATGCGATCCTTGACGCTGGCGATCGGGTTGAAGAACTCGAGCTTCAGCAGGATCTCGGCGTCGATGCCGCGCTCCTTCGGCAGGCGGTTCAGGCGCACCAGCGGGGTATTGCCGATGGTCTCGGTGATCGAGCCGAAGACGCGGCCGTGGCCCGGCTTGCCGGAGGGGGACGAAACAGCGGAATCGGCCATGGACTTCTCCTGAGCGGCAGTGTTCGCGATCAACGCCGCGCGCGGGCGGCGGCTGCCGTCAGGAGGGACGCGTAACCGAATTCCCGGAACGCGTCGAGGTATATTGTAATCTACAATACTGATCTGTTGTTTATGGGCGCGGCGACGTGCCGGCGGGCTCCACCGACGCGGATGCGGCCGGTTCAGACCATGCCGAGGCGTAAGGAAAGCAGGGCGAGGGTGCCGAGCAGCGCAGTGCCCACCGCGATCCAGGCGGCGCCGGGGTGGAAGCCGCCTGGGGCGGAGTAGCGGGCCGCGACGCGCGCGCCCGGCCGCTCGACGGCCCTGCCGGCCCGAAACCCGATGATCTGACGCATGCGCCGCCCCGTCCCTCGATTGGGACGGAGCAGGCACCGGAGAGCCTCAAGCCCGGGTGAATCCCCAGGGCCTCCAAGGGGTGCGACCCGCGAACGTGGTCAACGGGCCCTTAAAGACGCCGGGGCGTTAGAGCGAGCGCTCGAGGCGCAGCTCGCCGTTCTGGCTCTTGATCACGAGCTGGGAGCCGACGAGGTCCCAGGTGCCCGCGGTGCGCAGCGCCGACAGGAAAGCCTGCTCGGAGGCCACGAGGCCCTTGTCGCAGGACTTCTTGGTGATCGCGAGCGGGCCCACCGCGAGATGCTGCTCCCGCAGGGGGAAGGCGGTGGCCGCGAAGGTGTTGCAGCCGCCGTAGCCGCGGGCGCGGTACTGCTTGTCGATGATGAAGCTCGGCCGGTCGCCGCCGCCGAAGGGCTTGCCGTTCAGGCTCACCGCCGTCCAGGTCGCGTCGAGAGGGAAGATCTTCTCGGTCGGCTTCGCGGACGGGATGTACTGCGGCTGCTTCTCCTCGCCGCCCGGCCGGCGGTTCGCCTTGCCGAAGCCGGTCACTCCCTGAGCCTGCGCATCCGTCGCCGCGGTCGTCGCCCCGGCCGCGACGGCGCAGGCCAGCGCGGCGATCCAAATCGCTCTCATCGTCTGGCCCCCATCTCTCGCGTGCATCGCGTGGTTTCTGGTCCTCGGTCCCGCCCGTGGCCGGTCCCGCCGCACGCCGGCGGTGGCTGGGCGCCAACCAAGTTTGGCACCGGGCCGAAGCCCTTTCCCGAGACGTGCGAGAGGCCCCATCCGATAAGATTTCAGCACAAATATGGTCAAGCGGGCCGGAACGGAGGTTTTTCGGCCGTCCCCGGTAAAGCGCCGGGCCTGAGGAGGGCACCGGACCGTGCGGGAAACGAACCCGCCGTCTCGGCCGTTGTCGAGGGCGGCGGACGACGGCTCTCGCGGCCGATCCGAACCGCCGCCCAGCATCGCGAACGAGGAGGACGCATCGTGACCGGATCGGACGAGGGCCAGCAGAGCGGTCAGGTCTCCGCCTCGATGAGCGCGGCCCAGTCGCGCGCGGCGCGCGGCCTTCTCGGCTGGTCGGAGGCGGACCTCGCGGCCAAGGTCGGGCTCGACGTGTCCTTCGTGCGGAGCTTCGAGGCGAGCCAGTGCGACCCGGCGCCGGGCCAGGTCGACGCCCTGCGCAGCGCCCTCATGCGGGCGGGCGCGGTCTTCACGAACGGGGATTGTCCGGGGGTGCGGCTGGAGCGCCGCGACGCGCCCGACGAGGGGACCCGCCTCGGCGACCTCACCACCGAGAACGATCGATGAGGCGGCGTCCGCTCAGCCGCGGGCGGTCGCCAGCGCCTTGAGGTCGAGGCCGGGATCGGCCGCCTGCTCGGGCGTGAGCGGCGTGCCCGCGGCGAGGAGGCGGCGGGCGACCATGTGGTCGGCGGCGCGGTTCACCGATTCCACCGCCCGCAGGATGCCGCCGCGGAAGCGGAACACCGAGAAGGCGTCGCCCGAGCCGCGCAGGACGCTCGCGTCGTCCGGGCCGGCGAGACCCGCGATCTGCAGTTTGTGGCGGCCCTGGTCGCTCCAGAACCAGGGCACAGCGCCGTAGGGAGCCGGCCGGCCGGCGAGGCGGGCCGCGAGGCAGCGCCCCTGGTCGATCGCGTTCTGCACCGATTCGATCCGCACCGTGTCGTCGCGGCCGAGCCCCGTCGCGAAGGCGGAGGGGAAGCGGGCGCAGTCTCCGAGCGCCGAGATCGCCGGATCCTCCGTCGCCAGGAAGGCGTCGACCCGAACGCCGTCGGCGACCGCCAGCCCGGCCTCGGCGGCGAGTTCCGCGTTCGGCACGACGCCGATGCCGACGAGGATGAGGTCCGCGGGCAGCACGTCGCCCTCCGCGAGCCGGACCCCGGTCGCGCGGCCGTCCGTGCCCTCGATCGCCGTGACGCCGGCCGAGAAGGCGAAGCGCACGCCCCAGCCCTCGTGGGCAGCCCGGAAGAACGCCCCGGTCTCGGCCGAGACCGCCCGCGCCATCGGCCGGGCCGCGGCCTCGATCACGGTGACGGCGAGCCCGTGCGCCGCGGCGACCGCGGCGAATTCCAGGCCGATGAAGCCCGCGCCCACCACGACGACGCGCTCCGCCGCGCCGATCGCCTCCCTGAGCCTGTCCGCATCCGCGAGGCCGCGGAGCTGGCGGACGCCCGCGAGGTCGGCGCCCGGCACCGGCAGGTCCCGGTTGCGCGCGCCGGTGGCGAGGACGAGGTGGTCGTAGGGCAGGCTCTCGCCGTCCGCGAGGATCAGGCGCCGGGCGTCCCGGTCGATCCGCGCCGCGCGGGTGCCGGGCCGGTGCGCGATGCGGTGCTCGGCGAGGTAGCTCGCCGGCCGCAGGTTCAGGCCCTCCGCATCGGTCTTGCCCGCGAGATACGCTTTCGAAAGGGGCGGGCGCTGGTAGGGCAGGCCCGGCTCGTCGCCGATCAGCACGACCGGGTCGGCGTAGCCGGCCTCGCGCAGGGAGGCCGCCACCTGGAAGCCCGCCTGTCCGCCACCGACGATGAGGGTGCCGGCAGCGCTCACGCGCGGGCCTCGGCGCGCGGCTCCGCCGCGGACCTCGCGGTCTCGGCCGCCTCCAGGCCCGGCAGCCAGCGGGCGCCGTCCTGCATCAGGTATTCCCAGAAGGCGCGGGCGGCGGGGCTCAGCACCTTGTCGGCCCGGCGCACCGCGTACCAGTCCCGCCGGATCGGCAGGCCCTGCACGTCGAGGGTGACGAGGCGGCCCGATTCCACCTCCGCCGCCACGGTGTGGGCGGAGAGGAGCGCGATGCCGAGGCCCGCCATCACGGCCTGCTTGATGGTCTCGTTCGAGCCGGAATCGATGCCGAGCTTCGCCCGCTTGATGATGACGCCGCTCATGAACTCCTCGAACACCGTGCGGGTGCCCGAGCCCTCCTCGCGCACGAGGAACGATTCCTCCGCGAGGTCGGCCCGGGTCAGCCCGGTCCGCCCCGCCAGGGCGTTCGATGGGCCGGCGATCAGCACGATCGGGTGCGGCCCGAAGATCTCCGCCTCGATCGCGAAGTCGCGCGGCGGCCGGCCCATGATGGCGAAATCGATCTCGTAGTTGCGCAGGGCCTCCACCGTGCTGCCGCGGTTGCCCACCGAGAGGTTGATCTCGACGCCCGGATAGCGCTGGACGAAGCCGGCGATCACCTGCGGCGCGAAGTACTTGGCCGTCGAGACCACGCCCATCGTCACGCGGCCGCCGCCACCGCCCTTCAGGGTGCGCAGGCGGTCCGTGCAGGTCTCCAGCACCGTGTTGATGCTGTCGATCGCCCACAGCATCTCGCGGCCGGCATCGGTCGGCTTGAGGCCGGTCGGCGTCCGGTCGAAGAGCAGGAGGCCCGCCTCCTCCTCGAGCTGTCGGATGCGGGCGTAGAGCGCGGCGGAGGTGACGTTCAGCTCCTGCGCGGCCCGGGTCATGGTGCCGAGGCGGGCGACGGCGGCTACGGCCTGGAGTTGTTTCAGCGACAGGTTGCGCATGTCATGGTTCTAGTTTTTTTGTAGAGGCTCGCAAGTTTTTTTAGAATTCTTTCCCGCCCGGAGTGCGAGCCCCTGGCGTCGCGGCGGAGGCGGGCGGTATCATGCGGGCGCCTTCGCGGCTATGGGTTCGGTCGCGGGCGGGGGCGACGCGGGACGCGGCCCATGGGCCGCGATGCAGAGGAAGGACGAACATCCGATGGCGACGGGAGGATCATGGGCGGTCGGTTCGCGGCTCGATGACTGCTTGGCGCAGGCGGTGGCCGCGGAGTCCGGCCTCGCGGACGTCGCCGCCGTCGTCGCGGCGATCGCGGGCGCCGCGATCGACATCAGCGAGGTGATCGGCCGCGGCGCGCTCGCGGGTGACCTCGCGGCGACCGGGGAGCAGAACAGCGACGGCGACGTCCAGAAGGCCCTCGACGTGATCGCCCACCAGCGCGTCACCGAGGCGCTGCAGGCCGCGCCCGTCGCCGAGGTCGCCTCCGAGGAGGCCGAGGACGTGATGCGCCTCAACCCCGGAGCGCCGCTCGCCGTCGCCATCGACCCGCTCGACGGCTCGTCGAACATCGGCGTCAACATGGCGGTGGGCACGATCTTCGGGATCCGCCCGGCCGCGCCGGGCGCCACGGGCCACGAATCCTTCACCACACCCGGCACCGCGCAGCTCGCGGCCGGCTTCGTGACCTACGGGCCGGCCACCGCCCTCGTCCTGACCCTCGGCGAGGGCACCCAGATCTTCGTGCTCGACCGCTCGGAGCGCGCCTTCCGGCTGACTCATCCGAGCCTCGACGTGCCGGTCTCGGCCAAGGAATACGCGATCAACGCCTCGAATGCCCGCCACTGGGACACGCCGATCAGGTCCTTCGTCGAGGATTGCCTGCGCGGCACCGAGGGCCCGCGCGACAAGGACTTCAACATGCGCTGGCTCGGCTCGCTGGTGGCCGACGCGCAGCGGGTGCTGATGCGCGGCGGCGTGTTCCTCTACCCCGGCGACAACCGCAAGGGCTACGCGCAGGGCCGGCTGCGCCTCCTCTACGAGGCAGCCCCCATCGCCATGCTGATGGAGCAGGCGGGCGCGGGCGCCACCGACGGGGAGCGCCGCATCCTCGACATCGAGGCGACGGGCATCCACGAGCGCGTGCCCCTGGTGTTCGGCTCGCAGGAGGAGGTCGCCTGCGTCGCCAAGTATTTCGGCGGCCGCAACCACGCCGCCGGGCGCTCGCCGCTGTTCGGCCAGCGCGGCCTGATGCGGGGCTGAGCGTGCCGCGCCGAAGCAAGGCGGCGCCGTCGGTTCCGTCCGAGTAGAGTAGCGTCGAACAGCCCAGATGTCCGCCCGCCATCCCATCATCTCGGTGACCGGCTCCTCGGGGGCCGGGACCACCTCGGTCCGCAACACCTTCGAGCAGATCTTCCGCCGCGAGGACGTGAGCGCCGTCTACATCGAGGGCGACGCCTTCCACGCCTTCGACCGGGAGACGATGCGCACGATGATGGCGGCCGAGCCGACGCTCAGCCACTTCGCCCCGCGCGCCAACCTGCTGCCGGACCTGGAGGAGGTGTTCCGCACCTACGGCGAGTCGGGCAGCGGCCGCACCCGGCACTACGCCCACGACGCCGCGGACGCGGCGAAGTTCGGCACTCCGCCCGGGACCTTCAGCCCCTGGGAGGATTTCCCGCCGGGCTCCGACCTGCTCTTCTACGAGGGGCTGCACGGCTGCGTCGTCAACGAGAGCGTCGACATCGCCCGCTACGCCGACCTCAAGATCGGCGTGGTGCCGGTGATCAACCTCGAATGGATCCAGAAGCTGCACCGGGACCGCTCGTTCCGCGGCTACTCCACCGAGGCCGTCACGGACGTGATCCTGCGCCGGATGCCCGACTACGTGCAGACGATCTGCCCGCAATTCTCCTGGACGGACATCAACTTCCAGCGGGTCCCGACGGTCGACACCTCGAACCCCTTCATCGCCCGCTGGATCCCGACCGCCGACGAGTCGATGGTGGTGATCCGCTTCAAGGACCCGAAAGGGATCGATTTCTCCTACCTCGTCTCGATGATCCACGACAGCTTCATGAGCCGGGCGAATTCCATCGTGATCCCCGGCGGCAAGCTCGACCTCGCCATGCAGCTCATCCTCACGCCGATCATCATGCAGCTCGTCGAGCGCCGCCGCCGCCTCGCCTGACCCTGAGGCGGGGCAGGGAGATCGCCGGAGGGCGAGCATCCCGACCCGTTGAATGTCCTGTCGGAAGCCGGCTCAGGCACTATATCGCGGTGCAACAGAGCCGACCGGACCGGACGCTGACCAGGATACCAAGGACCCCGCCGTTCCCATGACGAGCCCCATCATCGCGCCCTCGATCCTCTCGGCCGATTTCGCCAAGCTCGGCGAGGAGGTGCGGGCCGTGGACGCGGCCGGCGCCGACTGGATCCACCTCGACGTGATGGACGGGCACTTCGTGCCGAACCTCACCTTCGGCCCTCCGGTGATCAAGGCCCTGCGCAAGCACTCGCGGAAGGTCTTCGACGTGCACCTGATGATCGCGCCGGCCGATCCCTATCTCGCCGCCTTCGCGGAGGCCGGCGCCGACGTCATCACCGTCCACGCCGAGGCGGGCCCCCACGTCCACCGCTCGCTGCAGACCATCCGCGGCCTCGGGCGGCGGGCCGGCCTCGCCCTCAACCCCGGCACCCCGGCGGCCGCGGTCGAGCCCGTGCTCGACATGGTGGACCTCGTCCTCGTCATGACGGTGAACCCGGGCTTCGGCGGCCAGAGCTTCATCGGCAGCGCGCTGGAGACCGTGGCGCGGGTCAAGGCGATGACGGCGGGGCGCGGCATCGACATCGAGGTCGACGGCGGCATCGGTCCGGAGACGGTCGGCCGGGCCGCGGCCGCGGGCGCCAACGTCTTCGTGGCCGGCAACGCCGTGTTCCGGGACGGGCCCGAGCACTACGCGCGCCACATCGCGGCGATCCGCGCGGGCGCGGATTCCGCCGGCGGGAGCACCCTGTCGTGTTGAGGGCCCTGATCTTCGACGTCGACGGGACGCTGGCCGAGACCGAGGACCTGCACCGGCAGGCCTTCAACCGCGCCTTCGGAACCCTCGGTCTGCCCTGGCGCTGGGAGCCGCCCCTCTACGCCGACCTCTTGGAGGTTATGGGCGGCAAGGAGCGCCTCCTCCACTACATCGAGACCTTCCACCCGGACGAGGCGGCGGCGCTGCGCGGCCGGATGCCGGAGATCCACGACCTCAAGACGCGCCTCTACGGCGATCTCGTGGAGAGCGGCGCGCTGGGGCTGCGCCCCGGCATCGCCCGCCTGATGGCGGAGGCCCGCGCCGAGGGCGTGAAGCTCGCGGTCGCGACCACGACGAGCCGGCCGAACGTCGACCGGCTGATCCAGGTCAATTTCCCCGAAGGCGAGGGGCCCTTCGACGTGATCGCCTCGGGCGACGAGGCTGCCCGCAAGAAGCCCGCACCGGACATCTTCGAGCTGGCGCTGCGCCGGCTCGGGGTGGCGGCCTCCGAGGCGGTCGCCTTCGAGGATTCCGCCGCGGGCATCCGCTCGGCCCTCGACGCGGGCCTGCCCGTGATCGCGACCCGCAGCCGCTACACGGAGCGCCACCGCCTCGACGGGGCGTTCTCGGCGGTCTCGGACCTCGGTGAGCCGGTCTCGCCCCACCACCACATCGGCGGCCTCGCGTGGCCGGGCGGCGTGGTGACCCTGACGGCCCTCAAGGAGTGGCACGCCCGCCGGGAGGAGGCGGCGGCCTGAGCCGGTCGGGCCGGTCCTCCGGCGGGTCCTCCCCGTAGGCCCTGCGCGGCCAAAGCGTCGCGCCCGCGAGCGCGCCGAGAAGGGCCGCGAGGCCGAGGCGGATCCGGCGGCCCCCGGATCCGGACCGCCGTTCCGGGGCCGCCGCCCCGCTGCCGCGGCCGACCCGATCCATTCCGCTCCGAGTGTCCATGGCTCGCGTTGCCTCCCGGCCGGACGCCGGCCTATAACCGCGCTCATTCCCAACGCGGCGACGTCGAGGATGGGGCCGGGTGGCGGCCGCGTTCCTCCGTCGCGAAAGAACCGACAAGGTCACGCCATGGCCGGCCATTCCCAGTTCAAGAACATCATGCACCGCAAGGGCCGGGTGGACGCCGTCCGCTCGAAGGTCTTCGGCAAGCTCGCCCGCGAGATCACGGTCGCGGCCAAGCTCGGCACGCCCGACCCCGCCATGAACCCGCGCCTGCGCGCCGCGATCCTCGCGGCCCGCGCCGAGAACATGCCCAAGGACAACATCGAGCGCGCCATCAAGAAGGCGGCCGGCGGCGAGGGCGAGAACTACGAGGAGATCCGCTACGAGGGCTACGGCCCGGGTGGGGCGGCCCTGATCGTCGAGGCGCAGACCGACAACCGCAACCGCACGGCCTCGGACGTGCGCTCGGCCTTCACCAAGGCCGGCGGCACCCTCGCCGAGACGGGCGCCGTCTCCTTCATGTTCGACCGGGTCGGCGTCATCGCCTTCCCGCCGTCCGTGGCGGACGCGGACGCGATGCTGGAGGCGGCCATCGAGGCCGGCGCCGACGACGTCCGCTCGGATGAGAACGGCCATGAGGTCACCTGCGCGCAGGACGCCTACGGCGAGGTGACGAAGGCGCTGGAGGCCCGCTTCGGCGAGCCGAGCCGCACCGCCCTCGTCTGGAAGGCGCAGAACACCATCGACGTCGACGACGAGACCGGCGAGAAGCTCGTGCGCCTCGTCGAGGTGATCGAGGACCAGGACGACGTGCAGAACGTCTACGTCAACTTCGCCCTCTCCGAGGCGCTGATGGCGAAGCTCGCGGCGTGATAGGCTGACGCGCCCCCCGCAACGATCCGTTCACCGTCGCGGGGCCAGGGTCACGGCTCGCCCGGCCAGGAGACAGACCCCATGAGCGCCCCCGTCCGCATCCTCGGCATCGACCCGGGCCTGCGCCGCACCGGCTGGGGCGTGATCGAGGCCGCCGGGACCAAGCTCGCGTATATCGGCTGCGGCGTCGTCACCTCGGACGGGGACCTGCCGCTGGCCCTGCGCCTGCGCGAGCTCTACGAGGGCATCACCCGGACCGTCGAGGCGTTCCGGCCGGACGAGGTCTCGGTGGAGGAGACCTTCGTCAACAAGGACGCGCAGGCGACGCTGAAGCTCGGCCACGCCCGCGCCGTCGCCCTTCTCGTGCCGGCACTCGCGGGCGTTCCGGTCTTCGAGTACTCGGCGAACCTCATCAAGAAGACGGTCGCGGGCTCGGGCCACGCCGAGAAGGTGCAGATTCAGGCGATGGTGAAGTTCCTGCTCCCGAAGGCGGAGTTCAAGCTCGCCGACGCGGCGGACGCCCTCGCCATCGCCATCACACACGCCAACCACCGGGGCGCGCACGCCCTCCGGAGCGCGCACCTGCCGGCAGGCGTCGGAGGCCCGGCCGCGGCGCGGATCGCGGCCGCACTGGCGCGCGGCTGACGCCCCTACTCCGCCGCCTTGAACTCGCCCTCGAGGCGCAGCGACACCTCGTCGCCGAGCGCCGGCAGGAAGGCGTTGATGCCGAACTCCGAGCGCTTGAGCACGGCGCGCCCGTCGAATCCCACCGTGTACTTCTTGTCGACGGGGCTGATCCCGGCCTGGTTGAAGGTGGCGTCGAAGGAGACGGGCTTCGTCACGCCCCGGAGCGTGAGATCGCCGTTGACGCGGGCCGTGGTCGGGCCCGTGGGCTCCACCGAGGTCGAGGTGAAGGTGGCGGTCGGGAACTTCGCCGCGTCGAAGAAGTCCGGCGTCTTGAGGTGCTGGTTGAGCTTGTCGTTGAGGCCGTTGACGCTGTCGATCCCGACGGTGACCGTGATGCGGCTCTTCGCCGGCTCCCTCGGGTCGAGGGTGGCCTTGGCCGCCACGTCGGTGATCTGGCCGTAGTAGGTCGAGTAGCCGAGATGGCTCAGCGACCACGTGATCTTGCCGTGGGCCGGGTCGAGCACGTAGGCGCCGGCGCGCACCTGCGTCGGGTCGGTGGTCGGCGCGGCCTGCTCGGCCGCGGCGGCACCCGCAGCGAGGAGGACTACGGCCGCGAGGCACGCGGCTGCGCGGGGCAGGAAGGGCGCGGTCTGGCGCATCGGTCTGTCGCTCGCATCGGGTCGGGTGGCTGCGCCCCGGCCGGGGCGGGACCCTTGATTTCACGAACCCGGCGGCGGCTCAAGGCCGCGTTGGCGACAGGACCCGGAACCCTGTAGGGCATCCCGCAGGACGGATACGGACGGCTCGATGATCGGGAAGCTCAAGGGCTTGGTGGATTCCTACGGCGAGGATTTCGTGATCCTCGACGTCAACGGCGTCGGCTACGTGGTGCACTGTTCCGCCCGCACCCTGCAGCGCCTGCCTCAGCCCGGCGAGGCGGCCGACCTCTCGATCGAGACCCATGTCCGCGAGGACATGATCCGTCTCTACGGCTTTCGCTCGGACGCGGAACGGGAGTGGTTCCGCCTGCTCCAGACGGTGCAGGGCGTCGGCAGCCGCGTCGCCCTCGGGGTCCTCTCGGTGCTGGAGCCGGGGGCGCTCGCCACCGCCATCGCCACCGGCGACAAGGGGGCCGTCGCCCGCGCCCCGGGCGTCGGCCCGCGGCTCGCCGCCCGGCTCGTGGCGGAACTGAAGGACAAGGCGCCGGCCTTCGCTCCCGTCGACCCCGCCCTCATCGCGCTTACCGGCGCGGTCGAGGACCGCACGGCGCCCCAGCCCGTGGCGGACGCGATCTCGGCGCTGGTCAACCTCGGCTACCCCCAGGTCCAGGCCTCCGCCGCTGTCGCCGCCGCGATGAAGAGCGCGGGCGAGGGCGCCGAGGCGAAGACCCTGATCCGCCTCGGCCTGCGCGAACTCGCGCGCTGAGGCTGCTGGCCGCGGCCTCGCCGAGCATCCGAATCATCGCTGGAGGCTCCGCCCTTCGCCCGGCGAACGCGGCGCGCCGCCTTGCGGGGCGCCCGCTCGACCCTCTTCGGCCGGCTGGCGGGACGGAGGTGAGAGCAATCTGTGAGTGCAATGCACGCGCGAGCATGCGACCCCTGGGTGCGGTGCCGTTGCGCGTCTGCAACATATGAACGCGCCGCCCCACCGTTTAACGACTCGTTAACCATTTCCCGAGAAATGCTCCGTTACGCATTCGTTAACCGTACGGTTTCGGGCGCGGCCGGGGAAAGAAGAATCAAGTCACCGAAACGTCCAGCGCCCCGGCTTCGCGCAACACCGCAGTAGATCTCAAGACAACGGCCGTGCCTAAACGCGCGGTCCGGCATGATTTCTATTGTCTTCTTGGGGGTTTTGAGGTGTTTCTTGTCGTCGATGAGCGGCAGAGCGTTGCCGCGCAGTATGTTGCCGGTTTCGACCAGGAGGGCGTGCCCGCCCGCTGCCTTCCGGTTCCGGACTTCCGGGCTTGGCTCGACGCTGCTCCGGCGCAGGACATCGCGACGATCGACGGGTTCGTGCTCGGTGATTGCGACGACCGCGCCACCTGCACCGCCGCCCTGCGCAGCCTGTCGCGGGCGCCGATCATCGCGCTCAACGAGACCCGCTCCCTGGAGCAGACCCTCGCGCTGTTCACCGCCGGCATCGACGACGTCGTGCGCAAGCCCGTCCACGTCCGCGAGATCCTCGCCCGGGCGAGCGCGATCCGCCGCCGCATGAACCGCGGCGAGACCCGGGTCGCCGCGAGCCCGGACCAGAGTGCACGTCTCACCGTCTACACGGACGGCCGCGATCCGGAGATCGACGGGCAGAGCCTGATGCTGCCCCGCCGCGAGCGCACCATCCTCGAGTACCTCGCGCGCAACCGCGGGCGGCAGGTGACGAAGAGCCAGATCTTCAACGCCGTCTACGCGAGCCACGAGACCGAGGTCGAGGAGAGCGTGGTCGAGGGCCACATCTCGAAGCTGCGCAAGAAGCTCCGCCAGCGCCTCGGCTACGATCCGATCGAGGCCAAGCGCCTCGCGGGCTACACCTTCGTCGGCTGAGGCGGGAGGCCGCGAGGATCGCGGCGCGCCTCGAGGCGACGAGAAAGGCCGCGCTCCGGGGAGCGCGGCCTTCATTCTGTCCGGGATTTGGCCGGGTCTTAGCGGAACAGCGAGAGCACGTTCTGGCTGCTGGAGTTCGCGATGCTGAGCGCCTGGATCGCGAGCTGCTGCTGCGTCTGCAGCGCCTTCAGCTTGGTCGATTCCTCCTCGACATCCGCATCGACCAGGATGCCGACCGTGCGGTCGTTGGCCTTCATCAGCGTGTCGACGAAGGTCTTCTGACCGTCGATCTGGGTCTTGTTGGCGCCGAGCTTGGTGCCCGCATCCGTCACCTTGCCGATGGCCTGGTCCACCGCGTTGATGATCGCCCGGAGGTCGTCGTCGCCCTTCGTGCCGACGAGCTTCGAGATGTCGAAGTTCGCGACCGTGTAGGCGCCCGTCATGCCGGGCGCCGTGTAGGTGCCGACGTCGCTGTCCAACGTGCCCTTGCCCGTCGTGCTGCTCGCGTTGGTGCCGGTCGCGACGGCTCCGGTCGCGCTGGCGGCGCCGAAGCCGACATCGATCGTGTTGTTGGCCGTGGTGTCGACCTGGATCTTCGTCGTGCTGGTCGCAGCCGTCGTCTTGAAGGTGAGGCGCCCCTGCGAGTCCAGGCCCGCGGTGACGTTGCCGGTCAGTCCGGTCGTCGCCGCGATCGTGTTGTTGATCGCGTCGATGAACTCGTCCGTCGTCACCTTGGTGACGTCGGCGACGGCCGCGGTCAGGCTCGCCTTGTCGAGCTTGAGGGTAACGCCCGCGCCGCCGTTCAGCTTGATCGAGAGTTCGACCACGGCGCTCGAGAAGTCGGCCGTTCCGCGGGTGCCGGCGGCGGCGCCCGGCCGGAACGGAGCCGTGCCGGTCAGCGACTGGCTCGCGAAGACCTGCGCCTCGGTCGCGGGCTTGGTGATGCTGGTGCCGGTGGCATCGTAGAGCTTGATCGTCCCGACATCGACCTTGACGTAGGAGAAGTCGATCGTGCCGCCCGCATTGCGCGAGAAGCCGGCGACGACCTGCTGCTGGCTCTGGTAGTTCGACGCGGCCGAGTCGACCGAGATCCAGTTCTGGCCGCTGGAGACCGAGGAATCGGCGGTGGCCTTCATCTTGTTCTGGATCGCCGCGATCTCGGTCTGGACCTTGCTGCGGTCGACGCCCGGGGTGAGGGCGGTCTGCAGCTTGGCGCGCATGTTCTGCAGGTCGGTCAGGATCGAGTTGAGTCCGTTATAGGCGGTGTCGACCGCGGACGATCCGAGGCCGAGCGAGTCCTTCACGGCACCGAGCGAGGCGTTGTCGGTGCGCACCGTCGTGGCGATCGACCAGTAGGCGGCGTTGTCGGCGGCGTTCGACACGCGCTGGCCGGTCGAGACGCGGTTGCTGGTCATGTCGAGCTGCGTGTTGATGCCCTTGAGGGTCGTCAACGCGGTCATCGCGGAGATGTTGGTGAGCAGGCTGGTCACGGGATCACACTTCCGGGTTCGGCGAGTTGGCAGGGCGGGTTCTGGAACCGGGCTCTCACCGGGATAGCGGAACGGCCGACCGGACTCGGGCTCGCCGAGGGGGCCACGCGCCTACGCGTTACACGTCCGGACTCGCACCGGATCAGCGGAAACGACATCATGTCACTGGCTCCGGAGGAGCCGTCCGCTGTGCCTGCATCGGCGGACAGGATTCTCAGGGCTGAGACATCGTTCGCCGATGCCGCGACTATGCGGGGCGCCCGTTATCAAGCGATTAAGCGGGCGGGCCCGGTCCGTCCCGCGCCTCGACCCTGTGGATGGGCGCGTCTCAGGACGCCTCGAAGGTGAGGCCGGCGAAGTCGCCGCGCCGCCAGCGCAGCCGAGCCCGATGGGTCGACAGCTCGTCCCCGACAATGACGAGGTCGAAGCTCTCCGGCAGCGCGATCCGCGGCGAGAGGCGGATCTTCGCGCCCGCGCGCGAGAGGTCGTGGATCGTGCAGGCGACGAGGCGCTCGGGCCCCGCCACGATCCGGCCCTGCTGGATCACGCGGCGGCGCTTGGCCGCCCGCGGGCGCTCCGCGTCCCGCCCGCTCTCGTCAGGACCGGGCATCCGGGGCCGCCTCCGGTCGAGCGCCCGGCAGGATCGGCGCCTTCGTACTCTCGCCTCTCATCCTGAGAAGACGGGTTGAGCGGGCCCGTCCGAACTCGGGGCGGCGATGTGACATCCAGGTCGGCATGCGGGACTGAATACCCCGATTCCTCCGTTCGCGCGCATCATCGCGCCGGCCATCCTTCACCCGCGGGCCGCCTCCCGGAGGTGCCGGAACGCCCGGCTCGGCGCGAGCCCCATTAACCGCTCGTCAAGCATGATCCTTCACGATCCGTTAGGAAGACCGTCACGCCCAAGCACAGATCCTCCCATGTCCCGCCACGCCGTCAAGCCGTCCGGCGCCTTGCCGTCCGCTCCCGCCGCGCGCCCGCTCGCCGGCTCGGTCGCGGTCCGGCGAGCCCGCGAGGCCGCCGTCGAGCGGGTCGCGCTCGGCGCGGTCGGCCTTCTCGCCCTCACGGCCAGCGGATTTGCCGGCTACGCGATCTCGACCGGGACGCGTCCCTACGCGACCCGGGAGGTGCTGCCCGCGCAGGCGGGCCCCTTCGCCTGGAAGAAGGGCGTCGACAGGAGCGTCGTGGCAGGCGCGGCCCAGCCCGATCTCGATCCCCTCACCACCGGCTCGCTGCCCGAGCGGCCTGCGGCGGTGCGCTCGCCCGCGCCGCAGCCCTCGCCCGTTCCGCCGAGCGGCTACGCGCTGCGGCGCGTGCTCGACGGGCAGGCCCTCGTGGAGAGCCGGGACGGCGTGCGGCAGGTCTCGGTCGGCGCCACCCTGCCGGGGGCCGGCCGGGTGCTCTCCATCCGCGACACGGGCGCCGGCTGGATCGTCATCACCACCGAGACCATCATCGGGCCGGCGCAGCTGTGAGGCCCGCGCCCGAACCCGCCGCCGGACAAGCCCCGGGCAAGGCAGGATGCCTAGAGCGGGGCGAAGCCGCATCCGGCACCCTCGCGAGCGCGCAAGCCATGGCCGTCGCCCTCACCCTCAGCGCCGCCCGCGCGGAGGGCCACCCGTGATCGACACGCTGTCGAGCTACAGCCTGATCGCCCGCGATCTGACGGCCTCCCTGAAGCGGAAGGCCGCCGACCCGGCGGTGGCACGCGACACCCGCTACTATGCCGACCATATCGGCGCGGTGCGGTCGGTCGACGACTTCCTCGCCGACAAGCGCCTCTACGGCTACGCCATGCGCGCCTTCGGCCTGGAGGACATGATCTACGCCAAGGCCTTCATGCGGAAGGTCCTGACCGAGGGCGTCTCCTCCGGGACGAGCTTCGCCAACCGCCTCGCCGACGACCGCTACGTCGCCTTCGCCCGGGCCTTCGACTTCGCGTCGGGCAGCGCGAGCGCCCGGGGCACGGACGGGACGATCTCGGAGACGGGCGCCGCGGCGCCCGTGCCCGCGCGCCTCTCCGGCAACCCGCCGGACGGTGAGACCTTCGACTTCTCGGGCTCGCAGGAGGCGCGCTTCGCGCTGTCCTCGCAGGTCGACGCGGCGACGACGAGGTCGGCCACCATCCTCCTCAACCGCGACACCCTGGCGGCCTCCGTCGCCGACCTCGCCCGCGTGACCTCCACCGAGCTCGCCGACGCGATCGATCGTCAGATCGCCGCCTCGGGCGAGACGAACCTTGCCGGCAAGGTCTCGATCGGCCTCGGCCTCGGCAACCGGCTCTTCCTCGAGACGACGGCCTACGCGCCCCCCTTCGGCGGACCGGCCTACGCCGCCGGCGGGGCGAACCGCAGCCTCGCGGTCCGCAACCTCGCCCTCTCGGATCCGGGCCGGACGGCGATCGACATCGGCTTCGGCACGGCTCTCGCCCCCGACGCGCAGGTGCAGAACGTCACCGACGCCTACCTGCGCCAGACCATCGAGACGCAGGCGGGCGAGGAGGACACGGGCGTGCGCCTCGCCCTCTATTTCGCCCGCAAGGCACCGGACCTGACCAGCGCCTACGAGATCCTCGGCGACCCGGCGCTCAGCCAGGTCGCCAATACCGTGCTGGGACTGCCGGCGACGAGCGGGGCCGCGACCAGCGAGGCGCTCGCCCGCCGCGCGAGTTTGATCGAGGCGAAGATCGACGTCGCGAGCTTCCGGGATCCGGCCAAGCTCGAGGCCTTCGTCAAGCGCTTCGCCGCGATCTGGGACGCGCAGAACAACGCGACCCAGGCGCCCGTGCTCGCCCTGTTCGGCGTCTCCGGGAGCTGACGGCGTGCAGAACGGACTCTACGTCGCCCTCTCCAGCCAGCTCGCGCTGGAGAAGCGGCTCACGACCACCGCCAACAACGTCGCCAACATGGCGAGCGCGGGCTACCGCGCGGAGGAGACGAAGTTCTCCGCCCTGCTCGCCCAGGCGAGCCGGGGGACCGTCGCCTTCGTGGGTTCGGGCGACACCTACATCTCGCGCGCCGCCGGCCCCACCACGAAAACGGATTCGCCCCTCGACGTCGCCGTGCAGGGCGACGCGTGGCTGAGCGTCGGCGGTCCGGCCGGACCGCTCTACACCCGAGACGGCCGCATCACGATGGACGCGACGGGCCAGCTCCGGAACCTATCGGGCCAGCCCGTGCTCGACCCCGGCGGCGCGCCGCTCCTCCTCGATCCGCAGGCCGGGCCGCCGACGATCGGCCGCGACGGCAGCATTCACCAGGGCACCAACCAGGTCGGGGCGCTCGGCCTCTTCACCCTTGACCCGAAGGCGGCCCTGACGCGGGCGGGCTCGAGCAGCGTCGCCTCCAGCCTGCCCGGGCGACCGGTCCAGGATTTCACCGCGATCGGCGTGGTGCAGGGCTACGTCGAGGGTGCGAACGTCAACCCGATCCTGGAGATGACGAAGCTCATCACCATCCAGCGCGCCTTCGAGAGCGCGGCGAGCATGACGGCCGAGGCCGAGACCTCGCTCTCGGGCGCCATCAAGACCCTCGGACCGCAGGGCTGACGCGATGGCGGCAGACGCGATCGAGCGCCTGGAACTGGCGCTGGCCGGCGCGCTCAGCGAGGGCGCCCTCGTGCGGGTCGGCGGGCCGATCCGCGAGGTCACGGCGAGCGCCTGCCGGATCGGCGGCGTCGCCCCGTTCGTGCGCCTCGGCGACCGCATGGGCTTCACGGCGCAGGGACGGATGCAGGTCGGCGAGATCGTGCGCGTCGACGAAGCGGGCGCGACCCTCAAGGTGTTCGAGAACCGCATCGAGGCCGGCATCGGCACGCCCGCCTTCCGGCTCGGCCCGGCCGACCTCAGGCCCGATGCGAGCTGGAAGGGCCGGGTCATCGACGCCCTCGGCCGCCCGATCGACGAGGCCGGCCCGCTGCGGCCGGGAGAGCGCGCGGCTCCCCTCGACGCCGACCCGCCCGCCGCCTTCGCCCGCGCCCGCGTGCGCCGCCCCCTCGGCACGGGCGTGCGGGCGCTCGATCTGTTCACCCCGCTCTGCGCGGGCCAGCGCATCGGCATCTTCGCGGGCTCGGGCGTCGGCAAGTCGACCCTGCTCGCCATGCTGGCCGGCGCCGAAGGGTTCGACAGCGTCGTCGTCGCTCTCGTGGGCGAGCGCGGGCGCGAGGTGCGCGAGTTCCTCGAAGGCCCGATCGCGGCGGCCCGCGCCCGCTCCGTCATCGTCGTCTCGACGGGCGACGAGAGCCCGATGATGCGCCGCCAGGCCCCGAAGGTGGCACTCGCGGTCGCCGAGAGCTTCCGGGACGCGGGCGAGTCGGTCCTGCTCATCGTCGACTCGGTAACCCGCTACGCCCACGCCGCCCGCGACGTGGCGCTCGCCGCGGGCGAGCCGCCGGTGGCCCGCGGCTATCCGCCGAGCGTGTTCTCGGACCTGCCGCGCCTCCTCGAACGGGCCGGGCCGGGCTCCGAGGGCTCGGGCAGCATCACGGGCGTGTTCTCCGTCCTCGTCGACGGGGATGACCACAACGACCCCGTGGCCGACAGCATCCGCGGCACGCTCGACGGCCACGTCGTTCTCGACCGCGCCATCGCCGAGCAGGGGCGCTACCCGGCGATCGACCTGCTCGGCTCGATCTCGCGGCTCTCGGGCGAGGTCTGGACCGGCGAGCAGCGCGACCTCGTGCGCAAGCTCAAGGCGATGATGGCCCGGTTCGAGGAGACCCGGGACCTGCGCCTGATGGGCGGCTACCGCCCCGGCACCGACGCCGAGCTCGACCAGGCGGTCGCCCTCGTGCCCCGCATCTACGAGGCCATGCGCCAGGAGCCGGGCCAGCCCCCGAGCCGGGACGCCTTCCTCGAACTCGCCCAATCCCTGCGCGGCTGAGGCCACCCCGTGCCCCTCAGCCCCGCGCAAGCCATCCCGCGCTTAATGCGCCCCACGACAGGTCCCATCGAGGTGTCCGCATGAGTCTCATCGGCGTGCTCCGCACCGGCGTCTCCGGCATGAACGCCCAGTCGAACCGCATCTCGACGGTGGCCGAGAACATCCAGAATTCCGGCACGACGGGCTACAAGCGCACCTCGACGGAGTTCTCCTCGCTGCTCCTCGAATCGGCCGATTACGGCAACTACAACTCGGGCGCGGTCGAGACCGCGATCCGCCGCTCGGTCGGCGAGCAGGGGCCGATCGCCTTCACCAACTCGAAGACCGACATCGCCATCCAGGGCAACGGCTTCTTCGTGGTGCAGGACACCAACAAGGGCTCCTACCTCACGCGCTCGGGCAACTTCGTGGTGGACGGGCCGACCGGCAACCTCGTGAACGCGGGCGGCTTCACCCTGATGGGCTACAGCCTCGCCAACGGCGAGCCGAGCCCCGCGCTCAACAGCGTGCAGGACATGGTGCCGATCAACGTCTCGCAGATCGGCACGCAGGCGCGGCCCTCCACCATCGGCTCGATCGCCGGCAACCTGCCCTACGACGAGTCCGTGCTGCCCGCGACCCCGGCGCCGGTGCCGGCCGGCGCCGCCTATTCCAAGAAGACCTCGCTCGTCACCTTCAACAATCTCGGCCAGTCGGTGACCCTCGACATCTACCTCGCCAAGACGGCCTCGGACACGTGGTCGGTGAGCGTCTACGACGCCTCGGCCAAGCCCGCCTACGCCCTGCCGAGCCCGCCGCTGACGACGAGCAGCATCACCTTCGGCGCGAGCGGCAAGCCGCCCGCCACGACGAGCATCACGGTCACGGTGCCGAACGGCCAGCCGGTCAAGATCGACATGAGCAACGTGACGCAGCTCGCGGGCGCCTACGCCCTCAACGGCGCGGCGAACGGCTCGGCGCCGACCTCCGTGACGGGCGCCGAGTTCGGCACCGACGGCACCGTCTACGCCATCTACGCGGACGGCACGCGTGCGGCCGCCTACAAGGTGCCGCTCGCCGACGTGCCGAGTCCCGACAACCTCGAGCCTCGGGCCGGCAACGTCTACACGATGAGCCCGAAATCCGGCGACCTGCTGATCGGCTTCGCGGGCCTCAACGGCCGCGGCACGATCAAGGCCGGCGCCCTCGAGCAGTCGAACGTCGACGTCAGCACCGAGCTGACCGCGATGATCGAGTCGCAGACGGTCTACACCGCCAATTCCAAGGTGTTCATGACCGGCAACGAGCTCCTCGAGACCCTGATGAACCTCAAGCGCTGACGGCAGGCCGCCTCAGGGGAACCGGACCGATGGGCCTCTCGCTCGCCCTCAACACCGCCCGCACCTCGCTCGTCGCCACCTCGAGCCAGATCGCGGTCGCCTCCCGCAACATCGCGGGGGCCAACGACGCGTCCTACGCGCGCAAGATCGCGACGCTGGTGACGGGCGGCGGTGCCGTCCGCGTGGTGATCGCGCGGGCGAGCGACGCGGCCCTGTTCGCGCGCAAGCTGGACGCGACCTCGGCCTCGGCCGAGCGCAATGCCCTGCTCGGCGGCCTCACGACCCTGTCCCGGACGGTGGGCGACACGGCCGACGCGACCTCGCCCGCGGCCCGGCTCGGCGCGCTCAACGCCGCGCTCCAGGCGGCCGCCAACCAGCCGGACAAGACCGCCATCCTGCGCACGGCGGTCGACGCCGCGCGGGACCTCGCGGGCAGCCTCAACACCGCCGCCGAGTCCGTGCACGGCGTGCGCCTCGAGGCCGACAAGGCGATGTCCGCCTCGGTGGCGCGGATCAACGATCTGCTGGTCCAGTACGACGCCGCCAACCGGGCCGTGATCCGGGGCACGGCCGAGGGCAGCGACATCTCCGACAGCCTCGACGACCGGGACCGGATCATCGCGGCCCTGTCCGAGGAGGTCGGCCTGACCACGGTCGAGCGCGAGGGCGGCGACCTCGCGCTCTACACTGACGGCGGCGTTCCCCTGTTCGAGCGCACCGCGCGCAGCGTCACCCTCGCCGCGACGGCGGCCTTCGCTCCCGGCACGGTCGGTGCGGCGGTCACGGTCGACGGTGTGCCGGTCACCGGGTCAGCCTCGCCGATGCCCCTCGCCTCGGGGCGCCTGGCCGGACTCGCGGCCCTGCGCGACGACCTCGCCCCCGCCTACGAGGCGCAGCTCGACGCCATCGCGGGCGCGCTCGTCGAGGTCTTCGCCGAGACCGACAAGGTGACCCCCTCGGCCGGCGACCGGCCGGGCCTGTTCACCCTCGGCGCGGGGGCGGCCTCCACGGCGGGCTCCGCCGCCCGCATCCGGATCAACCCGGCGGTCGATCCGCAGCGGGGCGGCGACCTCGCGCTCCTGCGCGACGGCGGCATGAACGGCGCCGCCTACCGCGACAACCCCGCGACGGACGCCGCCTATTCCGGTCGCCTGCGCGGCCTCGCGGCGGCGCTCGCCGCCGAGCGCGGCTTCGATCCCGGCGCGGATCTCAAGGGCAGCGCCTCCCTCCTCGGCTTCGCCGCGGCCTCCGCCGGCTGGCTCGAGGCCAAGCGCAAGGACGCGGCGGCGGCAGCCGAGTACCAGGCGACCCTGCTGGGCCGCGCCGGCGACGCCCTGTCGAACGCCGTCGGCGTCAACGGGGACGACGAGACCGCCCAGACCCTGCAGCTCGAGCGTTCCTACACGGCCTCCGCCAAGCTCCTGACCCTGGTGGACGACCTTCTGCGAACCCTCCTCGACGCGGTGCGATAGCGGCCATGATGACCACGAGCTTCATCTCGAGCCTCAGCCTCTCGAACGCGTCCCGCGCGAGCGTCCCGCGCCTGCAGGCCGAGCTCGCCAGGGCGAACAGGGAGATCGCGGACGGACGCTTCGCCGATGTCGGCCTGGAACTCGGCGCGCGGGTCGGCGAGAGCCTCGGCCTGCGCCAGCGCAGGGCCGAGCTCGAAGCCCTGCGCACGGGCAACGACGCCGCCTCCCTGCGGCTCTCCACGAGCCAGGCCGCCCTCAAACAGGTCCAGGCGGCGGCCGACGCGCTGCAGAAGGACATGATCGGCCTGACCGACCAGCAGCGCGCCGGGACCGTCGCCGCCACGGCCGGAAGCCAGCTCGCGGCGCTCGCCGCCGCCCTCAACGCCTCCGCCTCGGGCCAGTACGTCTTCGGCGGCACCCGCACGGGCGTGGCCCCGCTCACGGCCTACGCGGGAAGCCCGGCCTCCCCGGCGCGCGCCGCCGTGGACGCGGCTTTCACGGCCTATTTCGGCTTCGCCAAGGACAGCCCGGGCGCGGCCGGCGTGTCGGCGGACCAGATGAAGGATTTCCTCGCGACGCGGATCGAGCCTCTCTTCTCGGAAGCCTCGTGGACGAGCCAGTGGTCGCAGGCCGCGAGCCGCAACCTCGACAGCCGGATCTCGCTCAGTGAGACCATCGAGACCTCCGTCAACGCCAACGCGCCGGCGATCCGCAAGCTCGCCATGGCCTACGTGATCGCCTCCGACCTCAACCTCGGCGCCATGCCCCTGGAGACCCGGCTCGTCGCCACCGGGCGGGTGCAGACCCTGCTCGGCGAGGCGAGCGGCGGGCTCGTCGCGATGCAGGCCGATCTCGGACGCGCCCAGTCGCGGATCACGGACGCGAACAGCCGCCTGGAGGCACAGGCTTCGCTGCTATCGACCGAGATCGGCCGGCTCGAGGCGGTCGACCCGGCGGAGGCGAAGACCCGCGTCGACGCCGTCACCACCCAGCTTCAGATGTCCTACGCGCTGACCGCCCAGCTCCGGCAGCTGAGCCTCGTCGCGTTCATCGCCTGACTTTTCGACACCGCGTCGCGCCGGAGGCGGCCCGCCGCCCTCCGGGCGCGGCGGCACGAGAGCACACGAGGCACCGGCTCCATGTACCGTTTCTCCTATTCCGAGATCCTCGAGGACGCGCCCGAGACCGGCCGCGAGCGCGAGCGCGAGGCGTTCGACCGCGCCCTCGGCCTCCTGCGGGACGTCGAGGCGCGGGGCCTCCGGGGCGCGGAGCGCACGGCGGCGGTCGGCCTCGTCCAGGATCTCTGGAACGTGCTGATCGCCGACCTGCTCAGCCCGGACAACGCCCTGCCCGAGGGCCTGCGCGACGATCTCGTCTCGATCGGCCTGTGGACCATGCGCGAGGTGGGCGAGGTGCTGAGCGCGCCCGAGCGCAGCCTCGCCGCGCTGATCGAGGTGAACACCTCGATCCGGGAGGGCCTGCGGTGAGCCGGACCATGCACCTCTCCCTGAGGCCGGGCGAGCGCGTCTACATCAACGGCGCCGTGCTTCGGGTCGATCGCAAGGTGTCGATCGAGCTCCTGAACGAGGCGACCTTCCTGCTCGAGGGCCACGTGCTCCAGGCGGAGGAGGCCACGACGCCGCTGCGCCAGCTCTACTTCGCGGCGCAGACCATGCTGATCGATCCCGCCCGGGCCGAGCCCGCCCGCGCCCTCTACGCGAGCCTGCAGGACGGCATCCTCGAAGCGACCCGTGACGCCCGGGTCCACGAGCGGCTGCGGGCGGCGCGGGGGCATGTCGAGGCCGGACGCCTGTTCGAGGTGCTGAAGCTCATCCGCGCGCTCTACCCGGTCGAGGCCGCGCTGATGGCGTCGAGCGAGGGTGCCGCAGCCTCGCCCTCCGCCCCGATCCCGCCGGCGGTTCTGCCCGAGCCCCGGCCGAAGCGCCCCGTGGGCGCCCGCAAGGAGGTCTGAGCCATGGACGTTTCCGCCACCAACTCGACCGCCGCGGCGACCGCCAAGGCCGCCGGCACGGTCGCCTCGAAGCTCAACGCCGACGCGTTCCTGACGCTGTTTATGACGCAGCTGAAGAACCAGGACCCGACGAAGCCGATGGATTCGACGGAGTATGTCGGCCAGCTCGCCTCCCTGTCCCAGGTCGAGCAGGCGACGAAGACCAACCAGAAGCTCGACTCGCTCCTGTCCGCCAGCTTCCTGGACCAGGCCGAGGCGATCATCGGGCGCACCGTCACCTCGGCGGACGGCGCGGTCTCGGGCACGGTGCAGTCCGTGCGCATCACGAGCGACGGCGCGCTCGCCCGCCTCACGGACGGGCGCGAGATGCTCCTCGCCTCCGGCATCGTGGTGTCCTGAGGCTCGCGAGGACAGGGAGGACCTGCCATGAACGAGGTCGATGCCCTCGAACTCGTGCGCTCCGCCATCTGGACGGTGATCGTGGCGGCCGGCCCTTCGGTCGGCGCGGCGATGCTCGTCGGCATCGTGGTGGCGCTCGTCCAGGCGCTCACGCAGGTGCAGGAGGTGACGCTCACCTTCGTGCCCAAGATCCTCGTGATCCTGCTGGTCCTGGCGGCCACCGGCTCCTTCGTCGGCGCGCAGATCTACGCCTTCGCCGAGACCACCTACGGCCGCATCGCCACCGGCTTCTGAGGGCCATCCTCGCGCAAGCTTGGCCCGCCACAACCGCTCGGGCCTGGAGCGGAGGGTGGGGGCGTCATGGCGGTGAGCGGTGCGGCGGGCGGCGTGCCCGCCGCGGAGCAGCGGTCGCGGCGGGATTTCGGGTTCGCGGCGGGCATCGTCTGCATCCTCGCGGTGCTGTTCCTGCCGGTCCCCGCGATCCTGATCGACGTCGGGCTCGCCTTCTCGATCGCGCTGTCGGTGCTGATCCTGATGGTGGCGCTCTGGATCCAGAAGCCGCTCGAATTCTCCGCCTTCCCGACGGTCCTGCTGATCGCGACGCTGCTGCGGCTCGCCCTCGGCATCGCCACGACGCGGCTGATCCTGGCCAACGGCCAGAAGGGCGTGGACGCCGCCGGCCACGTCATCCAGGGCTTCTCGCAGTTCGTGATGAGCGGCGACTTCGTGATCGGAATCGTGGTCTTCGTGATCCTGATCACGGTCAACTTCCTCGTCATCACCAAGGGCGCGACCCGCATCGCGGAGGTTGGCGCCCGCTTCACGCTCGACGCCATTCCCGGCAAGCAGATGGCGATCGACGCCGACCTCAATGCCGGCCTCATCGACGACAAGGAGGCGCAGCGCCGCCGTCGGGAGTTGGAGGAGGAATCGGCCTTCTTCGGCTCGATGGACGGCGCCTCGAAGTTCGTGCGCGGCGAGGCGGTGGCCTCGCTCATCGTCATCGCGGTCAACGTCTTCGGCGGCATCATCATCGGCACCACCCGCCACGGGATGCCGCTCGCCCAGGCCGCCGACATCTTCACCAAGCTCTCGGTCGGCGACGGGCTCGTCTCGCAGATCCCGGCGCTCATCGTCTCGCTCGCCGCCGGCCTCCTCGTCTCGAAGGGCGGCACCCGCGGCACGGCGGAGGAGGCGGTTCTCGGCCAGCTCGGCGCCTACCCCCGGGCGCTGATGGTGGCCGCCGCGCTGATGGGCCTCTTCGCCCTCGTGCCCGGCCTGCCCTTCCTGCCCTTCGTGGCCCTGAGCGGCCTCCTCGGCTTCGTCGCCACCGTCATCCCGAAGCGGCTCGCCGCCAGGCAGGCGCTGGCCGCCGCCAGGGCGGCGGCCGAGGACGAGCAGAAGGCCGCCGCCGCGCGGGAATCGGTCAAGGAATCGCTGCGCACGCCGGAGATCGAGCTCCTGCTCGGCCGCCAGGTCGCCGCCCAGCTCCAGGCGAGCCACGCCGAGCTCTCCCACCGCGTCGCCAAGATGCGCCGAAAGTTCGCCCGGCAGTACGGTTTCGTCGTCCCCGACATCAAGCTCACCGACAGTCTCGCGATCCCGCCCAAGGCCTACCAGATCCTGATCCACGGCACGGTGGCGGCGACGCAGGAGTTGCGGCCGGGCGAGATGCTGGTGGTGATCGGCGACGGGCCCCGCCCCGACGTTCCGAGCGACGAGGTGCGCGAGCCCGCCTTCGGCATGCGGGCGCTGTGGGTGATGGACTCCTACGCGGGCGAGGTGCGGCGCTCCGGCTTCGAGGCGATCGACGGCGCCTCGGTGCTGCTGACCCACCTCTCCGAGGTGATCCGCAACAACCTGCCCCAGTTCCTCTCCTACAAGGACATGCGCGGCCTGCTCGACCGGCTCGACCCCGAGTACAAGCGGCTTCTCGACGAGATCTGCCCGTCGCAGATCTCGCATTCGGGCCTGCAGGCGGTCCTGAAGCTTCTGCTCTCCGAGCGCGTCTCGATCCGCAACCTGCACCTGATCCTGGAGGCCGTGGCCGAGATCAGCCCGCATGTGCGTCGCGCCGAGCAGATCGCCGAGCACGTGCGGATGCGGATCGCCCAGCAGATCTGCGGCGACCTCGCCGAGAACGGCGTTCTGAACGTGCTCCGCCTCGGAGCGAACTGGGACCTGTCCTTCCATCAGAGCCTGAAGCGCGACGCCAAGGGCGAGGTGGTCGAGTTCGACATCGACCCGCGCCTCGTCGAGCAGTTCGGCACCGAGGCCGCCGCCGCCATCCGGACACGGATGAAGGAGGCGCACGGCTTCGCGCTCGTGACGGCGCCGGACGCGCGCCCCTACGTGCGCATGATCATCGAGCGCCTGTTCCCGACGCTGCCGGTGCTCTCGCACCTGGAGATCGCGCGCGGCGTCGAGATCAAGTCTCTCGGCACGGTCTCGTGACCCCCCTCGCGCCCGAGACCTTCCTCGGGGTGTTCCTGATCTTCTGCCGGGTCGGCGGCTGCCTGCTCGTGGTACCGGGCTTCTCCAGCCCCCGCGTGCCCCAGCAGGTGCGCCTCCTCATCGCGCTCGCCGTCTCGCTCGCGGTCGCGCCGCTGATCCTGCCCCTGTTCCGGGAGCGGCTCGGCGGGCAGGCGCCGGCGCAGACTCTCCTCTGGATCGGCACCGAGACCCTGACCGGGCTGCTGATCGGATTCCTCGGGCGCATCTTCGTGATCGTCCTGGAGACCGTGATGAACGCGGTCTCCGTGATGGTCGGCTTCGGCAGCATGCCGGGCGCGCCCGTGGAGGGCACCGACCCGGTGCCCGCGGTCGAGTCCCTCATCCTGCTCACCGCCACCGCCCTGCTCTTCGCGGCGGACCTGCACTGGGAACTGTTCCGCGGCCTCGTCGACTCCTACGGCCGCATCCCGCCGGGAGAGGGGATCGGAACACAGATCCTGCTGGTGCGGATCGTCGATCAGGTCGGCGACGCCTTCATGCTGGGCCTCAGGATCACGGCACCGTTCGTGATCTACGCGGTCCTCGTGAACCTCGCGGCGGGCTTCGTGAACAAGCTGACGCCGACGATCCCCGTCTACTTCGTGGCGACGCCGTTCGTGATGTTCGGCGGTCTGCTCCTCCTCTACAGCGTCGCGGGCGCCTTCATGACCGAGTACCTCGCGGCCTACGCGCAGTGGCTGCGGAAAGGCTGACGGTCATGCTCACGGGAGACCGCCTCCGGCGGGCCGAGCGGCTGATGGCCGTGCAGGGCGAGATGCGCCGGCTCGCCGAGCGCGACCTGGCTGAGGCGCGGGCGCGCGCGGCGGCGCTGGAGTCGGACCGCGCCGCGCTTCTCGCCGCGCTCGCCGGGCCGGCGCAGGCGACGCTGCCCCTCGAGGCTGCGGCCCGCCGTCTGCGCGGCCTCGCGGCGGAGGCGGCGGAGGCGGGCCG